>DJVZ01000008.1:0-17593 GCA_002441395.1 Spirochaetaceae bacterium UBA6243 | reverse complement strand
AGTGGATTTGAATGAAACACTAAGAACCATATTCTCCAGGAAAAGCGTCCGGGCATATGCAGAAGGCACTATTCCCAAAGAAAAACTCGAGGTACTTGCGCGCGCGGGGATGGCCGCGCCATCGGCGGTTGATCAGCGTCCCTGGGAATTCATCGTCATTACGGAAAATGCCATGCTCGGCGATCTGGCCGCCCGCCTTCCTTACGCCAAGATGGCGGCCCACGCAAGCGCCGCGATCATCGTATGCGGAGACATGCGGCGGCAGTGGGGCGGCTCTGAATCCGTAATGTGGGTCATCGACTGTGCCGCTGCGGCGGAAAACATTTTGCTCGCCGCAGAATCCATGGGGCTCGGTGCGGTCTGGACCGCCGTCTACCCGCACCCTGACCGCATCCACCCCGTCAGAGAGCTGCTCGGCCTCCCTGATTACATTCAGCCTCTCTGCCTTATCCCCGTGGGTATCCCGCGTGGCGGTGAAAAAGCAAAGGACAAGTGGAACACGGAACGCCTGCACTGGGAGCGGTGGTGATCCGCAGCCCGCAATCCGGGGAAAACAGATTATTAACAGAGACTTAACACTGCTTTCGAAGAGAAGGACTATTTTTTGAATATGGTCAGAGCGTTGTTTCTGTGCGTACACAATTCGGCCCGCAGTCAAATGGCCGAAGCTTTCTGCAAGAAATACGGGGGAGAGAACTTTATCGCAGAGAGCGCGGGGCTCGAACCCGGAACACTCAATCCATATGCCGTGCGCGCAATGGCGGAAGTCGGCATCGATATCTCGAAAAATCAGACAAAGAGCGTATTTGATTTCCATAAAGAAGGGCGTTTCTATCACGTCGTGGTAACTGTCTGCTCAAAAGAGGCCGCGGAGCGCTGTCCGGTTTTCCCTGGTGCACCAATTACGCTTCACTGGCCATTCGACGATCCCTCATCTTTTCACGGTTCCGATGACGAAATCATGACAAAAGTACGGTTTATCCGCGATGCGATCGAGAAAAAGGTCCAAGAATTCGTCGAAGCGTGGCCTCGCGTCATTGAATAATCAAATGTGAATCGCATGCCCGAGGACGGCTTTCGAGGCTTCCATGATCGTTTCGGAGATCGTCGGGTGCGCGTGCACAAGTTCCGCGACATCTTCCGCGGTGAGCTCGGCTTTGGAAGCAAGCAGGAGCTCGTGGACAGTATCCGCCGCGCTCTCGCCAACGATCGAAGCGCCGAGAATAGCCTTCGTGTCCGGGTCGAACACGATTTTCACCTGACCTTCGGGCGCCTCCACCGCCACCGCGCGCCCATTCCCGCGATAGGGGAACCTCGCCACTTCATACTGAATAGCCTTTTCCTTCGCGCTCGCCTCCGAGAGCCCAAAGGAGGCCACTTCCGGTTCGCAATACACGGCGCTGGGCACATGCAGCCTGTCGAGCACATGCTCCCGGGGATTCGGCGCGCCTTTCAACAGATGCGCGACCCGCTCTGCGACGATTTCCCCGGCCTTCGATGCGGCATGCGCGAGCTGCGGATAGGTCGTGATATCTCCCACGGCATAGATACCCGCGCAGGATGTCTCGTGATATTCGCCGGTGATTATGTAGCCGCGCTCCACGCGCATGCCAAGTTTCTCAATGCCGAGACCATCGATATTCGTCGTACGCCCGACCGACACCAGCGCGGCATCGGTCTCGATCTCGAGAGGAGAGCCCTGCGCATCGGTGAGATGAACCACCACATGGTCGCCTTTGACCTCCGCGCCGCTGGCCTTTGCCCCGGTATGGATGGCAATACCCCGGGCACGGAATTCCTTTTCGACAATCTTCGACGCTTCTTCATCCTCGAGCGGCAACACTCTCGGCAAAAGTTCGGCGACGGTCACTTCGACGCCAAAGGCGTTCATCACATACGCGAACTCCATGCCGATCGCGCCGGCGCCAAGAATGAAGAGACGCCCGGGCAATTTTTCGCTCATGAGCATGCCGGTGGATGAGAGAATTTTCTTTTCGTCAAACTCGAATCCGGGGATGGGTCGTGGTCTCGAACCCGTGGCGAGAAGAATGGCTTTTGCCTTGAGCTGCCGGGCGCCGCCCTCAGTCTCCACATCGACCGTGCCCGCGCCTGAAAGCGTCGCTTTCCCTTGAACGAGTTCCACTTTATTCTTCTTTAGAAGATAACTCACACCTTTCGAGAGCCTGTCCGCGGCCAAACGTGAAGCTTTCCACACCTGCGCGTAATCAAAACCACTCAGGTCAACCTTTGCGCCGCACGTTTCGAGCAGTTTTTTGCCCTCGGCAAACAGGCGGGCATTGTGAATAAGTGATTTGGACGGGATGCAGCCGATATTGAGACACACCCCGCCTACAAGGTTTTTTTCAACGACGGCTGTCGTGAGGCCAAGCTGCGCGGCGCGAATCGCCGCGACATAGCCTCCCGGGCCTGCCCCGATCACCACAAAATCGTATTGCTTTGATTCCATTTCATCGCTCCCGAATTCAAACTTTGAACTCGCCTTGCGGCGGGTCGTGCAAGAGGTTCGCGCCTTACACCAGCGCCATTCCAGGGTTTTCGAGCATTCTGGCAAGGTCAGCCAAAAATACGGCCCCCACTGCCCCATCGATGCTCCGATGATCGCACCCGAGGGTCAGGGTGAGAGTCTGCGCAACACGGATTACATCATTATCGCCGACAATTGGCTCTTTTACAATCGCACCCACCGCAAGAATCGCGGACCCTGGGGGGTTGATGATCGCGGTGAACTCGTCGATGCCAAACGAACCGAGATTGGTGACAGTGAAGCCCGCGCCTTCATATTCCTCGGGGGCAAGGCGGCCCCCGCGCGCCTTTTCAATGAGCTGCGCAAGTTCCGCATCGATGTCACTCGCCGATTTCAGGTTACAGTCGCGGACCACCGGAGTGATGAGGCCGTCAGGAAGCGCGACCGCCAGCCCAACGTCGATGCTGTGGCGCTGCTCGAGGATGGGGCGCATAGCCGTGGGAGGCTCAGGGCTTGCGGCGGCATCTGCGGCGCTTGCGGCGGCCGGTACGCGCCAGTACACATTAATTTCGGGATGGCGAACAAGGGCCTCCGCGACAATTTTCATAAGGAAGGCGTTGAATGAGAGTTTGGCGGGGCGGCCGGCATTGGCGGTCGCGCGCAGTTCAAGCAGGGCCTCCGCGTTAATTTTCTTCTTGAGAAAATAATGGGGAGCAGTAAAGAACGATTCGCTCAGGCGCCGGGCAATCACTAGGCGCTTCATGTTCGGCTGAATGACGGTTGGCCCCTGGCGAAGCTCTTGCGGAGCGACCTCGGGAACTACAGTGTTTTTCGGCCTTTCCGCAAATTCCAGAATATCGCGTTCAACGACGCGCCCATTGGGACCGGAACCCGGCACAAGACGGATATCAATTCCCTTTTCAAGCGCAAGTTTGCGCGCGAGAGGACTCGATGGGGGCACGCTCGCCGGAGCCTGGGGTGTCTGGCGCGGAGCGGCGCCCACACTCGCCGGGCTCGCCTTCGGCGCACGCGGCGGTGCATTCTCTGTATCCGACTGTGGCGCACTCTCCGGAGTCGACCCTGGCTCCTGTTCTGTTTTTCCAGGCACAGCCTTCTCTTTTTGGGAAACTTCCTTCGAAGGCTGCTGCCCGGGAGCCTTCTTCTCGGCGACGCCCGCCTCAGAGGCCCTTTCCTTCAAGAGAGAAGCATAGTCCTCACCCTTCTGGCCAATCACCGCGATCGGGTCGCCCACCTTCGCCGTTCCGCCGGCCTGCAAAATTATCTTCAACAGCGACGCGCTTGTAGGTGCCTCATAGTCCATACTCGCTTTATCGGTCTCCACCTCGCAGAGCACATCGCCCGATGAAAATTCCGTCCCTTCATTCATCTTCCATTTGGCAATTCTGCCTTCACTCATCGTTGGAGAAAGCGCAATCATCCGCAAAACCTCTGCCATACTATACATCCTCCCGATAGAGAACCTTAGCCACAGCCGCAATCACCTTTTCCACCGAAGGCTGCGCAGCAAGTTCGAGCGTGTGGTTGTAGGGCATCGGCACATCTTCGCCCGACACAAGCTCTACAGGCGCGTCGAGCACATCGAAGCACCGCGAATCCACAAGATGGGCAATCGTTGCGCCAGGGCTCGCCAGAGGCCAGGCTTCATCGACGACCACACAGCGGCCTGTTTTCCGCACCGAATTGACGATGGTCTCTTCGTCGAGAGGCCTCAGACTGCGAAGATCGATCACTTCCGCCTGCACACCCTTTTCCGCAAGACGATCCGCCGCTTCTTCGACCACCCGAATCGGCTTCGAATATGTAATGAGCGTGACATCCACGCCTTCTCTGGCAATCCGCGCCTTGCCTATCGGCACCAGGAATTCCTGTTCGGAAACTTCGCCTTTCCAGGCATACATGAGCTCAGCCTCAAGCATGACGACTGGGTTGTCATTGCGAATCGCGCTCTTGAGAAGCCCATATGCGTCGGCCGGTGTCGCAGGAGCCACAACCTTGAGCCCGGGCACATGCATCCAATAGCTGCCTAAAGCCTGGGAATGCTGCGCGGCGAGAAATTCGGCCGGTCCGTTCGGCCCTCGAAAAACGATGGGTACGGAAAGCTGGCCGCCCGACATCTGCCTGAGCTTCGCCGCGTTGTTCACGACCTGATCGAGTGCCAGCAGCGCAAAATTATGGGTCATCCATTCGACCACGGGCCGTAGCCCGGCAATCGCCGCGCCCACACCGAGCCCTGTAAACCCAAGCTCCGAAATCGGTGTATCCCTGACGCGCTTCGGGCCGTACTTTGAGAGCAACCCGCGGGAGACTTTATATGCGCCATCATACTCACCGACCTCTTCGCCAATTAAGAAAACCCT
This sequence comes from Spirochaetaceae bacterium UBA6243, assembly GCA_002441395.1. Taxonomy (GTDB): domain Bacteria; phylum Spirochaetota; class Spirochaetia; order Treponematales; family Rectinemataceae; genus Rectinema. The sequence continues at coordinate 12,730 of DJVZ01000008.1, read as the reverse complement.
GTCGTCGCGCGCCATCTCTTCATCCAGGGCGCGATTGAGTGCTTCTCTATACGTCATTTCTGCCATAAGGACCATCCTTTACGCGTAAATGTCGGTGTAGAGTTCCGAAAGCGCTGGTTCGGGGCTCTCTTCCGCAAAAGCCACTGCTTCTTCGATCTGCGTATTGATACGCTGAGTGAGCGCACTCCATTCTTCCTCGGAAAGAATTTTCTCCTCGGAAAGCCTGGACCTGAAAGATTGAATTGCGTCGCGCTTCCGGTATTCGTCGATCTCTTCCCGAGTCCGGTATTTCTGAGGATCGCTCATGGAGTGGCCCTTGTACCGATAGGTCCGAGCTTCGACCAGCGAAGGCCGGCCAAGGCGCGCCTCAGCCACCGCCTTCTCTATTGTCGCGCGGACATCGAGCACATCGAGGCCATTGCAGGAAGAGCCTTTCATGCCATACGCACCGGCCGTCACCGAAAAATCATCGACTGCGGACACCTTTTTCCAATTTGTGCCCATGCCCCACTGATTGTTTTCGATGATAAAGACAATGGGCAGATCCCAGATTTTCCCAAGGTTGAAGGTTTCATGCACCGCTCCCTGATGGAATGCGCCGTCGCCGAAAAAGCAAAGCGTCACACCATCCGATCCCTGGTACTGCTGAGCGAAGGCAACGCCCGCCGCGACCGGTATCTGTGCGCCCACAATGCCGTTGCCGCCAAAAAAATGATGTTCAACATCGAAAAGGTGCATCGAACCGCCTTTCCCGTGGGAACAGCCAGTCACCTTGCCGAAGAGCTCCGCCATTGCCTTCTTCGGATCCATACCGCAGGCAAGAGCATGCCCATGATCGCGGTAGGCCGTGACCACGTAATCCTTCGACAAATCCAGAGAGGAAATCGCGCCCGCGGCGACCGCCTCCTGGCCTGTGTACAGGTGGCAGAAGCCGCCGATTTTCCGAAGCCCGTACATCATGCCGGCCTTTTCCTCAAAAGTCCTGATGGTCTGCATGATGGTGAGCATGCGCATCAGCTCTTCTTTTTTATAGTGGGCGAATTCAGCTTTCATAACTCACCGCCTTTGCCTTCACATATTCATTTATCGATTTGAGGGGAGCGAAAAATTGATATTCTTCGATGGTTGTTTCCAGTACCACAAGTTTTGAAGGATCTTCTGCATATTTCCAGAACACTCTGAGTCTCGGGCCGATCGCCTCTTGTACTTCTGCTGCCAGCATGGGGTCGCGCACGATCTCTACCCGGCCTTGCACTGTCGCAACCCGATCCAGTCCCATGCTTTGGAATATCCAGGACACCTGCGGATTCTTCTCGAGCTGCGCTATTTTTCCGAACTTCTCGGACGTCACGCAGAAAAGCGAGCCTGGGAATCGCGGCAAAAGCACTGGACTCATCCATCGCTGATGCGGGTATCCGTCCGCATCAACCGTGGCGAGAACACCAAATTTGACTTCATCGATCAGCGACCGTACTTCATTCAATACCGCATATTTGTCCATACATGCTCCTTTTCCAATATTTCCGGAACTTTAAAATCAAATTGAGTGCCGCTGAACCGTGTATGCAAATGTTTGGCATACACGGCCGAACGTTCATCCTCTGCTTCCAGAGGCTGTATCTCCGCGATTTTCCCTTGCTCAATCCTGACCACGGCCCGCGACATGTCACTCGAAACCAATACCGAGAATGGTGGGCTTCGATCGATAATCCATTCGCGTGAACCAAATTGACACTTGAAGGCATCGAAATCTTCGCGCTCGATACAGAAATCAGGTCCCTCGCCCAAATCTTCGGGATTCTTGAACAGCGAGTCGTCCCGTGAGCTGTGCTCATCCCAAGATCCCTCAAGGTCAATTGTTTTCAGCTCCACATCCGAAAGGACACCTGAGATCTGCGACATGACTTCGTCTACCGAGAGCGAAGGAACAAATCGGGTGAGGTTGACCGGACGAGCAGGTACCGAGGCGATGGATACATCTTCGAACATTTGGATTCCGCCCAAAGATGCCTTCAAGGCCTGTATGTCTGCGGAAACAAGCAAGGTTCCGTGATGCAGTACATTGCGCGTGCCAAACCGCCTGGCTGTACCGGAAATTTTACCTTTCGTTTCACCATCGCCCATAGAAACAAAAATTCCACCTCTGTCACCAGGACGGGCATACACGCCAAGCTCTGAAATCGCCTTTGCAATGAAAGTGAGTTCATCATTCTGAGAATGAATGGTCCGCGGCACAATCAAAGCCCAATTCAAGTTGCCAGTATCATGGTATACCGCACCTCCACCGGAAGAGCGCCGATACACTGGTACTTTGCACGATGGGGAGACTTCCCGCCAATAATTCTGATTGCGACCTATGATCACTGAAGGTGGATTTACATAGAAAAGCAGAATTATTTTGTTGCCTGTCCAAGAGCTGACCAGACACTCCTCAAAGGAAATGATATCGAGCGGACTATCGGCAACGACTTTATATGATTGAGCAACTATCTGCATATTCGAAATATATAAAAATATTTATTAAATGCCAAAGGACTGACAGGAATAAAAGCAGCATATAAAAGGAAGGCAGACTCGATAGGATGAAAATGGGCCGCCCTACTTGCTTCGGGCGACCCATTTCTTCTTGCGAAGCCTAGGCACGACTTACCGCCGCGCTGCGTTCACAATTTTTTTTCGTACAAATTTTGCCTACAGGCCTTACTGAGCGGTGAATCCCGCGGCTTCGAGCGTGGACTTGAGCTCATCGAGGGTGGATTTAACTGCATTGAGCTGATCGCGGGCACCCGCATAATCCTGAGAATCATTCGCGGCTTTCGCATCCGTGATTGCCTGGCCAGCAGCAGCGACTTTCGCTTCGATGTCTTTCACATTGAGCTTCGCCTTGGCGGCTTTCTTTGCATCCTTGGATGCGGCCTGCGCAAGGGCCTGAACATTGGCATACTGTGTGTCAATATCAGTAATGAGCTGAGCAACTTCGCCTTTAACCTGATCCATATTGGTAGCTGCGGCTTCTTTTGCCTTGTTGCTTGCATCTGCAAAAGCTTTAATCAGATCATTCGCCTGCTTGTAGGACTTGCCAGAGGTCTTGGCATCCTGAGCGGCGAGTTCTGCATCGAGTGCGGCTTTTGCATCCTGAGCAGCCTTGAATGCATCAGGAGCATACGCGTCGGCCTTGGCGTTCTGGGCATCGGCAAATGCAGCATTGGCTGCATCGAGGTCCGTCTGAGCAAGCTTCGGCGCGCCGCAGGAAAACAGCAACAGCGCGACAAGCACACCACCGATAACCTTTACCAGCTTCATACAATCCTCCAAAAAAAGGAACACAAAGCGCAGAGCTTGCGCTCCACCGAAGCGCTGCATCTGCTCTCTGTTGCGAGATTCTATTATAATCTGTAAAATATGTCAAGATATGCAAAATATTGGCAATATTTCATAATTTGTTGAAATATATGACGATACAGCGAAATACAAGCTGTTTTGCAAAATTATCATCTGTTATTTATTCTTTCAACGCTTTCCCCTGCATATGCTCAATGTCGGGCTCCTCCAGCTGCTCAACATCCATGAGTTTCGCAATTCTTTGGAGAGAAGACAGGAGCAAGGTCTTTTCCCAATCCTGAAGTCGATCAAATCTGCTTAAAAAGTCAGTGTGAAGAGGGCTGGGATTTTTTTCCAAAATTTTTCTTGTCTTGTCGGTAAGCTCAATGTATACCATTCTTCTGTCCTGGGTACTTCGCGCCCGCAGAATAAAGCCCTGCTGTTCGAGTCTGCCGAGGATATTCGTCACGGTTGCCTGACTCAAACTGACTCTTCTTGCGATATCTGTCACAGCCAACGGTCCAGAACGAAATATTGCCGTAAGAATTGTCAGCTGGGGACTAGTCAATCCATATTCGCGAAAAAGTATCCTCGAATAGAGTTCTACAGCGTGGCTTATCTTTCTCAGCGTGGAAAGCACTTCTTCGCTCACATTAACGTCCATATTGTTTCCTCTCTGCGAATGCAGTTCTCTCAATAGTATATGAGGCTGTCTCTTTTGTACAGGATGCATACAATTAATTAGATATATATGTATTCTATGCAATGATAAAATTGTAACTTTAAAATTTTAATTATATATATTGATTAGTTATAATAATTTTTTATCTATATAAACAACATTGAATTCAATGTATTATATTGACGATACACCAAAAATATCATAGTATGCTATATATCATTATCATGAACCTAGGAGGAGCACATGAAAAAGAAATTGTATTTTTTTCTGGCGGTTGGGATTGTGTTCTTGCTTGCATTCTCTGGATGTTCTGGGAAAGACAAGCAAGCTTCTCAAAATAAGGCAATCCGAATTGCCGAACAGGTCCCAAACCTTATCACTCCGGGCGTGTGGGACGGCCAGGCATTTTCCCTCGATTCAAGCATTTATGAATATCTCGTAGACATAGACACCGAAGGCAATCTGGTTCCGGCGCTCGCTACATCGTGGGAAACCCCCGACGGGAAGGTCTGGACGATAAAGCTCCGCGAAGGAGTAAAGTTTCACGATGGCAGCGATTTCGATTCGCAAGACGTGAAATTCACCATCATGCGGACACAGGACCCCACGGTCGGGCATCTGAAAGCACAGGATTTTTCCGTGGTCGATTCTGTGGAAACTCCCGATAAACACACCGTGGTCATCAATCTTAAAGAAGTCCGGCCTACATTCATCTACCAGATGACAGACTACAACATGGCGATACTTTCCTCGAGCTACGACTACGCGAAGTCAGGCGAGACCAAACCGATGGGTACCGGCCCATTCAAGCTGGAGAAGCTCATTCAGAAAGAGTCTGCAAAACTTGTCCGCAACAAGAATTACTGGGACAAGGATTATCCACTGGCTAACGAGTTGCTCATCTACTTTGTGCCTGACATCGATTCCAGCGTTGAGATGCTTGAAGCCGGGAAGGTGGACATCGTCCCTCAGGTCACACCGCTGATCAAACAACGCCTTGAAAAGGCGGATGGATTCAAAGTTGTCTCGCCCTATCAAGAGCAGAGATTTCTCTCAATGGCCTCCGACAGAACGCCCTTCAATGATAATCGCGTCCGCTTGGCGTTGAAATATGCCATGGACCCGGAAATCCTCGCAAAGGCATGCCAGGGCACCCTCAACACCGATGTCTTTTATAATGAAACGCCGATTATGAATTCTCTCGCGCAATATCACATGCTTCCCTCGCGCGGACGCGATATCGAAAAGGCAAAATCGCTTCTGGCGCAAGCCGGCTATCCGAATGGGCTTTCGGTAGAACTCTATTATGCGTCCGACCATCCCTACAGCCCCGCGCTCGCACAGACGGTAAAAGAATTGGCGGAGCCGGCCGGCTTTAACATTCAGCTCAAGGGCTACCCCCGCGACGTGTACCTTTCCCAATACTGGATGAATGCACCGCTCTCTATCACCGGCTGGGGCGGCCGCATCGATCCATCTGTACTTCTCAATCTGGCGTTTACCTCACAAGGGCCATGGAACGAATCCCACATCAACGATCAGGAAGTCGATCAAATCATCACGAAGATACTCAAAGAGGTAGACGATTCCACCCGGCAGACGCTGTACGACCGGCTTCAGGAAGTGTTCTATGAGAGAGGAACCCTCATCAATGTTCAGGTTCCTTATCTTGTCGCAATGAAAGACACCGTAGAAGATTATCGCCAGCCCATCACTATGCTGCCGCAACTCAAATACGCTCACCTCAAGGATGTGAAATGACGTTTTTCAGGCCATTTTTCAGACGTCTGGGTGGCATGGCGATCACCCTGATCGCCATGTCGATTCTTATCTTTCTGCTTGTGGAACTCATGCCCGGCGATGCCGCCCAGAGAGTGCTCGGACAGAGCGCGACTCCACAAGCGGTCGCGGCGCTGCGCGAATCCATGGGATTGAATGATCCCGTGTGGGTTCGCTACGGCCGGTGGGCGACGGGAATGCTTCGCGGAGACTTAGGGACCTCGCTCTATATGCGAGGCGTCCCTATCGCCTCGATTTTTTGGAGAAAAGTGGGCAATTCCCTCGTGCTCGCCCTGCTCGCCCTTCTATTTTATGTTCCTCTGTCAATTGTGTTTGGCATTCTGGCAGGGGTCAAGGCAGGCAAAATCATCGACTCGATCATATCTTTCTTCGGACTGGCTACGATGGCGCTGCCTGAATTCGTCTCAGGCATCATTCTGATGACGATCTTCGCGGTAAAGCTCGCCTGGTTTCCCATTACAAGCGTAATTCCCATTGGCGAAAGCATTTGGAGTAATCTCAATATTCTCGTTTTGCCCGCGCTTTCCATCACTCTTGTCATGTTCGGCTATGTTTCCCGCATGCAGCGTGCGTCGATGATCTCGGTGATGAATTCTGACTATATTCGTTCCGCTATTCTGAAAGGCCTGCCCATGCGGAAAGTCATATTCAAACATGCGCTCAAAAACGCCCTGTTGCCCACAATAACCATCATCGGCATGAACATGGGCTGGCTTTTCGGGGGCCTCATCGTCGTTGAGACTCTGTTTGGGTTTCCAGGCTTGGGTTCCTTGACCATGTCAGCGGTCAAAACCCAGGACACGCCACTCATAGAAGTCTGCGTGCTCTTCATCACGGCGGTCTTTGTCGTGTCGACCGCGATCACCGACCTCCTCTACGGATTTCTCAACCCGCGTATCCGTTACCCGGGAGGCAGTTGATGCAGCGAATCTGGTATATGGCAAAACGATATCCACTGATTTTTCCGGCGCTGATAATAATCCTGTTTTGGTTCTTTATAGCCACTTTCGGACCTTCCCTCATGCCTTTTTCCTATACCGCCATGGATATGGATCATCAGATGACGGCGCCGGGAGTAGGTGAACACCTCATGGGGACCGACTCCCTCGGCCGCGACATCTGGTCGAGAATCGTTTACGGAAGCCGGTCGATTCTGACCATTGCGCTTCTGACGAGCCTGTTTTCATCGCTCGCGGGGGTCATTCTGGGCTTCACCGCGGGATACTTCGGCGGAAGAATCGATGCTCTCTTCCTGCGTGTCATGGATATCATGATGGCCATCCCCCCTCTCGTTCTCTCCATGGTCGTGCTGGGCGTCTTGGGAAATTCGAATATTCTGACACTTACACTCATCGTGTCGATCGCATACACGCCGGCCACCGCGCGGGTGGCGCGGGGAACCCTGCTCAGCTGCAAGAATATCGAGTACGTGGACGCCGCAAGACTGAGAGGAGAATCGCACCTCTACATTATGTTCCGTGAAATATTGCCGAATACGATGGGGCCCATCATCGTCGAAATCACCGCCCGGTTCGCATATTCCATAATGATGGTAGCCTCTCTGGGGTTTCTGGGCGTCGGTCTGCAGCCGCCCACGCCGGATTGGGGCATGATGGTCATAGAAAACAAGACTATTATCAAGGCAGCCCCCTGGGCGGTGTTATATCCCTCTCTGGCGATTGCGTCGCTGGTAATTGCCGTCTCCGTGTTCTCAGATTTTCTCAGCAAGGTGGTAATACGTGACCAATAAGCCCATTCTGGATATTCACAATCTCAATGTTGTCTATGAAACACCATCCGGGCCTATTGTCGCCATTCGGGACCTCGCGCTCGAGCTCAACGCAAACGAAGCTCTGGGAATCATTGGCGAATCGGGATGCGGCAAAAGCACCCTCTCGTATGCGATTCTCGATTATCTGCCGTCAAATGCGCGCAGAAGCGGTTCCATCATGTTCAATGGAGAAGACCTCCTCCTGAAAACAGAAAAAGAGATGCAGAACTACAGGGGCGACCGCATCGCGATGGTCTATCAAAACCCATACTCCGCGCTCAACCCTTCGCTGACGATTGGAGAACAGCTCGATGAAGTGACACGCATTCACAGAGGATTTTCCCGAACCCAGGCTCGAAAAGAAAGCATACAGTCCCTTCAAGACTTATCTTTGGGCGAGGCCGAGGGGATCGTGCGTCGATATCCGCATCAGGTGAGCGGCGGCATCCAGCAGAGAATCTGCATCGCGATGGCACTTTTGTGCCAACCTGACATCATGATTCTGGACGAGCCGACCACCGCGCTGGATGTCACGACAGAGGCCTCGATTCTCGACATCATCGGCGAACTGAAAGAGCGGCACAGAATGTCGCTTATCTACATTTCACACGACATCGGCATCGTCAACAAAATATCGGACAGAATCGCCGTCATGTATCGGGGCGAAATTGTCGAACTGGGACCGCAGGAAGAACTCTTCAACCACCCGAAACATCCCTACACCCGCGCACTCATCAATTGCATGCCCCGGGCCGGCGTCAAAAAAGAGACGACCCGGCTCAATACCATCCCCGGCTATGTAACCCGGCGCAGCGCGGACGAAAGGGGCTGCCCCTTTGCGAGCCGCTGCGAGAAAAAAAATGCCGTCTGCGAAGAAAAGTATGGCTTAAGAGAGATCGAATCCGGCCATCTCGCGGCATGCGACCGCGCATACGCGACCGATGTTCCGGACAAAAGCACATTTGCTCCCCTCATCCCAAAAGCGAACGCACGCCCTGGAGCTGATCAGACAGACAACGCCAGCAGCGGGATTGAGCCCGGCATCGGCCCGGCGCCCTTGCTTGAACTGCATGAAGTCTACAAATACTACAAAAACCGAAAACGCACGGTTCGCGCGCTCGATGGCATCAACGCCAAAATTGAAAAGCACGATGTGCTTGGTCTTGTAGGTGAATCGGGCTGCGGGAAAAGCACGATGGGCCATCTTGTCGCAGGACTCCTCGAGCCGACGAAAGGAAATATTCATTTTGATGGAAAAGACATATCCCTAACATGGAAACACCGGTCCCGCGACACCATCCGAGATATCCAGCTAGTCTTCCAAAACCCGGGCCGCAGCCTCAATCCTTCGTTTTCCGTCGAACAGATCCTCGACAGGCCAATAAAAAAGATGCTCAAAATCCGATCCAGACGCGAGCGAAGAGCCGTGATGATCAACCTCCTCAAGAAAGTCGATCTGGGCGAAGAATATCTCAGCCGCCCCTCGACCCGTCTGAGCGGGGGAGAAAAACAGCGCATAGCCGTCGCGCGGGCATTCGTCACCTCGCCCCGCCTCATCGTATGCGACGAGCCGACCTCGGCGCTCGACGTATCCGTCCAGGCCTCGGTACTGAATCTGCTTGGAGAATTGCAGGAGCAGTCCCACACATCGTACCTGTTCATTTCCCATGACCTCAATGTCGTCAACTACATCAGCGACCACATTCTCGTCATGTACCTCGGACGCGTATGCGAATACGGATTGCGCGACGAAGTCGTAAACCCGCCTTACCACCCCTACACCGAAGCCCTGCTCTCGGCGGCTCCCGACGTCAATCCCTCCCATAAGCAGAAACCCATCAGGCTCGAAGGCGCCCCTCCCGACCCGAGCGCGCAGATCGTCGGCTGCCCCTTCGCGGGAAGATGCCACAAAAAGATCGACGGCCTCTGCGACACCACACCTCCGCCTCTGAAGCGGCTCTCCGAGACGCACTATATTTTCTGCCACTTGAGCGAGGATCGCCTGAGGGGGGTGGCGCATTTGTAGGGTGCCGCCCCTCAGTTGGTAAGCGACTGGATGGGCGCGGGAATTCTTCCTCCGCGACTCACGAACAGCTCGGAGCTGAAGCCACTCACTGGCATGATCGGAGCCCTTCCTAAAAGGCCGCCGAACTCCACCGAATCTCCGACGGTCTTTCCGGGAACCGGGCTGATTCGGACGCCGTCGTCTTTTTATTCACCACGCCTATCGCCATCTCGTCCGCGATGATCGCGGAGAGCGTGGAAGCCGGGGTATCTCCGGGCACGGCGATCATGTCGAGGCCGACCGAACAGACACTCGTCATGGCCTCCAGAATGGCGGTGACGATGGCGATAGGAGTCACGGATATCCTTTTGTTCACTATAGGAATTCCATAGAGGTTCTTTTCTGGAGTACGGTGTCGCTTTGATTTTCGATGAGGCAATGCGTGACGTTGACAGGCAGGGAGGGGGGCGCTACGCTAGTTATGAAAGAGGTTTGGACATGAGATCCAGTGGGATTTCGAAGTCCAACCAGGAAATCCCGGATCACAAGTGCAGGAGGTTGTCCATGAGACGTGCCATTGTCTTGCTTGTATTCCTAAGCTTGATTGCCCCCGCCTTTGCGCAGAGCGGCAGCGCCGTCGTCGGATCGGGCTCGGTGGTCGTGAGCGGGGCTCGCCCCGGCGATCCACAGGAAAGCATCTATGTGCGCAAAGTCGGTCATGGTCCCCGGACCATAGTCCTCGTGCCGGGGAACAACACCTCGGGAGCCATCTTCGAGGGCATTCTCCAATACTTCCGCAGCGTCGAGGACTTGAACAACGCCTATACCGTCTATGCCTTTGATTACCGGGGCTCGGGCTTCTCGAGCTACAACAAGGAGATCACGGGCCTCAAGGACTTCGCTCTGGACTTCGAGAAGGTGATGGACAAGCTCGAGGGCTTCCCAAAAACAGGTGTGGCTCTCGTCGGCTATTCGATGGGTTTCGGCGTCGCCCTAGAGATGTACATCGCCAATCCCGGCCGCTATTCAAGCCTTATCAGCCTCGCGGGGATAGGCACGCGCGGCGTCAGGATCAGCATCGCCAACGCCTCCCAGGCGGGCAGCGACGCCCTCGGTCAGCAATGGGCCGTCGGTGATTGGATCACCGTGACCAATGACACCAAAGGTATAGCCGGAACCGCCTTTCAGCAGTCGAGCTGGCAGGGGGAGGCGAGGAACCTCGCGGGCATACAGTTCGTCTGGGACCTCCTCGTTTTCGAGGACGCCCTGAAATACGACATCTCGAGCTACAAGGTAGGCGATGTCGGCCCCAAGGCCCAGCCGGGCTACATGGGCGCTCTCCTTGACGGCCTCAGCGTTCAGTACATGCCCGAGTCCCTGTATTATTGCCATAAATTCAACGTTTCAGCCTCCGACCTCACCCACAAGAACGGCGACGGCACGGTCGTGACCATCCCGGGCGACAATCGCCTGGGCAGGCTCCTCGCCGGGAAAAAGGTCCTTCTCGTCAAGGCTTCCACGGATTTCCAGAATTGGCGCGGCGATCAGGTCATCTACGACAACTATACGGCCACGACCAAGTACGACCTCAAGAAAGCCGGAGCCGATGTGACGGCCATCCTCATCGATCCCAACCAGGGCTTCGACCACGGCTTCCCCGTCCTCCATCCCTTGGAGACCGTCCACCTCATCGACAGCTTTCTAAAGGGCAACCTCAAGGCCTCAACCGTAAGCGCCGCAATAGGCGGTACGGCCAAATTCTACGACTCCGCCGAGACGACCTGGGAGACGAACAACTTCACGGGCTTCTAGCAGCCTGTCGGGCTGAAAGGTAGCCGGAAAGGCGCCTTTCGGCTCGAGCCATGGCGTATCAATCCTCAGCATGTGCCCAGCGCACGTGTCGCCAGCTCGATCATCTCCTTCGACCGTTGGTAGCTCACCGCCTCGACGATGAAATGCGCCATGCTGTTCTCCGGAATCCACTCGCGCAAATCCAGCGGCAGGAGCATCGGGGTCTCTCAGTCTGTCATCATAGACTGGGCTGCAAGGTGACACAGATTACTCTTCATTAAAAAAATCAATGATTTTATTCACCAGTATTTCATCAAGATTTCGTCGTGAATCCACAGTCGCGAGTATATGAACTGAAGTTGCATGAATGGAATATACGATCCGATAATTGCCTTCTATCAATTCCCGAAAATCGTGGATCCCTTTTTTCTCAAGCTCAGGAACAATTCTACCTTTGTTTGGAAGTGTGTGCAGTTCTGTAATGCGATCTTTGAATGTCTGATAGAGTTTTATGACATACTCTTTGTTGATCGGGATGAAGTAATTGATTATTTCATTTATGTCGCTCTCTGCTAAATGAGAGACAATTACTTCATACTGTTTCATTGCTTAAGGCTCAGGCGTGTTTCAATCTCGTCGAATACTTGTTCAGATGATTTGTAATGACCTTTCTCGATCTGCTTTTCAGATAGTTGAAGGATCTTGAGTAAGCTGAACGCATTTTGAATATTTTGATAGGATTCAATATCCAGCAACACTGCTTTTGCCTCTCCATTTTGAGTGATGACAATGGGATTTTTCACTTCAGTGACATATTTCATCATATCAGCGGCATTGGTTTTTATGTAGGAGATCGGTTTTATGTCTTCTTTTAGGTTAATTGCCATTTTGTCCTCCAGTGCGTATATAATACCACATATAGACTGGAAGGTCAAACAGAGCGCCGAAGACCTCCATCTAACGAGTGCATGAACCACGAGGCGAGTGAGGCTATCGCATAATGCCGTGAACCCCATACTCCGAGAGCGCGGGCTCAAACCACATCTAGTCAAAAGTTTTCTAGTGAGTACTGATCCTGATGTCAGGGACAAGCTTAAAGATGTTGTGAGTCGTATCTCAATCCTCCGGACAACTCGATAGTGCTTTGTTATGACCGTCATGGGACGACGACTCCTGTCTAAGTTTTCTCTTGGGCCGTCTGAGGGATAATGATTCCACCTGCAGTCTTGGCTTCACTTTCTTTGACCTTGATCAGGGCTCTTTCCCCTAAGGGCTTCACAATCATAGATATCTCCTCCTCAAAATATGGGAAGATTGTGAGTGGTTGAGTACCAAATCGAATACGTCGAGGGCATGCAGT
>DJVZ01000004.1 GCA_002441395.1 Spirochaetaceae bacterium UBA6243 | reverse complement strand
GCTCAAGATTGTTCAAAACACTGTAGGACGCGTATCGGGCAAATTCCTCCACGGGGAGCACAAGCCCCGAAGTACCGATCACCACGAGCATCCCCCGATTCGCGTGGAGCTCATCGAGACTTTCATAGAGACGCATATACTCCGGCGCCTGCTCGTTGAACATGACGACATGATGACGCACGCGCGACGAGCCGCAGCGGGGACAGAGTTCCGTCCCCACGAGATCAGCATATCCGATATCCCAAATATTCCCGCAGACCTCGCAGCGGGCCTTGGTAAGCTCCCCATGCAGATGAATGGTACCCTCACATCCCGCTTTTTCGAAAAGATCGTCGATATTCTGCGTGATGTTGAGCACACGGTCGGGAAACTCGCGCTGAATATCCGCGACCATGCGGTGGGCGGCGTTCGGCGTTTTGTCGGCGAGTTCCCTGCGGCGCTTGTTATAGAATTCCAACACGAACTGCCTGTTGCGCCTGAAGGCTTCGGCACTGCAGACATCCATGACATTATAGGTGTCCCATAGACCTCCCGCGTCGCGGAAGGTGCTGATGCCCGATTCGGCGGAGATACCCGCTCCCGAAAGAAATACAATGTGACGCATTTGATTCTTGTCCGACTATGAGCTTTTCCCGAATTTCTCTATCTCCTCTTCAACTTCCCCGGCGCCCTCCGCATAGAATTTCGCCTCATCCGGCGCAAGTTCCCGGAGCAAACGAAGGAATTCCCCGGCATGCACCCGCTCTTCATTGGCAATGTCCTCAAGCACTTCGCTCGCCAGCTTGTTGTCGATCGACTCGGCAAGCTGTGTATACAGCTGAATTGCTTCATATTCGGCCGCTATCATGTAACGAATGGCGCGCACAAGTTCCTGATGTGTGAGTTTGCGGTCACTCTTCTGACCCGAAAACGCTGATGCAAATTCCGGCATTTCTTCCTCCTTGTATTGTGTTTTGTGTAGTATATCGAGTTTGATTGACACAATCGATACACCTTTTTCACAGCCTAGATGCAGGACAACTCGGGTGCCAATGCCCAAAGGCCTTTGAAAAGTTCCCGCTGGTTGCGGGCCAGCACTGGATCGTGGATTTCGACCAGATAATGCGGCCGCGATCTAGTCTGAACCATAATCAGATATTCCCCGACAATCCAGAGGGTGGAGTCGAAGGAAATGTGGTTTGGCAAAGTCTTCATCTTTCTGCCGCTGTATTCCTTTGTCAGCTGCTTTTCTATCTGCGCTTCATTGAAAAATAATTCTACCCGGAGACCCTCGTTGGGACGGTGCCAGCCCCACTTGATCCATTTTTCATAGCAGGTCGTGAATGAATCATCCTCGAAGCCCCACCAGACATTGTCGCTATTGCTTGAGCTCTCTTCCCACCGGGGGTAGACCGCATAAAGGTATTCTTCAAGGTCGTCCTCTTCCACGAACCGGATCCTGGGCACCGAATAGCGCTTGTCATGCGTCAGGCTCGATAGCTCTTTCGCGAGTTCGATGGCGACCTGTTTTTTTTCGGCAAGCTTCTTCTCTTCTTTTTCAAAGATTGTCACCAGATTTTCAGGCGGGATCGCTACAAGATATCCTACCTTCTGTCCAAGATCGAATGCCAGCACACCCATCTTTTCAAGTTTCTTGGCGATTGAATAGACAGTGGTCCTGTTTATCCCTGTTTCCTTGGCGACCTGATTTGCGGAAATCTTCCCGGCCTTGATCACGGAGAGATACACATCGCGCTCATTATCGTTCATCCCCAGCGTTCTAAATAGCTCTTCCATAACATGTGCTCCTTAACCTGGATTTTAATGTGTTGTTGGAGAAACGTCAACATAAATTATGAAAAATCAACAACATATTTATATACTGTAAGTTTATAAGTTGACGATATTGAAAACACGATTTATAATTTACCTTAATTATCAAGGAAGTTTTTAAGTATACCAATCTATTATTTACGGGAGGTTTCTATGGACTTTTCTATGTCAATGTCGCCCATCAAAATAGGGACAATGGAAGTGAAAAACCGTTTTGTCGTGCCTGCCATGGGGACAAACTTCGCCAATCCTGATAGCAGCGTTTCCCAGCAATTGATTGACTATCACGTAACGAGGGCTAAAGGAGGTTATGGCCTGATCATTGTGGAGGTGACAGCTATTGATCCGTTAGGCAAAGCCATACCCTTCGAGCCCGGGATATGGGATGATAGTTTCATACCCGGCTGGAAAAAACTCGCGGACGAAGTCCACAAGTATGGCTGCAAAATCGCTGTTCAGCTTCACCATGCCGGCAGGCAGACAACCAGCGGAACGCTTGGCGGGAACCAGCCGGTCGCCCCATCGCCGATACCTTGCCCAGTGGATAAGGAAATGCCGAGAGAGCTTACCACCGAGGAAGTCTACGAGCTGATCGAGAAATTCGGGAACGGCGCCCGACGGGCCAGGGACGCTGGTATCGACGCGGTCGAGGTTCACGGCGCCCATGGCTACCTTGTAGCGCAGTTTATGTCGGCATATTCCAATAAGAGAATGGATGAGTTCGGCGGAAACCTTTCGGCCAGGATGAAGTTCCCCGTTGAAATTGTAAAAAACATACGGCGAAAGACCGGAAACGGCTATCCTATAATCTTCAGGATGAGCGGGGATGAAAGAGTGCCGGGCGGAAGAACCATCGATGAATCCAGAGCGGTTGCGAGAATTATGGAGGAGGCCGGTGTAAATGCCGTGCATGTCTCTACGGGTGTGTATGGCAGCATCGCGTGGATCATACCTCCGGCGGCAGTGCCGACAGGGTTCAATCTCTATGCGGCCGAGGAGATAAAAAAGTCCGTCTCTGTCCCTGTAATCGGCGTAGGCAGGATCAACGACCCTCTTCTGGCGGAAGACGCCTTGAGGACAGGTAAAGCGGATATGATCGCCTTGGGCAGGGCCTCCCTGGCCGACCCCGAGTTCCCAAACAAGGTCGCGTCAGGCGAGCTCGAGTCTATCAGCCCCTGTATCGGCTGTATACAGGGCTGCATTGGCTACATCTTCGACCCAAATCATGGAAAAACATCCTGTTTGGTGAATCCCTTTGTAGGCAAAGAGGGAGAGATGAAGATCGAAAAAACGAACAAGCCAAAAAAGGTGATGGTCGTGGGAGGCGGACCCGGTGGCATGGAGGCGGCCTGGATCGCCGCGAAGAGAGGCCACCGCGTGACCCTGTATGAAAAGGAAAAGATACTGGGCGGACAGTTTAGAATAGGGGCGATATCTCCCACAAAGCAGGAGGTATTGAAATCCTTGAGGTATTATCTCTATGAGGGCGAGAAGTACGGAGTGGAATTCAAGACAGGGGTCGAGGTGTCCCCCGACCTGGTGAAAGCCGAGAAGCCCGACGTGGTTATCCTCGCCACGGGAGGAGTTCCCCTGGTTCCCCATATCAAAGGCGTGGACAATCATGGCATTGTCAGGGCCATCGACGTGCTCGAAGGCAAAGTAACAGTGGGTGAGAAGGTCCTTATCGTCGGCGGGGGAATGGTAGGAGTTGAAACCGCCGATTTCCTGGGCGAGCACGGGCATAAGGTGACTGTGATGGATATGCTGCCGGGGATAGGCATGGACGAAGAGGCCGCTGTAAAGGTATTCCTCTTTGAGAGATTAAAAAACTACGGCGTAGCCTCCATCACAAACGCGACGGTAAAAGAATTCCTCGACGGCGGTGTCGTCTATGAGAAGGACGGCAAGGAAGAAAAAATCCAGGGCTTCGACACGATCATGATGGCGCTTGGTGTAAAGTCCTACAATCCTCTGGAGAAAGAAATAAAAGGCAAGGTACCCGAGGTGTATGTGATAGGCGACGCGGTGAAACCGAGAAAGGCCCTGGAAGCCATCGCGGAAGCCGCCAGCATCGCGGTGAAGCTTTGAGCTGCGTTTATCTAGTATCTATTGAGAAAAGTCAAAAATCGCACTCCAATTCTTATTTATTGATGACACCTTGGATGGTCCCAAGAAGACCCAAAAAGGAGGTGATGTGAAAGTGTTGGTTTCTTTAAGGCAGCATTCTTTGGTCTATGTGTTTCATAAGGAATAATCAAGGAGGTTGTGAAATGAATCTGACGAACGAACAGTTGATTGAAATGCAACGCCGTATGTTGCGCAGCCGCCGCTTTGAGGAAAAGGTGAGGGACCTGGTGGCAAAGGGAGAGTTGCCCGGTGCAGCCCATCTCAGTATTGGCGAAGAAGGCGAGATCGTGGGCGCCTGTATGGCTTTACGCCCCGATGATTATGAAATGGGCACTCACCGTTCGCATGGGCATCCCATTGGCAAAGGCGCCAGCCTGAAGCCGTTGATGGCTGAACTGCTCGGCCGCGAGACGGGCGTCAACCACGGCAAGAGCGGTTCGATGCATTTGGCCGATTTCAGCGTAGGCAGTTTGGGTGAAACCAGTATCGTCGGATCGGGCCTGCCAGCTGCCGCCGGGGCTGCTCTGGGCGCCAAGATGCAAGGCACAGGGCGAGTCTGTCTCTGTTTCTTCGGTGATGGAGCCTCCAACCAGGGGACCTTCCACGAGGCCCTGAATTTGGCCGCGATCTGGAAACTGCCGGTGATCTACCTCTGTGAAAACAATGGATATGCTATGACGACGGCTGCCAGTTATTCCGTTTCAGTCAAGAATATCGCCGAGCGCGCCAAAGGCTATGATATTCCGGGCGTAGTGGTGGATGGTCAAGACCCCATCGCGGTCTACGAAGTAGTCAGCCAGGCCGCAGAACGTGCCAGAGCCGGTTTGGGACCCACCCTGATTGAAGCCAAGACCTACCGCTACCGCGAACATGCCGAGGGCGCAATGTTTGAAGCGCTAGCGAAGTCCTTAGGGTATCGCAGCGATGAAGAATACGAGCGCTGGCTCAAACGTGACCCGATCGTGCTGTTTCGGGCCAAGTTAATCGAGTCAGGCGTATTGACCGAGGCTCAAGCCGATCAATTGGATCAGGAAGTGCAAGAAGAAGTACTCGCTGCCGAGGCCTTTGCCAAAGCAAGCCCCTATCCTGAGGCTCATGAGGCCTACGAAGGTCTCTATACCAACCCAATTTCAGCCTGAGAGGAGGATACTATGCACGAGATAACCTATCTTCAATCAATCGACGAAGCCCAGCGTGAGGAAATGAAGCGTGATTCGCGAGTCTTCGTCATGGGCGAGGGTGTTGCACACGGAGTCATGGGGACTTCCGTGGGATTTCTGAAGGAGTTCGGAAAAGAGCGTGTGCGGGATACCCCTATCTCAGAATCTGGATTTACCGGTGTGGGTATTGGCGCTGCACTGGTCGGCATGCGCCCAATTGTGGATTTCACCATCGCCAGTTTCGTATATGTTGCTATGGACCAGTTGATCAGTATGGCGGCGAAGTGTACGTATCTTTACGGTGGACAGGCCAAGGTTCCCATCGTGTTCCGGGCATGTATGTACTACGGAGTTTCAAATGCGGCCCAGCATTCAGACCGGCCCTATCCGATATTCATGGGTGTTCCCGGGTTTAAGATTATTGCTCCCTCCACACCCTACGACATGAAGGGCTTGCTAAAAACTGCAATTCGCGATGACGACCCGGTGATCAGCTTTGAAGATATCAACCTTTGGGGGATCAAAGGGACAGTTCCCGATGAGGACTACACAATTCCCTTTGGTCAGGCGGATGTGAAACGCAAAGGAACTGATGTGACCGTGGTGGCGATTTTCTCTGGAGTGCCGATGGCATTGGCAGCAGCAGACGAACTCGCCCAAGAAGGTGTCTCGGTGGAAGTCGTCGATCCGCGAACCCTGGTCCCTCTGGATAAAGCCGCCATCCTAGAGTCGGTGAAGAAGACCGGCCGCCTGGTGGTCGTCGACCCGGCCCACAAGACCTGTTCTGTAGCCAGTGAAATCTCCTCCATTGTGGCAGAGGAAGGATTTTGGAGTCTGAAGGCGCCGATTCAACGCGTGACAACCGATGACATTCAGGTCCCCTTCAGTACGGCTCTCGAACCGCAGATCTACCCCAGCAAGGAGAAAATCATCGCCGCCGTGCACAAGACCTTGCAGTGACCGAACGGCGATGAAAAGGAGATAACAAGTTGGCAACTGAAATTCTATTACCGCAATGGGCTATGGGACTCATGGAGGGTACCGTTGCTCACTGGCTGAAGGCCGTAGGCGACTACGTCGAGACCGGTGAACCGTTGGCCGAAGTAGAGGAAGCAAAAGTAACGGGTGAAGTTTCTGCGCCTGCTGCCGGCTACTTGCTCAAGATTCTGGTTCAGGAAGGCGAGACCGTGCCAGTTCGGAGCCCAATTTGTCTGATCGGCACCAAAGAAGAGCTTCAGGCCCAAGCCCAAACCCCTCAGGAGACCTCCCAGACCACTTCCCCACCCACGGCGGCCTCTGCCGCGCCTTCACCTGCCTTAACCAAAACGCCAGAGGCACAGCCGGGCGGCTCAAAACAGGTCACACCAATTGCGCGGAAGTTGGCCGCTGAGTACAAGCTCGACCTGTCGACCATCCAGGGCAGCGGGCCCGGCGGACGGATCACGGAAGCCGATGTGCGCCAAGCTTACGCGATGCATGGGGCGTCCAAAGAAACTGAAATCCCATTGGCCGGTATGCGCGGGGCGGTCGCACAACGCATGGCCGAGAGCCTGCACAATTCAGCCCAACTCACTATCACAATGCAGGCAGATGTGACCGAATTGTTACGTCAACGTGAGGCGCTTAAAGGAAGCGAAAAGTCCAATACTGCCGAGAGTGGAGGAGGGGCTGTCAACGTGACTCTGACGGATGTGATCATCAAGGCCACGACGCTGACCCTGAAGAAGCATCCCCGACTGAACGGATGGGTAGAGAAGGAGAAAATCCGCCTGCCTTCGGA
The DNA here is from genome assembly GCA_002441395.1 of Spirochaetaceae bacterium UBA6243. Classification (GTDB taxonomy): domain Bacteria; phylum Spirochaetota; class Spirochaetia; order Treponematales; family Rectinemataceae; genus Rectinema. Next base: position 2,847 of record DJVZ01000004.1, on the reverse strand, counting down.
AATCCACATTGGGCTAGCTGTGGCCCTCGATGAAGGCCTAATTGTGCCGGTCATACGCAACGCAGATCGTAAAACCCTGCGCGAGATCGCCGTGGAAAGCAAGCAATTGGCCCAGAAGGCCCGCAACAAAGCTCTGACCCCCGACGAAACCTTTGGAAGCACCTTTACCATTACTAACTTGGGGACGTACGGCGTGGGTTTCTTCACTCCGATCATCAACCCGCCCGAAATCGCCATTCTGGGAGTGGGCGCGGTAAATGATTGCCCAGTCAGTCAGAATGACGTTCTGGCATGGCGAAAGATGCTACCCTTAAGCCTGACCATTGATCATCGCGCCATAGATGGCGCTCCGGCAGCAGCTTTCCTGCGCGACTTGAAGGACTGCCTCGAACATCTCGACCTACAAACACTCTGAGGCTGCGAATTATAATCTGACAGAGGCTTTAACCTGTGAACCCCTTTCAGCCTTTCTCGAAAGGCTAAAAGGGGTTTTAATTACGGATATTCACTTATTCCCTCTTTTTCAGGAGACTACGATGTATGATTTTAACCTTTTGGTGATTGGGGCAGGCCCTGGCGGTTATGAAGCAGCGATACGGGCATCACAACTTGGGCTGAAAGTGGCGATCGTCGACAAACAGTGGTTGGGCGGCGTTTGTCTGAATGTAGGCTGTGTCCCTTCCAAGGCCCTGCTGAAAAATGCCGAGGTGGCTTATACCCTGCGTGAGCGCGGCAAGGAGTTCGGTTTTAGTTTTGATAACCTGAACTTGGATTATGCTGCGGCGGTCAGGCGCAGTCGTCAAGTCTCGGACCGCCTTACGCGCGGCGTGGGTTTCTTGATGAAGAAAAACAATATCGCGGTGCATATGGGCGCCGCCCGATTGCTGGACAAGAATACCGTAGAAATCACGGACAAAACCGGCCAGGTGCAGCGTGTCAGCGCCGAGAATATTCTCATTGCCACCGGCAGTCAGCCTACAATGCCGCCGGCCTTCCCTGTCGATGGCGAAAAAGTGCTCACCTATCGTGAGGCGATTTTGCAAGAAAAGCTGCCCACGTCGGTTGTCATCATCGGGGCAGGGGCAATCGGTCTGGAATTTGCTACAATCTGGAGCGCTTACGGGACCGAGGTCACACTGGTCGAAATGTTGCCGCGTATCGCCCCTCTGGAAGATGAGGAGGTCAGCGCAGAATTGACCAATGCTTTCAATAAACGTGGCATCAAGACCTTGACCGGCACGCGCGTGTTGGCGATACGGACCACGGAAGCCGGCGTGAAGGTGAGTGTGGCCGGCCCTAATGGCGAGCAGACCCTCGAAGCCGAACAGGCGCTGGTCGCCATTGGCTTTAAACCGAATACGGCGAACCTGGGGCTGGAAGCAATCGGCGTGGCCTTGACCGAGAAGCACTTCATCCAGGTAGACGACCGCATGGCGACCAACATTCCCGGCATCTGGGCCATCGGCGATGTGANNATTACAGCATGGTGCCGCGCGCCACGTATTCACAGCCACAGGTCGCCTCGTTTGGCCTGACAGAAGCCCAGGTGCGTGAAAAAGGCCTCGCCTATAAGGTGGGTAAATTCCCGTTCATGGCCAATGGCAAGGCGCTGGGCCTGAGCGATTCAGGAGGATTTGCCAAGCTACTTACCGAATCACAGACTGGAGAAATTCTGGGCGCTCATCTGATCGGCCCCGAAGTATCGGAGCTGCTCGGTGAGCTGACCCTGGCGTGGCAAAACGAACTCACCGTCACCGAGATCGGACGCAACATCCATGCTCACCCCACCCTTTCGGAAGTCGTGATGGAAGCGGCCGAAAATGCCGAAGGCAGGGCGATTAATATCTAAATGATAGTCAGTGATCGTTTACAATGTCATTGTCAGATCGAATGACCAAGACATAATCTTCAAGCACTGCGNNGCTGGTTGCGGGCCAGCACTGGATCAAGACATAATCTTCAAGCACTGCGGAGCGCCTGGACATTCACCTTACACCCTGGGTAAAGCCAGTTCAAATCTGAAGTGCGAATAAAGGGATAGAGAGCGGCACCGTGTTCTCTGGTCGAATGTGGTTACCACAACTACATCCGACCAAGGAAATCACTTGGCCACCAGACTCCACGCGAGCTTTTCTTGCATGTCCCTTTCGCACTTCAAACTTGAATGGGCTAAGAAGATAATACAAGTATACTTGTTAATATACTTGACAATATCGTGCAGTATCAGTATCCTTCAATCTGAAGGAGATACATCCTATGCCACAAATATCGTTATATATTGATGATAAGACCTTAAAAAAGGTGCAGAATGCCGCAAAACAACATCACACCTCAATCTCAAAGTGGGTGGCCGAACAACTCAAAATGAAAGTCGATCCTTCTTACCCCGCTCATTTTGAAGAGCTCTTTGGTTCCATTAAGGATATCACCTTTAAGGAACCTGAAGAGATTCACTTGAGTGCTGATCTGCCTCGGGAGAGTTTATAATGTTCTACCTCGATACTAATACCTGTATTTACTTTTTAAATGGCACCTGTGCTTCCATAAAAAAGAAAATCATGGAGACCCCACCTTCCGAAATTGCGATTCCCTCAGTGGTGAAAGCAGAGCTCTTATTCGGAGCATATAAAAGTAAACGTAAGAAAGAAAATATTGAAAAGATAGAACAATTCTTAGAGCCATTTGAAATTGTCCCTTTTGATGAGGTCATGACCTATGTCTATGCGGATATTCGCTACAATATGGAGATGAAAGGGACGCTTATTGGTCCGAATGATCTCTTCATTGCCGCTATTGTGAAATTTCATGAAGGCATACTCATCACCAATAATGAGAAAGAATTCAAAA
>DJVZ01000003.1:17363-44177 GCA_002441395.1 Spirochaetaceae bacterium UBA6243 | reverse complement strand
TATTTTCCGCATCTCTCCTGCGGAAAATGTCAAAAAAACCGCAGCATAGTTGCGGATTTTTTGACATATGAACATCATGTAATGCTTGCGCGGGCCGATTGTCGAAACGGGGCAGCCAAGGCAGACACGTCTCTTCCCTATTCTATGCCTGAGCTCTGGGCAAAATACGGTATTACGGTATATGGAAGAACCCCGAGACCATCTTGCGCAAGGACAGGGCCCATTTCGTCTGGGAGCGGGGGGTGGTCCCATAGGCAGGAAGGATCACCTGTTATCAAGGCATTCGGGGACGGCAAGATTACAGGCGCCGGCCTGACAGGTCATGAGCCCGATCCGGGAACAAAATTGTCCATGAGCTTTTTGAGGTCAAGCGCGTTATTCGGGGCATAGGCCATGCAGCTATTGTCGAAATAGATATAGACATCCCTGTCGAGCGTCGCGACGCGGGCAGCCCAGTCTTCGAGTTGAGCGTCGGAATATGAAGAGGCATAGAGTGTCGTGGGGCCGTGCAGGCGGATGTAGGCGAAGTCCGACGTGACGGCCTTCCGGCAGGGATAGTGGCCTCCCGTATCGGAAATACAAAAGCCGAGGCCGAGTTTCCGGAGACAGGCAAGCGCATCGTCCCGCATCCAGCTTGCGTGCCTCGGCTCTATGGCGAAGCGCATGATTTTGGGAAGGCCGGCGCTCGACCGGGCGGCGTTGTGCAGGGTGGCGCTGAATTCCTCCAGCACCGCTCCGTCGAAGGCCAGAGACGGCGGAAGCTGAAAAAGCACGGGCCCCAGCTTGTCACCCAAAGCGCTCACGGACCCAAAGAAACGCTTGAGGGGTTCTTCCACATCGCGAAGTCGCTTGATGTGGGTGATGAAGCGGTGGGCCTTGACCGCCCAGCAAAAACCGTCCGGCGTGGCCTCGCTCCATTTTTTGTAGGTGGATTCCTTCATCTCGTGGTAGAAGGTGGCATTGACTTCGATGGTTTGAAAATTGCGGGCATAGTATTCGAGCCATTTCGTCTTGGGAAGATCCTCTGGATAGAAGGAGCCTTTCCAATCCTCATAATTCCAGCCCGATGTACCGACGAGCACCCTGTGCATAGTAATAAACCTGCTCATCTGATATTACAGTCATATGTTCCCGGCGGAATCAATAGCCGCGTTTCGGATTTCTTCGAGGCGGCGAAGTCGGATACGGCATGAAAGCTGTGTCCTATCTCCGCACCAGCAAATCGCATATGGTTGCTGAATATATCTTCGTCGCATTAATCACATCTTCGATGTCAACATCCTCATTGTATGAATGTATGCCTTCTGTATTCGCCGGCCCGTATTGAAGGGTAGGGATCCCCTTGTTCCTGTAATATCTTGCGTCGCTGGAAGCCCATTGATAGGCAGGAATTACCTTGTGGTGCCATATCGCCTCTGCGTTGTTCACGATTGTGTGCACGAGAGGTTCGGATACCTCGGTGAAGTTCGCTTCACTGTATTCAACGCGATATTGTATATTGTTCAAATTCAATTGCTGAATGATTTCTTCAAATTGGGCAATCACTTTCTTTGCTGGAAGGCCTATCGGAATTCTTACATCGATATCCGCTTCGCAAAGATCCGGCACCATGTTTATTTTTATTCCCCCCTTGATTATGCCGGGGTTTACCGTGACGTGATCGATCACATCCTCCACATGCGGTCTTTCGAGCTTTTCCTGCGCGATCTTTTTGGAGTCGAACAACACTTGGGTTTGCGATTCGGAGTATACGCCTTTCATGGAACGGAGTTCCTCAATTCGGCTCAGGAGGGTGGCGACTTTCATTATGGCATTCTCTCCCACGTAATTGCCGATACTGCCGTGAGCAGCCTTTCCCTGTGCAGTCACATGAATTCTGATCTGACCTTTTTGGCCTACTTCGCATGTATCACTGGATGTTGGTTCCGCGACAATGCATGCGAATGCGTTGTCGGCATACCCGTTTTCGACAAGCCATTTTGTTCCGTTGGCACCCCCCGTCTCTTCATCGGGGACAATGTGTATTTCGAGTCTCCCTCCCAGCGGAATTTTCCCCTGTGCAAACAGGCTCATGGCAAAGAGAGCGGCACCAAGGCCGCATTTCATATCTGAAGTGCCCCTGCCCCTGATTGTTGTCGAGGTAATTTCACCTCCAAATGGATCGAAGTTCCATCGCGCGCGGTCTCCGGCGGGAACAACGTCGCAATGGCCGTTGAAGAGCAATACGGGGCCTTTCCCGATTCCGGCGATAATGTTGGGATATTCGGGTGCTGGACCGGTGATACGACTTTCAATGCCGTTTTTTGCGAGAAATTGAGATATAAATGAGACGATTTCGTCGACGTTCCCCGGCGGATTTTCGCTCGGTATCCTTATGAGATCGGAACATAGGCCGACAATCTCATTTTTTCTTTTATCGATGATGTCCCACAGAGAACTCTTTGCGGCAGACAAATCCATATATTCTCTCCTCTTCTATATTTCCTCTGCTCTCCAGCACGCGGCATATCTTCCGGGGCTGACGGCTTTGAAGAGCGGATTCTCGCTGAGGCACTTATCTATGCAGTATTCACATCGCGGGGCGAATCTACAACCGGGTTTTGGCTCAATCGGAGAGCCGATTTCACCCCGAAGGATGGTCGATGTATCGCTGCTTTTCGAGTCGATTTTCGGAATTGCAGAGATGAGCGCACGGCTGTACGGATGATACTGGTGTTTGAACAACTCCTTTGCCGGTGATTTCTCAATGATCTGGCCAAGATACATCACGGCAATTTCATCGGAGATGTGTTTGACCACCGCCATATCATGGGTGACGAACATGTAGGTGAGACCCAATTGGTCCTGAATATCCTGCATCAGGTTGAGTATCTGCGCCTGAACGGATACATCGAGGGAAGAGACAGGTTCATCGCACACTATGAATTTTGGTTCCAGGGCGAGTGCACGGGCAATGCCGATCCGCTGGCGCCTTCCTCCATCGAGTTCGTGCGGATATGCCGAATAGAGGCGATCCTCAAGTTCAACCATTTCCATCAGCTTCTGAACATGCTTTACAAGTTCTTTCTTGCCGGAGACACGCCTGTGGATGATGAGAGGCTCCGCGATTATGCCGGAGACGGTCATTCTCGGATCGAGCGAGGAGTAGGGATCCTGGAAAATGATCTGCATTTTTTCGCGCATCATCCTGAGCCTGTGCTTGTCCAGGGAGACAATGTCCGTACCATTGAAGAGTATGGATCCGCTCGTAGGTTCTATCAGCCGGAGAATGGCTCTTCCTGTGGTTGTCTTGCCGCATCCCGATTCTCCGACGACCCCCAGCGTACCGCCTTCCTGAATCTCGAAGCTTACGTCATCGACCGCATGAAGATTTCCCCTCGGGGTGTAGAAATATTTTTTTAGGTTCCTTACCTGCAATATCGGCTCGGCATCGTCACGATCGGACAGTCCCCAAGATCCGATGTCCTTCCGGATTTCATCAAAGCTCTGGGTTTTTTGCCCTCTTTCGAACAGTTGGGCCTGCTCGACGGGCTGTCGTGCGAGGGAATCGCCTCGCTCGCTCCCCGCGGCCCAGACGATCAGACTCTGGTGACAAGGCTCAGAGACGGCACTGAAGTAAAGCTGTCGGAGAAGAGCGCGGTTGAGAGGCTTCCGTGGGCGGTGGCGGAAATGGAACACAGGGACGTCGATTTCATCGTGCTTTTCTGTACGGGCGAGTTTCCGCCTGTGGAGTCGAAGGTCCCGGTGCTGTATCCCTCCGCGATCGTCGGCGCGGTTGTATCTGCCGTTTTCTCTTCGAAAAAGAATGGTGGCGCGCGGCTCTGCGTCATCGCCCCTGCCAGCGAACAGATCCCCATGCTCGCCCGGAAGTGGGGGACCGCTGGTGTCACGCTGCTCTTCGAGTCGCTGTCGCCTTACACTTCGGGCGACTCGGAAATCCTGGATTGCGCTGAGAGAGTTGCTCAGCTCCGATGTGACATGGTCGTGCTTGATTGCATCGGATACACCGAAAAAGTCCGGAAGATTTTCACAAAAGTAACGGACAAGCCTGTCATGCTCCCAAGGACCATGTTAGCCAGAATCGCAGCAGAGATCATGACAAGATAATTGCGATAGATGTTTGCCTGCCAGTTTTTATCTGTCGTTCTGCTACAAGGGTGGAAATCAAGCATCATATTCAAGCTTCTTTGGGCAGCCTGTTCGATTCCTTCCTCCGGTGAGGGTTGCCGAAATAGGAATTTGGCATTGATTGGCTCGCTTTGAATCAAATCACGAAATGAACAGCCAACCCTTCTCATGAGACCGGCGTCGTTGCTGTGCTTTCTACCATCCCCCCTGCAATCCCCTCGGCCCAGGCCTCAATCTTGCCCCAATCGCGCATGTCGGGCGGAAGGTCCTTCGGCGTGCCGAAAATGAGGCGCGCAAAGGCGGGCAGAGGTCCGGGGAGCCTTCCTGCGAATATTTCGACCGAGGAGGCGCCTGCGAGCGTCCGAATGCTCTCGACATTCTTGCGGATCGCGTTTTTCCAGAAATTTCTGCCCCGCTCGAATAAGTATGAGATTATGAAAATGTCGGTGGGGATATTGGAGCCGGCGACTTTTGTGCTGAGAAACTCTTTGAACTGGGGGAGCACTTTCATGCCGTTGATCGGGCTGCCCAGGATAAGCCTGTCATAGCCTTGTACGGAGCCGACCGCGTCGATAGGCGCCACTTCGACATCGATATTTGTTTCCGCGCCTTTTGCGCTCAATATTTCACCAATCCGCTTCGCAATTTCCTCTGTGGTGCCAGTCTTCGAGATATAGGCGACAAGGATTTTCATATACGGCTCCTTTGGCTTTCGCCTCCTGATTGCGATACATCTCTTCGGACATGAAATATCATAGATCGCGCTTTTGCGCGATAGCTCTGTCCTCCTTATCATCAGTGTATGGTATGCTAAATTGGATCAGGAGGGGATAATGACATCCGTGAGCATCAGGGATGTGCGCGTCGAAGAGAGCGCAAGGATATGTGAGATATACAATTACTATGTAGAATCGACCAGCATTTCGTTCGAGGAAGAGCCCGTGCCTCAACAGGAGATGGCAAGAAGAATTGAAGCTGTTTCCCGGAATTACCCCTGGCTTGTGTACGAATCGGATGGAGAGGTCCTGGGATATGCGTATTTGAGCAGATGGAAGGAGCGCTCCGCGTATCGATACACGGCGGAGACAAGCGTCTATGTCGCCGAAGGTCATACGGGGGAGGGTATCGGGACGGCGCTCATGCAGGAGCTGCTCGAAAGGGTCAAGAAACTCGAGGTCCACGCCCTGATCGCGGTCATAGCCCTGCCGAACGAAAAGAGCGTCGCCGTTCATGAAAAATTCGGATTCAAAAAAGCGGCGCATTTTGCCGAGGTCGGCTTCAAGCACAATGCATGGATCGATGTGGGATACTGGGAGCTTGTGCTGTAATATTAAATTTTTTTGTTGGTGACTTCATAAAACCGCTCGACAAGTTGTTCCAGATAGTCACCAGATCCATGGTATATATGAACTGCTAAGAGGAACATCGGGATTTTCGGAGAGAACGCCTGCAAGAAATGAGGAAGTGAGATGAATGCGAACTTTTTTACATGTCTATCATGATTTTTATGGCATCTTCCGGCATGCTTGCAGCGAAATCGAAAGCCTGTATGACGTCACTGAAATTGTATGAGTGTGTGATGAGAGGTTTCACTCTCATCGTTCCGGAAGCAATCATGTTGATTGTCCGGGGATACATATTTCTATAGCGGAATATATGCCGGATTTCTACTTCTTTCACCTGGGCCGCCACGACATCGTATGTGGCAGGCGCTGCTGGCATTCCAATCATGACTGCGCGGCCCGCGGGGCGGATGTATTTGATCATATTTGAAATGACTGCCGGACTGCCGCTTGCTTCAAATATGATGTCGGCGCCTTCGGGAGCAATATCTTTGATGGCTTCATCGAGCGATTCCTTGGCAGTGTTTATGCATATGATGTTTTGGGAAAAATGCTTTTTTATAACATCCAATTTTCCCTGTTTGATATCACATAGTAATACTTTTGAGCAGCCGGAAGAAACTGCGGCCAGTGCGGTGACTATTCCTATGGTTCCAGCGCCGAAGACAATTGCGACGTCGCCGGGCTGAATTGTTGCGGTGGAGGCTGAATAGACGCCTATCGCGAGCGGTTCGACGAGCGAGCCTTCTTCAAGCGTTACATTGTCAGGGAGTCTGAATGTAAAACTGGCAGGATGGACCACAGATTCTCTCATACAGCCATGTACCGGAGGTGTCGCCCAGAATCGTACTGTAGGATCGAGATTGTATTTCCCCTGCAGTGTAGCGCTGCTACCGAAAGAAGGTATGCCTGGTTCCATGCAGACCCTGTCGCCCACTTTGAGGTGTTTGACATCGGAACCTGTCTCTATGACGATTCCGCTTGCTTCGTGGCCAAGTATCATGGGTTCCTTTACGATGAAATCTCCGATTTGTCCGTGAAGGTAATAATGGATATCGCTGCCGCATATGCCGACTTTTTTAATTGCGATTCTGACATCGTTGGGGGAGAGCTGCTCATTGATCGCGAAATCTTCAACGGCTAACCTGTTTTTTCCCTTTAATACAAGAGCTTTCATGTTGTTCTCCAAATATGCAAGAAAACTTCTACCAAGCGTAGACAAGGCTACTATATTCTCCACACGAAAAGTAAAAATTGTCAAGGAAAAATAGCAAAAAATAGAAAAATTTGCGCAAAAATATGGGATTTGGCAAAAAAGGACTGTCACGCAAAATTTCTGTTGAATAAAATAAATAAATTTTTATTTTATATAGTTTAAGTATCCTTTGAAGGCTTGATTGGCTTGGAAAAAAATATTTAATAATTTTTGCTTGACAATTATGAAAAGCTGATTACATAATACCATGAAAAGCAAAAATTCGATGAATTTTGCTGCAAATTGGCAAAATCTCGAATATCACAAATGTCCAGAGGAATGGAAACGGAGGAGGCAGAACATGAGAAAAAGAATAGCTATGCTGCTACTGTTGGTTACCCTGGTTTCGGGTGCAGCATTCGCTCAGGGGAAAGTATACAGAGTGGCGTACATTGCCCGTGCGCAGGCTGATTCGTTTGCGGCGTGGTTGGCGAATTCCATTGTAGAAGAAGCCAAAAAATATCCGAACATCAGCTTGAAGGTATTTGACGGTCAGGCGAGCGATGATATTGAAAACTCACTCATAGAGAATGCGATTACCAATAAATACGATGCAATCATTGTCCAGCCTAACAACGGAGAATCCCAGCGGCCGTTTGTCGAGAAAATTGTTTCGGCTGGAATCATAGCGATTACCACAAATGCCCGCATTGCCGGCATTAAAGGTGCTTCATCGGTAGACGCGGATCCTTATGAGCAGGCTGCGGTAAATGCTCGGCTTGCCCTCAAGCAGGTCCCGCAAAATGCAAAGGTTGTGGTGCTCAACGGTCCTTCAGGCAATTTCCACGCGGATGCCCGCCGAAAAAGCTGGCAGAAAGAATTTTTTGACAAGCGCAAGGATGTTAAGATCGTTGGCGAGCAGATTGCCCATTGGAATAAAGATGAAGCCATGAACTACATGGAAGACTGGGTTCAGGCGAATCCAAAAATCGATGCAATCATTTCAATGAATGACAATATGGCTGCTGGAGCCCTCGAAGTTGTAAAAAATAATCCCGCATACAAAGGGATCCTTGCGTACGGCGTCGATGGTACCGCTGAAGCTGCGTTGCTCATAAAGTCTGGACTGCTCACTGCCACGAGCCTTCAGAGTGCATATGATCTTGCCACAAAAATACTCGACACAACTGAAAAACTGCTGACAGGAAAAGCAAAACAGATCGATGTCGATATTGATTGCCCGCTTATTACAAAAGATAATGTCGATATGCTTATTGAGATTCACAAAAAAGCCGGTGCGTTGAAGTAACAGCGCCCGTTTGATGCGAGAACACAAGCATGCCCGGAACGCTGTTCCAGGCATGCTTTATCTTATCTGACCATCAAGAGGTTTTACATGGATTCCTACAGGCTGGAAGTGAGGAATATAAACAAATCTTTTCCTGGAGTGCGTGCTCTCGATAATGTAAGCCTGAAAGTCAGGCAAGGCTCTGTGCTTGTTCTCTGCGGGGAAAACGGAGCTGGTAAATCTACACTGATGAAAATTATTGATGGGGTGTACCAACCGGACGATGGAGAAATATTTGTAGATGGGGAAAAAGTGAACATTCGGAATCCGATACAGGCGAGAATGCTTGGGATCTCGATGATCTTTCAGGAATTGAACTACATCCCCGAAATGACCGTGGAAGAGAGCCTCTTTTGTGGCAGATGGCCAACGAAAAATGGCCACATTGATTGGAAATCCGTTCGTTCTCATACGCTCGAGCTTTTGGAACAGGAAAGCTTGCCGTATTCTCCGACAATGCAGATGAAAGATCTTTCAGTGTCCGATATTCAGATGCTCGAGATATTGAAGGCAATTTCAATTGATGCCGGCATCATTATTATGGATGAGCCTACCTCCGCCATTTCGGAGCGCGAGGTGACCCGTCTGTTTGGAAAAATTGAAGGTCTGAAATCAAGAGGAAAAAGCATAATATATATTTCTCATAAAATGGAAGAGATATTCCGTATTGCCGATGACATTTCTGTGCTGCGCGACGGGAAAGTAATCGACACCAGGCCCCGCGCTGATTTTACGATCGAGGAGGTCATTTCTCTCATGGTGGGCAGAAAGCTGGAAAGCAACTTCCCGAAGCGACACCTCACCATTGGAGAAGAAGCCCTGGTCGTCAAAGGGCTCTCCTCTGAAAAGGCATTCAAAAACATCAATTTCTCTGTGAGAACCGGGGAAATCGTGGGCTTTGCAGGCCTGATGGGGTCGGGCCGCACAGAGATAATGCGGGCTATTTTTGGCTTGGATTCCTATCTATCAGGTGAGATGACGATCTCTGGCAAGAGAGTTTCCATACATGATCCCAAGGATGCGATAAAATCCGGAATAGCCATGCTGTCAGAGGACAGACGTCGTTTTGGAATAATTCCTATACGCAACATTCGGGAAAATGTTGGTCTTGCAAATCTCAGGCTCTTTTTCCATGGGGGGCATCTCCACAGTGCGGTGGAAAATAGTACCATTGGCAAAATCTGCTCAAGAATGGAAGTAAAAGCCCCGTCTCTCTCCACGACAGTGGAAGAACTGAGCGGCGGCAACCAGCAGAAGGTGGTGCTTGGGAAATGGGTTCTCTGTGACGCAAAAGTTCTTATCCTTGACGAGCCCACAAGAGGCATTGATGTGGGTGCGAAATATGAAATCTACAAACTCATGGGAGACCTTGCCGCAGAAGGAAAGGCCCTGGTCATGGTCTCTTCGGAATTGCCCGAGCTGATCGGAATGTGTGACAGGATATATGTCATATGCAAAGGCGAAATTGCAGGAGAACTTCAAAGAGAAGCATTCAGCCAAGAAAAGATTATGAGACTGGCTACAGGATATGAAAAAAGGATGGGGGTACCACAATGAGAGATAATTCCAGACAACATATTTCCTGGTCTGGCCTTAGCCGACGCTACAGCATTTATTTAGTGCTTGTCGCCTTGATAGTAATAAGCTCCATAATAAATAGCAACTTTATATCCGCTCAGAACATATCGAATGTCGCGCGTCAGATCTCGGTCACAACAATTTTGGCCTTTGGCGAGACAATGCTCATCATTTGCGGGCTTCTCGATTTATCTTCTGGATCGGTTCTTGCGCTCTCCGGTCTGCTTTCCGTTGCAAGCTACAAAGCCACGGGGTCCATGCCTCTGGCGATTGTCGTTGCGATAGCCATCGCGGTATTGTGCAACCTGATCAATGCGATCATTGTCACGCGATTTTCGGTGCCAGCTTTTATCGCAACGCTGGCAATGCAGGAAATGGCGAGAGGTTCGGCGCTCTTATTCTCCAAGGGACAAAATATCTATCAGATAGGTGGATATACCATTCTTGGGCAAGGCTCTGTCGGTCCTGTGCCTATTCCCATTTTCTTTTTATTAGGTTTTTTTATTCTCACATGGTACATATTGAACCATACAAGATTTGGCCGCGCGCTGTATGCGATCGGTGGTAACCAGGAAGCGGCGAAGGCTTCGGGCATAGCGGTCAATCAGACCAAAGTGCTGGCATTTGTGCTCAATGGAGTGATAGTGGGCATTGCCGGCGTGCTTTTCATGTCGAGAGTCAATGCCGGTTTGCCAAATGGCGGAATAAATTATGAATTTCAGGCGCTCACTTCCTCGATAATCGGAGGGACGAGTTTCTCGGGGGGTTTAGGTACTGCGGGGGGCACAGTTGTCGGTGCACTTATTGTCGGATGTCTCAATAACATCATGAATCTCGCGAGTGTAAATTCTTATATGCAGCAAATTGTAAGGGGAGCAATCATTGCCCTCGCGGTAATGTACGATATTTCTACGAAAAACAGGCGAAGCAAACGCTTTGCCAAAACAATATCAAAGTAGAAAATTTATTGACATGCGCGTAATCGAAAGATAAAGTCATTGTTGGCATTGTCGCAGGTTCAGGCTAGCTTGAATGCGCTGTAGATGGAGGAATGATATTGAAAAGCAAACCCGTCAGGCTTATTGATATTGCGCAGCAAGCAGGCGTTTCAATCACTACGGTATCGCATGTCATCAATAAAACCCGTTATGTAAAGCGCGAGACACGAGAGTATATTCTCAAAATAATGGAAGAACTCAGCTATGAGAAAAAGAAACCAAAATCCCACCATTCCACAACAAGATTCATTGGAGTCATTGTAGCAAATATCCTGGAGGACTATTACATTTCAGTCATCAAAGCAATAGAGACATATGCTTCTGAACAGGGCTTTTCCATTTTGTTATGCGATTCGGAGAACGATGCCGAACTGGAAAAAGTGAACATTCGCAGTATTTTGGAAAAAAATGTAGGAGGCATAATTATTGCTCCCATTGATTCCAGGAAATGCCCCAAGGAAATTTTGGCCACCACTATTCCGATAGTCTTCGTGGATCGTAAATATGAAGGTCTGGATAAGGTCTTTGTCGGAATAAACAATTTTGAAAGCGGGTATACCGGCGCCGATTACCTCGCTTCGAAAGGGTGCAGGAATATAGGATTCATTGGTTATCCGGAGACAGTGTATACTGTCCAGCAGCGCTTGCTCGGATATAGCTTCTATATTCAAAAGAATAGTACGAATGCGGCGCCAAGCGTTCTGACCCTGAATTATAAGCAAGAAGACTCCAATAGGCTGATTTGCAAATTTATTGAAGACACAAAGCCGGATGGCGTGCTTTGCGCGACTTCGGATATATGTTATCAGCTTATAGGAAGCTTGGAAGAGATGGGGATCAGCATTCCTCAACAAATAAAGATTGTGACGTACGATGACAATAAGTGGCTCGATTATCTGAAATATCCGGTCTCCGTCATCACGCAGCCCACCGTGGAAATCGGTTTTATGGCGATAGACAATCTTATTCGCATGATGCAGAACGAGAGTGAGGATAAAAAGATTGGTACGACTATTTTTCTGGAAACAGGATTTATAGACAGGCTGTAGAAATCTCTGGAACATGTAATTATGAATAAGATCATAAAAAAATTCGGGGATGTCGTATCGAAAGAGGTTTATGCAAACCCGGGCCGGGCGCGCAGGCTATTGACTACGGCCTATTCGCTGAATGGATGGAAAGACGCCCGTTTCGGCGGCAGTGGGCTGGCAGGGGCATACGCCCAAATGAATGCTGTTGTCAGCCGTTATATCTGTCATGCTTTTCAGCATCCTCACAACGCTGCCATGGTCAATGTGTTCTTCCCCTGCGAAATACTGCACGCCATGGATGTTACGCCGATGTTCCCCGAAGCATTATCTGTATATATTGCCAATACCGCCTGTGAGCAGGTGTTCGCGGATGCCGCGGAGAACGCCGATGTGCCCGAAAGCTTTTGCTCCTACCACAAAATTATGATTGGGCTGGCAGAAACTGGCGTTCTGCCGAAGCCTCTGCTCATTGCGAATACCACACTGGCCTGCGACGCGAACCAGCTTTCTTTCAGGCGTCTTGCACAGGACCTTCAGATTCCGCATGTCGTGGTGGATGTGCCGAACAATATCGGTGATGATGCGGTGAACTATGTAGCGGAACAGCTTCGATCCGTAACCGCCGCTCTCGAGGATGTCTGCCATAGAAAGATGGATGAAGACAGGCTTCGTGCTGCAATATGTATCTCGGATCGCTCCATCAAGACCTATCGGGAGTACCTGGAACTTCGTGCGAATTGTTCGATGCCGGTCACCATGAGCGGTGAGTTGTTTTCGCTGGTTGCCGTCCATGTGTTTTTGGGTACGCCCCAGGGTGAACAGTTTATCAATGCGATCAGGGAAGCGGCGGAGGAAGCGCCCAAAAACCGGAGTAAAAAGCGGATACTCTGGTTGCATACTCTGCCCAATTGGCAGGATTCCATGAAGGCGATTTTTGATAAAAGTGAACGATGCGAGATTGTGGGTTGCGATATGACGTATGACGTGCTCTGTGACATGAACCCCGACAAGCCGTACGAGAGCATGGCGAAGCGCGTTGTGTACAACATCAACAACGGGGGAGCGCAGCGGCGCATTGAGGCCGCGATTGAATATGCGAAAAAATTACACGCCGACGGTGTTCTTGTTTTCTGCCACTGGGGATGTAAACAAACACAGGGCATGGCTCAAATGGCAAAAAAGACCCTTGAAGCGGAAGGTTTTCCCGTACTTGTGCTGGATGGTGATGGATGTGATTCACGCAATGTCTCCGATGGACAGATGGTGACGCGGGTAAACGCATTCCTTGAACAGCTTGAGGGCATGAAATGACCGGATACACTTGTAAATACACCCCTGTGGAACTGCTGTATGCCCTGGGCGGTAAGGCGGAGTTGCTCAACGACGAAGCGGAAGATTTTGAGTATGCGGAGGGGATTACTCACGCAAACCTGTGTTGCCACGCCAAGGCATTTCTGGAGCACAGCACAGCAGTGGATGAGCTGATATTGGTCAACTGCTGTGATTCCATACGCAGGGTATACGATGTGCTGAAATCGCAGGGACGTCACAAATTTCTGTTTTTATTCGATCTGCCCCATGATGACGGAGCCTGCGCTCGCCAGCAGGTAAAGCGGGAACTCTTGCGGCTGGCCGGATTATATGGAGGGCAGCACAGTTCTTCTTTTGACAGACAGTTGTTTTTTGAGGCGTGCAGGGCATCGACAGACCCCGTACCGGACAAACCGTTTCTTGCGGTCATGGGCGCCCGAGTCAGCCGCGGACTGCTCTTATCCATGCAAGAAAAAGTACAATACCCCGTGATCGATTTGACCTGTGGCGGGAACAGACGATTGGAGCCCCTGCCGTCCCATGCCGAGACCTTGGATTTTGTGGCGTTGATGGATTGGTATGCGGCGGCACTTCTTCAGCTTGTTCCATGTATGCGCATGACGAATGTGGGGGGTCGCCGATCTCTGTGGGAGAATGAGAACCTGCGAGGCATCATTTACAACACGGTAAAATTCTGCGATTACTATGGCTTTGACTACGCAGCGCTGAAAAAAGAGACTGCATTGCCCATTTTGAAAATTGAATCAGATTTTACTCCTCAGTCAGCCGGACAGCTTTCTACCCGTCTGGAAGCGTTCGCCGAGAGCCTGAAAGCCCGGCATGGCACGCTGCCGCGGATTAAAAACAGGCAGCGCGGGCTGTTTGCGGGTATCGACAGCGGTTCAACGACAACAAAGATGGTCGTGCTGGATCAAACCGCGCACGTAGTAGCTTCCTCCATTGTCCGTACAGGAGCAAAGGCGCAGAAAAGCGCACAGGCGGCTTTGGAGGAGGTGTGCAGACAGCTGGAAACGGACCAGGACAGCTTTGCGGCCATCGTCGCCACAGGCTATGGTCGAAACAATATAGTATTTGCCTCAGATACCAAAACTGAAATAACCTGTCATGCCAAAGGAGCACATTTTCTGAATTCTGACATCCGCACAATCGTGGATATTGGCGGACAGGACAGTAAAGTTATCTGCCTTGATAAAAACGGTGCGGTAGCGAATTTCATCATGAACGACAAGTGCGCCGCAGGTACAGGGCGTTTCCTCGAAGTGATGGCCCGAACCCTTGAACTGGAACTTGTGGATATGAGTAATGCCGGGCTCACATGGAAACATGATCTGACGATATCCAGTATGTGTACCGTGTTTGCAGAGTCTGAAGTCATTTCCCTCATCGCGGACAATCACAGCACAGCGGATATTATTCATGGACTCAACAAGTCTGTAGCCACGAAAACCGCCTCAATGGTCAGCCGTGGTGGAGGGCAAGCGCCCTATATGATGACAGGAGGGGTGGCTCGTAACATGGGCGTCGTCAGGGAACTTGAGAAAAAGCTTGGGGCTTCATTGTTCATCACAGAAGCGCCGGATCTTTGTGGAGCACTTGGGGCAGCATTATTTGCATTGGAATAGATTCATTCAGATGATTTTTTCAAGAGCGCTATGGCGGTCTCGACGAGCCTTGAGCAGTCCTGCGGGCTCGTTTGATAGCCGCCGTTGTCGGTGTGCTGGCGAATGACGACGGTGCCGTAGGAAGCGTCGCCGCCAGGTTCGATCACATACCCCGGGGCGCGGAAACCGCAGGCCTTCTTCCATGTCGCGCCCTGTCCATGGGTGAGCGCGACGGCGTAGAGGTAGGGGACGGTTCCGTTGGGGCCTTTGTTGATGGCTACCTGCATCTGGACCCCCACGAGGTCCTCGGGTTTCTGGCGGGGTTCGAGCATGAGCCGCGCGTTCTCGGGTATCCGCAGGCCCTGCTCATCGCGGTCGAGCCGCAGATAGGGCGTGCAGACGATGTCCGGCGGCAAGGATACCGAACGCGCGGCCTGTAAGGCGCGCATGACCATCTCGAATTCCCTGGGGACCCAGAGCCGTATCTTGAGAAAGTTGAGCGCGGGCCACAGCAGGATGAGCGCGTCCGTGGCGAGAAGTCCCGGCAGGGTGAGCGCGCTTCCGAAGGCGACGGCCAGAATGGCAAGCAGTATCGTAAAGGGGACGCCGAAGCCGGGGCGGTACCAGAGTGGCAAGTGTATGTGTCTGGTCGATTTGAATGCGTCGGCGATGCGGTCCAGTTCGGCGTCCGTGACGGGCTGCCAGTCTTCCTCGCCTATGTCCTTGGGCTTGTTGGTCCAAGGCTTTGCGGATAAAAGAAAGAGCGGCAGCAGAAGGAGCAGCGTACCGATCACAGTGCCGGGACCGCGCCAGAATATCTGCGGCAAAATACCTCCAAGGCCGAATGCTCCAAAAATGAGCAGGCGGGACGTGGTGCCCAGACCCGGAATTCGATATCGAATGACGGCTGTATTCATAAGGGCTCCTTGCTTTTTCTGGCTCCGGATGGCTCGGCGTGCGTATAGCGCCAGTAGAGCGGGCAGGCTCCCTGACATGCGGTGAAGCTGTCGCAGGCACGGCATGGAGCGGGCGCGAAATGCTTCTCTTTATAGAACCGTGCCGTTTCCGAAAACCACAGCTCTCTAAAATTCTGTCTCAGCAGGTTGCCGATCGGTTCGTCCCATGAAGAACAGGGCAGAACCGAAGCGTCGGGGGCGACGGAGAGAAGCCCGTCGGCGGCCGCGCAGCTTTTGTTCCCAAATCCCCGCGCGATGGGGTTGTAGTTGCAGAAGGGGGTGGGGCTGTACCAGTAAAAGGTCATGCCGAGTTTTTTTGCCTCTTTGGCGACGGCGTCCACGTAAGGACCGATTTCTTCGTAGGCGACGAAGAGTCGGTCGGTCTCCTCGCCTGGAATGGTGGGAATGAAGAGGTTCATGGCAAAGCGGCTGACGCCCAGCGAGGCGAGGAAGGCGGGCATGCGCTGGATGACATGCAGGTTTCCCCGCGTGATGGTCGTATTGGTCTGCGTGGGGATGCCCGCCTTCTGCAGTGCCGCGATACCCGCGATTGTTTCGGAGAATGCGCCTTTTCTTCCCGCAAGAAATTCGTGAATTTCCGCATTCGGTCCTTCGATGGAGACCTGCGCGCTCCCGAGGCCCGCTTTTTTGAGCCCGCGGGCGCGCGTTTCGTCGATCAGTGTGCCGTTCGTGACAAGGTTGGTGATGAGTCTGCGCCGATATGCATACTCGACAAGCGCTTCGAGGTCTTCCCGAAGCGTAGGTTCTCCGCCCGTGAATGAGAAAAAGGGGATTTTGGCTTCGTCCGCGAAGATATCGATGATGCGCCGGTCATCTGCGGTCGAACGCTCGGGGTGGTTTGAGACAGATCCGGCGCTGGCGGGGCGACCACTCTGGCCGCCACAGCCCGCGTAGCAGAAGCGGCATGCGTTGTTGCACCGGTAGGTCAGCGCGATTTCCCCCAGCACCGGCAGTCGGGTAAAGGGGAAAGAGAACGGTTCCGAAGACACCGTGCCGTTGACCGGCATGTCGCCGCGGTAGAGCGCGGCGACGTCTCCAAAGAATAGTGCGGTGTCGTGCGCCGCATCCTCCGAGGGGAACTGCAGGGCCCGCATTGAGCCTCCGCGCTTGAGGTGTGCGATGAGCGAGGCTGCCGTCGAATTGACCTTGTAGACGCGGTTCGGTGGCAGAATGAGGACGCCGTCGTCCTCTCTGGAGAAGATGTGCTCTCCCGCCTGAGCCCAGAAATCGTCGATCCAGGAGAGGTCGGAGGGTGCGGCGACAGAAGGGGAGGCCGGGACACCTGCGGCCCCGGGCGGTCTGCGCGCGACCGCCGTGGCGTCAGCTGCCTCCGCGTTGGCGGCCCTTTTTGTGCGCGGGCTCAATGCGGGCCTCCGGAGACACAGGCGCTATGGCAGGCCGAGTGGCACGCAGAGTGACAGGCACTGTGGCAGGCCTGATGGCACGCGCTGTGACACGCGTTGTGGCAGGCGGAATAACAGGCACCGGCGGTACCCGCAAGGTTCTTCGGCGAGAAGCATCCCGAAAAGCAGGCCGAAGATGCCATGAATGACGCATAACTCCCGGAAAACTCTTTGGGCAGACCGAGATTCCCATAGTAATACGGGTGCGAATACACATAGATAAAGGAAGGCCAGCAAGCATACCTCGGCGTCGCCTCAGTGGGGGTGGTTCCTCCCTTTGCTTCCTCAGCCTCGGCTTCTTCCATTTTTTTCCGATAGTACGCCTTGGTGGCTTCGATGTCGCAGTCCCACGTCTTTTCCTGGAGTTTTTTCAACGCCGTCTCGAAAAAATCGGCCATACGGCCCGAAAGCACCCAGCCTTCCGTGTCGAAGGCGCCCAAAAACGTATAGCCGTACTCGTCCGCGCTTTCCGCCTTGAGCACTTCGAGTCGCAAAGGCGCCTCCTGCGCAAGGCGAACCACACCCTCATCCTCAAGGATTTTGATCATGACGGCCACAACCCGGGGCAAGGGCAGCTCGAACAGCAGAGCGACCTCGACGGGATGCAGGTCTTCGGCCACTTTGCCGGGAATCGCGTACGTTCCTTCGCTCAGGCGGGGAGGCGTCCATGAATCGCCGGCCCAGGCGATGCCCTCGGCTTTCGCGACGGCTTTCGGATATCCGGCTATCTTTTTTCGATAGAGAAACACGCCGAGCGCCGCGATTCCGCCGCACAGAAACAGGGCGAGAAGCGGCGTGCGCTGCCATCCCAGAGCCGATCCGGAACGCGCGGCATCAGAAGGCTCTGCGCCCACGTCGCCGGGCTGTTCTCCAGATTGAAGGGCTTCTGAGGGATTCGCCGGGCCCGCCTGGCCGGCGAGGGCGTCGAAGAGCGGAGAAAACGCGAGGCCCACATTCTCGGCGGACATATAGAACTGAATGTCCTGAGTCGCATGCGCGGCAGGGTTCCGCTGGTGGAATCGGAGCGCGAGGTAACTTTTCCCGTCGGAGCCCTCCGCCGCATACCAGTCGATACTGTTTTCGTCATTGACATGTTTCTCCGTGGCAAAGCCAAGCTGTGCGAGCCGTTCCGACCGCGAATCTCCAGACTCGCCCGCCTTCGCCTCGAGGGGGAACACCACCGTCACGCTGCGGTGGTCGAGTGGCTGCTCCCACTGCGGCGGCGCCCAGTGGAAATAGAACAGCTTTTCGCCGTCGGATTTGTCGGTGAGCCCCACCATGTTCGCCGCAGCAAGATCAGCGCCATACGTGAGCACCCAGGTCGAGATTCCCGAGGTGCGCTTGCCCTGCGAAAGGAGAATATCCCATTTATCCCCTGCATTTTTGATGTCGAGGGGAGTCCGCGTTCCGTTCGGCAGATCGGCCCAGCAGCGCTCCGCGTCCCACACCATGGGAGCCTGCTCGCCCTGGAAGTAAAAACCTCCCATGGTGCCGGAACTCACATCCCAGACGATGGAATGCCGAACCACCGCTTTACCGTCGCTGTGCAAGGTAAGGAATATTTCCACGGATTCTGCCTGCGCTTCGAGCGCAGCGAGGGGTTGTCCCCATAATCCGATCGATACCAGCATGACCAGCAAGAATCCGTTTCGTTTCATTCTTCCAGCTCCTGTCGTCCATCCATTGCATCGAGCACAGTATGGTTTCCTTCGATGCCCCCAAAGGGCAGGGCAAGTTTTTCGCCGATGAGGCGGGTCGATGTATCGAGGGAGAGAATTGTTTTCTGTTCTAAGTCTTGCCGCGTATTGCCATGCTCGCTGTCTATGCGCGCGCGAATCCGCCCGGCATCAGACAGATGCAGGTATCCGTCCACCGTTGCGACGGCGTTTTGCACTGCCTCCTCGACGAGCGGGTCCCTTTCATTCCCTTTTGCGCAGGATTCGAGATACAGACCCGCTGCCAATGCAAGCCTTTCGACGGCTGCCTTCACTTCGGGATTTTCGACACGAAGCATGGCGAGACGCTTCCGCAGACGGGCCGTCTCTTCAAGGCGGTCTACATCGTGCTCCTTTCGCTCCCGCTCCTGTTCGCCAAGAATTGCCTTTGCTCCCGGCTTCGAGAGCAGCGCGAGGGCAAGTTCACCGCCTGTCACAAGGACAAAGAGGGGGACGACCACGAGCACCGGCGCAATACCGGCCAGTGCCGCGCCGACCGCCAGAAGGGCATTGCCGCATACAATGCCAATGGCCAGGGGAGACCGAAAGAACTTCGCCATCAAATCGTGCATCGTGACCTGCCGTTGCAGTCTTTTGACTGCGCTTTTATTATAATCCGTATTCCCGCTGTTTTCGATATGGCATAAAATTCCAGGATTTTATTGCTTTTGAGCATTGGCGTGTTTATGGCTCTTCATTCATGACCTCTATCTATATGAAACATTCCTATCGACGTGGTCTGGGGTACCTGCGAAGTGGCGATGAATGTCTGATAGCGGGCCGCTCCCATCTCACGACATTGTTGCGTTTCCAGACCAGTCGGCAAAGCTAGCCCTGACAGTGTGGAATGCGAATGACAATAACGGTTCCGGGTCCCTGAGTATCCCGTACCGATATCGAAAACCCATGGGCCTCCGTAATGGATTTCGCGATGGCCAATCCCAAGCCCATGCCCTGCGTCGTGCGGGTCTTATCGCCCCGGTAAAATGCCTCGAAAATGTAGGGCTTATCCGCGTCAGCTATTCCCGGGCCGTCGTCAGAGAAAGCTATATCAGTGAAGCCTTCCAAGGTATAGCAATCCAGCTCTATTCTTCCGCCATCGTGCGTGAACTTAAGCGAGTTGGAAAACAGATTCTCGAGGGTGCGCGTGAAGAGCTGCTCATCCATCATCGCGGTGACGTCGTCGGGGATGTTTATGGTGGCCGCAAAAATACGCCCAAAGACAGAAGCCTCTTCCCTAAAGGCCTCCGCGATGCCCGAGAAGAATTCCCTCAGTCTGACGGGGCGCAAGGTAAGCTGCCAGTCGCTTGTCGAGAGGGATGCGAAGTTTACGAGCTCGCGGATGCGGCTCTCGAGCAGCATGGATTTTTGATCGATGATCGAAAGATAATGCTCTTGCCGCCCACTGTCCTCGGCATGACCATCGCGCAGAGCCTCTACATAGCCTCGTACGGAGGCGAGTGGGGTCTTAAGGTCATGCGAGATCGACATGAGAAACCGTGCCCTCCGGTCGGATTCATCGCGCAAAGCCAGGCGCATCGCATCAAATGAATGGGCCAGCGACACGATTTCTTCAGGTCCCTCCATGATCGGGCTGTATTCGAGGTCGCCGGCGGCCACCCGCTCCGTGGCCAGCTGCAGGCTCTTTATCGCTTTCAGCGTGCGATTGAGCCGGAAAGAAGCGAGGAAGGGCAGAAGTAAAAGAATGGCGAGGAAAAGCACGACAAAGGGGGCCGTCGAGGTGATGAAACTCGAGTAGAACCCTCCGGGCGTCAATTGTATGGCGACAAGGTAATATTCCTCAGTACCTCCGCCAATCCGGTTCATGAAAAACTCACCGAAATTTCTCGCGATCTCGGCGGGCTCGCCCGACGCAAGTCTCGCTGCTTCGGGGAAATTGGACGCAAGCAGCCTGAAATCCGAGTCCTCAAGCAGCAATTTGAGCGACTTGGACTCCTCCAAGATGGACTCCAGTTCCGCCCTTTCTGCACCATGATCGACGGCGGCTTCGAGGCGCTCGCGAACGGAGATCATCTCCCTGCCGGGGCCGGTGAGTAGATTGATGTGCGAGGCAAAGATAACCAAGGCCGCCGTAGCCGCTATCGCAGCAAAACCGGTAAATATGTCGAGAAGGATGAATTGGCTTCGCAGCTTCATGATGCCCTTCCTCTTTCCGGACACGCCGAGGCTTCCGTCGGTATCTCGAACCGATAGCCGATACCGTAGATGGTTTTTATGAAACACGGTTGCGCGGGGTCCGGCTCGATCCGTTTCCGGAGCCTTTGGACATGGACGGCGACAGTCGTGTAATCGCCATACATATTTCCCCACACATCTTTGTATATCTGCTCCGTCTTTAGTGCCACGCCTCGGTTGCGCACAAAATAGGCAAGGAGTTCAAGCTCCTTCGTCGGCATGGCCAGAGGCTCGCCGCGGCGCTCCACTATGAGTGCGCCCAGGTCCATCGAAATGTCACCGAACTGTATGACTTCGCGATTTTGATCCATGGCCGGGGTATGAGAGCGACGCAGATGTGCGCGTATCCGGGCGGTGAGCACCCGCGGCGAGAAGGGCTTGTTCACAAAATCGTCCGCACCGAGCCCCAGCCCCAGAATCATATCTTCATCGGCGTCGCGGGAGGAGACGATCACCACGGGCGTATCCGTCATCCTTCTGAAAGTCTGGAGAAATTCGTAGCCGTCCATTCGCGGCAGGTTGAGATCGAGCACCACCAGGTCGTAGGCCGAAGCAGCGCTCAGCTCAAGACCCGCTTCCGCGGTCAGGGCTATATCGCTTCGAATTCCCTCATCTTTCAGATACATCGCGATGAGATCGGCGATATCCTGATCATCCTCTATGATGAGAACCGACGCGTCCATTGCCTTTCCCTCTTCACTACGCTAGTCCACCGTACTTCTACAGGTCAATACGGAGAGCGAACTTTAAACTCTCAGTTTAACATTGTTTATAAGTTGTCAAACCACTTTTCAGAACCATTTTGGTATTCTTGGCTTCAAGGAGACAGCGATGGCATTGGTTGAACTTCAGAATGTAGTCAAACATTATCCGCTCGGGAAGACCGAGGTCGAAGCATTGAAGGGCATAAGCTTCTCCCTTAAAACGGGAGAATTCCTCTCAATCGCGGGGCCATCGGGATCGGGAAAATCGACGCTGCTCAACATCATCGGCTGCATCGATGTTCCAACCTCGGGCGCCGTAATGCTCAACGGGAAGGTGACATCCGATCTTGGCGACAGAGAAATCACGCGACTCCGGCATGAGGCGATCGGCTTTATTTTCCAATCCTTCAACCTCATTCCTGTTCTCAGTGTCGAGGAAAATGTCGAATTTCCCTTTCTCCTGGGGCCAACGCGCGGCGAATACGAAAGTAAAGAGAAGAGGAGCGAATGGGTCAACTACCTCATAGAGGAAGTCGGACTCACCGCATGGAAAAAGCATAAACCCAACGAGCTCTCTGGCGGGCAGCGGCAGCGCGTCGCCATCGCCCGCGCCCTCGTGACCCGGCCCACAATCGTGCTGGCCGATGAACCCACCGCTAATCTGGACTCTACGACCGGCAGCAACATCATAGAGCTCATGAAGAGAATAAACCGCGAACTTTCGACTACCTTCATCTTCTCCACCCACGATCGCAAGATCGTCAACGCCGCCGACCGCGTGATCACGCTCAAGGATGGGCTCATAGAATCGGACGAAGGCCGCAAGGCTCCTCCGGAGGCAAGTCCATGCTGGTGATCCTGAACATGGCGCTGCGCAACCTGCGCGAACACAAGACAAAATCCCTCATCATCGGATCCATCCTGGGGCTTGGAGCTGCCGTGATGGTGATCGGCAGCTCCATGATCGCCACCGCCACCGCCGGCATGCGGAAGTCCTTCGTGGAAAATTATACGGGAGACCTCATGATCAGTGCCAAAAAAAANNATGAGCATCTTCGGGACACTGGGGTTTGATACCAGCGATTCTCTCCCCCAAATATCCGGCTACCAAAAGCTTGAGACTTCGGTCAAGGCGATCCCTGGAGTCCGCTCGGTGACTCCCCTTCTGACGGGGCGTGCCGGAGCGACCTTCCTCGAGGGCAAAAATGTGCCCGTCCAGCTTTTCGGCGTCGACCCCGAATCCTACGCCGCCATGTTTCCGGGCAACATCGAGATGCTCTCGGGGAGGATGCTCCAGCCCGGTGAAGAGGGAATTGTCCTTTCAGAGTCGGTCGCGAAGGGCATAAAATCGGCCGACGGGACGCCGGTACAAGCCGGTGACTCCATCCTCCTTTCGAGTTCGAACAGCGCGACGGGGGTGAAGGTCCGGAAGATGACCGTGCGCGGAATATTCCATTTCATCCGCTCAAACCAGTACTTGGACACCGCAAACCTGATCGACGCGGATGATCTCCGCATCATGCTCGGCATGACGGCCGCCGAGGAGAGCGGCGCAAACAACATGGGCAACACGGACGGCGCAAACGGAACGGAGGGCGCGGCTTCGACAATCTCCGCGGCGGGCACTGAAAACGGCGACTTTGAACAAGACCTGTTCTCCGGGGGGCTCGTCCAGACTGGCACCCTCGCGGTATCACCTGATATCTACAATATCCTGGGCTCGGGGCCTCGGGAGGAATCGAAACCCGATCCCGACGGCTGGCACATGCTTCTTGTCCGCATCGACGATACGGCGGATTCTGGAAACGTCGAGCAGGCGATCCGCTCAACTCTGCCGGATTTGGGAGACAAACTTTACATCGATGACTGGATGATGGCGGCCGGCCCCGTTGGCAGAATGGCCGAGGCCATACACATAGTTTTCATGATCATTCTCATCGTGGTCGCCGTTGTGGCCCTCGTCGTCATCATGAACACCTTTGTCCTGTCGATCATCGAAAGAATACCGGAGTTCGGGACGATGCGCGCTATAGGGGCCCAGAAGTCACTCATCTTCCGGATGATATTCATCGAGTCGACGACGAATTGCCTCCTCTTCGGCCTCATCGGCATAATCGTGGGTTCCCTCGTCATACTGGTGCTTGGCGCATTTGGAATACAGGCGCCGAACGAGTATTTCCAGATTCTTTTTGGCGGTCCCTCGCTGCATCCTGCACTCTCCGTGGCCTCCGTCGGCGAGTCGTTGGCGGCGATCCTGATCGTCGGTTTCATCGCGAGCATATATCCCACGTCCATAGCTCTTAAAGTGCGTCCCGCGGTCGCAATGGGAGGGAAATAACATGGCTGCCAGCATGAAGATAGCACTGAGAAATCTGTCGCGCCAAAAGGGGCGAACCAGTATGCTGATGGTGGCGATTGGCTTTGGGGTCATGGTCGTCACATTGCTCAACTCCTTCACGGCCGGTATCGTCGACAATGTCCAGGGAACAGTCTCCCGCATGCTCGGCGGACATATCTACATCACCGGCCAGAAGATCGCCGAGGACGGCCGGATAATCTCGGGAATACCCGAAGATAACGAACTAACGAAAATCATCGCCGAAACGGGAATCCGCGCCGAAGATATCACCCGGCGTTCTCTCGCCAACGCCACCATCATCTTCGGTTCCAACTCCGTGACACAGCGAATAGAGGGCGTTAACTGGGACGAAGAAAAAACCCTCCGAAGCAGCCTCGCGGTGATGAAAGGTGATCTGGCGTCCATAAAAAATCCCTCGTCGCTCATCGTGACGGAACAGGTCGCCGATCAGCTCAATGCTACGGTGGGAGACCAGGTCATCGTCAAGCTCCAGACCGTATCGGGGCAGCAAAATGTGGGGGATTTTATCATTGGTGCCGTCATTTCGGATCCAGGCGTGGAAGGTATGCTCTCAGCGTACGCGGATTTGAGCTACCTGAACGGGCTTCTCAACCTTGACCCACAGGCTTACCAGCAGCTGTCGATATTCTTGCGAAATCCCGGCACCATGGAAGAAGACGCCTCGCGCATCTATTCGAGTCTCGCAGCCTTGGGCCCTGTCTACCCCAGAGACAGCGCGGCGAGCGGGGGAAACAACTTTCTCGGAGCCGGGGGACCTGGGGTACTTACGTTTCTCCGCGGTTTTTCTGTTTCCACCCTGGACTCAGACGAGAGTCCCTGGCAGGGAGTGCGCTATAGGGTGACCACCTTGAACGACCTCACCACCCAGGTTCAGGACATAGTATCCGTGCTCAACTCAGTGAGTTTTGTGGTCTTGATTGTATTGATGATAATCGTGATGGTCGCCATCACCAATACCTTCCGCATGATCGTCAACGAGAGAACCGCCGAGATCGGCACGATGAGGGCCCTCGGCATGCAGCGCACATCCGTCAGGAACAGTTTTCTCACGGAGGCCTCGCTCCTCGCGATTGGAAGCGTTGTGGCAGGTATCCTGGCTGCATCCCTCGTATCAAATATAGCAGGCCTTTTCACATTCAGCACGGATTCTGCTCTCTACATAATGACCAACCAGGGCCGCCTGACTTTCACTTTCAAGCAGGACTCCATAATCCTTGACGCGCTCCTCGTGATGCTCATGGCCATAGGGGCGGCGTCATCCCCGGCCCGGCGGGCGGCGCTTCTGACTCCCGCCGAAGCCCTGCGCGAAACACGATGACCAATTTTTAAGGAGATTGCCTTATGAAAAGCAGACTGATTTTTTCCACGCTGGCCTTTTGCGCGATTGCCTTCGCAACCGTGTCCGAGCCCCGCGCCGAACCCCTCGAGCATTTTAACAGCATCCTCGCCGAAATCGACAAGCAAAGCGACTTCGGAACCAAAGATTTCGCCGCTACCAACAGTGTCGTCGTCTACCGGCCGGACAAGGCACCGGAAACCATCAAGGCTCAGGTGTTCAGAAGGGACTACAAAAGCCAGTTCGTCATAGTCGTCCTCGACCCTTCCTACAAGCGGGGGCAGGGATACCTCCAGGCCGACGAAAACGTCTGGTTCTACGATCCCGAAAGCGGCCAATTCTCGCACACGAATCTCAAAGATAACTTTCAGGACAGCGACACGAAAAACGGAGACTTCAACAAGAGCACCTATGCCGTGGACTACGACGTAACGGCCGAGACGGAAGAAAGGCTCGGCAAGTACGACTGCTGGGTCCTCGAGCTCGCGGCGAAGAACGATGCCGTGGCTTACCCTTTCATGAAAATCTGGGTAACCAAGGACTCGCACCTCATGCTCAAGGCAGAGGATTACAGCCTGACCAAAAGACTCATGCGGACAGTACTCTATCCCTCCTATACCAAAGTGGCGGAGCACCTTCTTCCCACCCGAGTGATATTCATAGACAACCTTACGCAAGGGAACCGCACGGAGGTTACTCGCTCTGATCTCTCTCTTTCGAGCCTGCCGGACAGTCTTTTCACGAAATCCTACCTGCAGCGCGTCAACCGCTAGCCGGCATGGAAGTCATATATGGTGAACATTGCACAAGGAGGATGTTCCATGATCCGATGCAGTACTGTTTCCCTCATGGTTCTTGTTCTCGCGGCTGCCGCCGGTCCTCTCTGGTCACAGGCATCGCAGACCCAAGGCCAGGACGATGAAGGCTTGTTTGATCAAGGTACATTGGTAACGACGCAGCCACAACCCACCAGCCCGGCGGAGGCGGCAGGAGGAAGCGCCCCAACAGCCCCTCCCTCGGATATCCTGCTCACAAGCGAGGCTGTCACGATCGGGGGAAGCTTTGACGGTAAATACACTTCCACCTTCTCGTGGAACGGAATTCCCGACAGCTTCGAGAATCTCGGCTCCCCCGATTCTCAAGTCTTTTCCGATGAGCTTGGCGCGAAACTCTATTTCGACGCCCGTCCCGATGCCAATTTCAGAGTTTACGGCAAGATCGAGCTCAGCTATCCCTTCTCCTTTGTCTCAGTGGAGGATGCCTCGACATATGAAAAAAATCCTTCTATTCAAGTCGAGGAACTCTTTGCCGACTTCAACTGGGATCGGAAACTCTTCTTCCGGGCCGGCAAGCAGAGCATAAAAACCGGCGACGGATACTTCTTCAGCCCCGCCGATGTGCTCAGCATCCAGCCCATAGACCCGACGGACCCCACAAAGGAACGAGAGGGGCCCGTTGCCCTCCAGGTCAACTATCCCTTTGGACTCGACAATCTCTATCTCTACGTCCTCGACACCGGTGTGACCGATCCTGCCGCCCTCGCGATCTC
>DJVZ01000003.1:12512-17292 GCA_002441395.1 Spirochaetaceae bacterium UBA6243 | reverse complement strand
CCGGGGAGTCTCGAGACCTATATCGACGACAATACGCTCTATTATACCGGCACCATTGGTTTCATCTACTCGACATCAAGCCCCGACTTCACGCTGGCCGTTCAGTATCTCTACAATGGCGACGGATACGAAGATCCCTCGGTGATACGTGACAACGCCCCGGCCGTCTTCATACTGAAAGAATCCGGCGACCTCAGCGCCGACGATCTCTATATGCGTGGCCTCCACTATCTCGCCGCAACGGCGAGCCTCAAAAAAATCGGGGGGGATAACTCGCCCTGGGATACATCGCTCTTCTGGATCGGCGATATCAGCGATGGCTCGGGGAAAATTCTTCCAAAATTAACCTGGAATGCGCTGGATTTCCCCTCGTATACGGTTTCGCTCTCCCTGGGCCTGCCGATCTACTATGGTGGGACGAACAGCGAATACGCTCCGAAGGGGGACACCTATGCGATCAGCCTCGAAGTTCATCTCGGCAAAGGCGACTTCTGATTCGCAAACGAAGCCATGCTCTGAAGTTGCGGTCCTGGAGCGTTGCGGTTTGCCCTTACGCAAAACTGGGGCGACTCTCGCACAGAAAGGCGGGATAAAGATGAAACGAAAATCCATACTGGTTGCCGTCGGCCTTGTTCTGGGGGCCTTGTGTCTCGCGTCCGCGGCCTCCACGGCGGATATCACGGGCATATGGCTCGGGGAGGGAGGCGCCCGCCTCTCGGTGAGAGACCAGGGCAGTTCGCTGCACCTGGAGCTCAATGCCGATGCAAGCCGGATAAAGGTCGAAGGGATGGAACAAGGGAGTGACGGAGCGTGGAACCTCCGCCTTGCGGCAGGACCAGCCGCGGCCGAGTGGTCCGGGACGCTGAAGCTGGTTTTCCCGAAGGATTCCATGCTCCCCGGCCCCATGAACCTCGGCATCAGCGCACAGTTGAAGGACAATTCCATCCTCGAACTTTCCCTGCCCGATGCGCCGTTTTCCACGCGGCGGCTTCACCTGCGGCGCAGTTCAGGCGGGAAGGGCTTACAGGGGCTCTGGGTCATGGATGAAGCTCCCCTTTTCCTGCGGGTTTCCGATGAGGGGCGGACAATGCTTTTCACGTTTACCGGTGGCAATCCGGTGTCGCTCCTCATGGAGGACGCCAAAATCGTGACAGAGCTTCGGCAGTCCGGAGACGGAACGTGGGCGGGGAGTTTCACGCGGCCCAGCGGCAGGACCTTCGCACTCGTGCTCACCCTGGAAAACGAAAAGCTCATATTCAGCGTGTCGACCTTCCCCTTCTCCCGAAAGACGAGTTTTTCCCGGGCGAGTGGCCCGGGCCAGTGAGTTCCGCAATGGCTCCTGGATAATGCGACTCCTCCACAGAATCGACGCAACCAGCCTTGGGTAAAGGCGGGAACCGAGGTCGCGGCAACATCAGGGAATTGGACAGATATCTTCAACCTGAACAGTCCAGCTTCCATCATCCGGGAATCCCGGCGCATATGCGCACGCACGCACGGGCGCTCCTCCAGACGCGCGCGAGGCCGTTGGAGCCGGCCTCTCCGGGGGCCCTGCCTGATTCGCCGCGGCTTCGGTTCTCTCTCCCCATCCGCCCGTCATGAGCGCGATGGCCAGCAAAAGAGAACCATTGCCAGGCAGATATACCGGCAGATCGGTGCGGGGCAGCTGAGGATTGTGACCATTCGGCCTGTAGGTGTTTTTCGGCGTTTCCATCAGCAGGAGGTCTACCGCGTCGCGGGTTCTGCCCAGACGGGCAGCGGTCATGGCCATTGCGGGGAAGTCCCAACCCCAAAGAGATTGCAGATCCCACGCGCGGAGGACCGCATCGAAGGTTTGGGACATGTACTCCCTGTTTACGGAGGCTCCTGGCAACACACCCAGAGGAAATAGCATTGCAGGATGATCAGTGGCATATTCTTCATAGGTTGCGGGGCAAGCTTCGTGGGCAAGATAGATGTTCCTCCGCGAATCCAGGGGAAGCGGCGCGAGGTTTGCGGCGACCTGTATCCACTCTTGGGGTACGGGGCGGTCCAGCATGCCGAGCCAACGTATCGCGGTAGAGAGCCCCCATCTCCAATATTCGAGTTCATAAGGAGGATTGCGCGTTTCCTCCGGCCTGTGATTTTCCTGAACGGGGATCAAGGGCGGGCCCAGTTCATAGCGTTTCTTTGTTTCGTTCCACTGCGCGAAGCTCGCCATGAAGTCGGCGGTCGCAGTGACGATGTCTGCGTATTCGGAAAGAATTGGGCGCTCGGGATGTGCTCTGCGCAGGAGTTCCGCGTACATGATGGGATGAGGCTGCTGCCAACAGAGGAGCGGGCCGATGGGAGAGGGACTGTCTCTGCCCGAAGGATCGGTCATTTTCGGCCAGCGGGCACCTTCGTACCCTTGTTCCGCTGCCCGCTGTCGCGCCGATTCGAGAATGCGCCGATACCAGCCAAAGCTTCGTTCGAAGAATTCCGGTTTTCCCCACACAATAAAATGGACTGCATGCCAGTAGTGCATTTCCAAGTGAAACTTTCCATACCAGCTGTTGCAGGTTAAGCCTGTTTCTGCCGGGGGATATGAACCCGCGCACTGAATGGCGGTGAGGTACCTTGAAAGTACGATGCGCCGCTCCAGCTCTATCGCTCTTTTGTCTCTGCTCTCCGCAAGCTCGACGGCGCCGCCACTGGACCAGAATGCTTCCCAGAACTGGTGCGCCGCGTTCTGTATTTCATAAAATGAAGGCAAATCTTCTTTTATTTCATAAGGGGAAAAACGAATCACGATCTCCAAAGAAAGACCCGAGGTGGCGAATTCGAACGCATGCCGTCCTGTCTGCGCGATGCGGGAACGCTCGCCTCCGTGCGTCGCGGCATCCACATAGTAGCGATCGTCGTCGAGGACCCGCAGCAGCGATACACAGGTCCTTTGGGCTTGCCCGAGTATGCGGGTGGCGTGGCGATCTTCTGCCTGCCAGTCGGAGGCGTCCATCTCGTGAGACCCATAGGGAAACGAAAGCTGTACGCTGAGACTGTCGTGAGCAAGAAGCGGTGACCGGATGTGAATGCCCAGAATATCCTCGTTCGGATGGCAGAGCGTGAGTACTTCCACCTGCTGTTCTTTATACAAAAAGGTGCTTCTCAATTCCCCGCTCCAGAGATCCAGGACCTGTTCGATGCCCGCGACACACTGTGCGGAGAGTTCTTTCCCTCCAAAGAGAAATGCTATTCTTCCGAGATTGAGTCTGTGAGGGTTTATTCGCAGGTCGCGGAACAGCTCTTCCTGCCCTGCGGGGTCGGTCATGTACCCGCCGGTTCCATTTTCCGCATTGAAATAACTGCGCCTGAGGAGGTCGGGATTGCGCGCCACACCCTCCGTCTCAGGATAGGAATGGAATCCCCACTGGGCCATGGTGCAGAGGGGCGTCGCTCCCTCCATCGTCGGGAAAAAACTCTGCAATCCCGTGATATCCGCGGTAAACGCGAATTCACCGTTTCCTACCGAGAGCGGAGAAAATGGGTCGAACGCGTGGTGGACAGGGTTGTGCCGCCTTACCAGTTCATGCCGATCGATTGACATGAATTACCTTTCCTCCCCTTTGAGCGCGAGCCTTGCGCCTTCCAGGCGGATTTCCCTGAATTGAAAACGCTCGTTGGGAGTATCGTTTGGATAATGATACGTGATATAGGCCCTTCCATCAAATCCTCGAAAAATCATGCCATGCCCCCGACCTGCTTCCAGGAGAGGTTCTGGCTCCTGCTTCCATGGGCCTCTGATCCGGCCAGATACGGAACGAGCCACCCCGAGGGCATACCCCGAAGGTGAAATGCTCGACCACAAAAGAAATAGATTGCCTTGGCCCGCCTGATACACGAAGGGGCCATCGGTCACGCGCGCATCTTCGAGGCCGCTGCCGTCCCGCCGCACCAGACCTTTTGTCCAGGGACCATCGGAGCCGCGAAACAGCAACGATGGCGCTCCTTCGGTTCGGCGAAGATCGGGCGACAAGGGGACCGCCCACATTTCACCGTCATTGACCTGCACCCACTCATGAGAAAAAATAAGCCAAGGCTGTCCATCTTCCACAAAAAAAGTCCCGTCCAGACATTCCCATCCGGAAGGAGTCACCGGCCCGGCAGAGTGTACTTCAAAAGGTCCCAGGGGGGTGTCGGCCCGCAGAATTTGGGTCGCTCGCTCGTGTCGTGGCGCCTTGAAACTGGCAAACATATAGAAGGCGTTTCGATACCGATACACCTCCGGTGCCCAAAAATTGTGCGTTCCCCAGAAGCCAGTCATGGGACGAAACACAGGATACGGGCCTCTCCAGTCTTCCAGATCGGCACTCATGTACGCGTCAAAGCCGATGCCTGATTGTTTCCATGGGTCCGGATCTGTGGTCCCATAAAGATAGTAAGTCTCCTCTTCCGGCACAGCGAGCACAAAAGGATCACGAATGGCAATTGTATCTCTTTTCATGACCTTTTCCATAAAAGACACGTCGGCCTGCATCATGACGCCGGGACATCGAAGAATCTCCACGGTGGACACTCGGGTTTGTTCGATGCGAGGGTGAGCAGTCCATGTGTCAGTGTAGCGCATTTTGCTTCCGATTGGAGCCGCATTGTTCCCGATTTTTCATGCGGCGCGGTACTCCGGTCCGGAGAGCACAGCATAATAACTGATAGGTTTTTCGACCGCTTCCGGAAGAATGGAATGAAATTCACGCGGCTGCACAAAATAAATTCTGTTGCCGTCAATGATGTATTTTGCGCGGTTGATGAGGAGAGCTCCTTG
>DJVZ01000003.1:0-12489 GCA_002441395.1 Spirochaetaceae bacterium UBA6243 | reverse complement strand
CTCTCCCCGCTTGTAAGCCGGTACACGCAGGCAGCGTCGTTTATTTTCATAGAATAAGAATGTCAATAATGGATATAATTTGTCAATATTTCGCATTGTGTTTTTCGGAAAACCTGCCTACGCTTACTACAGGTTTTCGATCCAGACCACAGCCGGTCGAAGGGGGAAGTCTACCGATCAACGTGGCACTGCATAATATCGGGAGGCTAGAATGAACAGAAAGGCCCGGAAAAAGGCGATTCGAGAAAATCTTTCCTCCTATGCCTTTCTTGTTCCATGGCTGCTTGGCTTTTTTATATTTACCCTCTATCCTATGATCTATTCCCTGTACCTCTCCTTTACCGATTTCAATATGCTTCAACCTCCCAAATGGATAGGTCTGCGGAATTACTTCGTCATGTTCGTGGGAAACGATCAATTCCCCAGGGATGAGCGGTTCCTCAATTCATTGTTTGTTACGTTCCGGTTTGTTTTTATCTCGGTTCCTCTCAAGCTGGTATTCGCCCTGGCCGTCGCGATGCTGATGAATCAGAGGTTGAGACTGATTCCCTTTTATCGGACTCTCTACTATATACCGACTCTGCTCGGAGGCTCGGTGGCCATCGCGGTACTCTGGAGGCGGCTCTTTGCCGGAGACGGGGTGCTGAATGCCATACTTAGCGGCGTGTTCAATGTTAACAACCCCCCGGCATGGATATCGAATCCCAAATATGCCCTCTATACACTGATATTGTTGTCGGTTTGGCAGTTTGGATCACCGATGATCATCTTCCTTGCCGGACTCAAGCAGATACCGCAGGAGTACTATGAAGCCGCGAGCGTGGACGGAGCTGGGAAAACGCGGCAGTTCTTCGCCATCACCCTGCCAAGCTTATCGCCAATAATCTTTTTTAATTTAATAATGCAGATGATTAGCGCTTTCCAGTCTTTTACCCAGGCATACATCGTTTCCGGAGGACAAGGAGGACCGCTGGATTCAACGATGTTCTATAGCTTGTATCTCTACTTGAAGGGATTCGCTTTTTCCGAGATGGGGTATGCTTCGGCTATGGCATGGGTTCTTCTTGTCATTATCGCCGCCCTGACTGCGCTGGCTTTCAAGGGGTCGGGTTCACTGGTAAGTTACGGGAGCGGGGAATGAAGAACCGAACCGCAAGACGAATAAGCGCATTCCTTTCCAATTTTATCATCATCGTTCTGGGCGTGGGAATGTTGTATCCGGTTGTCTGGCTTATCGTCGCGTCCTTCAAGGAGAGCAACACAATCTTCAGCGATCCTGGGCTGATTCCCAAGAGCTTTACTTTACAAAATTATATCCAAGGCTGGAAAGGGATCGGTATTATCGGCTTCGGTACTTTTTTTAAAAACTCCTTTATCATTTGCACCCTTTGTGTCATAGCCAATGTCATCTTTTGTTCCCTTACTGCCTATGCCTTTGCCCGTCTCCGTTTCGCGGGGAAGAACTTCTGGTTCGCCGTGATGATGGTGACCCTGATGTTGCCGTCCCATGTGACAACCATTCCCCGGTACATAATATTTCGTTCCTTCGGTTGGATCGATACATTCCTGCCCTTGGTCGTACCAAAGTTTTTCGCGACTGACGCTTTCTTCATTTTTCTTCTTGTGCAGTTCATGCGCAGTCTGCCCAAGGAACTGGACGAGTCCGCGATGATTGATGGCTGCGGAAAATTCGGCATTTATACGAGGATTGTTATGCCCCTTACCACGCCGGCTCTCATCACGACAGTGCTTTTCACATTCCTATGGACATGGGACGATTTCTTCAATCAGCTTTTATATCTGAACTCTCCATCAAAATATACGGTTCCCATGGGATTAAGGCTCTTTGTGGATTCTTCCGGCATGTCGTCATGGGGGCCAATGTTCGCTATGTCTGTCCTTTCGCTGGTTCCCTGTTTTATTCTCTTTTTCTCGTTGCAGAAATATTTTGTACAGGGAATCATCACTACGGGTATCAAGGGATAGTGGTATCCCTTATTTCAAGAGGAGGTTCTGAATGAAAAGAATTGGATTGGTATTGTTCACTCTTTTGATGAGCGCCACCATAGTTTTTGCGCAGAGCGGCAGCGTCACGCTTCGCTGGGCGTATTGGGGCAGTGAGTCCCGGATAAAGAGAAGTCAGCAGGCTATCGATCTCTTTATGGCCGCAAATCCGGGAATCGCCGTAAACCCCGAAATTTCAGGAGGAACTGGAGATCATTTCAACAAGGTTGACACCCAAATCGCCGGCGGAAGCGGGCCCGACATCGTCCAGATGGGCGGAAACATAAGCGATTATGTAAAAAGAGGCGTATTGCTGCCTCTGGACAAGTATGTGGGGTCTGTCCTCAACACATCGGTGATCGACCCGAGCGCGATAGAGTCCGGGACCATCGATGGGCATCTGTATGGCGTTTCCACGGGCGTCACCATGCCCGCGCTGGTCTACAACAAGTCTCTGCTCCAGAGAGTCGGTGCCCCCTTACCCAAGGTTTCCATGACCTACCCCGAATTCCGCGCCTACCTCGTCTCCATCAAATCGAGGCTTCCCGCGGGTGTGTATCCGATGCAGGATATCGGCGCCCTCTCCTCCAACTCCACCCCCTTTGGGTACTGGACGCGCTACAACGGCACGCCGCTCTATAACGCGGAAACCAATATGACTGCGGTTACATCGGCGGCTGCCCAGAAATATCTTGAGCTCTTCAAGGATTACCGCGACAACGGGCTTGTTCCTCCGGCCGATATTGCCTCGGGTTTCGCGGAGACGAACGCCGACACCTCGATGATCATCGCGGGCAAGGCCGCGATCGGCTTCATCTGGACGAACCAGCTCAACGGCTATCAGGCCGCTACGACTGATGAGCTCGGACTCATCGAGTTCCCCGGTGCCGCGGCCACCAAGGCGCTTTGGCAGGCGCCGAGCCAGTTCTACACCGTGAACAAGTACTCCAAGAATCCCGAATTGGCGGTCAAATTCATCAACTTTCTCGTGAATAGCCCCGAAGCCGCGAAGGTTCTCGGCAATGACCGTGGCGCTTCCGCTTCTTCTACGGCGCGGGCCGCGGGATCGACCAATGTCAATGATCAGAAAGTGCTCGAATACTTGAACAGTGCCGGACCACATTCATCGAAGGAAACCACCCACCTGCCCAACGATACCGAATTCAACAGCACTCTCTTCCTCATTTATCAGAGGGTGGCGTTTGGTCAGATTTCTCCGGCCACAGGCGGACAACAGATTTACGATCTGATCACGAGACTGATCAAGAAATAAAGAGCACTTCGTGGAGAACGAAGGCGGCGAGCCCGACTGACGGGCTCGCCGCCTTTTTGTGCATTGCGGATAAGGGCGTCGCCCCATTCTGCCGTGCGAATATTTACAGCGTATAATCTGTCAGATACTTCTCCGTTGCGCGCAGCATGCGGGTATACAGCGCCTCGGCCTCCCCTGGCGGCGCGGTCATCAGCGGATCGTGCATAAAAGCGGGGAAGGCGGCCCAGGCGTCCCGGGCCATCGCCGCGCGCAGAATCGTTTCCTGGGCTATAGCGTGCGGCGCGACGAGCTCTCCGACTGAGGGAGGGAGCTTCCCAGCCTCTACCGGCCGCACCGAATCGCGGGAGAAGAGCGCGTTGGTTTCGACGACACAGCCCTCAGGAAGACTATCGATTTGTCCCCGGTTGGGAAAATTGACGTTGGTGACGAAGGAACCGAGGCCACAGAGCGCCTTTATAAGCTTTACTCCTTCTTCTCCCGAATGCTTCAGCTCGAAATTTTCCTTTCCGGCGGCGAATCGGGCCGCCTTCCGCTTCAATTTTTCGGCGTTTTCGATGCGCCATGCGACAGGCGTCAGCGTGAATTTCCACGAGCGGACTGTCTCGGGGTCGCGCAGGTACATTCGCCCCGGCATGAACTCCGCGAGGTGGCGATCGCCCGCCGCGGCGATGAGCCCATAGCGGCGGAAAAGGTCGAACTTCACCCGCTCGCCCGAGGCAAAATAGGAATTGAGCCAGTTTTCGCCCTCGGTGCCTTCATAGCCCGATTCGAAGTGCTCCTCGACAAATGCTTTGTAATGGGGGAACAGGTCGAAAGTGCCGTACGACGCCTGATCGATCCAGGTAAAATGATTCACACCGAGTACATTGACTTCGATGTCCTTCATGGTCGCGCCGCTTGCGCCGGGGAC
The DNA here is from genome assembly GCA_002441395.1 of Spirochaetaceae bacterium UBA6243. Classification (GTDB taxonomy): domain Bacteria; phylum Spirochaetota; class Spirochaetia; order Treponematales; family Rectinemataceae; genus Rectinema. The sequence continues at coordinate 8,302 of DJVZ01000003.1, read as the reverse complement.
CTCTGAGCCGCCTCGCGCGCCCGGAGCCCCCGCAGCCCCCAGCCTCTCCCGCACCATCGCCGCAAGCAGCTTGCGGGTGCCGAAAACCTCGTGGCAGCATCCTATCGCCTTTACGCCCGGGAACACCTCATAGAGTGTGCGCACGCAGAGGGCCATGGGGTTCGTGTAGTTGATGACCCAGGCCTCGGGGCAGTAATCGCGTATCGCTTTTCCGATCACCTCGTACATGGGAATAGTGCGCAGCGCCCTCAGCACGCCTCCCGGGCCTGTCGTGTCGCCCACAGACTGATAGATTCCGTACTGCTCCGGCGCATGCACATCGGAGGCCATTTCGGCGAATGTACCGGGGAGAATCGACGCGATCACGAAATCGGCCCCGCGCAAGGCGCTCTTCAAATCATCCGCGACTTCGTAGTGCCACTTGCCCACGACATCGGGGCGCGACAGCAGCGCGTTTCCGATGCGCGCATTCGTTTCGGCCGCCTGCCTGTCGATATCATAGAGGCGCACCACGCCGCGCAGCGCCCCTTCCATCGCCAGATCGCTCATAAGAGTCCAGGCCCAGCCCCGTGAACCGCCCCCGATATAGGCGATAACCAGATCTGTTTTCATGGCATTCCCTTTCCCGGAAAGGTTACTGTATTTTTCCCTTTCAGGAACCGCTTGACTCTCCGGGCCTTAATGTGTAGACGATGCTATTTTTTATTGTATATATCTTGATGATCTCCAATATTCACTAACAATATTTCTTGTTCTGAAATCAAGAATTCCAAAGAGATAGGATACGAGAGGTTTATTGATACGGAATACCCTTCAAAATTGCTCGTCTTAAAATGATGCAGACGAAGTGAGGGATGAAAAGGATTCAATTCAAGAAGTTGTAAAGTCTTTATGTATTGTTTTTCTATCTCAGGATGCTTTTTGAGGAATTCCCTGGCCCTTTCTTCGTAAGAATCAGTGAAGAGCAGTTTATACATGGTGTACTCGGTTCATGTGCTCTTCGATAGATCCTGTATGATACCTGCCTTCTGCAATGTCCCGTTTTGCCTCTTGTATGGCCGCATCCAATTCAAATTCTCGTAATTGGTTGTATTCTTCAATAGGAAGGATGACATATTTCTGTTTTCCCCGGACAGTAATGATGACTTCACGTTCATCATTGGTCATTTGCTCAATCGCCCCAATGCCTTTCGTTTTGAGATCGTTTGCCGTAATGTGTCCAGCCATATATGAACTCCTTGCTCCTATAATACTATTAATAGAGCTAATATTCAATATGTTATTGGTGCTATTAATAATGTTGTAAGCGAGAACCTGAGTACCTTGTTTTACCCATATTCTCAAAAGACTGATTCTGACAGAGCGCCCGTCTCTAACGCACGCGTGACTTGTGAGGCGTCAGTGGCGCGATTCTTGCCTGAGCGAAGCGAAGCAGCAAGAATCGTGACATAGCCGAACCAAGTCAACGCGGTTGATAGATTGGAATTTTGGTTTTAATCAACCAGCATTTCTTTAATTACTTTTTTTACATTATGAATGATTTTTCTATCAATCTTTCCCATTTTTTTTACTAATCGTGTTTTATCAATCGTTCTTATTTGATCGAGAACAATCCATCCATCCTTATTATTGAAATTCACTTCAATTCTCGTCGGATAGGGATGCGATTTTGTCGTCATGGGCGCTACAATAATGGTACTGATATTATGATTCATTTCATCTGGAGACAGCACAACACAAGGCCTCGTTTTCTGGATTTCATGACCTTGTGTTGGATCCAGGTCCACTAAATACACTTCGTATTGATTGATTACCATTCCCATTCAAACGCCTCAGGCACCTTAGTTTCGGGAAGAAGCATAGTATCTTGTTGTTCTTGATGCATTTTGATAAATGCTTCATTCCAGTTGTGCCGTGGTTTTTTTGTCACTGGTTTTAAGATTATCTGTTGGTCTTCAACCTCGAGTTCGAGTGTATCAGAGACATGGAGTTGGTCGAGGATTGCTTTGGGCAGTCGGATACCCCTTGAGTTTCCTATAGGAATAACAGAGATTAACATAACAACACCTCTCATATGTAATTATAATGTTATTACTGCATATTGTCAATAAGACGCATTGTCTTCTCTGTCTCTGCTTATGATGAAATATATCCTGGGATTAGGATTGATGAAATTTTCCAATGTATACTGCGGCGCCTACCACGCCGCACTCCCTCTCAGAGGTGAAATCCAGCTGAGGCTGACTCACGGGCGCAGTAGACTTCATAGGCATTCTGGTCGTAGGGGTAGTCCCAAGTGCCCTGGCGGTGCGGCATCGTGCCTCCGAATCCGCTCTTGAAGCGGTAGAGACCATAGAGGGGATGCTCGGGATCAGGGTGGGGGGCCACGGCCGTAGCCGCCGCCACCCGATGGTTCAGGCTATCGCGGGGCCCAGAATGATCGCTGAGACGATTATGACTATCAGTGTCGCGACGCCGAAAGCAATGAGCAATTTCGAGCTTGTTTTCATGATATTCCATCCTTTTTCTCGGTTGCGGAAGCGATAAAGCCTCTCCACCTCGCTTCGATGTCTTCAAGCGTGACGCCTAGATCTGCCATGGACCTGAAGAGTCTCGGCAGCTCTTCGTCGAGGAAGCTTCTTTTCCTGAATTCGCGAACCTTCGCGGCGCCGGCTTCGGAGACATAGTAGCCAGTGCCCCGTTCGACCTGCGCGACCCCCAGCTCCGCCAGGGACTGCAGGGCCCGGGCGGCCGTGTTGGGATTCACTTCGAGTGATGAGGCGAGATCTCTCGCCGATGGGAGCCGCGCCCCCGCGGGAATCCGTTCCGCGATGATATCGTTCTCCAGCAGTTCGGCTATCTGGCTGAATATCGGCTTTTGATCACTGAACCTCATCGCGCGCTTCCTTCTCCGCGACGCGGAAGTAACCGTAGAAAATAGCGAAGAGTGGTATAAGGGCGTAACGTACTATCTTCTCTATCACATCCATCGCGCGCTGGGCGCCGGGCGTGATATTGCCCGAAAAGCTCATCTCGTTTTGGAAGGAGCCTGTAAACGACAGAGGGAGTCCCTGGACCCTCCTGATCAACAACATCCCGGCAAGAAGGAGTCCCATACAGGCAAGCGCGTATGCGACGCTTACCCCCACCGTTTTGATGAAGGCTCTTTTTCTGAACGCAGCCGAGCCGGCGGCGAAGATGAGGGCTCCCGTGGCGTAATTGACCCATCCGTCGAATCCGGCGGAGAGCGGATTCCATATCCTTCCACCAGGGCCGCCGGCGATCAGTTCGACGAGCGAGAGGAGCGCCGAAAGCGCCGTCGCGGTCGCCGCGGCGACGAGCGGATATATGATCGCGTAGAAAACCAGGGCGGCCGTGTATTTTTCCAGACTTGTGGCGGGAAGAAGAATCCATTCGGTGCCCGCGCGCCCGTCGTGCATGCCCTTGAAGGCTGCCGCGGCGAGGAAAAATCCGGCGATGCTTATGATGACTGCCCAGGACTGTCCGTTCGAGTCGTTCATCATGGCTCGTCTAGTTGCGATGATGGTAAGCAGATTTAGCCCCGCCAGAATTCCGGCGCCTATGCCGAAGGCTGGCAGGTCTTCCAGGGCGCGATTCTTCGCGAGGAGGACAACCCGTGCCGCGCTGAAGGGTTTGCGCAGTGTTTCTTTCGTCATTTTCATTGTGCCTCCTCCTTTTCGCCGTACTCTCTCACGGCCGCGTCCGCCGGATCGAGCGGAGGAAGTTGTGCCCCCGAGAGTGCGGTCTTAAGGCGATCGGGCGAGGCGATGGCCGCGTTGAAGACGAGTTCGAGATCCGCGGCCTGGACATCGTCAGCGCCGGTGCCATGGCCGAGCTCGAGAAGGGCCGAGTAGCCCACTCTGTCTTTTTCGGCGTAGACGACATCGGGGCTCAGTTCGCTGACATGGGCCGCGCCAAGTCTCTCGGCCATGAGGTCCGAACCGAGCCGGAAGAGTATCTTTCCCCCGTGGACAATCAGCGCGGGGTCGATCACCCGCTCGAGGTCGCGCACCTGATGGGTGGACACGATGACGATCCGGTCGGGATCGACCGACTGGGCGAGGGCCCGCCTGAACTGGGACTTCGAGGGAATGTCGAGTCCGTTTGTCGGCTCGTCCAGAAGGATGAGGCGGGCGCCGCTCGCCAGTGCCGCGGCGAGGGTGAATTTCTTGCGCTGGCCGTAGGAATACCTGGTAAGCAGCTTGTCCTCCTCCAGGGCGAATTCACGCGATAAGGCCGCGAAACGCTCGCGGTCGAATGCCGGACGGAAGACGGCATAGCGGTCGAGCCATGCGCTGGGCTTCACCGCGGGCACCCAAGGGTCCTCGGGGACGAAGATCGTATCGGCGAGGAAGGAGGCTTTTTTGCGCCAGGGTTCCTCCCCGAAGACGCGGATTGTCCCGGACTGAGGACAAAGGGCTCCGGCGAGAAGCTTCAGGAGGCTCGTCTTTCCGGCTCCGTTCAAGCCAAGAAGCCCGTAGGCCGTTCCTGGTTCGAGATTCAGATCGAGGCCCTCGAAGAGCGGCCTCTTGCCATACCCGAACGTCATGGATTCGATGTGTATCATGATACACTCCTAGTGTATTAGTTATATATTACACTAATATTATCTTGAATTTTTGTCAAGGATTTGTAAGGAAAAATATTCGAGCGAGGGAAAACCGGCATGTCACAAAGTCGGCCGCAAGATAAAGAAGTCGCGGGCGAATCAATGAAAATCGCCGGCGATGGCGATACTGCGGTCTCTCCATATAAAGATCACGATCATAGCTGTGCCGCGGCGCGCCTATGCTGCCCCTCTGTTGGGGCTACGTCGCGCGGCTCACTTCACGGTCACCCAGCGCAGCACCTCTTTCAGCTTGGGCCTCTTGCCCGTCATCAGAATACCCACACGGAAAATCTTGGCCGCCAGGATTGCCATGCCCGCCACGGCCGCGACGAGGAGCACGAGGCAGAGGGCCAGTTGCCAGACCGGAGGGGAGGAGACGAGGACGCGGGCGAGCATGACGATGGGACTCGTCATGGGAAAGAGGGAGAGAACCACCACCAGCGTGGAGTCCGGGTTGGATACGAGGGTGCTGATCATGACGAGGGGCACGATGAGAAACATGATGAGAGGCCAGGCCATCTGTCCAAGCTGCTGCTCGTCCTCACTGGCAGCCCCCAGGGCCGCGTAGGCGGAAGAGTAGAGGAAGAAGCCGAGAATGAAGAAGACGACGAGCCAGGCCAGATTCCCGGCCGAAATGCCCGCGGGCACCGAGAGTCTCAGAAGAGGCCCCACGAATTGCTTGAGGAGGAAGGCCATGGATACCCATACCGCATACTGAAGAAGACCGGCTAGGCCCAGGCCGAGTATCTTGCCGAACAGGAGGTCCCGGCTCTTCACGCTGGAGAGCATGATCTCCACGGTCTTGGATGTCTTTTCGGTGACGACCGAGCGGCCGATCATCTGGCCGTAGAGCAGGACGGTCATGTAGATGAGCATGATGAAGACAAGCACCGTCATGAGCGCTTCGACGAAAGACCCGCTGCCACGCGCCTCTTCCGCGCCACCCTTGTCGAGCTTGATGACCTCGAAGGAGGGAGGAGAGAGGACTTTGGCAACCAGAGCCGGATCGATGCCGCTTTCCACGATGCGGGTCTCACGCGCCGCCGCTTCGAGGACGGCTGAAGCAGCACTGTAGAGCGCAACCTCGGAGCCACTCTTCGAGTACCAGACGGCCTTGCCGCCGTCGGGCCACCCAGGCTCGATGGAGAGGAAGGCGATCCGGGCATCTTCCGCCACCGAAGCCTTGGCGGCCGCCACGTCGTCGACCCGCTCCACCTCGATGTCCATGCCTGAAAAGGCGGCCGCGAGGGCCTGCTCCACCGCGGGAGGCGCGCCGTAGAGGGCGAGAGGCTTGCCGGACGCTACGGAGCCTGGCGATTGGGCCAGAAGCGCGGGCAGGACAGTGATGGCGAAGATGAGGAAAGGCCCCAGAATGGTGAGAATGACGAAGGTCTTGTTCGCGGCGGTCAGCCTGAACTCATGGCGGATCACATGCTTAAGCCTGGACATTCTGCGCCTCCTCCCCGCCGACGATGCGGATGAATATCTTGTGCAGCGAGGGCGCCACCGTCTCGAAGCGCCGCACCTTGAGCTGGCCGGCGATGGCCCTGAAGAGGAGGTCCGCGTCGGCGCCATCCTTCAACTCGACTTCGATCCAGCGCGGATAGGACACCACCGACTCGACAAAATCGAGGCCCGCCACGAAGGATGCGTCCCCGTCGAACTCCAGCTGGACGGCGTTGTGGCCATACCGGGTCTTGATGTCCGCCATGGAGCCGTAGACAACTTCCTTTCCCTTGTCGATGAGGAGGATCCGCTCGCAGATCTTCTCCGCGTGCTCCATGATATGGGTGGAGAAGAGGACAGTCACCCCCTTCTGCTTGAGTTCGACCATGACGGCCAGGAGCTCGTCCTGCGCCAGGGGATCGAGGCCCGAGAAGGGCTCGTCGAAGAGCACTACTGAGGGGTTGTGGGCGATCGCGCCGATAAATTGAGCCTTCTGCGCCATGCCCTTGGAGAGTTCCTGCACCTTGCGGAGCTTCCATTCGGAGAGCCCGAAGCGCTCGAGCCACGCGTCGATGGAGGGGCGGTAGTCGGCGGGCTTGGCCCCCTTGATGGCGGCGAGGTACTCGAGGACCTCGCCCAGTTTCGCCTTCCTGTACAGGCCCCGCTCCTCGGGAAGATAGCCGATCCGATCCTTGTCGGCCTCCGAGAGGGGTTCTCCGTCGAAACGAATCGTGCCGGAATCCGGGGCGAGGATGTTCATGATCATGCGTATCATAGTCGACTTGCCCGCCCCGTTGGGGCCGATCAGGCCGAAAATCTCTCCCTGTCTGGCTTCGAAGGAAAGACCCGCGACCGCCTGTACGTTCGAGTAGGCTTTGTAGACATTCTCGACCGTTATCATAATCGGCCCCTCCTTTATCGATACACAATGTACCAGTGGTGCCCCCAGGGGTCAACACAGCGGGTAAGGACAGGACATTATATGCTCAGGGATATCGGCAGAGTGAGATTGGCCGTATTGAAGCGGGAAGAGCCCTATGTGCTGATCGAGACAAGTAAAGAGAAGGTCCTTCTCGGTCTGGGGCGGGAGCAAAATCAGGAGCTCTATAACCGGATACTTGAGAGAAAAGCCTCGTATAGATGACCGATGAGTTCTGCATTGCGAAAATTTTGTATATTCCGTGGACAAGGACCAGCAGCCACAGTCTTTTTGTCGTCAGATAGAGCAGGCACATCAGAATACCAAAGAACAAATGCCCCACAAGAACCGAAGGAGTGATATCAAAATGCACGAACGAAAAAAGAAGTGAGGAGAGAAGAATCGTTGCGATATCCCGAATATTCGGCCTGGTACGAATAATTCCATCAAACCTTGCTAAGGTAATGAATTGATTCATGGGAAGATAGCGAAAAGTCAACTCCTCGATAAAAGCGAAAAGAAAAAAGGTAATCGAATAGAAAACAATATCGATAGGTCTATTGTTGACAAACGGCAGGCTGGATTTCCTCAAAGGGAGCATTATCAAAAAAATAATAATGGCTGCAAGAACAAGATTCCCGACACCTCTCCTTTTTTCGTCAATGGAAGTTTCCCGGATCCGGAGATAGTAAAAAATTGTTATTTCAAGACATGCAAGTAGANNATAATGCAGATAAGAAGAACTCCCTTTGTCCAGTCAGATCGCGGACATGATTGAGGATCAGCGTCAATAAAAGGCAGATTACTATTCCCCAGCTGCAGCGGACAAATGGTTTTGCCCATAGACTGTGTACATGCAGCAGGATGAATAGAAGAACAAGGATGAGGGCGAAGATAATACTCAAACCATTTCTCCTGACATCATAATACCGGCCAGAAAAGACACAAAGCGTTTCATAACGACCCTGAGTATTATAAAATTATTTTGACTCTACGCTACCATCTTTGACGACTAGCGAGAACTTTATGGTATGTATGATTCTTGCATATCTTCTCGATCTTATTCTCCTGTATGCGATGGTCAATGTTGTGCCCCTAGTCCTTGCCTTCATAAAAAAGAAGGATCTTGCAACCTTCTATCACGACAACATAAATTTATTACTGCTGCCCGGCCTCGCCTTCGTGGTTTGCCTTCTCGGTCACAGTTTATTCACTAAAGAAGCGGGACTCTCTTTACATGTCTATATAGTGTGGATCCCCTGGGGTATTTGTCTCATCGATGTGGTCAATGCGATCCGCTATCTGTT
>DJVZ01000062.1:59356-60483 GCA_002441395.1 Spirochaetaceae bacterium UBA6243 | reverse complement strand
GCAGCCGATGGTCGTCCTCTCGTCCCGGGGATTGCCCTGGACAAGTGTCCCGAGGCGGTCGACAAGTTTCTTCGTGAATTCTTCCTTTCTGGAATTGTGGACTATAAAACGTTTACTCGCGCAGCAGACCTGCCCCGTGTTGTACATGCGTCCGACCATGACTTCCTCGACCGCGAGGTCCACGTCGGCATCTTCGAGGATAATAAAGGCATCGTTGCCGCCAAGTTCGAGGGTGCACGGAGTGAGATGCTTTGCCGCAACTCCCGCGGTCTCGATGCCGACAGAGGTGGACCCCGTGAGGCTGATAAGGCCAAGGTCAGGGTGGGAGCAGAGCCAACTGCCGACGGTGGAACCCCGGCCCGTAACGATTTCAATGGCGCCATCCGGGACTCCGGCCTCCATGAGAAGCTCGCACAACCGGATCAGGGTGAGAGGATTGTCTGTCGATGGTTTCACGATGGCGGCATTCCCCATGATGAGCGAGGGCGCGACCTTCTGGTCGAAGAGATCGCAGGGAAAATTGAAGGGTATGATGCAGGCCACGACACCCACGGGCTCCCGTACCGTGAATTGAATGGTGTGTTCCTGACCGGGCTCGGTACCGTTTGGAATGACGGAACCGTAGAGATGCTTAGCTTTTTCGACGAAGCCGCGGAAAAGGGTGGGAATGTTGTCAATCTCAATGCGCGCCTCGATTATGGGCTTGCCTGTTTCCATCGAGAGGATTCGGGCGAGCTCTTCTTTGTGCGCGAGGGCAAGATCGACAAAGGTGTTGAGCACATCACCCCGCTTGTGGAGTGGTACACGAGCCCATGCTTTTTGGCCGACAATCGCTTCGTGTACAGCCCTGTCCACATCAGTTTTAGTAGCGGCAGGAACGGTGTCGATCACTTCCCCTGTCGCTGGATTTGTCACTTCGATGACGGCCTTGTCGCTTGAATCGACCCTTTTGCCGCCTATGATCATCTTTGCCATTTTATTCCTCCTATTTCTCGAATCCGGCAAATGAAAGCATGAGGCCCCCGCAGGTGTTGGCGCCCCAGTCTTCGTAGCCATACTCACCAAAGGTAAAGACACCGATGAAGGGCACATCGCCCGCGGCCCTCTTGATTTCGCGGTAGGCCTCG
>DJVZ01000062.1:26999-59330 GCA_002441395.1 Spirochaetaceae bacterium UBA6243 | reverse complement strand
CCCGTCGAGGCGATGAGGCTCTCAGGACTCCCTTCCATGAGCACAACCGCCGTGCCCTGGGCGATATCGCTGCCGATGTTCATGGAATAATCCTCGTTGCCGACCATAGGGTGACGGATGGCGACGAGGTCACCGAGCCTGTCCTTAACGCCGAGCGGATGGCAGATCGTCTCTCCGAGAAGATTGAGTCCTTTGAGTTTTTCCGGGTCGAGTCCGCGCCAGCTCGCGTACTTCTTGAGCGCGGGCTCTCCATCGATCTCCACAAGCCTGCGTTTGCCCTCGACCTTGGTGATGATGCCTGCCGTCCTCGTCTCGGCGTACTCGCCCGTATAACAGGTTCCGACGGCCTTTTTTGTGTAGAAGAAGACGAGAATGAGCCCCTCGCTAAAAGCTTTGCACTCCGCGTCCTTCCCAAAAAGCAGCTTCCACTTTCCTTCGACGCTGTTGTCCGCGGCGCTACCGCCAAAGAAGGGTACGCGACCTATGACATCCTCGACGCCCTTGAGGTAGCTCTCCTCTTCGCCCGGAGCCGCGACCATGTAGAAGTAGGCGGGTGGGACATCTTTTTTTGCCGTAGCCATCGCTGCGCGCGCGACCCGACGCCCCGTCTCCCGCGCGTCCCCCTTCTTGGCCTCGCCCGCGATCCCCAGCGTGATATCGTCGTCGCGGAAGGCCATGACAGCCACGTAGCCCTTAGGCCCCGTCACGAAGCCTGATGGCGTGAGGACTCCGGTGTATGAGGTGCAGCCGACGAGAGCTGCATCCGGCAGGATCTCTGCGGCACCTTCAAGGAGCTTCGACTGGTCATAATCGCAACTGGAGTACACAAAAGCGAGGGGAGCCCCCTTCACCGCGGCGGCGGTGGCGGCCTCTTTTCCCGCATCGCGGGCATCTGCCGCAATGCTCGATCCGACATTGGCTTGTAACATGATACACACCTCCATACAATGGAATGGCGTTCTTCAATTAGAGCGTTACTTTAGTATCAGGGGGATATCATAATCTGTAAATAACGCACAATTTTGTTATCCAGGAACGAATTTGTAACCCACGAAAGTGGGGTTCGAAGGAGGGAAGATATGCCTATAAACCTTCGCGATGATCTCAACGACACAATCAAGGCAGGGGGACTTCATTGCGAGAAAGAGCTCACGATGTCCATCATAAGTGGCAAGTACAAAGTCGTGATTCTCTGGCACCTGGGTCACGATGGAGCGCTTCGCTACGGAGAGCTCAGGAAACTATTCAAGGATATAAGTAATCGCATCCTCACGAAGCAACTTCGCGAGATGGAACAGGACTATGTGGTCTCGCGAACCATCATCGCGGAGTCACGTCTCAAGGTCGAATATAGCCTTACTGACATTGGCAGATCCCTTCTTCCCATCGTGGATTCCATATACGAGTGGGGAAGAGAACATCTCGCCTTTTATATCGAGAAGGAGAAGATAGAGACCGAAAGGGGAAGAGAGGAGGGCCCTCGTTCTCTCCGTATCGCGTCGGCCGCGAAGGGGACTAAGGGGGATGTTCTCTGATTCTTGAGCCAATTTCAAAAGTCGGTTACTTCTGAAATTGGCTTTGCATTTGCTCCGGTTTCGTTGAAACCGTACACAAATGCTGCAATAAAAGGTGGCTCTTTCAAAACTCGTCCGACTTTTGAAAGAGCCTCTCTTTTGTCATGCGGCGCGTGCATTCCCTCTTGACTCTTCTTAATGACTTACGCACAATAAATTAAGTTAATCATTGAATGAGGAGAATAACATGACAGCTACGCCAACAAGCGTTACCGTGGGAACAACTCTGGGAGCCTTGGCCGCACTTCTTTTTCTTATTGCCGATTTGTACGTGATTCTTCATATGGTTCATACTATCTTTGCCCCTAAAAGCAAGTGGCCGTGGCTCGAGAATATGGGCAAAAAATGGCATCCCATTCATTATTTTGGGAACATCGCCCTGGTCATCGTGATGATCGTGCACGCTATCATCATGGCTCCCTATACAGGTTTCTGGAACTGGTTACTCTTCGCACTCATCGTATGGATGGGGTTTGCGGGAATTATGATCAGGTTCTCCCACATAAGCCCAAAGGCGAAAGCATCCCTGTCCCGCTTTCATGCACGATGGTACATGATTCTTATTGTACTTGTTTTATTGGTTGTGGCACACTTGGTTTCTCTCCAAACTTTCCCCTATGTGCTGGGATAAAACGACGCGACTTAATATATAAAATAGCCCTCCAGGCAAACGCCTGAAGGGCTATAAGACAGATGAATGAAGCCTTGATATCTGCTTCGTACAGATCCTCTAAAAGCCTTCGACGGAAGGAATCGTCATCCAACTCCCATCCGCGCGGATCGTAAGATTATTGTCCTCCATGAGCTCTACATTGGGGGGCGCTTTTACCTTCCAGAGGCCGTGGACGAATTTGTTGTAGGACGCGACCACCGCTCTGCCCATTAGACCTAAGCCCTTGGTGGATAGCATGTCTTCGCCCTCGAAATGAGCGTTGCCCGCGTAGTGTGCCATCATCGCGGCCACGATTTCCGGAGTGACGACGTCAATGTCGCGCTGGGCCACGTGATAGCGTTTCATGGTTGCCGAGGCAATGTTGCCTATGCCCCTCTCTATAACCTTTTTGCCTTCCACGTCAAAGCTTCTCCCCTCCGCCGCGTAGGAAGACAGCTGATCCACGCGCGCGGTGGATATGGTCACGGTATCATCCTGGGATGAAAGGCTTACACTCCTGTAGGAGCAGGGCCATGTGACAAGGGAGCCCGTCTCGATGTCGACGATGTACTTTCCGCGAAGTTGAGCGGGGGCATCCTCCTTCCATCTGTGCATGACGATGCTGCTGGCGTGAAAGTGCCCCGAAAAGAGCAGCCGGACATTGTAGCTCGCGAGCAGGCTGGCGAGCCTCCAGTTGTCGTCCAGGATGTAGTCGGGGTACTTATCCTTCATGCCGTCGATATGCTCCATGATGGGGTGATGCTCTGCGGCGATGACGGCAATGCCCTTTTGACTCGCCTCGGCAAGGCGGGCCTCGATCCACTGGTAGGTAGACTCTCTAATGGCACCCGAAGTCTCCGACCACTTCTTGCCGGCATTATTCTCGTACTTGGCGCTGTCGAGGGCGAGTATCCAGAGCCCCGGCGTCGGTTCCGCGACGTAGCTCAAGCTCGAGGGGTCGCGGTACAGGGCTTCGCCATACCCCGAGGCGGAATATATCCTGGCGAATTCCTCGGGATTGACGGTCGGTATTGATTCGGTTCCGCCGGAGGGCAGAAAGCGCGCGGCCGCGGGATTGTTGATATCATGGTTGCCGGGGAGCACATAGGTCTTGATGCCTTCCTTGTTGAGTTCTCCAAGCGCGGCGGCGAATTGCTCGTGGCATTGCTTTTCCCCGTCTTTGGTGAGATCGCCGGTGATGAGAACGAAGTCCGGCCTTGCGCTTTTTATTCTGTCCATTACCACGCTTAACGTCTCGGCGCTGTCCGGGAGGAGTTTGCGATCCTCGGCCATATAGGCGTCCCAAGCCTCTCCACTCGTTCCAAGGGAAGTGTCGTACAAATGCGTGTCGGAGAGCACCATGAACCGCGTATCCGGATAGCGGGGCGGCGGAAGATCCGCTGCCGTTGAAGCTGTCCTGAAACTATTGGGGCCCGCCGTCGAGCATGCGCCCAGCGAAAGCAAAAGGACGATTGAGATGAGCGTGGACAGGAATGAGCGAACCCGTCCTGAGCTTATACGTGCGATTGAGTAATTCATGAGATCAGTATCCTTCTCGCTTTTTCGAAAATCAATAAATTGATTGAAAATTTTGCGTTAATTAAAGGTTAAATAGAAAGGGTGTGATCCTTCGAGCCCGACCACTCACGCGCAAAGGTATGCTGCGACGAATATTTGACTTACAAAAACTGGAAGATTTTGTCAAAAAGAGTCCGGTCATTGCAACATCAGCCGTATGGAGGAATCGTCCCCAATTTCGAAGACGACGGCGGAATGCGCGGGATGCGGCTTCCACGCCGGCGGCAGCGGCACGATTCCGGTGGCGTCGAACCGCGTCGTCGCATCGAAAAAGGAAAATACCGACGGATTCGGGCAGTGGAACGGATTGTCCTCGGACACGCAGAAAACCACGTTGGAGGGATTGACGGCGGAGGCAAACCGCTTCGAGACGCCGTCTTTCTGTCCGTGATGGGAAAACTTCAGGATGTCCGCACCGATCGTGTGTCCTGCATCGAGGATCGGGTACCAGTAGGTGGCGGGAAGATCGGCCGCCAGAAGTACGCTTCTGCCCCGGTACGAGAGCCTGAGCGCGGCACACGAGGCATTCAGTATCTTGTCCAGTCCGAAAAGCTGCGCCTCCACATCCTCTGCGGCGCAATCGCCAGATCCGACTGCGGCGCCCCTGGCTCCCCCCTTCGCACAGATATCGCGGACCAGGCCATCCATGCGGGCATAGATGGCTTCATCCACTCCGAATCTGTCCACGGACAACTCCGAAGTCAGTGGCAGATTAAACTCGTTCCGCCGCATCTCGTGAATTTCCTTGTTCTGATGCCCGGCAAAATCCGACAGCTCCGCCAACAGTCGGAGGGAATGTACCATCATGCGCGACTCGGGGCGGTACCGCCGCTTTTTTCCCACATCGATTGCGGGCGGTCTTCCGGAAAAGACATAATTCGACCACAGGTCCCCGCATGGGAATGTCTTGACCACGTCGGGAATGCCACCGATGTGGTCAAGATGAAAATGCGTCAGCACGACGAGATCGAGCCTTTCGATACCGCGGCCCTGCAGATAGCGCCATGCCGGCGTCTGGCCGGCATGGCTGTCATAGGCATGTTTGTAGCGCTGGTCGTAAGGATTACCCCCGTCGACCAGCATCGAGAAGATCCGCCGGCCAGATTTCAATTCCTCGACCAAAATCGAATCGCCATAGCCGACATTTATAAACGTGATACGAAGCATACTTCTCCCGGGCAGCAGAACGTCATTTGCAGGAAAAAATATAAATGAGAAAAAATTGCTTGACAAGTAGCAATCTTCGATTAAAATAGAAACCGGTTACATTATGAATCAAAAACAAACGGAACCGCGTATGACCATCGATCATATCGCCGCAAGATCGGGCTTTTCGAAGGCCACTGTCTCGCGCGTCATAAACCACGAGGGGAGCGTAAAGCCCTCGACGGCGGCAAAAATCGAACAGGTCATCCAGGAACTCGGCTACACGCCGAACACAATCGCAAGTGCGCTGTCGGGGGGCAAGTCCCGCACCATCGGCGTCCTGCTTCCGGACATCATAACGGAATACTATTCGGCGCTTCTCATGGGCATCGACACGGTGGCCGAAGAAAAAAACTACAACATCCTCCTCAAAACAAGAAACAGTCGCAAGGTGTTGATGGATCTCGCACAAAGCAACCGTGTCGATGCTTTTATCATCCGGAACAACGGCCTGCAGCCGATCGACCACGACTTTCTCGTCACCCTCAGGCGCAAGGGCATTCCCTTCCTCTTCATCGGGAAGCCCATGGAGGAACATTGCCCCGCGATTCTCATCGACAACGTCGGTGGGGCCCGGCAGATGGCCCACCACTACGCGGAGCACGGTTTCCGCAGGATACTCTTCATTGCGGGTCCCGAGGAAAACCTCGATTCCAATGACCGGATCTATGGATTCAGGCTCGGCTTGAGCGAAAAAGGCATCGAGCCGGAACAATTCGATGTCGTCCACGGCGATTTTGCCAAGAATTCCGGCCACGAAATCGCCCGGGAAATGCTCGAAGACAAAAAATACGATGCCATTTTCGCCGCGAACGACCACATGGCCCTGGGCGCCATCGTCTACTGCCGCTCAAAGGGCATCAGGGTCCCCGAAGACCTGGCCGTCACCGGATTCGACGACACGTTCTTCGCGCAGTTCCTCCTGCCCTCGCTCACGACGGTCCAGCAGCCCATGTACGAGATCGGCACGCAAGCCATGGAAAGCATCATCCAGTTGATAGAGCGGCCAGTTTCCCACGAACACAGGATCATCCTGCCCACCCGGCTGCAGGTTCGCCAGTCCTGCGGCTGCTGTCAGGAGAACGTGGATATATGACGGAAGCAGGCAGTTCGGAAGTGGCGATGTATGACATTTTATTGAGAATTTAACGGTCGTTGCACGAAGGCCTAACATTTCGAGGCTGTACTGTGGAGGATAAAGGCCGTGAAAGCGCGGCTTTCGTTTTTATTCTACGCCGGAAAACCAATCCGGTCAGAGGAATCAAGAAAAGGAGGTTTGTGATGAAAAAGTTTCTTGCTTTGCTGTGTGCACTTCTGGCGACGGTGAGTGTGTTCGCAAAAGGGGCTCAGGACGACACGGTCGTCGTGTATGCGGCGCTGGACGAAAAAACGGCCAACGAACTCGCCGCGGCATTCAAGGAGGCGACGGGCCTCAACGCAGAAATAGCGCTCCAGATCGAGGAGGCCGGCACGATCGCCGCACGGATAAAGGCGGAATCCACCCATCCGCGGGCCGACGTATTCATCGGCGGAAACTCCAACTTCCATACGGACCTGGCATCGGGCGGTTATCTCGAAAAATACACGTCGCCGGTCGTCAAGGAAGCGAAGATCGATTCCAGCTTCATGGACCCGGACGGCTACTGGACGGGCTGGTATCTCGGCGCCCTGTGCCTTATCTACAACAACAGACTCTATGAGCAGAAGGTGAAGCCGCTCGGCCTCAACCCACCTTCCACGTGGGACGACCTCCTGAACCCCGTGTACAAGAACCAGGTCATCGCGTCCAACCCCGCCACGACGGGCGGCGCGTACCTGATGCTCTGTGCGCAAATATTCAGGCTCGGCAGCGAAAGCGCCGGATTCGACTATATCCGCAAGCTCGATTCCAATGTCGCTCAATATACGAAGGGCGCAAACGGATCCATTCCCCTCGTCGCCCAGGGTGAGGCCATGGTCGGCTTCGCGTGGGGCCACGATGCCCTGAAGCAGAAGATGCAGGGCAACCTGCCCATCACCGTCGTGTTTCCCAAGGACACCGGGTTCGAAATCGGCTGCGGCTCCATCCTGAAGGGCGCTCCTCACGCCGATGCGGCAAAGAAATTCATCGACTTCCTTCTGTCGCCCCAGGCCGGAAAAATCAATGCGAAAAATGGCTTCCGCTACCCGGTGCGCGCCGATGTCGAGATGCCCGCCGGCGTTCCCCCATTTGACCAGCTCAAACTTGCCCCTTGGGACCTGAAGGCGGCAGCCGTCAACGTCGACCGCTGGAAGAAGCAGTGGTCGGAAATCACCGGAAAGTAACTGGTCCCAAAATCTCAAGAGGTACGAGAGACGTATGGCGCCCCGACTGCCAGACAGCCCGGGGCTGCCGTACGGCATAGAGGAAGCTGTATGAAACACCGCGTGCGGGAAAGGCCGCTGTCCCTACTGATCTTTTTTATCGTTTTCTGCCTGCTGGCATTTGTCGTGTATCCCATCGTGGAAGTGTTTTTCTATCCAAAGGCGAACGACTTCGTCTCCGTTTTCCACAATGCCCGCTACATGCGGACGGCGCTGAACAGCCTCATGATGCTCGTCCTGTCCACGCTCTCGGCGACGCTCATCGGCTTTGTCTTTGCATACACGGTCACGCGGACCGATGTGCCGGGACGAAAGGCTTTCAAGTTCATCACCCTGCTTCCGCTCTTTTCTCCGCCCTTCATGGTCTCGTTCAGCTATATCATGATGTTTGGAAGAAACGGCCTCATAACGAAAGGCCTTTTGGGTCTCGACGTCAATATTTTCGGATGGCACGGGCTCTGGCTCGCGCAGACCATCGCGTTTTTCCCCGTGGCTTTCCTCGTCATGGAGGGGGTGCTTCAGTCCATCTCGCCGATGCTCGAATACGCGGGCAGGAATCTTGGCGCCAATGGCTTCACCCTGTTCCGCACGGTGACCTTCCCCCTGGCCCGGCCGGGCGTGGCGGGCGCCGCCCTTCTGGTCGCCATACAGGTGCTGGCCGACTTCGGCAACCCCATCATGATTTCGGGCGGCTTCTCCGTTCTGGCCACCGAAGCATGGATGCGGGTGGAAGGCTGGGCCGACATAGCGGGGGCCGCGGTCCTCTCCATCATGCTCCTCGTTCCTTCCCTGGTTCTTTTCTTCGTGCAGCGTTATTGGGTCGGCAGGAAATCCTACGTGACCGTGACGGGAAAAATGGCCCAGGTCAACATCCAGAAAACCGGCAAAGTGATGAAATGGGTGCTGTTCACGGTCTGCGCCGCCGTCTCTCTCCTCGTCCTGCTCGTCTATGTCGGACTGATAGTGGGTGCCTTCGTCAATGGCTGGGGATACGACTGGACGTTCACGACTCGGTACATAACCGAAATAGCGACCCGCTCGAAGGAACTGGTGCATAGCCTGAGCTATTCGGCCATAGCCGGTTTCTCCAGCGCGCTTTTCTCCATGACGGCGGCGTTCCTGGTTTCCCGCAAGAAATTCCCTGGCAGGCGCTTCGTCGACTTCACCTGTATGCTGCCTGCGGCCTTGCCGGGTATTTTTCTCGGCATTGGCTATTCCATAGGATTCACCAGGCCGCCGGTCGACCTTTACGGAACGGCGACAATCATCATCCTGAGCATGATATTCTGGAACATATCGACGGGCTACCAGACGGGAATCGGCGCCTTCCAGCAAATCTCGCCTTCATTCAGCGAGGCGGCCAGCAATCTCGGCGCGGGGAGCCTGAGAATCTTCCGGGAAATTGAGATACCGCTCATAAAAGGCCCGTTTTTCTCTTCCTTCATAATGTCGTTCATCCGCGCGATAACCACCTTGAGTGTCATCGTGTTTCTCTCGACATCGAAAAACGCCGTAGCGACGTTCAGCATCATGAATCTCGTCAGCGATGGCTTCTACGGCAAGGCGGCGGCCCTGACCTGTGTGCTTCTGGTCATTTCCTTCGGCACGATCGGATTGGCAAAACTGATAATGGGCAAACAGGTCCAGTTCTTCAAAGTTTGAATCGCATAAAACCCTGAGGTGGCAGAAAATGGCACAGGCACACGTAATTATTCGTGAAGTAAGCAAATGTTTCGGAAAGACAAAAGTTCTCGACACTATTTCGCTGGAAATAGAGAAGGGAAGCTTCACCACCCTGCTCGGCCCGAGCGGCTGCGGGAAAACGACGCTTCTGCGCACCATCGCGGGATTCTACGACGTGGAACAGGGTGAAATCTTCATCGGCGAAAAAAAAGTAAATGACGTCCCCTCCCATCTCCGGAACGCGGTCATGGTCTTCCAGGACTATGCCCTCTTCCCGCACATGAACATCCGGGAGAACATCACCTATGGGCTCCGGATACGGAAAATGCCACAGGACGAAATAGAAAAGAAGCTCGAGACGACCGCGGGCTACCTCGACATAAAGAATCTCCTGGACAGGACGCCGGGGGAAATTTCGGGCGGCCAGCAGCAGCGGGTCGCCCTCGCCAGGGCCCTCGTGATGGAGCCGGAAGTGCTTCTGCTCGACGAACCCCTCTCCAACCTCGATGCCAAGCTGAGGGTCTCCATCAGGGCAGAGCTTCGCCAGCTCCAGCAGCGGCTCAAGATTACGACCATCTACGTGACGCACGACCAGGCGGAGGCCCTGGCCATGTCGGACACGATAGCCATCATGAAGGGCGGCAAGATCATGCAGGTAGGGAGTCCCTCCGACGTCTATTACCGGCCGGACAACGCCTTCGTGGCCTCGTTCGTGGGCACCGTCAACTTCATCGACGGAACGGTGCGATCCGTCTCGGACGAGGGGGTCGAGGTGGAAACGGGCGGAACGACGATCACCGTAAGGGAAAGACAACCTGCCGGCAAGCCGGCGGCACATCCGCCCCTGCCGGGTGAAAAAATCACTCTGAGCATCAGACCGGAAAGCATCCGGATAGTCGAACATCCGGCCCCGGCCGCAGCTTTCCGCGATGAAAACGTTTTCCGCGGCACTATAAAGGATTATATTTTTGAGGGCTCAAGCATCCGCTATTGGGGCGAGGCGCTGGGAAAGGAACTCCTGATAGATGTCTTCAATCCGGTGGAAAACGCTTTGCACACCGGCGACGTATGGTTCAGAATTGATCCTGAAAGAATCCACGTTATTCCCCAGAGTATAACATAAGGAATCGCGAAATCATGAGCCCCTTCAATCCACGGTGATGGACTTCGACACGTTTTTCGGCGCATCGGGATGCACGCCGTGGTTCTGAATGCCGAGGGAATCGAGCCACTCCATTTTGCGCACCGACATGCGGTACGCCAGATATTGCAGCACAATCGTCGCGGAGAACACGAAGAGACAGGGTTCGCCGGACTGCGGCAGCGGAATGTATTTCGACCAGTATTTTTCCATGCCCATCGGTTTGCCTTCGACCGCGAGCGCGAGTTCCTGCTGCGGCTCAGCGATGAGCACGATATCCGCGCCTCGGATCTTGTGGGTGTGGATCTGGCTGATCGTGATGCGCCTGTCCCGCTCTTCGGGCGGGCAGATGAACACCAGCGGATAATTGTTGGTCAGCTTTTCGAAAAGCTCGTTCGTGATTCCTGAAACCGGCTCCTTGCCCGCGAGCTTTGCGAGGTCCGCGAGCGAAAGAATCGTGTTTCGGCCCAGGATGGTATTCGGCCCGTGTTTGAATTCCGCGGCGTCGTAGCCTTCGGTGTGGTTGAGCACGACTTCGCGGATTTTGAGCGCGCCTTCGCGCGCAAGCCCTATGAGCCCTGTCCCCAGAATATGAATCGAGGAAGCCGCGAAGAGGTGCGCGGCCACAGTCTCGATATCGCCCATCCGCGTTTCGATGGTCTCGGTCATCAGGTCTTTCGCCTTGAGCAGATTCTCGCGGATTTTCTGTTCCGACATGGAAAAGCTCGCCGCGATGAGGTAGAGAATGGCGACCTGGCTCGTGAAGGATTTTGTCGCCGCGACGGCGATCTCCGGCCCGCACAGCAGGGGCAGGTAAAAATCAGAAAGCTCCTGCGGAATACGGCTGTTCTCGTTGTTGACAATACTCACCAGGCGAACCGAAGCGTTTGCCTTTTTCACGTCCTGGAAGATGTCGACGAGGTCCTTTGTCTCGCCCGATTGTGATATGCCTATGATGAGGTCGTTTGCGCCGAGGCAATTGAAGTACATCGAGCGGAAAGTGCCCGGGTTGCAGGGATAGACCGGAATGTGCGCCATTTCGTTGAAGAAGTAAGCGGCTGTCAGGGCTGCGTGGTAGGATGTGCCCGACGCGACGAGGTATATTCTGCCGCCCGAGCGAGCGGCTTCGTGAATGGCGTTTTTCAGTTCGCCCGTGTAGCGCAGCACGGCGCGGCGCTTGCGCCAGACCATCACTTTGTCCATGAGCAGGAGCTTGTCACGCGCCTGAGGATCGAGGGCGGCGAGCTCCTTCAGAAGTTCAGTCTCGTCCGAGATGAAATTCCGGCTGACAAAATGCGCCGCTCCCGCATTCTGAACTCGTGCTTCTATCTCATTCCAGGCAGAAGAGTTGAATACATCGTGCATGCCGGCCAGAAGCGCGTCGTTGCCGAACCGCTCGGAAAGCGACGCGATTATGTCCGAGGTTTCCTTGCAGTCATCCTTGCGTTCCTCGAAGAGCTCGGAAAGCGGCTCAAGGGAAGGATCGCGGAAATAATAGCGCAGTACCTGTGTGATGTTGTTCGGGCCCGAGGAAATTTCCTGCTCCATGTAGTGCTGATATTCAGGCGAAAGTTGTGTATCCTTGATTGAGAGTTTCGACCGTTTGAGCCGCGGATGTGAGAAAAATGGCTGACCTTGAAGGCTGAATACAAGATATTGATTTTCGGTGAACCAGATGCCTTCGCCTTCGGAGAGGGGAATGAGCGCGCGTGTCTTCGAGAGCACGCTTGTGAGGTCCGAGGAAAGCACGATAAAGTCGCCATGCGAATCGCTGCCCACGCCCGCGTAGAGTGAAGACCCTGATTTTATCGCGAATACGCCCGGAAGTTCCGGGTCGGCGATGGCCGCGGCATACGAGCCTTCCGTGAGGGATTCCGCTTTGCGGATCGCTTCGATCATGCGGAGCACGCCGTCGGGCACCCCTTCCGCGAGGCCCGCGTTCGCGTACGCCTTGCGCAGGTATGCGAGTTCGGAGCTCGCGAGGGATTGTGCGGCCGCATAGTGTTCCTCGATGAGGTGGACGATGATTTCGCCGTCGTTGTCGGAGACGACCGCGTGGCCACGCGCGCTGAGCCAGGTTTTCAGCGTATCGGTGTTCGAGATGTTGCCATTGTGGGCCCCGACAAGCTCGATTTTGCAGCTCACATGGTGGGGCTGGCTGTTGATGTCGGTGACGGAACCGTAGGTTGCCCAGCGCACCTGTCCGATGAAACGCTGGCCGCTGAAAGTGTCGATGTGCAAAAGCGGGCATACTTTGGACGGAGCTCCGACCTGCTTGCGCAGGCTGATGCGTTTGTCGTCGCCGATAAAGGAAGCGCCTGTCGAATCATATCCTCGATACTCGAGGCGTTTTAAAAGCGCCTCGGCCTCTTTTCCCATCGAAGGATTTTCGTCTTTGTAGGCGAGTGAAACAATGCCACACATGGTCACCATTATACCATGAATTTTGGTGTCTGCGGGGCGGAAGTTGCTCGGGGGCGCATGGGAGGGCGTGCCGGCCGCCGGCCTTCGCCAAGCATGCGCCTGCCCTTCTATGTCGGCGAGACTTTTTCAATCGGCATGAAAGGGTTACAATAAAGGCACTTTCACGGTATTTTGTCGTCATATTCAAAAGGAAGCAACAATGATAAAACCGCTTGAAATTCAATATGTCATAAGAGGATATGATTGTGGTTACGGTGGTCCGCTGAAACCCTTTGCGCTCGCGAATTTCTTTCAGGAGGCGGCTGGAGCGCATGCTTCGCAGCTAGGTATTGGCATGGAGGACATGTGGGCCAGCGGTCTCACATGGATGCTTTCTCGGATCGACATCCGCATCGACTCGATGCCGCAGGCGGGACAGACGGTGGTTGCCCGGACCTGGCCTGTGGGTACACGGAAGCTCTTCGCTCTGCGTTGCCTGGAACTCGTTGATGGCCACGGCACGAAATATGCCGGCGCGATGTACGAATACATTGTGGTGGACATGAAAACGCGCCGGGTGATGCGGCCGGAGCGCACGCTTCCCCTCGATCTCTCGACCGACTACCCCTGGCCATTCGATGACCTCGCGCCCGGTATCGATGATCCCTCGTTCAAGGCGTTGAGCCAGCATATCGCGAGTGAGGGCGGGGCTACTGAAGGCATACCGGCCGATGAAAAGACGGACAATGTGGTGGCCGGCGGCTTCCGCCAGTCTTTTTCAATAGAATCCCGCACGCGTCATATCGACCAGAACGGGCACGTCAACAACGCGCACTTCATCAACTGGCTCTGTGACGCTGCGCCTCTTCGCGAAGGACAGAGGTTCTCCCGTATAAAGGTCGATTTTGTGCACGAGATCATGAAGGGGGAGAATGTGCGGGCGTGGGCCGGGGAATTGGCCTCTTCTCCGGAAGATTCCGAAAAATTGACGGACAGTGTAACTGAATATCCCCGCGAAACGGCCTGGCTTACAGCACTCACGGTAGAGCGGAGCCTCGCCGCGCGGGGATCGCTTAAGATTGCCCCGGCAGAAGACTGAGTGTACTACAGCGCCTTTTTCGCGGCCGCGAGGGCGCTCTCGTAATCCGGTTCCTGGGAGATTTCAGGGACTTGCTGAGTGTAGGTCACGGTGTTGCCGCGATCGAGTACGACGACTGCGCGCGACAAGAGGCCGGCAAGCGGCCCCGAGATCATTTCGACGCCATAGGCTTTGCCGAACTCTCTGTCGCGCAGTTCGGAAAGCGTGACGACCTTGTCGATGCCTTCGGCTTCGCAGAAGCGCTTTTGCGCAAAGGGCAGATCCCGGCTGATGGTCAGAATGACGACATCGCCGAGCGATGCCGCTGCCTTGTTGAAGGCGCGCGCGCTCGCGGCGCAGACACCGGTATCGAGGCTCGGTACGATATTCAAGATTTTGACTTTGCCCGCATAGGTGGCAAGGCCGACATCGCCGAGATCGGCGCCCGTAAGCTTGAAATCAGGGGTTTTCGTTCCTTTTTGGGGTAGGGTTCCAATCGTGTGGACGGGATTGCCTTTAAATGTGATGGTTGCCATTTTTATCCTCCGGAATACGTTATTCTATTGTAGAAGATATGAAATCTGTTCAGCCGCGGCAAGATCGGGCTTCATTCGTGGAGCGGCACAAGCAAAATTGGCGAATCAGTCAGCGATACGACCTTTGCGGCCACACTTCCTTTCCAGAAAGCCCCCATGCCGGAGCGCCCGTGCGTTCCGAGCACAATGAGGCACGGCTCCAGTTTTTTTGTTTCCTGCGCGATTTTGCGCGCCGGGTCGCCGCGGACGACGGCGTTCGAGCTTGAGACGCCCCGCGCAGCAAGGCTTTTCTGATGTTCGTCGAGATGCTGGCGCATCTTTTCTTCTTCGATGTCGAGCAGTGCCGAGGAAGTCGCGGGCGCCATGAGCCCCCAACCCCCATCTTTGCCTTTGAGGGAACCAAAGCGGGGAACGGCCGAGAAAAGCACAAGCCGCGCACCCGTCTCTTGCACAAATTCTTCTGCGTAACGTATTGCTTTATCGTGAATCGACGCATTGTCAAGCGCAACGACCACATTGGAAATTGAAGGGCCGACCGCATCGGTTCCTGTGGATTTTTCGCTCTCGTGAGACTTTACAAGAAAGACAGGCACTTCGCCGAGGCCTATCACTTTTGTCGCCAGCGAGCCGATGAAAGCCTGAGTGAAATTGCTTCTGCCGTGAGAACACATCACCACAAGGTCCGGTCTCAACTCTTTCATGTGCATGGCGATGCTGGCTGCTACGTCTGTCGTCTCCTCGAGATGGACATGGGTCGAAATGTCACCTTTGAAATGAAACACATTGTGCAGCGAATTCTTGATGCTCTCGAGATACGCCGACGCTTCCTCCATATTCGCAAGATGCGCCTCGCCGTGAATCTGCTCTGGCGGATTTTTTTCTATCGCATGAAAAAGCACAATCCCCGCCTGAAAGGCGTTTGCCAGATATATTGTCCAGGGGAGTGCGGTTTCCGCGGCGCTCGAACCATCGAGCGGCACCATGATTTTCTTGTACACCTCTCAGCCTCCCGTAAACGTCACATAGAGAAGATACACGTTCAGCGCAAGAATTATTCCCGCCACGCATATCGCCAGGATTTTAGTACTCTTTCTGTTTACAAGCACGCCCATGAGCTTTTTGTCACTTGTAAAGGAGATGAGCGGGATAATCGCGAACGGCAGCCCGAAACTGAGGAGAACCTGGCTGATGACGAGGGCCTTGGTCGGATCGACTCCAAGCGCGATGATCACGATTGACGGTATCATCGTGATAATGCGGCGCACCCACACGGGGATTTCGAAATTCATGAATCCCTGCATGATGATCTGTCCCGCCATCGTCCCGACCGATGCCGAGGAAAGGCCCGAGAACAGAAGCGAAATCGCAAAGACCCAGCTTGCTGCCTTGCCGAGCAGTGGTTCAAGCGTACGATAGGCCTCTTCGAGTGTACCGACTTGGGTCATGCCCTGCGCATGAAAGGTTGCCGCCGACATAATGAGCATTGCGCCGTTCACCAGGCTCGCGACGCCCATCGCCACCACGACATCGATAATCTCATAGCGGAACAGCCTTTTTAAAAGCGCCGGCTCATGCACGACCACGCGGTTCTGCATGAGCGAAGAGTGCAGATAGATCGCGTGCGGCATGACCGTCGCGCCAAGAATGCCTGCCGCGAGAATAATACTCGATTGACCCTTGAATTCAGGAATAACGGCGTGATGCGCGACTTGGCCCCAATCGGGCTTTCCGAGAAAAATCTCGATGATATAGCTGATCGCGATGACGGAGACGAAGCCCGTAATGACCGCTTCCAGCGATCGGAATCCATAGCGCTCCAGTCCAAGAATGATGAACGTGGTCACGCCTGTCAAAATGGCCGCTGCCCAGAGCGGAATGCCGAACAGCAGATTGAAGCCGACCGCCGCGCCCAGGAATTCAGCCAGGTCCGTCGCCATCGCGACGAGCTCCATGAGAATCCAGAGCCCGATGACGACTCCTCGCCTGTAGCGCAGGCGGCAGTGCTCGGCGAGATTTTTCCCCGTCGCGATGCCCAGCTTCGCGGAGAGCGCCTGGATGAGCATCGCCATGAGGTTGCTCGCCACGATGACCCACAGCAGGAGATAGCCGAACTGGGCGCCTCCGGAGATGTTTGTCGCGAAGTTCCCGGGATCGACGTAGGCCACGCTCGCGATGAACGCGGGCCCCATAAAGGGCAAAATTCTCGCCACAAAGCCTTTTTTGCTTGTGCCCTCGAGGACTTCGGTCGCCGATTCGATGGTTTTCGAGTCAGAACGCGAAGGTTCGTGGGGAGCGCGCGGCACTCCGGTCGATTTTTGGTTCGTTTTTTGGCTCATATTTTTCTTTCTATTGAAGATTTCGAATTCTGACTTCGATTTTCTTGTCGTTCGCGAGCAGTTTTGTCAAGGCGCCCGTATCCGTCGAACCGAAATGATAAGGATAGAGAATTTTTGGCTTGATGACCCTCGCCGCGGCGGCGGCCTGTTCCGGCGTCATGGTGTAAGGCTGATTCATGGGCAGGAACGCGATATCGACGTGGCCCAGATTCGCCATCTCCGGTATTGGTTCAGTATCGCCCGCGACATAGACGCGCAGAGAATCCGCGGTAATTACATAGCCGTTGTCCAGACGGTCTCTGGGATGATAGATCATCCGTCCTGAGGTAACATTGTACGCCGCCACCGCCAGCAAGGTGACTCCCGCGACATCGAGCGGGCGACCATGTTGCAGCGCTTCTCCCGCGCCCAGCTTTTTGCGCGAGGCTTCCGGCAGAAGAATTCTCGTTCCATTTTTACTCAGCGCGGCGATGGCTTTCGGATCGAGGTGGTCTCCGTGCTCGTGGGTGACCAGAATGAGATCGGCCTTTGGATATTTGGAAAAATCGCCATACTGGCTCACCGGGTCTATGTAGATGTAAGAGCCTTTATAGACGAGGATGAGCGACCCATGACCCAAAAAGACAATTTCCAGCTCGCCGTTTCCCGTATCGAATCGATCGGATGTCTTGCCTTCCGGCCAGCTCTGAGAGAACCCGGGAACTGCCGAAAGCGCAAAAGCGAGGGCGACAGAAAATACTGCTTTTGCCATAGTATACCTCTTATATAGCATCATGGTAATACAAGAAGAAAGCAGAAGTCAATGAAATTTGCCTTTTGTTGACTTTTATAAGCGCCCCGTATATTTTAGTCTGGATGGACGAAATTGTTACAGGCCTCTTTAATGACGGATATATTCCGATCATCGACGGGGTCACCGTCACCGTTCGCAACTATGCATATTGGCTGAGAAAAAAACTGGGTCCAACGTACGTTATTACTCCATTCGTTCCTAATTATAAAGATACCGATCCATTTCCGGTGATTCGATTCCTGTCGCTGCCGACGGTCGTGCGCCCGCCATACCGCATTGGCTTTCCTGATTTTGATATTCGACTCCGATCTGTTTTAAAGAACAGGGATTTTGATATTGTCCACGCGCATTCGCCATTCGCCGCGGGCAAGCTTGCGCTGCGGGTCGCACGGGGCAAGCATGTCCCAATCATTGCTACATTTCATTCAAAGTATAGGGATGATCTTACCCGTGCAATTGCGATAAAAGCTATTGTACACGATCAGATCAAGCGAATTGTGGAATTCTATTATAACGTCGATCATGTCTGGGTCCCCCAGGAATCTGTGGCACAAACGCTCCGCGAGTATGGCTACAAGGGCCCCTATGACGTGGTTGAAAACGGCATCGATTTTGAGCCTCTTGATGATATAGCCCCTTATCGGACGAGCGGGGCGGAGCATCTCGGTCTGCCCGAGGAATATCTTGTAGGCCTCTTTGTGGGCCAGCATATCCTGGAAAAAAATCTTGAACTTCTGGTCCGGTCGTTGCCCTCAATCATGGACGCGCTTCCGAACTTCCGCATGGTCTTTGTCGGCAAGGGCTATGCGAAGGAATCTCTCATCGATCTCGCGCGGCAGCTTGGAATTTCGAATAAAGTCATTTTTCATGAGGTTGTCTATGACAGAGAATTGCTGAAAGCGATATATGCAAGAGCCGATGTGTTTCTCTTCCCTTCGCTCTACGACACTTCTGGCTTGGTGGTTCGGGAGGCGGCAGCAATGAAAACACCTTCTATTCTGATTCAAGGCTCAGACGCGGCAGTCTTTGTCCACGATGGGGAAAATGGTTTTCTTTCTGCTGAAGATACTGTTTCCTATGCGCAAACTGTAGTGAGCGCGCTTTCGGATAAAGAAGCGCTTGCGGAAATCGCTGATCACGCCCAAAAGACATTGTGCCGCACATGGGAGGATGTCGCGACGGAAGTGGCGGAGCGCTACCGTTCGATTTTAAACAGGTGGGCTTGATAATTCATAATCGATAAACAAAAACTTTCTACATCTCATAAGGAAATAAATAGGGTTGATTATCTTCGAGCCTCTTGGTGACCGTCCTCAGAATGACCTGCAGATCCCGCGATTCCGCGACAAAATCGAGGCTGTCGCCGGGAATGGTCAGAACCGGAGCCATGGTAAACGACGAAATCCACTCTTCATAGAGCACATTGAGGCCTTCGAGGTACGCGTCGGGAATTGCCGACTCGAAGTCGCGTCCCCGCTGTGCGATGCGGGTCTGCAGGGTGGGCACGGAAGCGCGGATGTAGATGACGAGGCTCGGATGCGGCAAGATTTCGGTGAGAGTCCGGTAGAGGTCCTGATATACGAGCCACTCGCGTTTTTCCATATTGCCTTGTACATAGAGATTTTTTGCGAATACCTCGGCGTCTTCGTAAATCGAGCGGTCCTGGACGACGGAGTGAGTATCGGCGCTCAGTTTTTGGTGCATGGTGGCGCGGTGCGACAGGAAGAAAAGCTGACTCTGGAGGGCCCAGCGCCGCATGTCGGCATAGAAATCCTTGAGAAAAGGATTCTCCAGGACTGGCTCGAAATAGGCGATGAAGCCCAAGTGTTCCGCCAGCAGACTGACGAGCGTCGATTTCCCCGCGCCGATATTTCCGGCGACCACCACATATTTGCGACTCATGTCGATAAAAGACTAATCATCCAATGACGAATGCGCAAGCCACACGAGGCGCTAGGCCGCGTTTGGTTCTTCCGGGCAATAATGCAAGGTGGCCGAAATCCGGGCGAGGGCGGGCGGCAGCGCTTCCACGAGCGGTTTTCTCTCCGAGGCCCTCGAAGGATCGATAGCGAGTATTCCTATGGAAAAATCGCTCATGAGCGGAGGGAGCGTCCCAATGGCGCGCTGGAGGGCCTCTTGGGTGGGCGAGCGTCCGGGGAACCCCCGGGGCGTGGGCATGTGGCGGCACAGGCGATACGCGGTGCCACCATTTTTGGTCTTCGTCCCTGAAAAACCGAAGAGCCTACAGATGAGAGGGCGGGCCTCATAGATGCGACAATTGGCGCCGGGTCTGTCGGCAGCGTAGAAAGGGCAGGGCGAGGGGCTGGCCGGCGTGCTCGGCGAGAGGAGACTGAAATGTCCTTCCGGGCCGTCGCCGGGATTGTTCTGGTTGATTAAAAGAAAGAAAGCGATGTAGTCCGCCTCGACAGGGAGCACGTCCGGCATGAAGCCATGACAGCAAGCGCCGCAGTCTGGAGGGCAGGAGAGTTCGACGCCTCGCTGTGCCGCCCGACCGACGAAGATGCGCTGCGCATCCGAAATTTTACGAAAGATTAAATCTAACGTAAGAATTTGTTGACCTGCCGATGTATCCCAAAACGCCCGCCTGTTGTGCAATTGCCACATGGAGTACTCCCGCCGATGCGCGCGAATTCTTCTGAAAAAATGGCAAAATCTGCCGGACGGCATGATACCAGCCTTTGCCATATTTGTTCAATATCAATAGCTTTGTTTGCCCGGGAATGCGACGCGCCAGCCGTTGCCTTTTAGGAGAAACATAAGTATTCTCTCACATAGTGTGAGTTTATCTTTTCCTCAATGCTAAGGAGTCGTTCATGAAACGTTTCGCAGTTTTCGCGTTTGTGTTTATCGCCGCGATAGCGCTTCTTGGTGCGCAGGAATCACAGACACCTGCGACCTTCTATGCGGATGCAGCGCAGCAGACCAAGGAAGCGCTCGATGCTTCCCGGCTTTTGCAGTCAAAAGGTCAGTGGTCCAAAGCCTGGAACCTGCTTGCCGCCCTCGATCCGGAAAATAAGGACGGCTACGTGCTTGCCGAGAAAATTCGCCTTGCGCTTGAGGGGAATGTGGCGAATGGCATGCTCGTCAGTTTTGGGTTCGTAGACCTTGCCGAAGGACAGAACCTCGATGAAATGAGGACCAATCCACCCGAAAAACAGACCATAGCGGACTTCAATCCGGTCGACTTGGCCGACGCCCTCGAGAAATCCGGAGAAGCCGTGCCGCCAGTCCTCTCCTATGAGCTTGGGAACTATCTTTACACGGTCAACCATGAATATGGCGACAACTGGATTCTGGAGAGCCAGGCCGTCCAGCAAAAGGCGGTCGAAAATTACGACAGGGCGCTTGCCTACGATACCTACACCGAAAAAAGCCTTTCAAATCAAGCCGAGCTCCTCCTCAATCTTCAGCAGTACGATGCTGTGGAGACAGTGCTCAGAAAAGCGATTGCCGCATATCCTGAAAATCCGAATTTCTCCGTCAGCCTCGCAAGCGCACTCAATGATCAGGGTAAATTCGATCAGGTATACCCGATCGTAGACGAAGTGCTGGCCAATCCCGACGCTTCCGATGCCACCTATAATGCTTTCGTGGAAGGAATCAAGGCCGGCCTCAATGCCGGAGATGTCCAGAAGACCGATGCATATGTGGAAGCGATGATCGCGCGTTTCCCTGATGAGTATGTGCCGATGCTGATTCAGCATTTGATTGAGGTTCGCATGGGGACTCCCGAAAAAGCAAACGCGGTGGCCGATGACGTGACCGCAAAATTCAATGTGGATCCGAATGTCGTCCGCTCCTTGATTTCGACATGGCTCAATGTGCAGGATCCGCAATCCGGTTTCGATTATCTCAATCGCTCGCTTGAGAAATATACGAACGACGACATGGCCGTGGGTACTTTGGCCTTCTATCGGGCATTGATGTATGCGCAGACCGCGCAGTCGGTGGATGATCTCAAACTGGCAATGGCCGATATCGAAGAGGCGGAAAAACGGTTCGGTACCGTGTACGATAAAGACAATCAGGTTTTCCTGGTTATCAGTCAGCTCAAGGATGAGTGGAACCAATTCCTGCAACAACAATCGGCGCCTGATGCCAGTGCCGTGCCGGGTGACCAGTCTCAGCAGCCAGCCGAAACTCCGGAGGCGGGTTCTTCTCAGACTGACGATCAAACTCAGCAGCCAGCCGAGACCCCAGAGGCGTCCCCGGAAGCCAGTTCCGACGCGACTTCGGGCGCGACGGAATAAGGGTCCGAGTGAGCGGGGTTATGGGATCAGCCTTTTGCATTCATAACGCGACCGTCATTGCGGGCTATGCGCGCATGGACCGCAGTGCGGTGCTTGTGGAAGGCAATTTGATCGCCGACATTTTTTCCGAACGGCGCTTTGCCCAGAAGACATTCGCGCCCGATGTCGAGCTGATCGACGCGGAAGGTGCCTACCTTACCCCGGGTCTTATCGATACGCACATCCATGGGATCGGAGGATACGGCACGGAAGACATGTCTGCCGATTCCATTCTCGGGATGAGCAAAATGCTTCCTGCCTGGGGTGTGACTTCTTTTGTGCCGACAATTTACCCCATGCCCGAAGAAGACATGCTGCGCGCCGTCCGCGCGATCGTGTCGGCGATGGGGCGCGAGGAGGGGGCCGAAATCATCGGGGTCCACATGGAAGGTCCCTTTATTTCGCCCGCCCAGCTCGGCGTGCAGAGGGTCGAGTTTGTCCGGCCTGTGGACTTGGGCCTCATGCAGCGCCTCTGGGATGCCTCGGAAGGCCACATCGTCAGCATGACGGTCGCGCCCGAGCTCAAAGGCATGCGCGAACTCGCGCTCTTCTGCAACAGGCTCGGCATTGTGCTGCAGGCAGGCCACACCGACGCAAGCTACGAAAACATGATCGAGGGCATGCAGGCCGGAATCAGGCATTCGACGCACATGTTCAACGCCATGAGCCGGCTCCACCACCGCAACCCCAACGCGGTCGGCGCGGTGCTGATTCAGCCTGACCTCTCCTGCGAGATCATCGCCGACGGCCTCCACGTGCACCCCGACCTGATTCGTCTGCTCTTCAGGGATAAGCCGGAAGGCAACATCGTGCTCGTCACGGATTCGCTGAAGCCGACAAAGCAGGCGACCGATGCGCCGATGTTCGCCAATGAAGAGGAAGTATACCTGACGAACAATCTCTTTTTTCGCGCGAGCGACGGCGTCATAGCCGGCAGTTCCCTCACCATGATCGAAGGCGTGCGCAACCTCATCAGCTTCGGTGTGCCGCTCGAAAGCGCGGTAAAAATGGCGAGCGCGAATCCGGCCCGGATCTTCGGGCTGCGCCGGCGGGGCATGATCAGCCCGGGCTTCCAGGCCGACCTTCTGCTCGCAAACAACAAATTCGAAGCGCAGATGACAATTATCGATGGCATAATAAAATATCGGCGCAGCGCGCGATGAGCCTGCGGCCGGCGACGAGGGGGATACGATGAGGGTCATTGTCCAGAACAATTATGATTTCGTGTCGCGCTGGGCCGCGCACCATGTCGTGCGGCGCATCAACGAACATCAGGGGAATACGCCTTTCGTGCTGGGACTTCCCACGGGATCGACCCCTCTTGGCATGTACAATGAACTGATTCGTCTCAACAAGGCCGGCGTGGTCAGTTTCAAAAATGCCGTCACATTCAATATGGATGAATATGTCGGGCTCCCCTCAAAGGATGAACGCAGCTACCACTATTTTATGTGGGATAATTTATTTTCTCATATTGATATAAAAAAAGAGAACGTCCATATCCCCGATGGCATGGCGCCGGATTTGGATAAAGAGTGCAGGCGCTATGAAGAGGCGATAAAGCAGGCGGGGGGCATCGACCTGTTTGTCGGCGGTGTCGGCGCGGATGGGCACATCGCCTTCAATGAGCCGGGATCCTCGCTGTCATCGCGGACGCGCATCAAAACGCTGACCCGCGACACAAAGCTCGCGAACGCGCGGTTTTTTGACGGTGATCCTGAAAAAGTGCCCTCGCATGCGCTCACCGTCGGCATGGGTACGATTATGGATGCCCGCGAAGTGCTCATCATGGTTTCGGGTATCGAGAAGGCGAGGGCGCTTCGGCACGCGGTCGAAATGGGCGTCAACCACATGTGGACAATCAGTTGTCTGCAATTGCATCCGAAGGCGATTCTCGTCTGCGACGATGACGCGACGAGCGAGCTGCGCGTAGGTACCGTACGCTATTTCAAGGAAATTGAAGCGCCGAATCTGACGAACTGGGACTGATAGTGTCAGGCGGAGACCAGTCGTCCCTGCCTCTGATATACACAGCGCGCGGCGGTTCGATCAGGTTTCCGACCGCCCGCCCCAAAAGCAAGCCGCGACAACTTTTCCCGAAGCATCGAAGCGAACCTTTTCCCGAACGAGGAGCGCGTGCTGAAGTTCCGCGCCATCTCCGGGCGACAGCGCGATGGTTCCATCCTTGCGTACGATCCGCCACCAGGGAAGATTCTCTTTCTCCGACATCGAGACGAGGATGCGCACCACATCGCGCGCCCCGCCCGCGCCGCGGAGGTGCCCGGCAATCACAGCGATCTGCCCATATGAGGCGACTTTGCCGGGCGGCACGGCGCGGATGGCACGTATGATACGCAGCGTCTGTTCACTTGGCATGACGGTAGTATAGCATGCGGCAGGGGGACGCACTGACACGCCCGAGGGCTTCCGCCTTCCCCGGGGCCCCCTGACCCGAAACACCTTTTTCCGGTATAGTGTGCCCATGCCCACAACAGACGACAAGAAAATCATTTATTCCATGTACCGGCTCTCAAAGCGCTATGGCACGAAGCAGGTACTCAAAGATATCAGCCTTTCGTATTTCTATGGCGCAAAGATAGGTGTCATCGGCCTCAACGGTTCAGGGAAATCTAGCCTTCTGAAGATCATGGCCGGGCTCGATACCGAGTTTTCGGGGGAAGTGGCCTGCGCGCCGGGCTACACGATCGGCTTTCTGCCGCAGGAGCCGCGCCTCGAGCCCGGCAAGACCGTGCGCGAGGTGGTCGCCGAGGGCGTGCAGGAAGTCATGGACCTCCACGCGGAGTTCGAGCGCGTCAATGAGGCTTTTGGCGACCCTGACGCGGATTTCGACGCACTTGCCGTAAAACAGGCCGAGATTCAGGAAAAAATGGATGCGCTGGAGGCGTGGGACATCGATGCCAGGCTCGACTTTTCCATGGACGTACTGCGCTGCCCGCCCGCCGATCAGGTGGTCGATACGCTTTCGGGTGGTGAGCGCCGGCGTGTCGCCCTCTGCCGGCTTTTGCTCCAGAAACCGGACATCCTGCTTCTGGACGAGCCGACCAACCATCTCGACGCGGAGACCATCGCGTGGCTCGAACAGTACCTTCGCTCATATCAGGGAACGGTGATAGCGGTCACGCACGACCGCTACTTCCTTGAAAATGTCGCGGGCTGGATACTCGAACTCGACCGCGGCGAGGGCATTCCATGGAAGGGCAACTACTCCTCGTGGCTCGAACAGAAGCGCCAGCGCCTCGAACAGGAAGAAAAGGGCGAATCCATGCGCGCCCGCACCCTGGGCCGCGAACTCGAGTGGATCGCGATGAGTCCGAAGGGCCGCCACGCCAAGAGCAAGGCGCGCATCGACCGCTACGAACGCCTCCTGGCCGAAGACACGAAGGAAAAGATCCGCGACGTACGCCTCGTCATTCCGCCCGGCCCGCGCCTCGGCGATATCGTCATCGAGGCCGTGGGACTCTTCAAGGCATTCGGTGATACCGTGCTCTTCGAGGATATCGATTTTTCGGTGCCGCCTGGCGCGATCGTCGGCATCATCGGGCCGAACGGCGCGGGCAAGACCACACTGCTCAATATGATCGCGGGCGTGGAAAAACCGGACTCCGGCTCGCTCCGCCTCGGCGATACGGTCAAACTCGCCTATGCCGACCAGATGCGCGCCCGCCTCGCCCCGGACAAAACCGTGTGGGAAACGCTCTCCGATGGCCACGACATGATTTCGCTCGGCGGGCGCACCGAGGTCAACAGCCGCGCCTACTGCGCATGGTTCAACTTCACCGGCGCCGATCAGCAGAAAAAGGTCGGCATCCTCTCCGGCGGCGAACGCAACCGGCTCAACCTCGCCCTGATGATAAAGGAAGGCGCGAACGTGCTTCTTCTCGACGAGCCGACGAACGACCTCGACGTGAACACGCTGCGCGCCCTCGAAGAGGCACTCGACGATTTCGCGGGCGCTGCGATGGTGGTGAGTCACGACCGATGGTTCCTCGACAGGGTGTGCACGCACATTCTGGCGTTCGAGGGCGATTCGGAAGTGATATGGTACGACGGCAACTGGTCGGAATTCGCCGAGTGGCGCCGCCAGCGACTCGGCATCGACGCGGACCGTCCGCACCGCATCGTGTATCGCAAACTCGAGCGCTGAAACCGGAGAATACATATGAAGCGCGATATCAAAGGCATTATGGCTATGGTGGCGACCGCGCTTTGCTGGAGCCTCGGCGGTCTTTTCATAAAGCTTGTGGATTGGCACCCCGTGACGATCGCCGGCGCGCGGAGCCTCGTCGCGGCGCTGTTCATCCTCGCCGTGGTGCGCAGGCCGAAGCTGAACTTCAGCAAGAATCAAATCATCGCGGCCGTGGCCTATTCGTTCACCATGCTGCTTTTTGTCTACGCGAACAAGCACACCACGAGCGCAAACGCGATTCTCCTGCAGTACGGTGCGCCCGTGTATGTCATGCTGTTGTCTGGAATTATGCTGGGAGAACGACCGCTCCCCGAGCAGGTGGGCGCCCTTGTCGCGATTGTCATTGGAATGGGCCTGTTTTTTGCGGACTCTTTGAGCCTTGGGCATCTGGCGGGCGATATTGCGGCGGTGCTGTCCGGTATGACATTCGCGATTCACATTCTCTTCATGCGGCGACAGAAAGCGGGTTCGCCGATCGAATCGCTCTTGCTTGGCCACGGAATGACCGCCGTCGTTGCGCTTTTTATTTCACTTTTTTTACCCGCGCCCGTGATGAACGCGAAATCCATCGCCGCGATTTTCGGCCTCGGCATTGTGCAGATCGGGTTCGCCGCGGTCTTTTTCAGCTTTGCCATCGTGCGCATCAGCGCGATTCAAAGCTCGCTCATCGCCATCATCGAACCCGCGCTCAATCCGGTATGGGTATTTCTTGCCATCGGCGAGAAGCCTACGGGACGAGCCGTTTTGGGTGGCGTCATCATTGTCGCCGCGGTCGCGGTGTCCTCGGTGTTCAGTGTTTCGCGCGAAGCGAGAGTTTCGGGCAAGGAGGCGGCTGCATGAAGCAGAGTTTTCTTTCAGTGACCATTCTTCTCATTCTGATTACGGACCCGCTCGGGAATATTCCTCTGTTCATTGCTTCACTCAAGAATGTGCCGCAGGCGCGGCGGCCGCTGGTGATTCTTCGGGAGTGCCTGATCGCGTTTCTGGTGCTGGTGGGATTTTTGTTCTTTGGCGAGGTGTTTTTAAGCGCGCTGGGTCTTTCGGACGATATTTTGCGCATTTCGGGAGGGGTGATCCTCTTTTTGATCGCGCTCAATATGATTTTCCCGGGCACGGGAGGCAAGCTCGTCGAGGATGAAATCGAGGGCGAACCCTTTATCGTGCCGGTCGCGATTCCGCTGATCGCGGGGCCGAGCGCGATCACCTATGTGATGCTTCTCATGAAATCGGATCCTTCGCGCAGTCTCGAATGGGTGGGTGCGATTTTTATCGCGATACTGGTGACGATGGCCTCGTTTTTTATGTCGGACAAATTGAAGGAGTGGCTCGGCCCGCGGGCGCTTTCGGCGATAGAGCGGCTCATGGGCCTCGTGCTGACGGCGATTGCGATCGAAATGCTTCTGGACGGGCTTTCACAGTATCTGGGTCGGCAATAGGGCAGCAGGGCCCGGGCTTCGCGAAATGCCTAAAATTTGAAGCGAATCGTCGTGCCCTTGCCCA
This sequence comes from Spirochaetaceae bacterium UBA6243, assembly GCA_002441395.1. Lineage (GTDB taxonomy): Bacteria > Spirochaetota > Spirochaetia > Treponematales > Rectinemataceae > Rectinema. Next base: position 31,990 of record DJVZ01000062.1, on the reverse strand, counting down.
GTTCGCTTTCAATTTCAAGACTGCCGCCATGGAGCTCGACGATTTTTTTGGTGATGGTGAGCCCGACGCTAAGGCCGGGGACATAGTTTTTGGTCTCAGTTTTTGATAGTGGTTTTAAAATTGAATTGATTTCGTCGGACGTCATTCCAATGCCGTTATCTTTGACAAATATGCCGGATTCGCCATATTTCCCGATCTCGATTGAGGCAACTGTGTTGTCCGAGCAATGCTGGAAGGCATTTTCAATGACATTGCGAAGGGCCGTTTTTAGAAGCGCGCTGTCTCCATGCACCTTCAGGCTAGGCATGATGGTAATCTGATAACGCCGTTTGGGGCTCCGCCTGATAATATCCGATGTGATGTCTTGCGCCGCGAGGCTGAAATTGAATTCATCATGTGCGAGCACAATGGAATCGAGCGACAGAAACATCATCAAGTCATCGGTGAGAGTTGCCATGTTCGCGGACGCTTTTCGAATGCGCAACACATAACCCGAGGTTTCAGCGTCGAGCTGATCGTAGGCCTTGGTCTCAAGCAATTCACTGAATGACTCAACAGCGCGCAGCGGCGTCGCCAAATTATGGGAAATCGCGGACGCAATGGTGCGCAGTTCCTCGTTGGCCTCAAGAATGCGCTTTGTCTGCGCTTCCACTTTCTGGGCGAGGTCCCGGTTGAGCCGCTGTACCTGCTCAAGCGCGGATTCAAGCTCGGTGACATCGCGCATCACATAGCCAAAAAGTGACTCCTGCTTCTCAAGAAGTATATGTATTGGCATGACATAGAGCTGCAGGGCCTTTCCTCTTACATCACTGAGCTCGAGTTTATGGGACTGTACACCCGCATCCTTGTCCAGGCTCGGCTGGAGCGCTTTCAGGTCGTTTGGCAGGATATCATTGAAGTGCTCTTTGAATGCCCGGTTCGAGAATTGAATTGCGGAAGATTTATCGATTATGACCACAGGGGCATCGACATGCTCGAGAATCGCGCTGAGCAAGGCCTCGCTGCGCTCGGTGCGCTGGAGAAGTTCGAGACGCGAGCGGGAGGCGGAGAGTGCGCGGGTAGAGAAGAGCACATACGAGCCTGCGAGGATTGCGGCAAACGCGACGAAGAAGAAAACTATGATTATCACGAGCGTTGGAATCCATGAAGACATTGTCTCGGCATAGTCCATTTTCGAGAGGATGGTCCAGCCGAGTTCCGGCACGCGGTTCACCACCGCGAGCACACGCTTGCCGCGATAATCTTTTCCTACCATAACGCCGGTCTGCCCCAGGCCAGCTCGCGCCTCGACAGCATTTTTATCACTGACAGAGACCTGCAGGGAAAAAGCGGAGATATTGACAAGCTTGAGAGGATTCAAGACTTGCACCATGTCATCGGTACGTTCGAGAAGGAGAGTCTCGCCCGTTTTTTCGTTGCCGGGCCATCGCGCAAGCATGGGATAGAGGTAATCGCCGGCGAAAAAAGTTTGAACCACATAGGCAAAGGGTGCTTTTTGCCTGTCTTTGACAAGCGGGATTACAAGGTGAAAACCCGGCTTTCCGTAGGGGCTCGTGAGGTGAAGAGTCGTAAAAAAGGGGGTAAGGGAATCCTTCCGCGAGATTTCCTCGCACACTTCCGGGCAGTTGGATTCCGCCAATTGGGTCAGCGAAACAAGCACATGAAAATCTGGAGTGAGCACCGCGCTGTCCGCATAGTTGTATGAGCGAAGGATAGGTCTCAGGTAGTCATCGATGCGGGCAAGGTTTTGGCTCGATGGTTTCTCTATCGCTTGTGCGACGATATCGATAAATACGGGTGAGGCGGGCAATTCCTTGGCTTCTGACAACTGGGAATCATACCAGGATTCCAACTGCCCGATTTTTGACTGGCCAATGAGCTCTATATACGATTTCTTGTCGCGGAGGATACTCTGCCACTGAAAATGTGCGCCGACAGTGACGAAGCCAACGAGAAGGAGAAAGACAATAAAGAATCCTATTTGCTCAGTAGTCCGCAATTGCCGGACATGGTCGAGGAAATTGCGTTGTATTGCATTCCTTTTGTGCATTTCGGAATTCTCCCTGTACTTGACCCCCGTGCAGACCCGTGAGAAGCAGAAAGGATGACCTATAGTATCACAAAGGATGGCGCGACATCCAGAGAATTAAATATTTACAGTATTACATAATGCACTCATGCGCTCATTTGATGATACGCTTGATTTTGAGAGCACTTTCACGGGCACACATATGAAGCGTGCCCGCTTAAAACACGCCATAAGGTGAATGCGGCGGATCCGCACAAGCCGCCGGCCGGGGGGCGCGCCTTGAAAGACGCGCCTTAAGGGGCCGCGCGGTGGCCATGCTTCAAGCGAACTTCGCAAGCACCATCTGCGCAAAAGCCTGCGCCGTGAAGCCCAGGTGCTCCGCGACCTTGTCGCCGGGCCCGGATTCTCCGAAGCGCTCGATGGAAAAGATGTTTTCGGACGGCGCAATGCGCTCCCAGCCCTGGGCGATACCGGCCTCGGCCACAAACACCAGAGAGCCGGGCGAAAGAATCGCATCGCGTACCGGCGCAGGCGCCGCATAGAACGCCTGCCTGTCGGCTACCGATACCACGCGGATTGCCGTTTTCGGGCGCTGCGCCCGCACAATGTCCGCCGCGGCGATCGCCAGCGAAACCTCTGATCCCGATGCGACGAGCGTCACATCCGGCGCGCGTTCGGGATTCTGCACGACATAGGCGCCGAGCGCCATGGTGTAGGGCCAGTCCGGATCGGCCTTTTCCAGCACGGGCAGATTCTGCCGCGTGAATACGAGGACGGTCGGGCCGTCCAGCCTTTCCATCGCGATGCGCCATGCGACCGCGGTCTCTTCCGCGTCGGCGGGGCGCAGGACCTTGAGGCCGGGTATCGCGCGCAGCGAAGCGAGTGTCTCGACTGGCTGATGGGTCGGTCCGTCTTCGCCGATATAGATCGAGTCGTGGGTGAGCACATAGATGACCGGCACTTTCATGAGGGCCGAAAGCCGCAGTGCGGGGCGCAGATAGTCGGCGAACACAAGGAAGGTCGCCACGAAGGGGCGGAGCCCGCCGTACAGCGCGATGCCATTGGCGATGGCCGCCATGCCGTGCTCGCGGACACCGAAGTGAATGTAGCGGCCGGCAGGATTTTCCTTCGTGAGGACGAGGGGGGAGCCGTCGGCATTGGGGGGCAACTGCGTAACGTTCGGGCTCGTCAGATCCGCGGAGCCGCCGATGAGGTTCGGCCATGCGCCCGCGACTGCGCCCAGGCATTTGCCGGACGCGTTGCGCGTCGCGACTTTTTCGCCCACTTTGAAGGCGGGCAGGTCCAATTCGTGCATTGCCTTGCCGCTGAGCCACGTAGAGAGCTCGCGGGCAAGCTCCGGATTTGCCTTTTTCCAGGCCTCAAAGCGCGCCTGCCATGCCTGATACTCCTGGTCGAGCGTCTTCCGGTGCGCCTCGAAGTAGGCGTAGGCTTCCGGCGCGACCCAGAAAGGCGCCTCGAGCGGAATGCCGAGTCCTTCCTTTGCCTTGCGCGCTTCTTCTTCGCCCAGCGGAGAGCCGTGGACGCCGCTGGTTCCCTGCTTCGAGGGGGCACCCTTGCCGATTATGCTCTCGAGGATGATGAGCGAAGGCCGTGTCCTGTCAGCCTTTGCGCGGGCGGTGAGCGCGGCGAGCTCCTCAAAGTTGTACATCGAGCCGCGGAGCACCTGCCAGCCATAGGCTTCGAAACGCTTTCCCACGTCTTCGGTGAACGCGATGTTCGTCGAACCATCGATGCTGATGTGGTTCGAGTCGTAATACACGATGAGATTTCCAAGTCCAAGGTACCCTGCCAGCGAGCATGCCTCGCTCGCGACACCTTCCATAAAGCATCCGTCGCCTGCGACCACAAAAATGGAGTGATCAATGATTTCCTGGCCGGGCCTGTTGAAGTGCGCGGCCACCTTGCGCTCGGCGATTGCCATGCCGACCGCGTTCGCAAGTCCCTGGCCCAAAGGCCCCGTGGTCGTCTCGACACCGGGCGTCACGCCGTATTCAGGGTGCCCCGGACATTTCGAGCCGACCTGGCGGAATGCCTTTATATCATCGAGGGACACATCGAAGCCCGCCATGTGGAGAATAGAGTACAGAAACATCGAGCCGTGACCCGCCGAAAGCACAAAACGGTCCCTGTTGAGCCATTTCAGGTCCTTCGGGTTGTACTTGAGCTCGACGCCGTACAGGAACGCGGCGAGTTCTGCGGCACCCATCGGCATGCCAGGATGGCCGGAATTCGCCTTCTGAACCGCGTCGATGGTGAGGCTCCGCACGGACAGAGCGATGGATTGTAATGCAGGAATATTCATGAACCCACTCCTTGTGAATGAATTTGCACAGCACGTCGGTGGAAAGTGCGTAAAAGCAATACCTATAGTAAGCAAAATGGGCATGTCTGGCAATGTCGAGGCATAAGGGCGATGGGACGCGCCCCCGGTTAAACAGCCAGGCGTGCCCTGCTAATCAGCGTCCTCAAGCCCCTCGTCGATATCGACTGTGTCGATATCGACCGTACGGCGGGCCACGCTGATCACCTTGCGGGCCGTCTCCTCGTTCACGTGCGCGATGCTGCTGATATAGCCCGGCTCGGCCTGAGCCACGGCATCCAGCGACCCCATCTCCCTGAGAATCGATTTCGCGCGCACATCCCCGATGCCCGGCACTTCCTGCAGCACGCGGAATGTCGCGTCCGTCATCCTCAACTTGCGTGAAAGCCCCGTCGCGAAACGGTGCGTCTCGTCGCGTACCGCCACGAGCACGCGCAGCGCCGGCGAATCCTTGGGCAGCACGACCGGCGAGCTTTCGCCCGGCAGCCAGACTTCCTCGTTTCGCTTCGCAAGACCCGCCAGATCGACATCGAGGCCGAGATCGTCGAGTATCTCCTTTGCCGCGGAGACCTGTCCCGCCCCGCCGTCGACGAGCACGAGGTCGGGCAGCTCCGCCTCTTC
>DJVZ01000062.1:7281-26960 GCA_002441395.1 Spirochaetaceae bacterium UBA6243 | reverse complement strand
CTCACCAGCGATGCCACCGTGTGCTTTCCTCCGAGCTGCGCGATATCGAAGCCCTCGATGCGCGTCGGCACGGCCCCGAGACCAAGCTTCTCCTTCAGTTCCACAAGCGCCGCGATGTCCCCGTGCATGCGGCGCCGCTTCGCGAGCTCCTCTCTGGCGTTCTGCACCGCGAGGTTCATCACCGCCCAGTGACGCTCGGCGTCCGGCACCTTCACCTCGACCGGCACACCCGCGCGGTCGGACAGATAATGCGCGATAGACGCCGTGTTTTCCGCCTTGCGCACGAAAATGCTGGGCGGCGGCACCCTTCCGCCGTCATAGTAGCGCGCGAGAAAGCTGTCGAGCGCTTCAAGCTCGTCGACAAGGTTCTCCATGAAACTGTCCCTGTTCTTGAGCCTGCCGTCACGCATCTGGAAGACCACGTAGCTCGTCTGATCGCCGTCGGCTTCCCAGGCGATGTAATCGCGCGCGTCGAGGCTGTTGAAATCGACCACATTCGAGTGTCCCATGAAGGACTGCACGGCCTTTATCGCCTCACGCAGGTGCGCCGCTTCCTCGAACCGCAACTCGGCGGCCGCGCGTTTCATCTCGCGCTCGAGATCCACGACGAGCGATTCCGTATCGCCCGAGAGCAGTTTGCGCACTTCGCCGACGCGCTTCATGTAGTCTTCGTGGCTGATTTTTCCCGCGCAGGCACCGGGGCAGCGCCCGATGTGGTAGTACATGCAGGGACTCGCGCGCTTTTTCATCTTGACGCAGCGTCGCAGCGGAAACATGCGCTTGATGAGGTCGAGATAGGTGTCGATTATTTCGGCGCTCGGGAAAGGCCCGAAATATTCGCTGCCGTCGTTGATGATGCGCCGCGTGCGGAATACGCGCGGGAATTCCTCGTTCGTGATGCGGATCGACGGGTAGGTTTTGCCGTCCTTGAGGTTGATGTTGTAGCGGGGAGTGTGCTCCTTTATGAAGTTGTTTTCGAGGAGGAGCGCCTCGTATTCGTGCGCGGCGAGGACCCATTCGATGTTGTGGATGCGCGAGACGAGGTGTCGGGTCTTGATGTCCTTTTTGCCGCTGAAATACGACGAAAGCCTGTTTTTAAGACTTTTCGCCTTGCCGACATAGATGATCTCACCCGTCTCGTCGCGCATGAGGTAGACGCCGGGACTCTGGGGAGCCTCTTTGATGAGCGTCTTGAGGCGGGAGCGGCGCTCCGCCTCGGCTTCGGTACTCTCGCGCTTCATAATATCCATAGTATATAATAAAAATAAGGTACTTCTACGGAAAAGACAAAGGGGCGCGCGGAGGACCTGTTTGAAAACATTGGGAATGCGGCAGCCTGCATGAATTACCTTATATTCAGAAAGGAGTTGTTGTGGATATTCCGAGCATTGAGCAAATCATAAAAGAAGATATCGAATTTCTCCGCCACTGCCCAAATAAAGATCACTGTGCGGCCTGCGAGGAATCGGTGTGCGTCATGGTGGCCTCGGTCGCCGATTTTCCGACGGCCTACGGGCATTTCACTATCGCGGGCTTTGTGAACAACAAGGACAATAAAGATCATATCATGATCATAAAAGGCGACATCGGCGACGGGGAGAACGTGCTTCTGCGCGTTCACTCGGCATGCCTCACCGGCGACGCCCTTGGCAGCCTGCGCTGCGATTGCGGTCCTCAGCTTCACCATGCCCTGGAGCGCATCGAAAAAGAGGGGCGCGGCATCGTGCTGTACCATCAGGCAGAAGGGCGCGGTATCGGCCTTGTGAACAAACTGCGCGCCTATGCGCTCCAGGACGCTGGCTACGACACGTACGACGCCAATGTCGCGCTCGGCTTTCCGCCCGACGCCCGCGACTACGAGATTCCCGCCGAGATGCTCAAAAAAATCGGCGTGAAAAGCGTGCGCCTTCTGACCAACAATCCGGGAAAAGTGGCTGAACTCGAGCAGTATGGCATACAAGTCACCGAGCGCGTGCCGCACGAGCTGCCGCCGCACATGCACAACCGGGAATACCTCAGGACGAAAAAAGAACGCTTCGGTCACCTGCTCGAACTCGATCACGGCAGGGAATGAGCATGGAGCCGAATACCATGAATGGACACCAGAACACGCCGGCGGTCATCAAAACATGCCCGCGCTGCGGCGCAAGTTTCGAGTGCCTCCATTCGCCACAGTGCTGGTGCGCCGCGGTACGACTCGATGAGAAAGCGCGCAGTGAACTTGCGGCGCGCTACAGCGACTGTCTCTGCCCCGAATGCCTCGCCGCGATTGCGGCCGGCGCTTCGGTTGAGCCTGGCCGCGCTCACTGAGATGGCGCCGCGCTTCTCGTCCGTCGCGCCCGTCTCCGGCGCTTACACCTTCTCCCAGAGCCCCGACTTCTCTGACCTGAAGAGCGCGTCGATCGCCCTCATGTTCGCGATCGCGTCCTCCGGCGGTGTGGGCACAGGCTTTCCTTCGATGATGCTCTTCGAGAACGCGTCGAACATGAGCCGGTACTGTCCGGCAGGCCCCAGTCTGACCATGCGCGGTCCGATGCCCGTCGTGATGCGCACCTCGGCCGGCACATCGTCGTACATATTGTAGGGAATGAAGATCGTGATCGTGCCCGAAGTCCCGATAATGTCGACCTGCTGTACGGGGAACGATTGGGTCGAGACGGTGAAGAGGGCCCGCGCGTCGCCGAAATCGAGCATCGCGGAAGAGAGCGTGTCGGTCCCGAATTCGGCGTCGCGACGGACGATGGAAATCGCGCGCTCCGGTTCCTTTCCCATGACGAATCTGCTCGATGAACACGCGTAGCAGCCGATGTCGTACATCGCGCCGCCGCCTGTGTCGAGGATATTGCGAATGTTGCGCGGATCCTTGTTGTTGTAAGTAAATTGAATCTGGACGAACTGCACCTTGCCTATCTCGCCCGACTGCACCACCTGTTTTGTGTGCGCCCATTGTGGATGGAAGCGGTACATAAAGGCCTCCATCACTCTTACGCCCTTGGATTCGGCATAGCGGACGGCTTCGGCGGCCTGCGCGGCGTCCATCGCGAATGGCTTTTCGCAGAGCACATGCTTGCCGGCGTCCGCAGCCTTCTTTATCCACTGGGCATGCAGATGGTTGGGAAGCGGAATATACACCGCGTCGATTTCGGGATCGGCGAGCATGGCCTCATAGGAGCCGAAGGAGCGCGCGAGTCCAAGCTCACGCGCCGCCTGTTTCGCTCTCCCCGCGTCCCGCGACGCGATTCCGAGAACCTTTGTCACCCCGGAACCAATGAGCTGATGATGCACTCGTAACCTATAATGATTGGAAACGGATAAAACACCCCAACGAACGGAATCCATAATAACCTCCGGACTTAAAGATAGTGTTTTTTATTCCCTGGTGCCAATATGCGGCATGTCACCTCACCGCGGTGAGTCGGGCCCGGAATTTCCAGAACAGCGCGAGGCTCGCCAACGCGAACAGCGTGTAGCTCGCGAAAAGCCAGCGATAGCCGAATGTTTCGACGACCACTCCGCCGAGTGCGCTGCCCAGAAATGTGGGCAACCCTATGCCGACGCCCATGTAGAGCGCCATTCCCGTGGTGCGGGCAGCGGGAGGCGTCTTCAGGTTGACGAAGGCGAGCGCGGCCGGCTGGAACAATCCGTAGCAAAGAGAATGTAATATCTGGCCGGTGATCGCGCCCGCCGGAGTCGGGAAAAGCGCGTAGATAAAGAGGCGGACCACAATGGCGCCGGACGAAATCGCAATCGCGAGCATGGGGTTTTTTTTCTGTATGAATTTCCAGGAGAGAATGATGAAGGGAATTTCGCAGGAGGCGGACAGTGCCCACATCGCGCCGACGGCGTGCCAGTGCAGTTCCTCGGTGAGATACATCGAAAAGAACGAGCCGATCGGCGCCATGGCGAGCCTTCCGAGCGCGATGACGCCGAGCCCTAGCAGGTATGTCGAATCGAGCCATTTGAACGAAAAAGAGATTTTCTCCTTGCGCGCCTGCGTCGTGCCGATTTCCGGCAGCGCAAAGAGGCTGACCAGAAAGAGGCACGCGAGAATGCCCAAAGCGAACGCCATTGTTCCGGTCGGGCTCGAGTCAAACCCTGGGATGCTCTGCGCAATGAGCGCGACGACCACGAAACCCACCGATCCAATCGCCCTCAAAAGCCCGTAATTCGGCGTTTTAGTTCCTTTTGTGGAGGCAAATTCGATGGTTCGCAGCAACGATGTGTCCAGCACGGGCACCGGCGTCTTGATTCCAAGCGAGAGCAGTGCCAGGCTCAAGAGAGTGACGAGCGGAATGTGAAAAGACACGAGCAGGCCAAGGCCGGCGAGAATCATCACCGTCGAGGCAAAAAGGAAGGGTTTCAGCTTGCCGGACCGGTCCGCGATTTGCGCAAGATAGATCGGACCGGTTATGCCGATAAGCTCGAAAAAACCCAGGAAAAGGCCAACCGCGGCGGGGCTGTATCCCAGCCTCTGCACCATGAGCTGCAAATAAGGCGACGAAATGCCGTATATCGCGAAAAGCATGAAATAATTGAGGCCGAATCTCAGTGAAATTTTTTGATTGTTGAGGACTTCATCCATATATTCGCCGAAGCATATGGCGAAGGGGCGCCATGGTCAATCGGAGGTCAGCCCGCCATGTTTGCCAGCGGAAGGCCGCCAGGTTGGCCGCCATGTCTGTCCTCTCAGACCGCTCACCAGCACGCGATATTGCTGTCGGTGCGACCCTCGGTGCCGCCGATGAGCGCGCCGCCCGGCAGGCGCAGAATGATCTGTCCGCGGCCGAAAGGCGTGCTGTCCTCGCTCACTTCGATGTCGTGGCCGCGCGCCGCCAGCGCGCCGACGATGTCCGGGCGGAAGGCGCGCTCCACCGCGAATTTTTTACCATGGAGCCACTGCCAGCGCGGCGCGTCGAGCGCCTGCTGAGGGTTGAGGCCGAAATCGATCAGGTTGGTGACGACCTGCACGTGCCCTTGAGGCTGCATGTAGCCGCCCATAACGCCGAAAGGACCAAGCGCGCGGCCGTCCTTGAGCAGAAAGCCGGGAATGATGGTATGGTAGGTCTTCTTGCGCGGGGCGAGGCAGTTGGGATGGGTGGGATTGAGCGAAAAATCGGCGCCGCGGTTCTGGAGGCCTATGCCCGTACCGCGCACGACGACGCCTGAGCCGAAGCCCATGTAGTTGCTCTGGATATAGGAGACCATGTTGCCTTCGCCGTCGGCGGCGCAGAGGTAGACGGTGCCCGACTTGGGCGGGGTCTGCGCGCCGTAGAGCCCGGCGGGACCGTCGGGCGCGATCTCGCGGGCGCGCGCGGCGCCGTATTCCGGCCGGATGAGGTCGGAGGGCCGGACGCGCATCGATTTCGGGTCGGTGACGTGCCCCATGCCGTCCGCGAACGCGATCTTCATCGCCTCCCACTGAAGGTGGAAGGTGTCGGCCGATTCGCGCTCGGCGAACGAAAATTCTTTTAGTATGTTGAGCGCCATGAGCGCGACGATACCCTGGCCGTTCGGCGGAATTTCGCAGACATCGTAGCCGCGATAGTTCACCGAGATCGGCTCGACCCAGGCCGCCTCGTATTCGGCGAAGTCGGCTCTGGAGAAATAACCGCCGAATTCCTCGCTGTCCGCCACGATGCGGTCGGCGAGTTCGCCCCTGTAAAAAGCTTCGGCACGCGATTCCGCGATGAGCTCGAGCGTGCGCGCGTGGTTGGGGAGTCGCACGATTTCGCCGGCGGAAGGCGCGCGGCCTTCGGGAGCAAAGGTTCTGTACCATTCTTCGAAGGCCGGTCCCGAGCAGGTTTTGCGGTATTTTTCGAGCGCGCGCCCCCACATGCGCGCGAGGTTCGCCGAAACAGGGTAGCCGTTGCGCGCGTAGTCGATGGCCGGCTCCATGACCGCCGGCAGGGACAGAGCCCCGAAGCGGCGCACAAGTTCGGCCCAGCCCTTGGGGGCCCCGGGGACCATGGTCGGCGCCCAGCCGTACACGGGCATCCTGGCGGCCGCGGGAAGGGCTCCGGAAATCGCCTCGACCCGCCCGCCCGTCGCGCTCCCCTGCCGCGCGAGCACCTTCTCTATCGAAATATCGGCCGGCGCCCACCCGCTCGCGTTGAGCCCGTAGAGCTTCCCTTCCCTTTCGATCCACACGAGCGCGAAGGCGTCGCTCCCGATGCCGTTCGCCGTCGGTTCCACGACCGTCAGCGCGGTCGCCGCCGCCACCGCCGCGTCCACCGCGTTTCCGCCTTTGCGGAGCGCGACCAGCCCCGCGGCCGCGGCCTGTGGCGACGAGGCCGCCACCATGCCGTGCCGCGCGTACACCGGATACCGCGTCGAAGGATAGGGCAGATAACCCGGGTCGAAGTTCATGCATCGCTCCTGTCGTAGAGATGGCAGGCCACAAAATGATCCGGCTCGATTTCCCTCAGTTCGGGCTTGTCATGAGTACAGATTACCATACGTTTGGGACAGCGGGTATGGAAGGGACAGCCCGGGGGCGGCGCCAGGGCGCTCGGAACTTCGCCCTCGAGGATCCGCTCCTTCTTGGACTGTTCGCGCACGACAGGCCGCGGCACCGCTTCGAGCAGCGAGGTCGTGTAGGGGTGCAGCGGCGCGCGGAACAACGTCTTCGAAGGCGCGAGCTCGCACACGTTCCCGAGATACATCACCAGAATCCTGTCGCAGAAATGTTTCACCACGCCCAGGTCGTGCGTGATGAAAAAGTAGGTGAGGTTCTTTTCCTTGCTGAGCGCGTCGAGCAGCAGCAGAATCTGGGCCTGAATCGAGACGTCGAGCGCGGATACCGATTCATCCAGCACCACGAACTTGGGATCGAGGGCGATCGCGCGCGCGATGCCCACACGCTGTTTCTGGCCGCCGGAGAGCTGATGTGGATAGTAGTCGCAGTACTCGCGCTTGAGGCCCACTTTCTCAAACAGCGCGACGGTCTTCTCCCAGCGGACCGTGGGCGAATAATCGGTGTTGATGATGAAGACTTCTTCGATCGCCTTGCCGACGGTCTGGCGCGGATCGAGGCTCGCGGCCGGGTCCTGAAAGACGATCTGCATGTCGCGGCGCAGCGCCCTCATCTCCTCCCCCGTGAGCTTGCCCAAGTTTATGCCCCTCTCGTAGTTGTGGTCCAGTTTGGCCTGATATGCCGGGTCCAGACAGCGCTCTGTAATGGGGAGCACATGCTTGCCCCGATATTCGAAGGCTTTTTCCCGGTATCCCTGTGATTTTTTTATATGCTCGCCGATGAAAGCCCGGCATTCGCCGATTTTCCGGGCGATTTCGTCGGAGGCCACGTGCGAGGCGCGCTCCTCCAGCTCTTCGGCCTCGAGTTTTGCCAGTTCCAGAATGCCGGCGTGCGCGCGCTCCGATTCCTGTTCGGACAGAGAAAAAAGCTCCGCGATCTCCGGAAGCTTTTCGCTCAGAATGAGCGAGCCGACCGTGCGCGACCCCTCCCTCAACTGGCGCGAAGCGTCTTTGCGCAATTCCTTGGCCCGCGACTGAAGGGCGGCAATGGTTGAAGCATCCTTCTCCTTATCGAGCTTGGCGATATGTGCCTCAACCTCAAGCGACTTCTGGTAAAACTCGCCCGCGCGCTTCTGATAGTTCAAGAGCTCCGCGATCTCCCGCTTCACGTATTTCGGAGAGACCTCCTCCAGTGTCTTCCCGTGATAGATGCACGCGCCGCTCGTCGGCGGATAGAGCTGGAGAATAGTCCTCCCCAGCGTCGATTTTCCGCAGCCCGACTCTCCCACGACGCCGAACTTCTCGCCCTCGTATATCTTGAAACTGATGTCCTCCAGCGCGTGGATCGCGAGACCTCGCTTTACGGGAAAATATTTCTTGAGTTTTTTCAGTTCGAGCATGACGGGTCTGTCGGTCATTTGCGCGCCTCTTCTTCCACCTTGTGACAGGCGACGAAGTGCCCCGCCGCGTATGCAAACTCGCGCGGTATTTCGAGCCTGCAGCGCTCGGTCGCGTAGGGACAGCGGGGGTGGAACCTGCAGCCCGAGATTTCCTCCGTCACATGGGGCAAAGTTCCGGGGATGGCCTGAATGGTAAAGTCTTCCTTGTCGACATTGGGGACGGCGTTCAGGAGCCCCAGCGTGTAGGGATGCTTCGGGCTGTTGATGATGGTCGCGACCGGCCCTTCCTCGACTTTCGTCCCCGAATACAGCACGATGACGCGGTCCGCGATCTCCGCCACGACGCCGAGGTCGTGCGTGATGAACAGAATGCCCGCGTTCATGTCCTTTTTCAGCGCGTTGAGGAGCGCGAGCACCTGTTTCTGGATGGTCACGTCGAGGGCGGTCGTCGGTTCGTCGGCGATGATGAGGCTCGGCTGCAGCGACATGACGAGCGCGATCATGATGCGCTGCCTCAAACCGCCGCTCAACTGAAAGGGAAACTGCCGCAGACGTTCGGCGGGATTCGCGACGCCGACTTTTTTCAGCTGGCTGATGGCTGTTTCGCGCGCGGTCTTCGAGTCGATCCGCTTGTGATAGCGGAGCCCCTCGGTGAGCTGGTAGCCGATTGTCAGGAGCGGATTGAGCGCCGTCATGGGTTCCTGGAAAATCATGCCCATCTTTTCGCCCCGGAGCGCGTTCCGCTCCCTGTGCGTGAGGGTCGTCAGCTCCTGGCCGTCGAGTTTGATATTTCCCGATTCCACTCTGGCGTTCAGCGGCAGCAAGTCCATAATGGTCAGGGCCGTGACGCTTTTGCCGCAGCCACTCTCGCCGACCATACAGAGTGTTTCGTTCTTGTGAATATCGAAAGAAATGCCCCGCAGCACCTGGTAGTCTTTTTTTGCGATGCGGAATGATGTCACCAAATCTTTCACTTCAAGGATCTTTTCCATGGGCGAATCCGTTTCCTGCTCCAGAAGAAGCGCGTCCGCTTCGGCATCCGCCGGCACGGCCGCGCTTCATATCTAACTCATTGTTTTACAGTGAAATCACAAAGATAGAACGTTCCGCTGACGTCGTTGGTCACATCGGTGTAGGCGCTGTTGTAGGCGAAAATGTTGACGGCGTTGTAGACCGGCACGGCGTAGGCTTCCTCGAGCAGCAGCTTGTTCGCGGCGTCGAGTTTCTTGATGCGGACGGCTCTGTTGGTGGTCGTTTTGCCTTCATAGACCAGCTTGTCGAATTCGGGGTTGTTGATCTTCGTGCGGGCGCTGACCTTGGACTCCCAGTTCGGCTCGAGAAGCTCGGTGCCGTCGCGGGTTACGTTGGCCCAGCCGGCGAGCGAAATGTCGAAGCGGTTGGGCGCCTTGCTCTCGGTGAGCCAGGCCGACCAGTCGATCATCTCGATCTGGACGTTGTTGAAGCCAGCGTCCTTGAGGTTCGCCTGGAAATACTCGCCCAGCTTGGTGTAGACGGGCGTGCTCGGCACGAAGAGTTTGATCTTTTCGTTTTCCCAGTGATTGGCCTTGACCGCGGCCTTCGCGGCTTCGGGATCGTATTTGTAGCCGTAATTCTCGGCCTGGGGCGTATAGCCGAAGACCGTCGGTCCGATCATGCTTCCCGTGGGGGAGGCGTACTTTTCAAGGATGGTTTCGGTGTACCCGCGGGTGTCGAGCGCCTTCGCGATGGCCACACGGAATTCCTTCTTGCCCATGAGAGGGTTCACGTAGGAAGTGGGTCGCAGCATGACGTAGGTGATCCGCGCGGACTCAGAAGTGCCGACGGTGACGCCGGGGATCGATTTGACGCGGTCAATCTGCGGGACGGAGAGTTCGGGCATGAAATCGGCCTCGCCAGTTTCCATGCGGGCCACGGCGGTGGACTCGTCCTGGATGATCGTCATCGTGACGTTCTTGATGACGGGCGGTTTGTCCCAATACTGATCGTTGCGCGTCAGCACGACGTTCGAGCCGGAGATCGAGCTCACGAATTTGTAGGGGCCGGTGCCGACGGGCTTTATCATGAGGTCCTGCTTGGCCTGCGCGGTGGGGGATACGATGGCCGAATTGGTGTGCGCCAGTTTCGCGAGGAGCACGCCGTCGGGGTAGGAGAGGTTGAAGCGGATGGTGTAGTCGTCGAGCACATCCATGCTCGCGATGGACGCGGCGAGCGAGGCGCGGGCAGAACCGAATTTCGGGTCCTTGATCAGCATGAAGGTATATTTGACCGCCTGAGCGTTGAAGGGCGTTCCGTCGTGGAATTTGACGCCTTTCCTCAGGTGTACCGTCGCCGATTTTCCGTCCGCCGAAAAATCGGGCAGGCTTTCCGCGAGCAGGGGAATGTAGTCGCCGTCCGGCCCGATGCGGTACAGGGTTTCATAAATCTGCGCATTGACGTAGGTCGATGCCTGGTCGTTGGTCCGGAGGGGATCAAACCCCGTGAATGCGGCGGTCAAGGCGACATTGAACATTTTGTCGCCGGTGACTTTTTTGTTGGCGGCGAAGGCCGAACCTGTCGCTGCCAACATCAGTGCGATGAGCACGAATGCGATGAAAATCGAGCGTGTCCTTTTCATTCTGCATCCTCCCTTTGAATATGTGTATTCGCGCTACGGCGATACCTGTGAACATTGCCTGCCGGTTCAGTCTTTCAGGCTTGGATCGAGAATGTCCCGCAGCTTGTCTCCCAGAATGTTGAAACTTATGACCGTCAGCATGACCGCGACCCCGGGCACCACGATCAGGCTGGGCATCTTCCACATGTACTCCTTCGCCTGCGCGATCATGCTGCCCCATTCGGGGGCGGGGGGCGGGACGCCCATGCCCAGATAGCTCAGCGTCGAAATCGAAATGATCGACGAGGCCATGCGCATTGTCGCGATGACGATGATGAGTGGCAGACAATTCTTGAGAATATGGACAAATATGATGCGCGCGTTCTTCGCGCCGGTGGCCCGGATGGCCATGATGTAGTCCTCTTCCTTCACCTGCAGTACCTTTCCGCGGACCATCCTCGCGAAGTTCGGTATGGACCAGATGCTGATCGCCAGCATGGCGTTGACGGTGCTGACGCCCATCATCGCGACGATGAGCATCGCCAGAAGTATGCCGGGGAAGGTGAAGAGCAGGTCCATCACGCGCATGATGGGATTGTCGAGGCGCTTGTAGAACCCCGCGAGGAGTCCCAGCACGGTGCCGACCACGAGCCCCAGGGCCGTCGAGACGAAGCCCACCGTCAGCGACACTCTTCCGCCGATGATGAGCCTCGAAAACACGTCGCGTCCGAGGTGGTCGGTGCCGAAGATATGTCCGGGCACGTATTTGGCGGCGACATCGGGATCATGGGAGAATCTGGCCCAGAAACCGGGCGCGAATCTGATCGATATATTGGTTTCGTCGGGGCTGAATGGCGCGATCCATGGCGCGAGAGCCAGAATCGCGATCTCGAGCACGAGGAACACGGCGCAGGCCGTGGCGAGCTTGTTTTTCAGCAGTTTCCGGAGGGCCGAGCCCATCCAGTTTTTGTGGTGTGCGCTCATTGCGGTATCCTCAATCGTAGCGGATGCGCGGATCGATGAAGCTGTACAGAATATCGACCCCGAGGTTTATGAGGATGAACATCGCGGCGATGATGAGCACGGTGCTCTGTACGACAGGATAATTTCTTGTATTTATGGCATTTATGAGATACGTGCCGATGCCGTTCACCACGAAGACCTGCTCGGTGATGATCGCGCCGCCCAGGAGGCCGCCAAAGCTCGTGCCGAACTGCGTCACCAGGGGAATGAGGGCGTTCCGGAGCGCGTGCACCATCACGACGAGCCAGCCGCTCAAGCCCTTCGACTTCGCGGTGCGGATATAGTCGGACTGCAGCACCTCGAGCATCGAAGAGCGGCCGATCCGCGTAAAGCTGGCGATGGTCGCCGTGGAGAGCGCCGAGGCCGGAAGAATGATTTGCCGAAAGCCCTGCGGGGTCCAGAACGGCGCGCTCATGCCTCCCGAGGGGAGCCAGCGCAGCTTCACCGAAAAAATGTAGATGAGCATGGTGCCGAGCCAGAAGTTCGGAATGGAGATGCCGGCGAGCGAAGTCGTCGTGAGAATATTGTCGGCGAGGCGGTCCTTCCGCAGCGCGGCGATGATGCCCGAGGGAATACCGACGAGGATCGACAGGATAATGCTGGCAAGCGCCAGATTGAGAGTGTTGGGAAGCCGTATGATGATCTCCTGCGCGATGGGCTGGTGTGTGGAATACGACGTGCCGAGGTTCAGGGTGAGCAGATTCCTGAGATAGATCCAGTACTGCACGATGAAGGGCTGATCCAGACCGAGCGCGGTCCGGACGCGGGCAATATCGTCCTCCGTCGCGTTGAGCCCCGCGACCATCTGGGCCGGGTCTCCGGGCGCGATATAGAGACTCGCAAAGACGATGAACGTCAGCGCAAGCAGAAGAAGGAACATCAGTGCGATTCTCTTGCCGATATACTTTGCCACACCTTCCTCCCTTCCGCAGCGGCGCAAGCTATGTCGGATTCCGTATTACCCTGAAAACCCGTGTACCCTCGATGTGAAACATCGTTTCTGTGCGCGGCGGGCTTGAATAGAGATTCTTTATATAGAAGCGCTCCGTTTGAGTCAAGAGGTTTTTGCGGTTTTTTGAATAAAAATGCAGAAAAATCGAAACTAAACACTGTATGTGTAAAAAATTATTCATTTGTATCGGCGCGCCCGACGAGTGTCTGTGACACCGATTGGCGCGGACCTGGTGGGTATAGTTATCCAAATTATAGAATATAGAGTTTTTACTAGTCCCTCTTGGTGTCTCTCCTGTATATAGGGCCTAAAGAATATATGTGCCGCATGATAATTTCTCGCCCAAGATATCAGGCAAAAGAGGTTTCTTTTGTCTCTTTTGGATGCATCTCTTGTAATCTTCCCGTGACATATTTGTGCAATATGCTGGTAACCAGTGTCTGATAGGGAATGCCGTCCTCTAGTGCCTTTGTCTTCAATGCTTCAACATCGCGTTTCGAGATGCGGACATTGATGCGATAATCCTTTATGGCAGTCTCGGCTGCAGCCGCCATGAGATTCTTCTTTATCTCTTCGAAATTGGAGACTGTTTTCCATTCGCCCTCTTCTATCGACTGGAGAAGCTCTTTGTCATCATTTATGTTCATTGTTTCCTCCTCTGTACTGTTTTGTATATTTCCTGCTGGGATACGCCGTTTTCAGGAAATAGTTGCCATTCTCTTCTGGTACACATGGCACGCAGAACGCGTAGCCCTCAATTTCAACCACCAGAATGATTTGATTGCCGTATTTTTCTTTATTGGGATGCTCTAACACATCCAATAGATGTCTTTCTTCAATAGCAACCACAATGCGTTCAAAAGAAATGCCTCGTTCTTGTTTTAAGAGGGTATTCTTGTCCTCATCCCAGTAGAAGCTCATAAAATGAATATATGATGATGTGTGCCTATTGTCAATACAAAATTATTGAAATTATTCATATCAGGATGAACTTACTCCCATCCCTTTCTGAAGCGCCGAAGGCGCCCGTCTCACCTATTGATGGTGCCGCAGGCGTTCGGCGATGAACGTATAGCGGTGGAAGTGGCGCGCGGCCGCGGAGAGGGCACGGCGGGTTTCCATGGTCAGCGATACGCCTCCATATATCTCTTTTTCCAATGAAGAAATGATGAGTTCGATGGAAGCAGCTGCGGCCGGGAACCGTGCGGCGAGGCGCGAGGCGTATTCGCGAGGGGTCTCCGTGCGCTTCTGTACGAGACCTGCCGCGCGTCCGGCGGTGCGGAGGCGCATGAAGCCGCGCACCGCTTCGCTTCTCTTTTCGAAAAAGCGCGACTTCCAGGCGCGCAGCGCGGCCAGAAAACGCCTCAGACCCGCAAGAAGGCGCGCGAGCCGCTCGCCAAGGCTCGGCAAGTTCCTGACGCCAGAGCCCTCTTTGCCCACGCGGCGCTTCAAAAATCGCCAGATACTCACCACGAGGAAAGCGAGCAGCGCAAGGATCGCAAGGGCCACGAGGATGCCGAGGATGTACATCATGATGGTTCCGAACAGCGAGTTGGACTTCTCCTCGAACTGCTGATTTTGGCTCAGGTGCGAGGCGCCCTCTTCCCCCGGGAATGTCGCGCGCCTGGTGCCGAAGAGCCATTTCAGGAATGCCGCGATGTACGAAAGCAGCGTGAGGCTTCCGGTCTTCAATAGCGCCGCGGCGCTCCGCGCGGGTTCGGTGAGCGCGGGCATGAGAAAAAACACGCCCACCGCCACGAGCGCGACCACGGCGACCACGGGCACGAGCGCGCGCCGCGTGGAAGCCGGCGAAAGTCCGCCCCTGCGCGCGTGTTCGCTCTTTGAGAGCCCGAGCGCGATTATCGAAAACGCGAGATAGGGGATGACGAGCTTCTCGGCCGTCAGCGCGCGCACGCGCAAAAAGGCGGCGATCAGGAAAATGCAGAGGAAGGCGGCGAGCCCTTCGTCGAAGCGCAGCACCGCGAACGCGTGTGTCTTCGCTTTCGCCGCGAGCCATGCCCCCCGCGCCCAGAATACAGTCACCGCCGCCAGCATGGCACCGAACACGACAGGGTTGGCGCGCGCCGTCTGCACGAGCGCCGCCGGGGACAGAGCCTGCCCGGACACCCAGGCCTCCAGCAGTGCGCCCGCGAAGCCCCAGCCGAGAACGTAGGCGAGCGCGTGTACATAGACCGCAAGGCGCCTCTGCCTCAAAAGAAGGCTCAGCGCGAAGGCCGACAGGTAGATGGCCAGCGCGCCGGCAAGAGGAAAAACGCTGTCCACCGCCAAAAGCACGAAGGACACCAGGGCCTGCAGCTTGAGAGCGTCCGAGACTGCGAGGAACCAGAGGGAGGCGCTCATGGCGCGGCCTCCCCGGTATGCCCGGCCTCCCCAGAGTACCCGGAAAGATCGAGTCGTCCGGCTTCAGAGAGAGGTCTCTGTGCTTCCTCCCGCACAAGGTCGTCGAAGTAGAGCGCAGGGTAGCGCAGGCCCTTCTCGGTCGCCTCATCGGTGTAGGTGTCGTCGGGGGCGGCGCCCNNAGCTCTCCCTCAACCTCCGTCCCGTCATTCGCCCGCGCAAAGACAAAGTACACCCGGTTCCGCCTCGCCGAAGGCAGGGCGAAGAACCGATCCGTCGATTCGTCCGGCGCCCGCGCCACAATCAGAAAACCCGCCCCCGCCGCGCCCACGCTCCCGATGAGCTCCGCGATCGACTGTCCGCGCTCGAATTCGCAGCGGGCCAGAAGTTCGAGCAGCATCCCCAGATGCTCGGGCCCGCGTCCAAGTGGCAGAATCGCGGGGAAGCCCTTCACCGCGCAATCCGTCGCGATGCCGAAAGAGGCTCCCGACTCCGCGAATCGGTTTGCCAGCGCCCCCAGAACCTCCAGGGCGCGCTCGAACCCCATCCGGTCCTCCGCGCGCCTGAACCCAAGTCCTTCGAACAGGAAAAAAATCTTCTGATGAGAGGTCGGCTCGAAAATCTTCTCCTGCAGCTTGCCCAGCCGAGCGCTCGCCTTCCAGTGAATCGTGCGCGCGGGCCGGTTGCCCGTATATTCGCGCGTACCCTCATACCAGGCCGGATCCTCGATGATTCCCTTTGAGGGATGAATGCCGAAATAGTCGCGGAAGGGCAGGTCGAACTGGCGGAGCGCGACGCGCCGCGGGTAAATCACGATATCCCAGGTATCGGGCAGCTTTTTCTCGCAGCGATAGATGCCAAGAAGGTCTCCGCCCTGCGCGAAGGCGGGACCCAGCGTGTAGACACCGCGCCGCAGGGCCCGAAATTGCCATGCGCCCGATATCTCCCCGAAGGGAAGAAGGCCCGTCTCCCCGGAAAGTTCTGAGTCGGCGCCGGCAAGGCTTTCGATGCCCGCTCCGCCGACCGGCGCCGCGATCTCAAGCCTGAACCACAGCGGCAGTGCCTTGCGGTTCGCAATCTGGGCACGAACCGACAGCGTTTCGCCCGCAAACAGCTTCTGCGCATCGCAGGCAAGCGAAATGTCGAGCCGCCGCAGACTCAGCTTCCCCCAGAGCCGTATCGCGAGCATGAGCGCGAGCGAGATCAGCGCGAACGACGCGAGCGGGAGTGCCCTGTTCGCCGCGGCGAAGAAAGCGATGGCTCCCAGCCCGACGAGTGAAATGGGATAGATGAAATAGCTCGATTCGTTTTCGTTCATGGAGATCAGAGCGCAATCATAGCACGGGACGATGGCTTGGAGTATATGTTTTCCCCTCGACAAGGGACGGGCGCGAGGGTGTTTCGATTCCACTGCCCCCAGGCGCTCGATCCCGGTGATTCCGTGACCGCCATCCCCTGATGGGGAAAAAACATACTACATGCGATCCCTTTTTATTGCAGTTGTGGTATAATATTTTTATACATCTGATGTTACGGCACAAGACGCACAAGGGAAGGACGTATGTCCTTTATAAAATCTTACGGTGATGGTAGAGAGGAGGTTCGTATGGCGAATGATTTATTGCAGAACAAAGATTTCTTGCAGGCATGCAAAAAGGCGACGTTATCGGCGTTCAAGAACAAAATTGACGACGCCAAGCTAAATAGTCTTCTCGAACACATGCCCTCTCCCGCCGCCGGTCCCGCTAAAAATGTTTTGCGAGTTTCCGGTGGAAGTGGAGCGATTCAGGCGGAGGCGTCGATTGTCAGCGCTGTTATTTATGCCAAGGTTAAGTGTTATCCCGACAACAAGTCATGGAAATTTGAAGAAAGCGCGTGGGGGCCCGGGATAGGTGGTGGAGAGTGTATTGGTTTTATGTATACGGCCTATACCGGCGATAATGCGTGGGATACCTTTTTCAACGACGCGACAGCGTATCATGCACAAGGTATTGCCGAGGCGGGTGGTATATTCCAAATCAATTGGTTCCGTTCTGACGGGACACCGATAGGCCAGTTTAATGGTGCTTTAGGTGGCGCCGGGGTTTTTGAAATCGGCGGTTCCGGTAAGTGGAAAAAGAAATAAAGGAATAGGGGGACTACGACACCGATCCGGAATCCGTGCTGGCTGTTCTCGAAGGCAGACAGGAGGAGGCCGGGGGTCTGGACAAGTCTGCGATCTATAGAAGGCTTCTGCGCGCCGGTCCCAACATTCTTGCAATTTAAGTCTCGGTGTCTGACCCCTTAGCCCGAACTCCAGCGCCCGCAGCAATGACAAGTCAACACGGTTGTTAGCTGAGAATTACCATTATCATTTTTTTGTTTTCTGAAATTGCCAAACTATAAACATCAGAGAGTATCACTATATTTTTCTACATACTTATCAAGAACTTCATTAATCATGGTCTGATATTTTACCTTATTCTTTTTTGCAGACTTTTTGAAAAATTCGACACTCTGCTGATTTAAGGTAATCGTCACTTTAACCTTCGGTACCCGCCTCACTAATTGATCAGGTGGCGGCAGAAAATCATCGACTTTCTTCCCCTTGAGAAGCACTTCGCCAAGATCATCGGGCGCGTCACTATAGACTGTTTTCTTGTTCATACCGTTTCCCCTTCTCTAAATGCTTCTCATCAGAAAGGATAATCCTCTTTTCATCAAAGAAATGTCATATTAGGGAGAAGGGGCATGATACAATGAAAAGTCTTTTTCATATTTCAGCCCGAAGGGCCCGGCGAACATCTTCTGCGGTGGAATGCCAATCAGTAGTTTCAATTTTATTGCGGAGGGCTTCAAAACACCAGGAATAATCCACGGAAGGACCTGCGCCCTTCCAGGGACCCGCTTGGGACAGCGCATACAAGCCTCGCCTGCGTGGCGATTTCGATGTCTTCCACTGGTCGAGCGACAGGTCGCAGGCGGAGATCGATTTCCTCGTCTCCCGTAATCCTGTCAAAAATTCCATCCATCCTGTCTAATACAAAAACCCGAAAAGCCACAGCGGTATTTTCCGATCATTTCCGTACTCCAAATTGTCCGCGGCGATATATGCGTCGGGAACGCCCTGTATCTGCCTGCGGGTCTTGCTTCTGCCGCCGACTTCTATGGTGTACTGTCCGTCGACTAAAAAATCACCCGACACGGAAAACTCCAGCCTGTGTGCGTAGGAAAGCTGATTGGCGAGAAACGTTTCCCGGATATTGCCTGTGTCGGTCTCTTTTCCTCTGAACAGGTACATTAAATTGGTATTTTCCAGATACAGCTTGTCCGGTTTCTGAAGGGCGCTGATGCCATGTGCGTCCCGATAGAGGGAATACGTCAGTTTCGCGTCGCTTAGGTATTGCAGGTAGGCGAGGAGAGTATGGCGATTGAGTCCGATCCGGTCGCTCAGTTTGGAAATATTGGGTATGAATGGCGCCGATTCGGAAATAATGCTCAACAGCTGCTTGAGCTTGGGAACGTATGCCGTATCGACATGCCTGAGCTGCGGGAGCTCCATCTCCAGAATCATGTGTACGGTTTCTTCCAGGCGCAGAGCGTAGACATCGAGCCCTTCCAGAAAGTAAGGGTAATATCCTGTTTGCAGATAGGCAGGGAAATACTGGAAGGGGTGAACCTCGCCGACAATATCCGCGGACAATGTTGTATGGTCTTGCAGAATTTCCTGCAACGAAAATGCCGGGAAGTCCTTCCCTGTTTGAAGGTTTAAAAATTCCCTGAAGGATAATCCCTGCATCGTATAGACGACGGCCCGCCGGCTCAAATCCGCCCGGGCATTCAGAATTTCCAGCAACGACGAACCGGTAAACACGATATGCAGGTCAGGGTAATCATCATAGAGATTCTTGATCGCCTGCGACCACTGCGGGTAGTTATGCACTTCATCCAGAAAAAGGTGCGTCCCTCCGCGTTTTATAAACGTATCCGCCAGTTCAGGCAGGCTGTGCTCCGCAAACCATAAATTGTCCAGGCTTACATAGAGCGCGGCATTCAGATTGTCGTCAAAGACTTGTTTGATATGCTGAAGCAGCAGCGTCGTTTTTCCCACACCGCGGGCCCCGCGTAATCCCACAAGGCGCGCGTCCCATGCGATCGTACCAGCGATAGATCGAATGAACTTTACCTGGATCGCGGCGATCTTGCGCCTGTAGTTTTCTATCAGCCTTTCCATGAACGAAGTATAGCACAGCGAGTGATAATTTGCATAGACAAATAACCAATATTACGTAAAAATTGGTTATTATATTAACCATTCGTACTCCATTTTCGCAGAATAAGAGCTCGACAGGATCACAGGGGGAAAGGCTTGGACAGGATAATGCGTGGACAGACCAGGATGAACATGATTTTTTATGGGAAGAGGCCGCGGCGCCGCCGCGCCTGCCAAGCGCCCGCGCCTCATCCGCGCCCCAGGGGCCCTCTTTTCTTCTTTCTTTCCCCAAAAAGGTTTTATCCTGTCAATCCTGTAAAATCCTGTAATCCTGTCGAAAAATCCCGTTCATCTGTCAATTGTTTTCGATATACCGAAAATTATCTCATTTTTTCTATTGTGATTTCGATATACTAGTAGTATAGTGTCTCTCATGGTACGGAGAGAATTATATCTCGATAAAATCCGGCCCTTCATCGGTGCGGATGTCGTGAAGGTGCTCACCGGAATCCGGCGCTGCGGAAAGACGGTCATGCTTGGCCTTCTCAGGGAAGAACTCCTGCGGCGGGGCATCCCCTCTTCCCGGATGTTCTCCATCAATTTCGAATCCGGCGCGGACCCCGAGGCGCGGAGCCAGGAATCTGTCTATGCGCGGATCAAGACCATGGCCGCCAATGCGAAGGGGAAACT
>DJVZ01000062.1:0-7167 GCA_002441395.1 Spirochaetaceae bacterium UBA6243 | reverse complement strand
GGGCGCTATGTGGAAATCAAGCTCTATCCTTTTTCCTTCAAAGAGGTGATGGAGAGCTACGCGCAGACGGGGAATCCTCCGGATGAGGCAGAAGCGTTTGCGCGCTACCTTGTGCTGGGTGGCATGCCCTTTCTCTACAGCCATGTCCTCGATGAAACTTCGGCGAAACAATACCTCTCCGACATATTCAATTCCATCATTCTCAAGGATATCGCTCAGCGGAACAAGGTTCGGGACATCGAACGGCTCGAGC
This sequence comes from Spirochaetaceae bacterium UBA6243, assembly GCA_002441395.1. Lineage (GTDB taxonomy): Bacteria > Spirochaetota > Spirochaetia > Treponematales > Rectinemataceae > Rectinema. Next base: position 6,914 of record DJVZ01000062.1, on the reverse strand, counting down.
GCCTGATACTATTTTTTATCGCGAATGTGGGGAATACACTCTCGGCGGCCTCGATCGTTCGATATCTGAAAAATGAAAAGCGAGGTCTTTCGACCGAAACGATCTACAACTATATCTCGTACTGCAAAGAGGCCTGTCTTCTCCATCTGGTGCCCCGGGAAGATTTGATCGGCAAGAAGGCTCTCAGCTTTCAGGAAAAGGTATACCTCAGCGACCACGGGCTCAGGGAAGCCGTCTATGGCAACAACCAGCGTGATATAAGCCAGATTCTGGAAAACATTGTCTATATGGAGCTGCTCCGGCACGGATACGATGTCCATGTCGGGAAGGTCGGCTCTGCCGAGGTCGATTTCGCGGCTGAAAAGAGCGGGGAAAAGCTGTATATCCAGGTGGCGTATCTTCTGGCCGACGAAAGAATCGTTGAGCGGGAATTTTCGCCCCTTGAGGCAATACCCGACAATTACCCGAAGTATGTAGTCAGCATGGATGAGCTGGACCGCGGCAGGAACGGTATCCGCCACATGAACATCCGCCGTTTTCTTCTCGAACAGTCGTGGGTATGAACCTCGGCAGCCTGTTCATCCCGTCTCAATCCTGCTATCCTGTCGGAAAGCATGGAATGAGTGTAAAGTCGGTAACTATGGGAACTGTAGACAAAAAGGACGAATCGCGCGGCACGTTCAGATCGGGGGCAAAGTTTCTCATCAGGCTCAACGAACCCGATGGGATCCGGAAAGCTTCGATAAGGAAGCGGTCGATAAAAAACTGGCACGGCGCTGATCATCCTGCCCGATCCCCCAGAGCATCTGCCGGTACCACACGATGATAATGATAATCGTACTTTCATTTAGTCATGACCAAATGAAAGTACTCTTGCGTTTGGTCATGATATGGGCTACACTCTTGCCATGATACGAAGGCAATATTGGGAAGAAAGAATCCATTCGCTGTGGAAGAGCCGCTCTATCGTCTGGCTGTCGGGTGTCCGGAGAGTGGGAAAGACTGTGCTATGCAAGAGCATTGAAGGAATTCGCTATTTCGACTGCGAATTGCCTTCGACGCGAAGGGAGATGGAGGACCCCGAAGGTTTTCTCAAGTCAATCGGGAGCGGCATGATCGCGCTCGATGAGATTCACAGGCTTGGCGACCCCGCGCTACTCCTCAAGATAGCGGCAGATCATTTTCCCGACATCCGCATCGTGGCGACTGGTTCCTCGACACTGGGGGCGTCGGCAAAATTCAGGGATACTCTGGCGGGCAGAAAGCTGGAACTAAGGCTCACGCCGCTCTGCGAGAAGGACAATTCGTTCCCGGGGTATGGAGACCGCAACCGGCGATTCCTGAATGGCGGCCTGCCGGGCTTTTTTCTGGCCGATACGCGGGACGACAGAGAGTATTCGGAATGGATGGAAGCCTTTTGGGCACGCGACATCCTCGAACTGTTTCGCCTGGAGCGTCGCGCTTCGTTTCTCAAGTTCGCGGAACTGCTTCTGGCGCAGAGCGGCGGACAGTTCAACGCGGCGTCGTTCGCTGCGTCGTGCGGCGTAAGCCGTCCTACCATAATGAATTATCTTGGGATACTGGAAGCCACCCATCTTGTCCGCGTCGTTCGCCCCTACCACGGAGGCGGGTCCAGGGAAATCACCGCCACTCCGCGCGTCTATGGTTTCGATACGGGATTCATCGCCTGGTCGCAAGGCCTCCATGAGATTCCGGCAAAAGAAAAGGGCTTTTTCTGGGAACACCTTGTCTTGAACGAAATGGACGCCGGCCTGCGGGACGACACCCCGCTGACCTGGCGGGACAAGGAAGGGCATGAAGTTGATTTTATATGGGCTCCGCGAGGCGCGGAACCAAGCGCCATCGAAGTGAAATGGTCCACGGGCGCCTTCGAGCCCGCAGGAATCCGCGCGTTCAGGGCGCTTCATCCAAAGGGACGCAATTTCGTCGTGGCGGCTGATCTCGAGCACCCATACGAAAGGGATGTCGGGGGCTTGCGCGTCATCTTCTGCCCGCTCGGCGAGCTCATTCCTCAGCTTTTAACAAAAAGCGCGGAATAAGCCATGCCTTTGACAGGATAATTCATGGATAAAGACAGGATTCACGGGATTTTTATAAGGGGACGTCGGCGCCCCAACGACCCTCTTCTCTTCTTTCTCTCTCCCCCAAAAAATTTCCGGCGCTTCAGGGTTTATGGTTCCAGCAGGGCATCCTGCCAACCGAGCACACGGGCATCCGACCGGGTTTGCGACTCCATCCCCCCGTAGGCCAGAATGCGTCGCTCCGGCGGAACGCCGGCTTCCCCCCCGAAGAGCGCGAGGTGCCGGAAAAAGTCGCCCGGCACTGTCATGCCGGATTTACATTCCCACGCGCGGCCTTCGGAGGTGGCGCCGCCTGTTTTGCCGGTGCTGCCACTGTCCCCGGCATTTTCGACGAGATCGACCTCGCGGCCCGTGCTGTCGCGCCAGAAATGGAGCGAAGGAGTGCGCCCGCGGTGCGTCGCCGCCTTGAACCGCTCGGCGATGATGAGGTTCTCGAAAACGGCGCCCCGCAGGGGATGGAAAGCGAGATCCTCCGGCTTGCGCACGTCGAGCAGGAAACAGAGCAGGCTGGTATCGTGCCAATAGAGCTTGGGCGATTTGACAATCCTCTTGTTCAGGTTCCGGTGCCAGGCGGGAAGCAGGAAAACGAGCCAGGCGGCCTGCAGAAGGCCGAGCCAGCTCTTGGTGGTGTTGACCGAAATGCCCGCATCGCCAGCCAGCGATGCAAGCGAGAGAATCTGCCCAGCCCTTCCCGCGCATAATCGGACGAAACGCCTGAATGATTCCAAGTCGCCTATATTCCTTACAAGCCGTACGTCGCGCTCGACGTAGGTCGCGATATAGTCGCGGGCAAACAGATCGGGGGGCAGGCTTGTGCAGCGAACGCGGGGGTAGAAGCCGCGCCAAGCAGCATTCTCCCAGTTTGCTTCGAGCGCTTCGCGGCCGAGCTCTGCAGCGGAAAAAGGCAGGAGGGAAAGGACAGCAGTCCGCCCCGCAAGGCTCTGGCCGATTTTTTCCATCAGCAGAAAATTGCTCGATCCCGAAATAATATAGCGTCCCGGGGACGAGCGGTCCGCGTAGCCCTGCAAGTAATTGAAAAGCGGAGGGTAGCGCTGCGCTTCATCGATCACCATGCCGGACTCTTCGCCCTGGAGCAAAAAACCGCGCGGATCGGCCTGTACAAAATCCATGGTATCGGGATTTTCCAGCGAAGCATAGGTTTTTTCCGGCCAGACAGCGTGGAGCAAGGTCGTTTTGCCGGACTGCCGCGGGCCGGTCAGGGTTACGACAGGGTAGTAGCTTGCCGCTTCGCGCAGGGCTTTTTCCATAAGGCGGGGGATAATTTCCATAAAGTCAGCATACTGCATATTATGCAAAACAATCAATCAATTGATCGATTTGCATAAAAATCCTCACACCGAGGACACGGGCACTTTTCCCAGGATCTCCGCGATGACAGTCTGTGCGGTGGCGCCCTTCTCTTTCCCCCAAAAAATCTTATCTTAAATTATCGTGGCTCCCCGTATTTGGCGCTTTCACAAAACTCATACGACAAACGTGTATATATCACACAAAAGTCGTTTGACTTTTGTGTTGAAGCCGTGTTACGCTATTACCATGGAACGAAAAAAGCTCGCCGATTTGGAAAAATGGCGTCAGAAGCCTGATCGAAAGCCGTTAATTGTGCATGGCACCCGACAGGTTGGCAAAACGTGGCTCCTCAAAGAATTCGGCAAAAGGGCGTATAAAGATGTCGCTTATATCAATTTTGAGGCAAATGAACGGATGGCGGCGCTTTTCTCGTCGAATTTGGATACACAGCGCCTTTTGACCGGGCTACGGATCGAATCAGGCTGTTCCATAGAACCTGGTACGACACTCATCATCTTCGACGAAGTGCAGGAAAATCCGCAGGCGCTGACCTCGCTCAAATATTTTGCGGAAGAAGCTCCTACCTACCACATTGCGGCAGCAGGTTCGCTGCCCGGAATCGCGATGCATCGGGGTACGTCATTCCCTGTCGGGAAGGTCGAGTTTCTCGATCTTTACCCATTATCATTCGAGGAATTCCTTTGGGCATTGGGCGAGGCGGAACTGGCCGGTCTGCTTTCCGGGCACGACTGGCAGATGCTGGAGCTCTTCAGGGATAAGCTCATCGATTACCTGAAGTATTATTTCTGTGTCGGCGGTATGCCGGAGTGTGTCGGCAGCTTTGCCGCTGGCAGAGATCTGGACAAAGTGCGGGAAACCCAGGGGCGATTGCTGAGCGCGTACGAACAGGACTTTTCGAAATATGCCGAGCCTGCCATGGTTCCGCGGATTCGCGCCGTGTGGAATTCCATCCCTTCCCAGCTTGCCCGGGAACAGAGGAAATTTACCTATGGCCTGGTGCGCGAAGGAGCGCGGGCACGGGAATATGAGATAGCCATTCAATGGCTTTGCGATGCAGGTTTGCTCCACAAGGTTTACCGCGTATCCAAGCCGGGCCTTCCCTTGCGGGCTTATCAGGAGAACAGTGCTTTTAAGCTTTTCATGGTGGATACGGGCCTACTGGCCGCGCACGCGCACCTACCGACGCGCGCGGTGCTAAATGGCTCCGGCATTTTCGAAGAAGCCAAGGGCGCTCTGACGGAACAATATGTGGCTCAGGAGCTTCGCCTGCGCGACGATTTTGATGTCTTCTATTGGTCGAGCGGCACGTCCCAGGCAGAAGTCGATTTTCTCGTTCAGATCGGTGAATCGGTCTATCCGCTGGAAGTCAAAGCCGCCGAAAACCTGCAAGCCAAGAGTTTACGCGTCTACAGGGATAAGTTTTCCCCGCCCCGCAGTTACCGGACTTCGCTTTCACCCTATCGCGCCGAGAGCTGCTTGACGAACATTCCCCTTTACGCGCTGGCGGCTATCCCAACGGGATGATCCCGACAGGGACTATACACACGCTGGAATACGCGCTGCGGCATCATAATCTCATTAATTAACGCCAGTTGATGGACATATTGTCCGCATCTACCTTGAACGCGATGTAGGCTGATATTCTTCGCGCAGTCCTGTCATCCCGTCAAAGACGTGTTCTCCCTTGGAACGGCGCGCCCACCGTTCTTTCTACTCGCGTGGAATTTTTGCAAGTTGCTGTAGGAAAAGCTCACGGCTCCAGAGATGCAGTGATTTCTGGTCGCGAATAAGCGCCACGCTCATGGTACAATCTCCTGTTTCAGTCCGGCAAGAAACCGCAGTACGCGCCTGCTGGAATAGTTTCCCTCCAGTTCGTCAAAGTCGGCGTGCGTCATTTCGGAAAGCTGGTCCTCCTCGATGAGTATGTCGCCATCGGCGATAGCGCGTTTGACCAGAGCATAGCGTACATTGTCGGAAAACGGTTCAAGCACGGCGAGTTCCTTTGCCGTAAAAAGAGGATTCGGGATATGGGCGATGATATTTTTCGTCAGCCTGTTCATCCTGTCTACAGACAGAACATGGCGTACAGAGGCACGGACTTTATACCATTCTCCAGCCCAAAGTTTTTCTGTGAAATCCTGATAGCGTGGGCTGGTTTGTACCGCTCCCGATAGACCGCAAGGCTTCGCGACTTCGCATGGATTCCCGCCTTCAGTTCGAGCGGCATAATGTCCGCGTTCTGTTGCAAAACAAAATCAATTTCGGCGGTACTACCGGATTCCCAGTAGTAAAGCTGATAACCTTTCGCCTTCAGGCTGGTCGCCGCGTAATTTTCAGCGATCGCTCCCGAAAAGGTATTGTTCTCCCATCCTGAAAGGAGCAGCTGTGCCGGTATTCCCGATTTCAATACGAGCAGACCGGTATCGGCCATGTAGAGTTTGAACGCGCCCAAGTCGAGATGAGCCGCGAGAGGCATGAAAGGATGCTCGATTCTGGCGCATTTCAGCACAATACCCGCCGCGGTAAGCCAATCGATCGAAGGTCCGAAAAGGGTAGCCGAACCTCCTTTCCGGACGACTTTGTATTGGAATTTCCGGTTTTCCTTCGCCAGTTGGGTGGGAATGCTGTCAAAACATGCCATGATTCTTGTGGTTTCCGCCGGGGAGGCGTATTTCGACATGTCGGCGACATAGCTGGAGAGAATGAGGTTCTGTACGGGCGCCGCGTCAAGCATGCGCCTTTCCTTTAAGTACGCCCAAACGGCGCCGGGCATACCTCCCACCACGAGATATGTTTTGTAGAGCTCGAGCGCCTTTGCGTGAAGCGCTTCAGGGAGGCCTGAGTCCGCTGCATAGGCTTCTCTGATCGCTGAAATGAGCGCCTCTTGTCCCAAGGCCAGAAGAAACTCTTCAAAATCCAGGGGATAGAGCGTGAGCGGTTCCACTTTGCCAACAGGAAACGAGTGTTGATTTCGGTTGACGGTGACGCCCAGCAGACTTCCCGCCGCCACAATGTGATACTGTGGGGTTCTCTCGCTGAAATACTTGAGACTTGTCAGGGCCCGTTCGCAGGCCTGAATCTCATCCAGAATAATTACAGTCGAATCTGGGTCGATCTTTTTATTGAAAAAGATCTCGAGGGTGTTCAGCAGACGGACGGGGTCGATATCACGGGAGAATTCGGAAGCCAGAGCGGCGTCGGTCTCAAAATTTATGTAGATGGTATCCCTGAAGTATTGTTGCCCAAATTCCTGAAGAAGATAGGTTTTTCCCACCTGCCGGGCGCCATAGAGCAGAAGCGGCATACGGGAGGTACGATCTTTCCATTCGACCAATTTTTGCATCAGGGTTCGTTGCATAAAAAATGCTCCTCATTGTTCCTAGTATGAGGCGGCATGACATATAAGTCAATAAAAATATTAAATTATGACATTTTTTCTAAGTTAAACATCAAACATGGAACATCTGCATCCCGCGCCCC
>DJVZ01000043.1 GCA_002441395.1 Spirochaetaceae bacterium UBA6243 | reverse complement strand
TTATGGCATCTGCATACCAAGCTTCACAGAGTTGCCAACATCTTCAATTGCCAAGACCTCGCATGTAATCGTGTACTGGGTCTTTTTTCCCGCCGCCCCGGAATAATAGGCATTGAACAACCCGGCATTGAATGCTTCGTCAGTATACTTCATCTCTTCTACATTGACGACTTTCAGGTGAATTAGAAAACGATAGCTTTTCCCGTTGACGGAGACGCCCGGAATGAACAGCGAACCCCTATGGCCGACTTCCGCGAGGTTGACGGCATTCTGTCCCCACGTGAGCTGAAGGATCGCGTGGTCTGCGCCAAAGTCGGAGGCAATGTATTGCCACTGTGAAATAGTCGAAATGCCTACGCTGCCGTCGGGGTTAACAGACATTACATTGGCAAGATAGCTTTTCGGAGCCGTATAGCCGGGCGCTTTGGATGTCGCCAGATTCGCGAGGTCTGCGGACCCTGCTTCGATAGCTTTCGCCGCCGCCTTGAAAGCATCGCCCGTCAGCATGGATTTCATAGCCTGTTCGGTTGCGGAAGAATATGCATCTACATAAGGCTGAGCGGAAAGCATCGCACCGCAAAGTACTGCAAAAACAACAAGAAAACTGAATTTTCGCGCAACTCCTGCGCTTCTTCCTAGAGCTTTCATGGAAGCATCTCCTCACAATAGACTGATGCAATGACAAAAAGCTGCAAATCCGGCTTTAATTATAGATTGGAATTTATAGAATTCAAGAGAGAGCCGGATGCTATCTTATGAAAAACCTCGCCGACACGCGCGGCGAAATTTTACCTGGCGCGCACGATGCGGCGGCTCTTCCTAATAGCACGCTTTTCACTTATCCTTAAGCCATGTCAGATACACAACCCGAAAATACTGTCACTGCCTGGCAGGATGAATTCAGCGCGAGCATCACAGTCATCGATCGCGATTTCACCATTCTCTTCATGAACGAAAAATCCGCTACCGGTTTTGCCAAGTGGGGAGGCATGACTCTCCTCGGTAAGGATGTCCGCCACTGTCATCAGGAGCGCTCTGTGCGCATCATCGAGCATATTCTTGAAACCGGCGAACCCAACATCTACACCATTGAAAAAAACGGTGTGAAAAAGCTCATCTATCAGGCGCCGTGGCGCGAAAACGGCCAGATTGCGGGTGTCGTCGAGCTCTCGATGGAGATTCCTTTTGAGATGCCGCATCATGTGAGAGGGTAAAAAGCGCGGCAGAGTCCACGAAATTCCGCGCGGCCTGCCGCGTTTACCAACGGAACTACAACGCCAGATGCTTTTCCGGAGCCTTCACCTTTCCCGTTGCCGACAGAATGTAGCATACAGCCACCGCGGCCGCTGCAATTCCCACATACAATAGCTGCGGCGCGAGCGCCAAAACGCCAGCGGCTAAGAGAATCGCACGCATCCAGATGGGGATTGGATGCTTGATATATCCCACCCAAAAGTAGCCTAAAGCCAGCACCGACACCACGGCGGTCACGATCGCGAGAATATTCGCCATTGTAGTAGACTGCAGCAAGAGACCCGGATCATAGCAAAAGGCAAAAGGGACGACAAAAGCGAGGAAGCCCAGGCGCACCGCCTGAAAGCCGATTTTATTCGGATTTGCCCCCGAAATCGACGAAGCCGCGAAGCAGGCCAGGGCGACCGGTGGAGTGATGTTCGATATTACCGCAAAATAAAACACAAACATGTGCGCGGCCAGCGGGGCAATGCCCATTCTGACAAGAATTGGCGCACCAAGTGCGGAAGCAAGAATATAGGCGCCTGTCGTCGGCAGTCCCATGCCGAGGAATATCGACATTATCATGACCAGCAGGAGACCGAGAAATCGAAAATCTTTTGCAAAACCGAGGATGAATCCAACAAGTTTGCCGCCAATTCCGGTAAGCGCGACCGATCCCAATACGATCCCCGCCGCGGCGCAGGCGATCGCGACAAGGGGAATACCGCTCACGCCGTTGTAAATCGCATCGAGCACATCTTTGGGGCGCATCCCGTCATTCAAAAATGAAACTCCAACAAAGGCTGCGACAAGTCCCCACAACCCGATCTTGCTCCTGCTGATCGGTTCCATTATGTCCGGAAATACAAAAGCGACGGCAATCAGCAGCGATATCACCGTTCCCGTGATGACAGAGCGCTTCCGCCGCTCAGAATCCTCCGATTTTGGTCTGAAGAAAGAGACAAGCCACGCGAGAATAATGCCGAACACCGCGGCGCGCATTGGCGTAAAACCCGCGAGCAGGAAATACACGAGCCCCGCCAGCGGTATCACCATATACCACTGTTTGAGCACTTCCCGCTTGGAGGGCAATTCTTCCTGTGACAGCCCTTTAAGACCATACTTGTGCGCCGAGAGCCGGACCATGAGAAATACTGCCCCATAGTACATGAGCGCCGGCACTATCGCGGCGATCATGACGGTGCGGTACGGCAGGCCGAGGAACGATGCCATGAGGAATGCTCCTGCGCCCATAACCGGAGGCATTATCTGTCCGCCTGTGGACGCTACCGCCTCAACCGCACCGGCAAAATAATCCGGATAGCCTATCCTTTTCATAAGTGGAATTGTGAAAGTACCTGTACCATATACATTTGCAACTGCAGAACCCGAAATGGAACCAAACATGCAGGATGAAGTGACGGCAATAAGCGCGGGACCGCCTGGCTGAGTCCCTGTAAATGCCTGCGCGAATTTCATAAAAAACTCGCCCACTCCGCTCTTCTCGAGAAACCCTCCGAAGATAAGAAAAATCATGACATATGTCGCCGACACTCCCAGAGGCGAGGAAAAGATACCTTCATCCGTGAGGAAGACTTCTTCGACTATTTCAGGGACAGAGAATGAAATCCCCTGGAAGAGTCCCGGGATTTTCGAGGCGAATGCCATGTAAATTAAAAACACGGATGCGATTATCATCAGCGGAAGGCCGACGATTCGCCGTGTCGCTTCCAAAAGCAGTACAACAAGCAGAATGCCAAGGACAAGCTGCGCGGTTGTCACCGGATCGACCTGCACAATGCGGGTGCTGATCGCCCAATAATTGGCGGCGATATATGTTCCTGGCAATACGGAAAGCGCCGCCAAAATCCAATCGTAGAACGGAACTTTGTCCTTCGGTGCCTTTTTCGACACCGGCCACCAGATGAACACGAGCGGAAGAATCATTGACAAGTGCAGAGCGCGCTGCAAATACGCTTCAAAATTGCCAAAAACCGATGTATACAAATGAAAAAACCCAACCGCAATTACGTAAATATATATGACAGTCTTGAGCCTTCCCGAGAACTTTCTCATAGTTGCTCCGAATTAAAAAATCGGGGCCGTCCATGCGGCTTACACGAAATGGCCTGCACCAGATTGGGTGCAAGCCACGATACGATAGACAAAAATGCTATTTTACGCTTTTCCAGAACTGCACGGAACCCGCATGGGATGGCAAGCCGGCAGGAAGCGCTTCTTTTGGATTGAGCTCTGCGATATCACCTACTGCCATGGCCAGACTGTCGCGGTTGGCCCAGAGTGCCTTGTTTAGCTCATAGACGAGACTATCCGGCAAGTCTTTACGGATGACTATGCAGGTGTAGTCGCCAATGGTCTTAATCGGGACAGTGACGGATTTGTACGTTCCCGGGTTGATGGTAAAGGTCGTCGTGCCGTATGCGGCGGCCAGTGCATCAAGCGCCTTCTGTCCCACCGGAAGGATGACTATCTGTGTATTGCTCTCAATATTCATGACAACGCTTGCGATCTTACCGACAGAGAACGCAAAGCAGTCGAGATGGTTATCGGCAAGAAGGTCTGCGCCGCCGTCATACGAAGTGAACTCGAAGGTCCATTTTTTCTTCTTGAGCTGATCGTAATCAGTCTTGTAGCCTTTTTTAAACAGCGCCTTGATGACGAATTCACTGGCGGTGCCCGGTTTCAGCGTTGCAAAGCGTACAGGGATGTTCTTTTCGATCATATCATCGACGCTCTTGATATCATTCTTTTCAGCAAAATCTTTCCTCATAATAAAATATGTATACTGAGTGTAAAGGTTTGCCATGATGACCGAATTCTTGACCGCTTTGCCTTCGAAATCCTCTTCACCTGCGATTGCCGCGCCAAGCAGCGATGCGACCGTAAAGCCAAAGTCGCCTTTCTTGACATCCGCGTTCAGAATGTTCGAGACGCCGCCTCCAGAGCTCGATGTGGTCTGAAGCACACTCTTCGACCACATTTCCGAAAGCGCGGTTCCAAGCGCAAACCAGTTGCCCCCCGGAGGTCCGGACATAAATTTGAGCTGATCCGGCCAGCCTGCCTTGTTCTGCGCATACACGCCCGTAACGAGTACGAGTGCCAATAAACAAACGACTGCTTTTCGCATGCTATCCTCCTATTAAACAAATAAATATCTAAAATAAATTGATAAATATCTATTATATCATAGGGGCAGACTGAAAAGCCGTCAACAAATTTTTTTAGAAAAAATTTCAGCTTGACAGATCAAAAAAACAGGGTGATAATTCATATATAAGAATGATGTTCATATATATGAACGCAATACCAATTTTGTGAGTTCACAAATGGCAGAAGTCAATTCCGTGCGCAAGGCTCTCGCGATTCTCGATCTTCTCTCTGACGGAAAAGAACGCACTCTTTCAGAAATCGCGCGGCAACTGTCACTCGCGAAGAGCACGGCGCACGGCCTTCTCGAAACACTCGCAGCGGAAAGACTTCTTGAAAAAGACTCAGGCTCAAATACATTTTCGCTCGGGATCAGGCTCATTGAACTTGGTTATTGCGCACAGACAGGACTCGATCTTGTGCGCATCGCCGCGCCGTTTCTAAAAGGACTGAATATCCGTTTTGACGAGACTGTCCACCTCGTCGTGCTCGACAACGATGAAGTCCTCTACATCGACTGCATCGAATCCCAGCGCAGGCTGAGGACGTATTCGGTAATCGGAGTGCGGGCTCCCCTCTACTGCACGTCGGTCGGCAAGGCCATATTGGCATATCTCCCCGACACCGAAGTTCGTCGCATCGTAGCAGAGCGCGGCCTGGCTCCCTTCACGGATAATACGATCACCAGCGAAGAACGCCTGTGGCAGGAAATCGCGCGTATTCGCCAATGCGGCTTCGCAATAGACGACAGGGAGCACGAGGATCATTTGCGCTGTATCGGGGCGCCAGTTCGGAACGCCCATGGCGAGGTATTCGCTTCGGTGAGCCTTTCAGGGCCCGCCGAGAGAAACACCATGGAACGCATCGAGTCGATGGCCCCGGCTCTCCTTGAGGCGACGGGCGAAATTTCGCACCGCCTCGGATTTCGAAACAGGGA
>DJVZ01000053.1 GCA_002441395.1 Spirochaetaceae bacterium UBA6243 | reverse complement strand
AGGAACAGAAAAGATAGAATCGAAATTGCTTCACTTCTATCTCAGTTCCCTCTAAAGCTGATTAGTAATTACTTGAGGCTTTCTGGCCGCTTACAAGCGCGATGCCCGAGCTGGTTCCGAGTCTGGTCGCCCCGGCTTTCAGCATCTGGATCGCATCCTCGAAGCTTTTGATTCCTCCGGCAGCTTTCACGCCCATTTTGGGGCCGACGGTTCGCCGCATGAGCGCAACGTCCGCCACGGTGGCTCCGCCTTTGCCGAATCCAGTGGAGGTTTTTACAAAGTCGGCGCCGATATCTTTCGCAATCTGGCAGGCCAGCACTTTTTCCTCGTCGGTAAGCAGGCAGGCTTCTATGATGACCTTCAGGATGATCCCTTGTCTGCAGGCTCTGCGCACCGCGAGCATGTCTTCGCGGACGGTCTTTATGTCATTGGCCTTCATTGCGCCGACGTTCATCACCATGTCGATCTCGTCGGCTCCATTGGAGACAGCTGTCCGTGCCTCGAAGCTTTTGGCCCGGCGATCCATGGCTCCGAGCGGAAAGCCAACGACGGCGCAGGTCTTTACCCCCGTGCCGCCGAGTCGGCGCACGCAGTGTTCGACCCAGGAAGAATTGACACATACCGAGTAGAAGTGGTATTTTGCCGCTTCATCGCATAGAGCGTCTATCTGTTCCTCCGAAGCTTCCGGCTTGAGGAGCGTGTGATCGATGTACTTGGGCAAGTCCGAAGGGAGAAGGATGTCCTCCGGTGTGGCGGTTTTTGCCACTCCACCAGCGCTGGCCGCCGGGGAGGCTCCGCCGCCCGGCGCCGAGTTTGCTGTGCTGGAGTTCATGCGGGAGAGAACTTCTTCCACTATTTTCTGAATAATCTGGTTCTGATCCATCAATTTGAGGAGCCTCCTCGCTCCAGTGCCATTATTTTGTTTATCCGCACAATATGGCGTCCGCCAGCAAAGCGAGTTTCGAGCCATACCCGTACCATTTCTGCGAGTTCATCGGGTGTATGCAGGGGGCCGCCGAGAGTTAACACGTTGGCGTTGTTGTGTTCACGGCTGTTGACTACCGTCCTGAGATTGTAACACATCGCCGCCCTTATACCCTTGATTTTGTTGGCCGCCATGCATGAACCTATACCGGCGCCGTCGAGTACGATACCCCTCTCGCAATCGCCCGAGACCACTTTGCGACACACCGCCTCGGCAATGTCGGGATAATCTACTTTGTCGGTGCCAAAGCAACCCACATTCACGACACGGTAGCCGAGAAGCTCGAGATACTTCGCCAGCATTTCCTTCTGCGCAACCGCTCCGTGGTCCGATCCTATGGCGACGCTATGAACCAGATCCACGGGGCCTTCAATACTCTCGTTGCTCACGTATTCACCTCGATGTCGATCCTGTCGATGATTCCACAAATTGCCGTTCTGATGGTGAGGGCCTTCTCATCGCCCATGACGCTTCTGGCCGAACCGCCTTCATCGACAACGAGAACGGTATCACCTATGCCAGCCTGTACACCGTCCAAAGCGAGGAGGGGCTTGCCTTTCGGCTGACCGGCTGCGTCCAGGGGCTGCACCATGAGAAGCTTGTACCCAACGTACTGCGGATGTTTTTCGGTGGAAACGACGTTTGCCACCACTCTGCCTACAATCATCGAATCTCTTCCGTGTTTACTGCATCGACGATACCGATTATAGCGGCGTCGCCGGGGTTGAACCAACCATTGGGGTTGGCCTGCGCGGCTTCCTTTCCCGATTCAAAGAAGACGAGATCGCCTTCGCCAGACTTCACCGTATCGAATGCCACGATGACAGGTCCCGCGTTCCGCTTCAAGTGGTCCAGGGGTTGCACGAGGAGAAGCTTCAGACCGTCGAAGCAGGGCATTTTCTTTGTGCTCACCACTCTGCCGACTACCCGTCCAAGTTTCATTATTCTGTCCTCATATGATCCGGAACGAGTCGACGAGCGTACACCGCCGTTCCCTCGTAAAACTGCGGGGCCGCGTAATGCCTTCGCCCGTAGGACTCGCAATCGTGAAAGACGTGTAACCGGCTCCGCCCTGTCCAAGTCCCGCATAACAAGGGCCGTTTTTGATGAACAAGGAGCAGTTCATTACCTTGGCCATGCGTGACAGCTTTTCTATGTCGTGCGAGTGGATCATCGCCGAATGACGGCAGCCTCGTTCCACCACAACGGCAAAATCGATCGCTTCGTCCACGTCGTTCATGCGCACGAGAGGCAGCACGGGCATGAGTTGCTCTGTCCACACGAGCGGGTGCTCTCGTCCTACTTCCATGAGGAGAAGTCTCGTTTCAGGGGGAACCGCTATGCCTGCGGCCCGCGCGATCTCGATCGGGCTCTTTCCCACATAGGCTTTATTGGGAGCGCCTTCATGGTCCGCTCCTCCCGGTTCCGCGATGACAAGCTTCGTGACGGCGTCAATCTGCGCTCCAGTGAGTTCAAAGGCGCCGTTTTTGCGCATTTCCCCTTTGAGCCTGTCGGCTATGGACGCCACGGCGAGCACTTCTTTCTCGCATATACAGACGACATTGTTGTCGAAGCTGGCGCCCAGAACGATATCCCTGCCTGCCTTGACGATATCGGCAGTACTGTCCACCACGCAAGGAGGATTTCCCGGTCCGGCGCAAATAGCTTTTTTACCGCTTCCCATGGCAGCCTTGACGACACCAGGCCCACCAGTGACCACAAGGAGCGCAATGCCTTTGTGCTTCATGAGAATGTTGGCGCTCTCAATGGTTGGTTCCCCGATGGCGCACAGTAAATTGCGGGGGCCGCCTTCCATGTGGATGGCATCGTTGAACATGCTGACCAGGCGGCAGGATATTTTTTTGGCGTTCGGATGGACATTGAACACTACGCTGTTGCCCGCAGCGATCATGCCGATCGCGTTACAGGTGATCGTGGCTATTGGATTGGTCACGGGCGTGACAGCGCCGATGACGCCCCAAGGGGCAAGTTCGGTGAGGGTAAGCCCATGCTCGTCGGTACATACTCTCGGCTCGATATCTTCGACGCCGGGCGTCTTGTTGGCCGCCAGAGCGTTTTTAATCTGTTTGTCGGCAAGGTTCCCCATCCCTGTCTCCGCCACCGCCTGAGAGGAGAGGTCCCTGTTGTTCCAGAGCACAACGCGGCGGATGGCCTCGATTATGGCTTTTCTTGTGTCGAGGGGCAGCGCGATGAGTTCCCGCTGTGCAATTGTCGCCGCAGCGACTGCTGAGTCCACGTCCGGAAATATTCCCGACTGCTCGGGCACGGCGTCGTCGGCTGGGGTATTTCCGCTCAAGAGGGCCTTGATGTCGGGACTCTTCAGCACTTCTTCGACAACCACCCGTATGTCATCGGTTAAGTTTGCCATGTTTGTATTCATCACTCCTGTTTCCACACATCGACGCCCCCCTCGTCCATCTGGTCGACGATCGCGACGACAAGCGTGTCTATCGGTTTATCGTCGGTAGCGTAGGTCCACCTGCAGGAGCTGCCCTGCGTGAGCAGAACCAGATGTCCCCGCTCGGCACCGACCATATCCAGCGCAACCAGGTATTCACCCCGGCCTTCACCCCGCTCGTTGCATTCTTCGACCAGCAGAAAACGAGGGCTCGCCACGGCGTCCGACCTTTTTGTCGCAACAACGGTACCCCTGACACGCGCGAGGTTCATTCTTGCTCCACTGCTTTTCGGTAGGTGAAGGTGCCGTCTTTTTCGATAGTGTCCACAATGGCGATGATCGTGGCATCCGAAGGTTTTCCCTTCGTGGTTTCGGTCATGCGGGCGCTCGACCCTGTCACGAAAAATACAATCTCGCCCGCATTGGCGCCTACGCTGTCTATTCCCACAACAAAATCACCCTTGCCTTGAAGGCTCACGGGATCGATCTTCTCCAGCAGAAGCAGCCTGAGACCTTCCATGTTTTGGGGTTTTTGTGTGGAAACCACGGTTCCTCTCACCCGTGCAAGTACCATATGGCCTCTCCCTTTTACTTTGCAGAACTGGCCAGTTTCTTGTTCGAAGGATTCGCAGGTTTCCTGCCCAGGGGGAGCGCTGCGTCCACCGCTTCGTGCGGTCTCGGGATCACGTGGGTCGACACCACTTCGCCGACTTTCTCGGCAGACCGCTGGCCCGCATCGACAGCCGCGCGACAGGCGGCCACATCGCCCCTGACGATGGCCGTCACATAGCCGCCGCCGATTTTCTCGTAGCCGATGAGGTCCACTTTGGCTGCTTTTACCATTGCATCGGCCGCCTCCACCATTGCCGCAAAACCCCGGGTCTCGATCATTCCGAGCGCATCGTTCGTATCTGCCATCTCTTCATCTCCTTCTGAGCTGACCAGAATCCCCTCTGCCAAACAGCCTGTGGATTCTGGCTGCGATTATCCGTGCGATTATATCCGCGCCGCGTTGGCTGCCAGAACTCTTCCGCCAAGGCCATCAAGCCTGGCTTCCACCACTTTTCGCGCCTCGATGACTTCGGCTTCATCACCAGCTATGTAGACGCGACCGAAAGCCCCAAAGCCCACCACTTCGATGATGTTGATATCAGAGGTCTTTTCGGCTTCGTTGGCCGCATAGTATGCGTAGCCCGCCGGCTCAACCTCGAGCACATACAGAGTGTCACCTCTCAGAACCATGTTGCCGTGCCTGACCTTGTTGATCAGCTGA
The DNA here is from genome assembly GCA_002441395.1 of Spirochaetaceae bacterium UBA6243. GTDB lineage: Bacteria > Spirochaetota > Spirochaetia > Treponematales > Rectinemataceae > Rectinema. Next base: position 4,223 of record DJVZ01000053.1, on the reverse strand, counting down.
GCATGGTGGTCCGAAATATTCTTGATAAGCTGGCTGGTCATGACGCGCGGCTTGATCCTATTTTCCTCGGTCATGCCGAGTTCGCGCAAGACCGCCTCGCCCGCCATCCGTGCGTCGCCCTGGCTGTCGGAGTGTACTTCCAGCAGACCGTAGGCGCGCTCGACGATCTGTAGCCCTGGCGTCACGTTCGTGGCCTTAAGCGCAATATCGGTGAGCCGGTTGATTTCGATCCCTGGCGCTATCTCGATGATGCAGCATGCCTGCATACCGATGGGATAGTAGCCTTTGCTTATTGTCGCGATGAAAGATGCATTCTGAAGCTGAAGTGAGTCCAGAAATACATAGGTCCTCAAATCTACCGCCATACCTTATGCCTCCACACCGTTCCTGCCAAGCGGCAGCGCCTCGTCCACAGAAGCATGTGGCCTCGGGATTACATGGGTGGAAACAACTTCGCCCACTTTCTCCGCCGACTTGACACCCGCATCGACAGCCGCACGGCATGCGGCCACATCACCTCTGACGATGGCCGTCACATAGCCGCCGCCGATCTTTTCGTAGCCGATGAGGTCCACTTTTGCGGCTTTTACCATCGCATCAGCAGCTTCCACCATTGCCGCGAATCCCCGAGTTTCGATCATCCCGAGAGCATCATTTGTTTTTTCTGCCATTTTCCCTCCTAACAGCGGTTCTCGCCTTGCCAGGACGTCGACCCGGCTTCCGGGGGACGATCCCAGCAACTCTCATCTGCGCAACAACTCCGTTGCAGTATCCCAATCTATATTATTACATTTATGTATTTTGTCCTCAATGACTGTACCCCCGAATCGAAAAAACCGCCCACTCCTTTGGCTGCTCAATTGCCAGGGCCCAGATGTTGTAGAACGACGTATCGAGTTTTTCTGCAATTTTCTGCCCCTCAGAAAAAGATTCATCGATACATTTAGCATCACATTTCCACTCAAAGAGACAGCTTCTTTTTTCTCTTTAGTATTTCGAGCTTCAACGTAAATAGCAAGATACGCGGTCGTATTTCCCCATCCAACGCTAAGGCAATCGTCATATGCCCCTAGCTTGCGCTCCAAATAGTGGGCAACCTGTCATGGCAAAAGAGTCCCACAGCCCTTCCGCGCTGATAATGCAGAGCGAGTGTGACCACGACGTCCTTCAGTCCGAATTCCTTCCTGAGTTCATCCTCGATCCCCGGTAGATTCATGCGGGGATGCTTGAGGTTGAATTGAGCTACCTCCAGATTATCCGTACGCGATATAATTTTTCTGCTTTCTTTTCCCGCCATATTTTATCTGCACCTTAATTTCAGCTCTTAGCTGGACTATCTGATAAGTGTCTATCAGATTTAAGGATTTAACACCGCATTCGAATTAGAGCTTATGCTCACATTTCGAATATATGCTCAATTCATAGCATAAATGATACGTTGAATACTGTCAAGAGTAAAGAGGCTTCTACACCCATATGATAAACAGAAAAGCATGCGGTTGAGGCTACTCGGGTCTGTTTACGTTAAATGGCCAATAAGTAGTGTAAAATAGATGAAAACCATACTCAGTGGCCAAGAGACGTGGTGTATCACCTGCTGCACCTGAGGATAAGGAACATAGCGCCGCCGCATCCCTGTCAGATGCGGCAACCATATGAAGTTTGGTATTCCAGCCGCCCCGCGATTTCCCGATAGATTGTTGTCCACTTTTTTAATTGATATTGGTTTGACAGATTTTCTACCCTCATGATACTATGCATAATCAGCGGTATGCACTGATTCGCCGCACAAATCATACAATTGATCATGTATCTTAAGGAGGGGGAGAATGAGAAGCAAAAATCTATCCTTTTTCGTGATACTTGTATTTTTTCTTGTATTCAAAGTAGTCGCCGATCCGGTGGAGAACATCTCCGGCAGTGTCGATCAAATCGCTCCACAGCTTATCGAAATCGCCGATTATATCCACGACAACCCCGAGCTGGGTAATCAAGAATTCAAGGCCGTCGAGACCCTTACCGCATACCTCGCTTCCAATGGTTTTTCCGTTGAAAAGGGGGTCGCCGGTCTCGAAACCGCTTTTGTTGCAACCTATGTCAATGCAGGAGGGAACGGACCGGCCATCTCATTTCTCGCAGAATATGACGCGCTTGCTGGACTTGGGCATGCCTGCGGACACAATGTCATTGCGGCTTCCTGCGTAGGTGCGGCCGTGGCGCTTTCAAAGAATCTCGGCTCGGTTCCCGCCAAAGTCATAGTCTTTGGATGCCCGGCTGAAGAGACCACAAGCGGCAAGATCCCCATGGCTAAGGAGGGCCTGTTCAAACAGGCCGATGTCGGCCTGCAGATGCATCCCGGTTCTGGCGAGGCGAGTATAGGCAGCAAAACGCTTGCTCTGAACCTTGTCGACTTCATATATGACGGGAAGGCCAGTCATGCCGCGGCAAGTCCTGAAATGGGAAGAAGCGCGCTCGATGGTGTCATGCTTATGTTTATGGGCACGGAATTCCTGCGCGAGCACGTGAAATCCGACATCAGGATCCACGGAATCGTCACCAACGGCGGCGCCGCGGCGAACATCGTCCCGGAAAAGGCCTCGGCGCGCTTCTATGTGCGCGGCGCCGAGCGTCCATACCTCAACAGCGTCGTAGAGCGCGTGTACAACATCGCCAGGGGCGCGGCAATGATGACCGAGACGAAGCTGACCATCCAGGAAATTAAGCAGTACGATAATGTCGTCAATGTCCAGTCCTTTATAGACTTGGGCGCGGAAGTCTCCAGGCTGTACGGCGTCGAGAAAATAAGAAAGGTGCAATCTTCGGATGCCGCGGGAGGGTCCACCGATTTCGGAACTGCTTCCTCTCAGATCCCCTGCATGATGTTCAGTCTCCCTGTGGCCTCCAAAGATGTGGCTGGCCATTCGAGAGAATACGCCGAGGCGACCAAAAGTCCCCTCGCGCATGAAGTAGTCCTGGCTTCCGCAAAGATAATGGCCCTGACCGGCTACAAGCTGATTGAAGATCCTGCGCTGCTTGCAAAGATAAAAGCAGACTGGCAAGTCGCGGTTTCCGGCGACTGATTGAAAGTGTGCGCGGGTGTAAAGCCCGCGCACACAAGCGATTCATCTGTTTCAAGGAGAGGAATCGATGAAAACAAGACTTTGGGCAATGGCGGCTGCCGCTTTCGCTTTTGTTGCAGTTGTAACGGGAGCTGCAGCTCCCGCGGCCTTTGGTCCTTACGATTTTACGGTCAGCGCGGTAGCCATCCCTTCGCGCGGAGTCAGCATCCCTGCCATTCTCACTGTCCCCGTCGCCGGAGGGAAAGTTCCCCTCGTCGTCATGGCCCACGGCCATGGCGGCAGTAAAGAAGAGAATGGCGGCTTCACGGCGATTGCGGAAGCACTGGCGGCGCGGGGGATTGCGAGCATCCGCATGGATTTCCCCGGCTGCGGGGCAAGCGCGGAACCGTTCACCATGAACAACCTCACGAATATGCTCGCGGATGTCGGCTCGTCGCGGGCATTTGCGATCGAGAACGCGCCGATCGATACCAGCGCCGTAGGAATTTTCGGTTACAGTATGGGCGGACGTCTCGCTGTTCTCTCCTGCATGAATGGCTACAGGTCGATGGGATTGCTTGCTCCCGTGGGCAACGACGGACCTGATGCGATGTATATCTTCATGGGCGGACCGGAAAAGTATGCGAGTCTTTCCGCAAAGGCAAAAGCCGATGGGCATGTGCTTTTCACGACTCCCTTCGGGCAGGTACAGGATCTTGGGGCGAAATGGTTCGCAGACAACGAGGCTGCCAAAGGCCTTTCGGCAATTTCCACTTTCACGGGGACCATCCTCTTCGTCACCGGTGACGCTGACATCATCATTCCCTTTCCCGTCATTTCAGAAACGGCGCAAGCCGCTATCAGCAGCGCGGGAATTGAAGTGGTGAAAGTAGCGGGAGCCGACCATGGCTATGGTTTTTACGGCGGGGATTCCAGGCTGATGGCTCAGACGGTGGAAGCAATCGCGAGCTTCTTCGCGCTTACGCTCAGATAGCTTATACTCCATTCCGCGGAACAGGACAGCACAGATATCCTGCTGCCCGAAAAGAGGGCGGCCAAAAATCTCGGCGGCTGACCCCTTTTAGGGTATTTACAATATCGGAAGTCGACATAATCATTCTCGAACGCCTGCGCAATAAAAAATGTATTTACTAGCATCTTTTC
>DJVZ01000026.1:52722-52937 GCA_002441395.1 Spirochaetaceae bacterium UBA6243 | reverse complement strand
GTCGACAGAGTCACCCGCATCCACGAAGCCGCCGGAGTAGCAGGAATCGAGGATGACCGATTTGTTGGTCGCCGTGACCGAGTCGAGCCAGCCCGAAAACTCGGTGGCGGAGATGAGGCTTGATACTGAGCCCTTATAATCGCTCGGCACGATGTACGCGTCATCCGAATAATCTATGCTTCCGTGGCCCGAATAGTAGAACAGGAAGGTCGTCG
>DJVZ01000026.1:0-52700 GCA_002441395.1 Spirochaetaceae bacterium UBA6243 | reverse complement strand
CTCGGCGGTGATCGGGTTTACGGTCCAGCCTGCGTCCTCCAGCATTTTCTTCATCGACTCGGCGTCCGCGACGCAATAGTTCAAATCAGAGCCGTTTATATAATCATTTATCCCCACCACGACCGCGTATTTGTTTCCGCCGAGCGTGGATGCGTTTGTCGGGAAAAACTCGCAGCCTGAAAAAGCGAGCGCGAATATCGCCGCGCACACAAACAGGGCGATTGCGCGCAAGAACATGCGCCTGTGGCCGGGCCCTGGGTTTTCCCCCCGGGGTTCTTTTTTCTGTTCAGAACGCATATTTTACCCCAATGCCGAGCCCGGAGACGATGCTCCGCCCGTCTGCGCGGTAGGCAAATTCCACGGGGAAGGATGTTGAGACTGCCCAGCCATGCTTCAGTTCCAGATCCCAGGAAGCTTTGATGAGCCATGACATGTAAGCATTATAAAGACTTGTCTGCGTATAATGTGCAACGTTTCCAAGCAGCGCGGTCGAAAGCAAGAAAGTCTGGCCTCGCGATATTCCAAAATGGCTTATATTTAAGCCGACTCCTATTTCAGGCCCCAGCCCGAAAGCGCTCCATGCCCTGTAGCGGGAGCCGTCGGCAAGCCAGTTCGACGCGGCCAAGTCGAGGAATTGTCCGCGGAATCCGGGCGAAATCAGTATCGATGCTGTAGATGATCTTATTCTTGATGCACTATGAGGGAGCAACACGCGTATGTTCCAGTTCACATCGGCAGAGACATCCCAACCGACATGATAGCCCACATCTGTCGTAGAGGTGCTCGTCCAGGCATTCGCAAAACCAGCGTAAAAATTGAATGCCGGAAGGGCAGCGGCTTTTTTCGCTCCCAAAATACCCAAGAAAAGCATTAGAATGACAAACTTGGTATTCTTCATCTTGCCTCTATGCTCCTCCATAGTTATGTTGAATATACTTTATTTCTTTCGCTGGGTCACCGGACAGGGCCGTCGACATGAGGAAAATTATACTGATTTTGTCAATAATTCTCGCTTCGCTGTTCATTTCTGGCAGCATTGCAAGCTGCAAACCCCGAATACGCCTGCCCGAGGACAACAGCCTGGGCGGCAGCAACCAGTGGCTCGTCATTTCTTCTTTGTATTGTCAGCTAAAATCGGAACCTTCCGGAGCCTCTCACGATTTGGGCATCCTCAGAAGAGGGACAATATTGAAAATCATGGAAAGCAAATTCAGCACGGACGAGGGCGACCAAGGCACGCTCTGGTTCAAGGTTCAGAATGCCGGCCAGTCTGGCTGGGTTTCTATTCGGGAGGCCCAGACTTATTCCAGCGAGACCCAGGCCCGCAACGCAGCTCTCAGGATGGAGTAGTATGGATTTTTTCAAAACATGGATACTGCCGCCGCTCATAGGCGCCATCATTGGATATTTCACGAATTGGCTCGCCATCAAAATGCTTTTCCGGCCATATAAAACCATTCGAATCGCGGGAATACGGCTACCTTTTACGCCGGGGATTCTTCCACGCGAAAAAGACAAGCTTGCAGGTACTCTTGGCAATACAGTTGCCAAGGAGCTTCTCACGCCTCAAGTGATCACGAAGAGAATCCAGTCGCCCGAAATCCAGAAAGCAGCGGCCGGTGCAGTAAAGACAGCCCTTGAAGGTTTTCTCGCGCAGGATATTGGACGTTTGTTCTCTTCGCGTCAGGGAAGTTCCCTGCATGACGACGAAACACTGCATGAAAGTTCAGATGTATCCAATTATTTGTCTGAGAATGAATTAATTGACCAATCCGATGCTTCTCCCCTGGATGAGTCTTCACTCTCTTCCTATGTGATGGAATCATTCCGCCGCCTTGTTTCTTCGGTGGGTGTTCAGGCTTCAATAAAGGGCATTTTCGCTGAATTTCTGGCTCGCGTCGGAGAAATGGAAGTGCGCGATCTTGTATCGAAGGAGCAATTTGTCGGCACGATATTGAGGGCGGTTCCTTCTTTTGAGGACAAGGACGAGGATTTCCCTGGAAGTATGCGGCCGGGCAGCGAGCCAAAGCCGCATCATCTGCTTCATGCTCTTGCGGAGCTTCCGCCGGATGCCACAATTCGGGCCCTCTCCGATGCCCTCGTACCCAAGGCCTATAACTATTTTCTACCGCACATCGACAGTTTTTTGCATGACGATGAATTCAGGGCGCGCCTTGAAGTAGAGGCACATGCTTTCGTAAAAAAGGCGCTCAACCGGCTCGGTACCGTGCAGCGCCTGTTCGTGTCCATTGCCGGATATGACACAAAAATCGCTCAGGCCATGCCTGGAATTATTGAAGATCTTGTGCAGACAATTGAGCGCTTGCTCAGAGAGCCCTCGACTCCGGAAAAGATATCTGAAGCACTGTGTGCGACGCTGATCGCACAGCGTTCGAAACTCGACGCACAGACGCCGGACGCTCCCGAATCGGTTCGTTCTGAAAAAAGCAAAGAAGACAAGGCCATCCTTGATGTGGCATTGCTGTCGCTCAAAGATTCATCCGAGGAACTGCGGCAGAGGGCAGAGAAGAGCTACGATCGCCTTGCGGAACTACAGATAAAAGAACTTGTAGGCATATCCGTTTCCGCAGAAGATATCTCCGGCTTTGTCCTTTCGGCATTTGTACGCACGACAGGGGCCCACGGAGACAGCGGCAGATCCTCAACGACGATCGGGGCACTCTTTGTGCAGGTTTTAGAGGAGTCCTCCAAAGACAAGACGATGGCGGAATTTTTGGGCGTTCGCGACGAAGAAATAGAGCAGATATCGCTGACGCTTGCGGACGCCCTGTTAAAATTGATAGAAACCCGCATACCGGCCCTTGTGGACGCCATCGACATTCGGTCGATGGTCTCCGAGAAGATCGACAGCCTCAACATGAGAGAGGTGGAGCGCATCGTGCTGCAAGTCGTCAGAAAAGAGCTGGCGTGGATCACTTGGATCGGCGGAATTCTGGGTGCGATGATCGGCATTGTTCAGAGCATAATTTCGATTTTGTAAACTCGGCGCACAAATAGAATGAGCCGGTGACAAGAAGGCCCGCGCCCTTTTCGTTTGCGCCGCACATAGCTTTTTGAACCGCGTCCTCTGTGCTTTCTATAAGAAGCGTGGCGGGTTTTCGTTTTTGAAAACTCGCGAACACGAGATCGGGAGCGCTTTGCTTAAAAGTTCCGGGCCTGGTGACGATGATTTCCTCGAAGTGAGGAGAAAGCAACTCGGCCATTTCGTCGTGCCTCTTGTCGTAGGCACACGCAAAAAGCAGCATCCTCGGCGCGGGCGAAAGCTGCAAAAATGTGGTAAGTATCGTGCGGATCGATTCAGGAGTATGCGCGCCATCGAGCACTATGAACGGCGACCGGGAAACGATTTCGAAGCGCGCAGGCATTGACGCGGAAGCGAAGCCCTTCTGGATGTGCCCGGCATTCAAGGAAACAGGCAACTGGGAGAGTGCGAGCGCGGCAAGCGCCATATTGCCGGCGTAGACCGAGCCCACGAGCGGTGTTCTTACTTCCAGCGAATTCTCAATCATCAAAGCACGGAGGGCAGGCGGGCTCGTCTCCGTGGCCTCAAGCCTGCAGCAGGTGCCCGTCACATCCACGTTGACCGATGAAAAAAGAATATCGCGCCCAACGACGAAACAGGGGGAACCCATATCTTTTGCCCTGCCGCTGATCACACCGAGCGCATCGGGCTTTGGCTGAATTGTGCAGACCGGTATGTTTTTCTTTATTATCCCCGCTTTTTCCGCGGCGACGAGCGGTATCGTCGAACCGAGAAATTGCGTATGCTCAAGTTCTATGGGCGTAATCACGCATACGTCGGGCGAGACGATATTCGTCGAATCGAGCCGTCCTCCCAGCCCCACCTCGATGACCTGCGCCTCAAAGCCGGCCAGGCGGAACGCACAGAAGGCAATGAGGGTGGTCAACTCAAAGTAGGTCGGCAATTCGCCGCCATAGAATGTTTCTGCGGTTTTTCCCTGTACGAGCGCGAACACTTCTTCCGAGGCTTTCAGGATAATATCGTCCGGTATCTCCTGACCCGATTCGGTGATCCGCTCTTTCCAGGAAATTATGTGCGGGGATGTGTAGAGGCCGGTCCGCGCCCCTGTTGTCTGAAGCGTTTTCGCAATGAGCGTCGCCACGGAACCCTTGCCTTTGGAACCGGCGACATGGACAGTGACTCTTCCAAGGTGTGGATTTCCGAGCTCACTGGCCATCCAGCGCATGCGATCGAGCTTGAATTCGGTCGCCTGGCCTTTTTCGACATTGACATATCCCAAAACGAAATCGTACACCTCATCGATGGAGGTAAAATGTCCGACACTCACGCACAGAGCATGCGCAAGACAACGCGATTTGTCAAGGTGAGGGTCTGAAAGAAAGCTCATCGAGTGCATCAAGCGCCGTGCTTGAGTTGCCGATAACCTATAGCGAGGATAGATGTGAGAATCGTTCATGCAGCGGAAGTGGGGCAATTGGCAAAACCTATGATTCACCGACGAAGTCGCGGTGCGGGATTTTCTCAAAAAGTAGCCACTCCGTCCGTAGAATCGACCGGCCCCGATCGGCCTTTGCACCTGCACGACAAGCAAGTCATCGTCATCATAGAGTCGGAAGGCGCCGTGTTCGACATCAATCGATACTGGCACGAGACGGCATATTTGCCCTCCTTCATTGGGTGTTTTGGCAGTAATGTGGATCCTTCGATTGTGGGCGAGATATGGAGGACGGTCGCGCTCGAGACATCGCTCAGAGGGGAGCATCCGCTTGTCATTTTGCTCGCGGCGCTGCGCGTGCTGAATGTGCTCTTCCCGTCGATGCAAAGGGCGGTAATCATCAAAACCCTGGAAAAATATAGTCTTTCTGAGAAGACTTTTGATGATCTTTTCAAGCTTGACGAAAAACATCCTGTCGAAATGATGATAATCGACTGGTTCTCGATGGCGGAAGGCCTCATTCAGGAGCTGGGCCGGGTGCCTCATTTCAGCACTGCCGAAGAATTTCTGCGAAGCGCAAAGTACATTGCCCCCCGCTCGGAAGTCCTCGTCTATAGCTATCTTGCAGAAATGTCGGCAATGAGAATGTGGCAAAATGCGGGGCTCGGCGAATGTTTTTATCGCATTGCGGGCAAAGAGAGAGGCAGACCGGGCGAGTACCTCCGTGCCGCGTTGTCTGCGGGCTTCGAGAGATCGAGCATCATGGCGATCGGTTCGTCAGCGGAGATGTTTCGTGCTTCGCAGCTGGCGGGAATCCGATTTTTTCCCATCGTACCGGGTCAGGAAGAAGAGAGTTGGAAAATTCTTGCGGAGCGGTGGTTTCCGGCATACCTGCGCGGAGAGGCCTGGAAGATCGATATGCAGGCAGAGCCTTTTTATGAACAAATGTGCAGTGAATTCAATGTCGTGCGGACTGCCGGAAATATCGCCGCCCGGCTGGAGCTGCCGAACGTCTCGAATGACAGACGATGATACATCATTGGAAAAAAGTCTACCGACCCGGCAACTATCTTTATTACTAAACATCAGAAGAGGTTAAATGATTTCAAGCTCTTTCCTTATCCAGATATATGCTTTTCAATTGCCGGTTCAGTAATCTGAAATTCAAAGAGCGTGATGACAATTGGCCATATGGGAGCTTTATTATATTTCTGCATAAGAGATTGCAGCAATTTGTGATCGTGCTCGGAGAATCTTGCACGGAATCCCGCGCCATAGGGGTTTGAGGGATCAAGCCACTCTTCCAGCTCTTTCTCGTCGAAAGAGCGTGGATATGACGCGCGCAAATCGATCTTGTGGGCATTCAATTGCGGAAGCTTCGCCTTCAGATCGCCGAGCCAGCCACGCAGAGGCTGAGAAGCTGCCGTCGTTTTCATGTAGGTCGGGCCATGGCCAAGGGCCTGCTCGAATTCTGAAAAGCGCCCGAAAAATTCGCTTTCATCTTCCGAAAGGCTGGATATTGAGGACAGGGCGTCAGAGAGCATGGAAGAGCGGGCTGCATCGATGTCAAAAGCGACGATTCGCGGTGCATTTTCCTTTATCTGTGATACAGCGTTTAAAAGCGAGGCGCTTACCTCCAGCGGAATCCGCGCCGCTTCGCACAGGAGCATATGATTGGGCTTTGCCTCTGCAAGGTAGGCCTCGAGTATGCCGGTCTTCTGTGGCGTTTCAATCAGATTTTCATAGAGAACAATTTCGGGGTGCAGGACATCCTGGATCGTTTTGCTCAAATTGTCGAGCTGGAGCCGGGCGGCCTCATCATTAAGAACGATGAATGCCTTTCCTTCCGCCGTCCTGCGCAGCGCTTCCATCGCGTAGAAGCCCGACCTCGGGTCCGCAACGACCATATTGTCGATCGGTTTGGGCGAGAGCTCGTCGAAGACCGCGGCGCGAATCGCGATGAGGCGCTCAGTCGCGGAAGATTCGCTGCGAACTCTCCACCGCCTCCTGGCCTCGCCTTCTTTCGACCAGACAAGGTTTTTCTCCTGTTCTTCCTCGATATCGTCCGGGAGAACCGCAAGCTGTGCCTCTCTCCGCACCAGCACGTCGGTGCGCCTTGTCCCCTCAAACCCAAGGCTGCCGGGGAAGTAGAAGAGCCTGCCGGCGAGGCTGCCGGGCAAGTACTGCTGGGCCACCCAGTGGTCGCGGTAGGCGTGCGGATACTGGTACCCCTCACCATGGCCGAAGGCCGCCTTGTCGCGATTGGCATCCTTGAGGTGGTCGGGGACTTCCGCCTGATCGGCCTGTACTGCCTTGAGAGCGTCGAAATAGCCGAGGGTAGTGTTCGATTTCGGCGCGAGGGCACAGTAGAGGGTCGCCTGGGCCAGATGAAACTGACCTTCGGGCAAGCCCACGCGGTCGAAAGCCTGTGCACAGGAATTTACGACGCTGATGGCGTTGGGATCGGCGAGCCCTATGTCTTCGGAGGCGAGTATGAGGAGGCGCCGCAAGATGAAATCGGGTTCCTCGCCCGCGTAGACCATACGGGCGAGCCAGTAGAGGGCCGCGTCTGGATCGGAGCCGCGCACGCTCTTTATGAAGGCACTGATGGTGTCGAAGTGGTAATCTCCGTCTTTGTCGTAGAGCACGGCGCGGCGCTGAATGCTCTCTTCTGCGTCGCTCATGCTGATGGAGAGAGTCGAGCCTTCGGAGGGCGGCCATTTTGGGGTGCTCGTCTCTATTGCGAGCTCGAGGGCGTTAAGGAGGCTCCTGGCATCGCCATCCGCAGTGTCGACGATGTGTTCGAGGGCTCCTGCTTCAAATTGTATGATATATTGTCCATATCCGCGCTCTCTATCTTCAAGCGCCTGGCGGGCGACCTTGAAGAGATCGTCGCGGCTCAGTTGTTTCAGAACGAATACGCGCGAACGGGAGAGAAGCGCGCGGTTTACTTCAAAGAAAGGGTTCTCCGTCGTAGCCCCGATGAGAATGGCCGTTCCGTTTTCAATCCATGGAAGGAGGGCATCCTGCTGGCTTTTGTTCCAGCGGTGTACCTCGTCGACGAAGAGGATGGTTTTCCTGCTGTACATGTCGCGGTATGTCTTCGCCTGTTCGATGGCTTCGCGGAGGTCCGCCACGCCTGAGAGCACCGCGTTGAGGGTGATGAAGTGGCTTTTGGTCGTATTGGCGATGATGCGTGCCAGAGTCGTCTTGCCGGTTCCCGGCGGGCCGGCGAAGATCACCGAGCTGAGCTGGTCTTTCTGAATGGCCCGCCGCAGGAGCCTCCCCTCGCCGACGATGTGCTCCTGCCCGACAAATTCGTCCAGCGTGCGCGGGCGCATCCGCGAAGCGAGCGGTTCGGCGGATTCCGAGGGACCCACTTCTCCAGGCCCGAATAGAGGATGCGACGGCATGCTATTCCGCTGTCCAGCCACTCCAGCTCCCCGTGCTTATAGTATAATCGTTTCTATAAAGCGCGTAAGTATCGGTGCTCCCCGAAGCAAGAAGAATAAAGAGCGTTTTTTTCGTCGCATCATATTCGTTTACAGGCTGCCAGAAAGCCTGGACCTGCTTTGAAAGCATCGTGCTGTAGTAGATGCTCGATGATGTGGAGATAAAGCTGCTGCCATTTTCTTTGAGCGTGGGAGTGGATTCGTTGTACTCCATGTAGCCGTAAGAGGAGACGCCCTTTCCGATGAGAATCCGGGGGGTGGAAGCGGGCTGTGTCAGGAAAAACACCGGCCCGAGCTTGGTGGAGGATTTTATCTGGATGGGTGTCCATACACTTGAAGCGTAACTGTATATATATCCATCCTTTCTGGAGACGATGACGCGTCCGGCGCCGTCGGACGCGACGCCGAGAAGGTAGCGGTCATAATCTGGATTGGAAGCCGTCGAATCTTCCGCGATTGCGCCGAGCGTCGTCCCCTTATAGACCTTGCTGTCGGAAACGAGCCAGTACGAAGAGCTGCCGTCGTACAGGATGTCGACGAGAGGGGCGTCGATGCCCGAGACAGCGGCGCCCGCGCTCACGAACGATGACCCGTCGTAATAGAACAGCGAGTATTTGGAGGCGCTGTTGTGGACCGCGACAAAGAGCGTATTGTTTGCGCATTTGAGCCAGTCGACAAAGACATCACTGCCAATGCCAGTCGCGGCATTCATCGCGGTCCATTTAGTTCCGCCGTCACTTGTCACATAAATATCATCGAGCACATTGTCTCCATCGGCTTTTGCCACGTAGATGTTTGTCCCGTCGCCGGCGAGCCCCGCGGCGAAATAGTCGGTTGAGCCATTTACGGAAAACACATCCCAGCTGCCTTCTGAAGTGGTAGATTTCGGCCGCCACACCACCTGCCCAAGGAGCGCATAGTAATTGGAGCTGTCATCGGCCATAGCTCGCACGGTGGTGTTCTTGAAAAGATCGGCGCCAATCTGCTTTTCCTCTTGGCTGATCGTCTGAAATACGGAAAAGGTATTGTCGCAGCCAGAAAAGGCCAGCAGAATGAAGGTCGCTGCGACGATTAAGCCGACGGCGTGCGGCGTACGGCCTGATTTTACCTTCCCTGCCTTTGGAAGCGAGTTCTCTGCAAGTCTTGCTATATATTCGCGCATGAATGGATCTCCTTAAAAATGATAGACGGCTCCGACCGAAAATTCCAGGAAATTTGCATAGCTGTTCAGGCTGCTATAAGTTCCCAAATGAAATTCAGGCATGAAGCACCACGAGACCTTTGCCCCGATGCTCCACGACGAGCTCACATAGCGGGAAAAGCCTGCGCCCAATTTTGCATACGGCTCAATGAGGCCGTTCCCGTAGAGCCGCAGGATATTCATGCCCAGCTCGGTGGAAATCTCGTATTCCATCGGCTCGCCACCGCCGATCCATGCAGCGGTCACCCCGATTGGCGCAAAAAAGAGAGTTCCTCCGCCTACCGTAGTCACAAAAGATCCCGCAATCGACCCACCGATGCCTATGCTTTTGCCCAGCATGTAACGGTATTGCACCCCGAAGGATGCCCCAGGATACATGTTGGATGGCGAGATCAAGGCTCCGTTGTTGTCGAGCACAAAAAGGGGAATAAATCCTCCTGCCAAAATGGTGATGGACTGGTCGCCTTTCTTTCTCGCTGCCGCGAACGGATCGCTCGTCTTTTCCTGCGCGCCCAACGTCAGCGCATTCACAGATGCAATGAGCACAATTACTGCCAGTAGTTTCTTCGACATCAATCCTCCCTGATCGCTATTCCCTCTCTGTGCGGGGGTGCGCTTTCGTCTTGCGATGAATACGTGCAACTGTTCTAAACTGAAAACCACTGAACGGTGTTTCAGGTAACTCCGCTAGATATAGCACAAGCTCATATTTTTTAAAACTGAGGGGAAAGGGAGCTGAAGATATAGTGCCACTGCCCAGCCAGATTCCCCTGTACGCTTCATTGTCCGGCGTGAGCGCATCGGCGCAAGGTTCAAGACCGGCGTCCTGTGCGAAACGTTCCAGCGTGACTTTCAGTTTTGGAATATCGAGTTCATCGTCGAGCTTCAACATGATGCGGTCACGTGCCTCTATGGCCGAACTGAAACGAAAAGTATCAGGCAGGACTGCGCATATTTCATCTGCATACCGAGTCAGGGTTCGCTGGACATGCTCCGAAAAGGCACTTTTGGAAAGACCAGTGGAGAATTTTGAAGCATCAAACCATCCGCATATGAAGCCCTCCGGCATTGCCATCGATGCATCGTCACGATTCCAGTCAAAGGCTTCCCGCTTGAGTTTCCACAGTTGCTGGCGTATATTCCCGTGGGGCCGGGCTACCAATACAAAGCGCTCCATACCTTTCCAGTATATACGGCTATTGTACGTTGAGGAATGCGCCCGTCCGGCACGCATAGCGAAAAACTTGCCCCCATGGTATAATTGAGTTATAAAGGCAGGGGGCCATGAAACGTAAGTCTGAGGACATTCTATCTTTTTTAATTGATACGATTTCGCGATGGCCGGGTGTGGATTGCATCTGTGTCGATCGGCGCTCACAGCAGGATGAACTTGATCCGCATTACGCGCTTGTGTTTGATGTATATTATCGACGCAGCGTGCCTGCCATGGATAAACGTCAGAACCTTTTCGACAACCCCGGAGCTTTTGAATCAGCTCCTGGCGGGATGAAAGACAGGTTTTTCCTCGACGAAATTCCTATTCGTGTCGAGTACAAGCATCTTCCTGGAGTTCAGGATCTTGTCGAACATCCGCTCCGGCATATCAAGCTTCTTAAGAATGCGGGGACCTATCCGCTTTATCGGCTATTGAATTTTCCCCTGGTCTTTTCCAGGAGCGATTGGATAGAGCGCATGCGCGCCGAGCTTAATAATTTCCCTCAAGAGGCGTGGCGGGGGCTTTTTGACAGTTTTTCCGCAAAAATGGAGCATTACCTTTCTGATTTCGGCGCGGCCGCGGTATCCGAGAACCAATTCTTCCGGTTGATGTCGCGTGCCGGTTTTCTAAGGTTTGCCGGAGCTTCCGTATTCATGTTTAACCATGTATTCGAACCATCTCATGCAGAATACGAATCACAGTTGAAGACTCAGCCGGTGCTCCCCGCAAATTTCGCGAGCCTCTGGGACTCGATTGCAGGAGAGCGCAATGATCTTTCGGAGTTCAAAAAATTCGAGCTCGCGCGCCTTCTGGCGAGAGAAATATTCGAACTCCAATAGCAGGCTGTACATGCGCCATACGCTACGCAGGCAACCTGGTGCAGGCTCCTGCAAGGTTTTTCTTTTTCTCTTGTTTGTGTCCGTGTTCCTTTGTTTTTTTGCAGTTTCTTGCAAAGGTACAGAAGTCTACTCCTTTGGCTGGTTTGATGAACGTGGTTCGAGACTGGCTTTTTCAAGCTCCGTGGCCGGATCGGATGTCTCGAGTTTTTCCAGGCAGGGGGAGAAAAGGCGATATACTCTCGCCAAAGCGGTGGAAGTGCCGGAAGGTTATTCGGTGCGGCTAACATTTTCTGCGTTGAGTGGTGGGACCGAATTTCAAGTCGGCTATGGCGACGAAAAAGGCAAGAATACTTCCGTTCTCTGTTCGATTCCGGAACCAGGCCAATTTGCCTTCGTCCTTCCGTTTTCTGGGCCCAATGCCCTGCGATGGGTCGAAGTAAAAATTCTAAAAATGCCCCAGCAGATCAGCAGCGGGCAAGATGGCAGCGTCCAATCGTCGCAAAACGGAAGTGATGCGCAGGCCTTGAACAGCCATGAGACGCTTTCACCCCCCCTCTCTCTGCAGGAAATTCGATTCGTCTCACCAATGCGCGGAATGCGGCACGAAAACAACACTGTGGAACTTTCGCCTCATTTTTCGTTTGAAACAAAGAACGGCAGTGGCCATTACGAAATTCGCGGTCCTTTTTCGGATTTGCCCTCTGGGATCATGGACAGCATGCAGCTCGAGGTGGTGCTCGAAGGTGGTTCGGGGATTGCCGCGTTGTTCTGGGGGGATCAGAAACTTACGTATCGCCATGGTGGGGAGAAATCCGCCTTTTCTCTTCCCTGTTCACTCTTTGCGGACACCCCGGACAGAATTGCGCTGGACGTGAAAGATGATATCCGGGTCATCAGCTTTTGTGTAGTTCAATCAAAGGCGACGACAGAGCTCGCCCGCATCGATCCGGGGCTCCTTGTGTACCATGCACCCCTTGATGACAAGCCGTATTACCTCGCCCGCTGGGACTTGCGGCCGGAAGTGCTCTTGTTTTTGTTTAAAGACTATGCGATCCAGGATCGCTACCTCAAAAGGCTCGCTTTTTTTGTGGAAAAAATAGGCTTTGCCGGGCGGCTTGCCCAGGATAGCGAAATTGCTGACCTCCACGGATGGAACGCACACGATTATCGGCCCGAGGATCTGGCGCGTTTTTTCGATACTGCCGCGGCACAGAAATTTCCGCTTTCCGCGGAAGAGATTGAATTGCGGGAATTATTGATCAAAGAAGGAGTCATCCTAAAAAACGGCACGAGGATTGTGCCGGGCAAAGGTGCGATTGTGTCTATTACACAGGAATCGCCGGCGTATCTGCAGTATCGTTTCCTCGCCCACGAATTGAGCCATGCGCTGTTTTTTACCGATGGTCGCTACAGGGACCTTGTGCTGTCTCTCTACCAAAAGATGACCGACGACGAAAAATGGTTCCTCATACGCTACTTCAGATGGATGCGGTATGACGTGGATTCATCATATTTGATGGCGAACGAGATGCAGGCATACCTCGTGCAGCAGCCTCTTAAAGATTTGGAAAAGTACTTTTCAGACACGCTTGGAGACAGGCTGGCCAAAGAGCATCCGGAACTCGCGGATGCCATTCACGGCTATATGCAGCAACATCTTTCGGCGTTGGTGGCCATCGCGCGGCAGCTCGATTCTTACTTGCAGGCTTCGTATGGCTTTGAGACGGGGAGGCTCTACAGGGTGAGGTAGGGCGCGTTCAGTGCGTCATCTGAAATGGATGAGTCAACAGGGAATGTTCGGGATATCCGGATTTTCTCAAGAGATGCCAAGCTTTTCGAACACGTGTCTATATAAGTTGAAAAACTCCGAATTCGCGAATTCTTCGATTTTGTCTTCCGGCAGGGACTCCAGAAGCCGGTCAAGGTAAAGAAGGAGCTTACGGATATCATCGAGAAGCTGCAGCGTATCCTGATTCGTCTCAGATGCGCCCCTTGTCTGTTCGATGGCATTTGCGCCGGGTGAGGATGATGTGCCTGGCTGCTGAGATTGCAAGGGCTGCGGCTTTTTCATGGCTTCAAAGTGCTGCTTGATGGACAGGAGATCTTGCTTGATCGATTTCAGTTCGCCCGCAAAACGCAGGATAACCTGTTCCTGGGCCAGACTTGCAGGTTTTGTGGACGACTTCACTTCGGATAATTCCTGCTCTCTGCTTTCGGAAATCGACGCTGAAGAGGCATCTGCACTTTCATCAAGATCAGGCTCCTTTACTGGAGAGAGAATTTTCGCTTCCTCGGCTTCCATTTTTTCAAAAGACTCAGAATTTTCGAGAGGGCTGATGAAAAGGCCTTCGAGAACATCATCGGAGTTTTTGCCTGGCGGTGATTTATTCGCATTCTTTCCCATCGCAACCTTCCTCGTGCCTATACTACACCCTTTGACAGTGCCGTGGAACTACTTTTTGAAAGAAAATTCCTAATCGGAGTTTCAATTCATGCCGAAATTCTTGTTGATGTATTCGCCTCAACGTATGCCGCAAAAAAGCAGGCAGCTTCTCACCTCGCTGTCCTACGGTCTCTTTTCTTTTCTCATTGCATACTGCTGTATTTCCGCGGTTGCGGGCAAGGCCGGACTATTGGCATACCAGGATATGGCTTCACAACAGCAGCAGATTCAGAAAGCGATCGAATATCTGCAGGTTCAGAACCAGGACAAAACGCATACAATCGATGATCTGAAAAACAATTCTCTCGCTGCCGCCGAGCGGGCGGCTACGCTTGGCTATATTCGTGAGGGCGAAATGCTGATAGTGCTACCGGAAGCATGGAGGAATGAGGACACAAGAGGCGATGATATGCGATTGCCTGTTGTAATGAGGGATTCGACAGGCTTGCCGGATGCTTTGATTCGTCTTATGGCCGCAATCACGGGGGTTTTTGCTTTCCTTGCTATTCAGCTTTTTCATTTCAAACCTCGTGCGCAGTCCGTCCAACGGATGAGTTTCGAAAAACAGACTGAAGCGCCCTGAACCGGCCGCCTGCAAAAGTTTATCTGTTCTGAAAAATAGGGGATTCCTCTGGCCTCGGGATTGAGGGACCCAGGGGATTTTCCGATTGGGACTGGTCAGGGCCGAGCGTCTCAGGAGTAATGCTCGGCCCATGTAAGGTGCAGAATTGTGTCGGTTGCGTGCCGTCGAGATACATCAGATTCACTGTGCCGTCGGAGCAGTATTCTGTCGGCAGCATGCCGGATTTTGCACAGACCGATACCGAAACGAGACCTGAATCAGGCTTGGAGAAATTCTTGTATGGCAGGCCGATGTGGATGTCACGCATGTAATTTGCCCATACCGGCGCCGCCACGGTGGCTCCTGTCTGGGAAACACCGAGTGAATTCCCGGGTCGATCGAAGCCGAGCCAGATCGCAGTGGTGTAGTAGGGGCTTGAACCCAGCGTCCATGCGTCCGCCCAGTTCTGCGTTGTGCCCGTTTTCCCTACAATGGGGATAACATACGATTTGCCATCGGGCGATGTCTGCTTGAATATCGAGCCCGATTGGGTGGCTCCCGCCAGCGTTCCTGATGAAACGACTCTCTTGAGCATATCGATCATAATTGCAGCGTTCTGCGGGGATATCACTTGAGGCGACCTTTGCCTGACCGCCTGAACCGCGTCCTTTTCGGGTTCAGCAATGACATTGCCGTACCGGTCCTCGACATACCGGATCGCAATGGGCGTAATCGATTTTCCCCCATTTGCGAAAACGGAGAAGGCTCGCGCCATCTGAAGCGGAGTGACACCGATTACCCCAAGAGCAAGGGGGTAATAGCGGGGGAAGGTTTTGCGTATTTCGATGGGGTCCGTGATGTCGAGCAGCGCTGCTGCCCTCGAGATCGCGGCGTCGAAACCGACGGTCTGCAACACTTTTACCGATGGCACGTTCATGGAATGCGCGAGGGCCTGCCACGCGAGCACCGAGCCCGTCCATTCACCCTTGAAATTCTGGGGAGAGTAGGGCGTGCCATCCTCGTTGTAGAATGTCGTCGGTTCATCGAGGATGTAGGTACCCTCGGTGATCTTTTTCGAATCGATCGCGGCGGAGTAGTAGAGGGGCTTGAATGTGGAGCCTGGCATGAGTTTTGCCTGCGTCGCCCGTATAAGCTGATTCGCCTGGTTGTAATCGGAGCCTCCGACGAGGGCCAGAATATATCCCGTGCTGTTGTCGATCGTCACGAGCGCACCTTCGACCGTGGTCTTTTCGAGCTCGGTTTTGATTTTGGCGGATGCCGCGCCGACATATGGTTTGAGCGATGCGATGTTGAGCATCAGACTTGCCGCATCGAGCACTGGATTTACGACGTTCAGGAAATAATTCTGCGAATCTGATTCACTGCGGCTTTGAGGGGCATAGAGCATCGGCAGGTCAAAGGCGAGCCCCAGAAGCTCGACAATCGGCACATAGGTCGTATCCGCCACCGAAAGCCGCTGCGACATCGTGCTCTTAAACGAAGCGTTGGCGGTTTCGATGCCCCGCTTCATGTAGAGGTCGGCCGCTGCCTGTTTGTCGAGGTCCAGCGTCGTATACACAGAGAGCCCGTCACTGTAGATATCTATGGAACCGTAAAACAGATCCTCAAGCTGGCGGCGGACGTACTCGCTGAACCAGGGCGCTTTGTCCTCGCGGTTGTAGAACGCGGAGACAGCCACCCGGGAGTAGTCAAACGAGGCCCAATATGCGTCGAAGGACTCGTCCGCGTCAGCCCTGGTAATGACATGGCGCGCGACCATCTGGTCGAGGATTTCTTTTGAGCGGTCGCGCGCAAGCATGGGATTGCGAAAAGGATTGTACCGTGAAGGACTTGAGAGCTGAATGGCAAGGATTGCGGATTCTTCCGGCGTGCAGTCCTTTGCTGGGTGACCGAAGAAATATCGGCTCGCGGCCTCTACGCCATAGACCGCCGGCCCCATGATCATGCGGTTTAGGTACATTTCGAGGATCTCTTCTTTGGTGAAACGCCGTTCCAGCTGAAGAGCCCACCAGAGTTCTTTGAGCTTGCGCTGAATGCTTACAATTCTGCGGTCGGCATACAGAGTCCCCGCAAGCTGCTGAGTGATTGTTGAACCGCCTCCGAGATTTCTGCCCAAAATCTGTCCCGTGGCGGCGCGCATAATCGACCGCAGGCTAAAACCGTGGTGCGAATAAAAGGACTGGTCTTCCCGGGTGATGAACGCTTCGATGAGATGGTCAGGCAATTCTTTTATAGAAATGGGTATTCTCTGTTCTTCGGCAAAGAATTCGGTGATGAGTCGGCCATTGATATCATAAATCTTGGTAGGAAGGGCGGTGTCGAATTCAGTGAAGTTCTCTGTCCGAATCGTGTTCGCAGTACCGGAAAGGGCTAGGCCGAGACCGATGCCTAATACAGCGGCAAGCGCAAGGATCAAGGCGATGAAGACATACATTGCCCTCGGCGTATGAGATCTCATGGCATTACATTATAAGGACGATGAGGGTTTGGTCAATCTTGCCCAGTGGTAAAGGTATGGAAGTATTTTGGGAATTGAAGTAAATTGGTACGGATCGGTTGACTCTTTTGCTCAATCGATACTATTTTATCTTTATGCTAAACCGACCGCAGCCCGCTTGTTGCGCGCTGTATCAGACCAGTTCCTGAGGAGGAACATTATGAAAGTAGCGATTAATGGTTTTGGACGGATCGGGCGGCTGGTGTTCCAGTCTATCGTCGATCAGAATCTTCTTGGCAAGGGCAAAGATAAGATCGATGTCGTCGCCGTGGTCGATATTGTCACCGATGCAGCCTATTTTGCCTATCAATTGAAATATGATTCAGTGCAGGGCAAATTGAAAGCCCAGGTCACTTCCAAGAAGAGCGATCCGGCAAAATCTGAAGATGATGTCCTCGTGGTCAACGGTCACGAGATCGCGTGCATCATGGCCGAAAAAGAACTCAAGAATCTGCCATGGGGAAAGCTTGGCGTCGACTATGTCATCGAATCCACCGGACTTTTTACCGATGAAAAATCTTTTGGCCACCTCGAAGCCGGTGCCAAAAAGGTCATTATCACTGCTCCCGCAAAGAGCAAAGCGGAGGACAAGAAAATTCCGATGCTTCTCATTGGTGTCAATAATGAAAAGTACAATCCCGCGAAGGACAATGTCGTCTCGAACGCTTCGTGCACCACAAACTGCCTCGCGCCGCTTGTATACGTTCTCCTGAAAGAGGGAATCGGCATAGAAACAGGCCTCATGACCACGATTCACTCCTATACCGCGACGCAGAAGGTCGTCGATGGCGTATCCAAGAAAGATTGGCGCGGCGGCCGTGCGGCGGCCATCAACATCATCCCCTCCACCACAGGCGCGGCGAAGGCCGTAGGCGAGGTACTCCCCGAGATCAAGGGCAAACTCACCGGCATGTCCTTCCGAGTTCCAACGCCCACCGGTTCGGTGGTCGACCTCACTTTCCGCTCCGTGAAGGAAACTTCTATCCAGGAAATCGACGCGCTCCTGAAGAAGGCCTCTCAGACCTATCTCAAGGGAATTCTCGGCGTGACTGAGGAAGAGCTTGTTTCTACAGACTTTATCCATGACAACCGCTCCTCGGTCTACGACAGCCTTGCAACGCTCCAGAACAATCTTCCTGGAGAAAAGCGGTTCTTCAAGGTCGTTTCCTGGTACGACAATGAGTGGGGATATTCAAACCGAGTCGTCGATTTGCTCCGCTACATGGCATCCAAGGATAATTTTTGAGACTCCCACAAGGAGACTGTGATGATTAAAACTGTCCGTGATGTTTCGCTCACTGGCAAGCGGATTATCATGCGGGTCGATTTCAATGTGCCGATGAAAGACGGCAAAGTACAGGACGATACGCGTATCGTCGCAGCATTGCCGACCATCAAATATATCCTGGACCAGAAACCGAGAAGCCTTGTGCTCATGTCGCATCTCGGTGATCCGGACAAGGATGCGGCCAAAGCCAAAGAGAAGGCCGAAAAGGAAGGAAAACCCTTTGACCTCAAGGCCTACCTCGATGGCAAGCACCGCATGAAACCAGTGGCGGAATACCTTTCGAAACTGCTCGGCAGGGAAGTTGCCTTTTTGCCTTCATGTTTCGGGCAGAAAGCGGCGATAGACGCCCTTCCCTACGGATATGTGGCGATGCTGGAAAACACCAGGTTCCACAAAGAAGAGACCGCCAAAGAGCCGGCCGTCCAGGAAGTGCTTGCGCGCGAACTGGCGTCCTATGGTGAGGTCTATGTCGACGATGCCTTTGGCACCGCCCACCGGGCACATGCGAGTACCGCGACCATCGCGAAATTCATGGCGGTGCGCGTCGGCGGCTTCCTCATGGAAAAGGAAGTGGCCAATCTCGAGCCGATGCTCCATAATCCGCCGAAGCCGATGGTTGCAATTATCGGTGGCGCAAAGGTCTCATCAAAAATTGCTGTGCTTGAGAATCTTCTTAAAAATACTTCCGCGCTGATGATCGGAGGAGGAATGGCGTATACCTTCCTCAAGGCACAGGGTGTTCCTGTGGGCAAGAGCATGGTGGAAGACGATTTTCTGGATACCGCCAGGCAGCTTCTCGATCACGCGAAAGCACAGGGCGTTGAGATTGTGCTCCCTGTCGATCATATTGCCGCCGACCGCTTTGCTCCCGATGCGACTCCCGTCGCTGTCGATTCCCGGGCAGTGCCCGATGGCCTCATGGGCCTCGATGTCGGTCCGAAAACACTCAGGCTCTACGCGAAAGTGATCTCCACCGCAAAGAGCGTGCTGTGGAATGGCCCTGTGGGAGTGTTTGAGTTCGACGCGTTTGCAAAAGGGACAGAGCAGGTTGCCAAGCTGGTCGCAGATGCCACGGGCAGAGGCGCGCTCACTGTGGTGGGAGGAGGAGACTCTGTTGCGGCTGTCAACAAATTTGGTCTGGCTGCCAAAATGAGCCATGTCTCGACAGGAGGAGGCGCTTCGCTTGAGTATCTCGAAGGCAAAGAACTCCCCGGCATCGCATGTCTCGAGCAGAAATAGGCCTCCCTTTCGACTGAGCAGTGTGCGGCTGCCCGAAAGGGCGGCCGCTTTTTTATTGGATTGGCTTTTTTGAGACAGTCACGCTTTAGCCAGAAGACTGGCCCAAAAGTCAATGAATTGTATATATTTGTATATAATTGACTAAAGGAGTCAAAAATTGCGTATCTATGAAAATATTACAGAGCTCATCGGCAATACTCCGATGATATATCTCAACAAGATTGGTACGAGCTTGCCCGCAAAAATTGCAGTCAAGCTGGAATTCCAGAATCCAGGGCATTCGGTCAAAGACCGGCCGGCGCTTGCCATGCTGCTTGAAGCAGAGCGAGGCGGGCTGTTGCGCCCCGGCATGGCCATCCTGGAGCCTACGAGCGGCAACACGGGGATATCGCTGGCCATGATCGCCGCGGCACGGGGATACAAGTGCGTCATCGTCATGCCGGAGTCGATGTCGCTGGAGCGCCGGGCGATTCTGAAAGCTTATGGTGCGGAACTCATTCTTACCCCAAAGAGCCAAGGCATGTCAGGTGCAATCGCCGAGGCAAAACGGTTGCTGTCGACAAAGCCAGACGAATATTTCATGCCCATGCAATTCGAAAACCCCGCAAATCCGCAGGCTCACAGAACGAGTACCGCGATGGAAATTCTCGAAGATACCGATTATGGCCTCGACATTTTCATTGCTGGCGTCGGAACCGGAGGAACCCTTACGGGAGTGGGTGAGGTCCTGAAAGAAAAAAAACCGGCGGTGCGGATCATTGCGGTAGAGCCTGCAGGGTCTCCAGTGCTTTCGGGCGGTACAGCCGGGCCGCATGGCATCATGGGAATCGGGGCTGGTTTTATACCCTCAATTCTGAATACGGCGATCTATGACGAAATAATTCGGGTGAGCGATGAAGAGGCATATTCCATGGCCAGGCGCACAGCCAAAGAAGAAGGCTTGCTCGTCGGCATCTCTTCGGGCGCGGTCATTCATGCGGCGATAAAGCTAGCTTCTCTTAAAGAAAATAAGGGCAAGCTGATTGTCGGAATTGTGGCATCGAGTGGAGAACGCTACCTCTCAACGCCGTTGTTTTCGGATCTGATAGCCGGATAATGCCGGCCATTCCGGATATGGGGATTTCTAATGAAGATGAAAATGAAGATGAAAGAGAACAATCCGAAAAATCGGAGCGCGTACAATAATGAGCGAGGCTCTGACATAGAAGCCGTGTTGCATCGCGACCCCGCTGCCAGAACAAAAATCGAGGTGATTCTTGCCTATCCGGGACTTCATGCACTCTGGATGCACAGAATCGCATATTTTTTGTGGCATCATGGCTCCAAACTGCTCGCGCGGCTCATTTCAAATGCGGCCAGGCGGCTTACGGGCATCGAAATTCACCCCGCCGCAAAAATTGGCCAGCGGCTTTTTATCGACCATGGCATGGGAGTTGTCATCGGCGAAACCGCGGAAATCGGCGATGATGTGACGCTCTACCATGGAGTCACCCTGGGGGGGACATCCCTTGAAAGAAAAAAGCGCCATCCCACGATAGGAGACAGAGTCACCATAGGAGCGGGCGCAAAGATTCTGGGAGACATCAGCATAGGCTCCGATTCACGCATTGGCGCGAATGCAGTGGTTGTAAAAAATGTACCACCTAATTCTGTTGTTGTTGGAATACCGGGTCAAATAGTGCACCGGCACATCCCCCACACGGCTTCCGATGAGCCCGACCTTCACCATGAGCGAATTCCCGATGTGCTTGGACAAAGGGTACATGAATTGACAGCAAGAGTAGCGGCGCTGGAAGAAGTCATTGCGAACATGAAAAGTGGCTGCGAGGACAAGAGACAAGCTGGCGATGTATACTCATAATCCCGAAGTTGCTGAAAGAAAAGTCCCATTTCTTCGCCAAGGAGCTTTACTAGAAAAATCGATGAGGGTAGTATGCAAGGCGTTTGAGGGCTGTTTTTTCTAGTCGGGAGATTGTATTTAGATTTAGGAGAAAGAGGATGAAACGTTATTTTATTGCCGGCAATTGGAAGATGTACAAGACTATCCCTGAAGCCGTCTCGCTCGCTTCGGAACTCAAGGACAAACTCTCAGATTGCAGTGAGAAGCTCATGATAGCGCCGCCCTTTACTGCGCTTCAGGCGGTTGCTGAGGTCATAAGAGGCACAAATATCCTTCTCGGTGCCCAGAACATGGGCCCTGAAGAGAGTGGGGCGCATACAGGTGAAGTATCGGTGCTCATGCTGAAAGACCTTGGAGTTCGCGTCGTTATTCTGGGGCATTCCGAACGCAGGCATACATATGGCGAGACCGATGCACTCATCAATACTAAAGTCAAACTTGCCCTCAAGCACAGGCTGGAGGTTATTCTCTGTGTTGGTGAAACACTTAGAGAGCGCGAGCAAGGTGTGCTCGAAACAGTGATTCGCAGGCAGCTGGCTGAAGGTCTGCAGGGAGTCGAACCTTCCGCTTTGACTGAAGTGACAGTTGCCTATGAGCCGGTCTGGGCGATTGGCACTGGCAAGACCGCAACCCCGGAAGATGCCGATGCGGTGCATGCATTCTGCCGCAAGGTTATTGCAACACTTTATGGACAGGAAGCCGCCAAACAAATTTTGATTCAATATGGCGGTTCTGTGAAACCAGAGAATGCCGCTGCCCTGATGGCAAAACAAAATATCAATGGTGCGCTTGTAGGTGGAGCGAGCCTGAAGGCAGACACATTTGTACCTATCGCCAAATTTCGGTAATCATTGAGGTATTGCTTTATAGTGGACTTTGCGGTACTATAGCTCTCCGAATAGCATTTCCGTGTCTATAAAAGGCATGGCTGTTGCAATTCAATGGACTTCCAATTGGAGTAAGAGAATGGGGTTCTTCGGCGTATTGCTTCTTGTCGTGTTTATAATTGTGTGCCTTTTGCTTATTTTCCTTGTGATTATTCAAGACGAAGATTCTGATTCCATCGGGGGGATTTTTGCAAGCGGCTCACAGAGTGCTTTCGGCTCTAGATCATCAAATGTTGTGGTCCGCATCACGTATGTTTTAGGTACGCTGTTCTTTGTCACCGCGTTTGCACTTGCCGTGGTGAATAAGTCTCCCACAGGGAACGTTCAGAAAGCGGTTGAGCAGAATTCGGCACAGACCGCAACGGACGAGTGGTGGAACAACGGAGGAGAGGGCAATCAACCTGCCCAGGATCAAACTGCGCCGCAGAGTCAAGCGCCTCAGACAGAACAGCCCTCTGCACCGGCGACCAAATAGTGTCAGTCGAGCGCATTTTCAAATTTCAGTAGGTGAAGTAAGGCACGGAAGCGGGGCGTTCTGTTCCGATTCCGTGCCTTTATTCTATAGGTTATACGGTTGTGCAAGATGCTTTTACCATGTAACCGACCACTCTTTAAGGATGTTTTTTATTTATTATGCGAATTGGAATAAGTGCCCTGGGGTCTAAAGAACTTTCCCGGATGGCAGAAGCTGTGCGCCATTCTCTTGCAGGGCTTGGACATGATGCCGTGCTTGTGTCTGATTCGCCGTACGGTTTAGGCGCCTATGATTTTCTTGTTTTTATGACGGAATCAAAAGGCATGTTGGGGGGACTTCTGACCTTTGTCCCTCAAAAGCTTGCCAGACAGGACGGACTCATCGGGAAACGATGTCTGGCAATGGTGCGCAAGAGCGGACTGAGAGCGGGATATACACTCAGAAAATTTATGGGAGCGCTCGAACACGAAGGATTGATCGTTGTTGAAGGCGAAATCTTTTCTGATGCAAATGCTGCTGTGCAGATTGCACGGGATGCGCCATTGAAACGTGGGTGAATGATGAAAGATTACTACGAAATTCTGGGGGTGCATCCAGATTCGAGTCCGCAGGATATAAAAAGTGCATTTCGTAAACAGGCAAAGCGCTTTCATCCTGATATGCATTATTCAACGGAAAACACGGAGGCTAGAGAATCCCCGGCAACAATTCGCGAATCGGCAATGAGGCTCGTCCTTGAAGCATATAAAATACTTTCTGACGCAGAGAAGCGAAGGGCCTACGATCGAGAGCTCCGGCGACGGGAGAAAGAAAACAAAGGATTCGATTATCGCGAATTTCTTAAGCAGCGCTCTGATGATCCTGAGAGTCAGGCAAAATTGATTGTCTATGATTTGCTCCACGATCTCGACGAAGAAGCCTTGGCAATCTATGAACGAAGCAAGGCTTTCCCTGATTTCAGACTGGAGCGATGGCTCGACCGCGGTGAAGCCATGGATTCGGAATACTGCATTGCCGAGGAATATGAAAAAAGAGGAAAATATATCAAGGCATATCAGATCTACAAGAAGATCATAAAAATGGAACTTGAAAAACCATGGTTCCGTTATTATTTTGATGTGGTTGCCTTAAAATTCAGATTCCTCATTCTGCAGAAACTTCCTGGAAGAATTGATGAAGAAGATTATCTTGACAGGCTTGATGAAGCGATTAAACTGGAGATAGCCCCTCGTGAAACAGCTCAATACCTGCGCAAGAAAGTCGAGATGCTCCTTCATCGGGGAGATGCAGAGGCGGCTTTTGAGGTGCTTCAGCAGATATCCCAGATTTATCCAAAGCTTGCTGGCTTTGCGGCGTTGCGTACAAAGGTTGAGCATGCCCGCGACCAGTCGGTCGCGGAAAACAGAGTTTCATGAATAGGACCTCCTTGGGTATACGTAAAAAAATTTTGAATGGGAAGAGAGCACAATAGTATGAAGAAAATGACAACATGGCTGATGGTGTTTACGTTTGCTGCAATGCCTCTTTTTGCGCAGACCAGCATTGATAAACCAGCAGCTACTTTTAAACTGACAAGACAAGAAGTAATATCTGTACGTCAGCTCCGTGCCGATATTGATCGACTTGAAAATGCCACGGGTGCAAAGCTGACTGTCGACCAGCGCAAGGATGTCCTCGATGCGAGAATCAACAGTATGCTGTTTCTTCAGTTCTGTGAGCGAGAAAAAATCTCTGTTTCCGACGCTCAGGTAAATGCCGCAGTTGCTCAATTGAGATCCCAGCTGGGTTCTAATGCGACCGATGCTGATCTGGAAAAATCACTTCGAGCCTCTGGTGTATTTGTCGATCCGGCAATCTATGTGCGCCAGCGCCTGCTGTTTGAGATGTATGTTCGAACCCAAAAACAGGATGAAATGAAAACCGTCCTCAAGGCGCCGACAGCGGATGAGATTCTCAAGGCGTATGACTTGGCAAAAGTTTCGCTTGTGCGGCCCGATACGATTCGCATAGGTGTGATTTACGCAGACACGAAAGGCAAGAGCGATGCCGATATTGCGAAGGCAAAGGATCTCATGAACGGGATTTCCACCGCCCTCAAGGCAAATCCTTCCAAGTTTGATGAATATGTGCTTCGCGCAAGCGAGTCGGCAGGCTATAAAGCGATTCCTTCTCTGTACCTCGAAAAGACTCAGCAGAGTAAATCCATATTTGGCGATGCATTCTTTAATGCGGCCTTCCAGGCAAAGACCGGAGAGATTACCCCAGTGATTCAGACTCCGACAGGATTCAGAATTGTCCGCGTGAACGAGTTCATTGCCCAGAAACAGCTCACACTTTCAGACCCCGTTCCCGGCAATCAAAATCTCACGGTGCAGGAGTTTCTTGCAATGCAGCTTGCCTCGGAAAAAGAACAGACCTTCCTGAACAAGACGGAAGCCGACTTGATCGACAGCCTCCGCAAAGAAGCGACTATCAAGGTATATGCTGAAAATTTGACGTGGTGAGGAGTGTCTCGGTGGCATCGAGAAGAAAGGCAAGAATTCTTGCAGTGCAGGCACTCTATGCGTGGGACATGTCGGGACAGTCGCTCGCCGACCTCTTGTCCTTCGAGTGGATTGACGAGGATAAAAGGGAGCATTATGAGACCGATATCCTCGATTTTTCCAAATTGATGATTGCAGGAACCATCGAGCAGATCGATGTCATCGATTCGATGATAAAGAAGCATCTTGAGCACTGGACTTTTGAAAGGCTGAGAAAAGTCGATTTGGCGATTCTGAGGGTCGGAGCCTATAGTATTTTCTATCAGAAAGACATACCTGCTCAAATCAGTATCGACGAAGCGATTGAGATTGCCAAAGAGTACGGCAGCGAGGATTCGTACCGGTTTATCAATGGTGTACTCGATGGAATACGAAAAGATATAGTTGAGGGGACCCATGATACGCGTGAAAAATGAGAGACAGATCGAGGGGATTCGGGCTTCGTGTCAGATGCTCTCTGACATGTATGAAGAGTTGAGACCTCTGGTCAGGCCTGGCATCACACCAGAAGAATTAGATACATTCGCGTATGATTTTATAATAAGAAATGGTGGGAAACCGGCATTTCTTGGATATGAAGGCTTTCCGGCCACGCTCTGCGTTTCCGTAAACGAAGTCGTTATCCACGGGATTCCGGATGACAGACCGCTTAAAGAAGGTGATATTGTAGGGATAGACAGCGGTATCGAGCTGAATGGCTATTTTTCGGATGCCGCCATGACCTTGCCTGTCGGCACAATAAGCGACGAGGCACAGAGATTGCTCAATGTCACCAGAGAGAGTCTGAATCTTGCCATTGCAAGGGTTGGGCCTCATGCGCGCATCTCCGACATCTCTCGCGCGGTTTTTTCTTACGCGACCAAGAATGGATTTAAAGTCGTGCGCCAATATTGCGGACATGGTGTAGGGCTCGAGATTCACGAGGATCCGCAGATACCAAACTATGTCTCGGTGGGGCCGAACCCGCGACTCATGCCCGGCATGGTGCTCGCCATCGAGCCTATGATAAATATTGGCACAAGTGACGTGCGTGTCCTCGATGATGACTGGACCGTTGTCACGATGGATGGCTCGCTTTCCGCGCATTTTGAACATACGGTACTGGTCACCGATTCGGGGTGCGAAGTCCTGACCCACTGGTGATTTTGCTGGTTTACCCCCTTAAATTTTATAAATCTTATGTAACATTCCCCTAACAATAGTTTTTTATTATATTGAAAATAACTTATGCACATTTTTCTAATCAACGGAGGATATAATCTATGTCGATTGCAAAGAAATTGCATTCGCGGAATTTTTTCATTGCGAATCTGGTAATTCTCGGCATCGTAATCGGATTTGCTCTGGCGTTTATGTTTCGCGCAAATCCTTCCCCAAACAGCGCTTCGCTTCCCGTGGTAAAAGCAGAAACGCCTTCCATGATCGCAGGCTCGGATACCGAGGCTGCGATTTCAACGGCCGAATCGGTACAGAACGCATTCCGTAATATTGCAAAGACTGTACTGCCAGCCATTGTTGAGCTGGATGTCGTTGAAGGCGGTCAAAAAGCTCAGCAGCAACAGCAAACCCCGCAGTTCCCCTTTGATTTTTTCTTTGGACCTGACAACTCCACCCCGCAACAATTTCAGCCAGAGGAAGGCTTGGGTTCTGGCGTAATCGTGCGCAGGTCCGGCAAGACAGTCTATGTCTTGACAAATAACCACGTGGCGGGCAACGCCACCAAGATCACGGTCAAGTTGAGCGATGGGCGCGAGTTCGATGGCAAGCTCGTTGGTTTTGATGAGCGGAAAGATGTGGCTTTAGTCAAATTTGAGACGGACGATACCGATATTGCAATCGCCAAATTGGGCGATTCCTCGAAACTGCAGGTGGGGGATTGGGCAATTGCGTTGGGCAGTCCCTTTGGCTATGTCTCTTCTGTGACCACAGGTATCGTCAGCGCCCTTGGGCGCTCCGGCGGACCCGACGGAAACATCAACGATTTTATTCAGACCGATGCCGCAATCAACAAAGGCAACTCGGGTGGAGCACTTGTGAACATTCGCGGAGAAGTGGTGGGCCTCAATACATGGATTGCGTCTCCTACGGGCGGGTCGGTTGGCCTTGGCTTCGCGATTCCTATCAATAATATCAAAGGCACGATTGATGACTTCATCATGCACGGGGCGGTCAAATACGGCTGGCTCGGTGTAAGCCTCTCCAACATTACGCAGGACAAGGCGAGCGCAAAAGAGCTTGGCCTCGAAGGCAAAAAAGGCGCTTTAGTCGGACATGTCTTCCTGGACGGCCCGGCGAGCAAGGCCGGCATTCTGCCTGGCGATTTTATCACTGCGGTCGATGGCAAGGCAGTTCAGAGCACCGATGATCTTGTGCGCACAGTGGGCGACATCAAAGCCGGGACCACTGCCAGGTTCGATCTTATCCGTCGAGGAATTTCGATGACGATCAGCGCGAAGGTGGACCTGAGGAATAATACTGTTGCTGCAAATAATGCCAACATATTCCCTGGTGTTACCGTGATTTCTTTAAAATCTGATTCAGTGGACCAGACACAGCTTCCCGCGGGTGTCCGTGGTGCTTTGGTCGTCGATATACTGGCAAAGTCGCCTGCCGCAACCATGGGACTGCGTACAGGCGACATCATTACCAAAATCAATGGAAAGAGCGTGAACGACCTCAAGGATTTTTACGAAATCCTCAACAAGGAATCGGGGAAGAAGCTCGTATTTACCGTCAACAGAGATGGTCAGACCGCAGAGACCCTTGCGTATGTAGGAAAGTAAGTATATATTCCCTTTTAAGAGCGGGTCATTCCGTAGCAGGAAGCCTCCACGCGGAGGCTTCCCTTATTTTCTGAGAAGGGCTTGTATGCATAAAGAATTTGTTCCTTATGACATGATCCGAGACAATGCGATCAAGCTGGCATATAAAATCTATAAAGATGGTTTTATCCCCGATGTCATCTATGTCTCTCTGCGCGGTGGGGCATACATGGGCAATGTCATAAGCGAGTATTTTAAATTCGTGAAGGGGAATGGACGTCCCGTATTTTATGCTGCGGTCGTAGCCAGGTCCTACAGCGGTTTTGATCAGCAGGAAATGATAAGAATTGATGGCTGGACCTATAATCCTGATTTCCTAAGGCATGGAGATAAAGTGCTGCTCGTCGATGATGTCTTCGATTCTGGCCGCACAATCAATTATCTTGCAAAAGTCATCATGGATCGTGGCTTGCCACGCAGTGATGTAAAAATAGCAGTCCATGATTACAAGGTGAGAGAATATATGCCTCAGTATCTTCCCATTGCTCCCGATTATTGGTGCAGAAAGATTGAAATAAAATCACGGGAGGATGAGATTTGGATTCATTATATGAGCCATGAACTTGAAGGGCTCACCGAAAAAGAAATCGCCGACCATTATTTAAAGGACGACCCCGAGCTCGCCGAGGCGATGCGCCTCGTTGTTCAGCATTAGATAACAGTTCCGTCAGGAATTACCTGATTTTTCGGTATGACAATAATGCCGTCCACAATATAGTGTGTGCTGTATTCACCGTCATCCCGCGGAAGAGGATCGATGCCAATTCGGCAATTCGAACCGATGCGCGCGTTCTTGTCGATTATCGCGTGGCGAATGATTGATCCGCCTCCGATTCCAATGTTGGGAACATGTTTTTGGCGATTTTCCGCCTTTTCGGCTTCAGTTTCATAATAATCGGAGCCCATGCACACAACGCCGTCAAGGCTCGCTCCTGATTCTATTACCGTGCGGATACCGACAATGGAGCTCGTAATCGAGGCATTCGTTATGATACAGCCGTCGCTGGCAAGCGTCTGATTCAGCGTACAGTAATTGAGCTTGGAGGCGGGCAGATTGCGCGCATGTGTGTAGATTGGTCTGTGCTCATCATAAAAATTGAATTTTGGATTGATGTCCGTGAGGCCGATGTTGGCCTCATAGAAGCTGCGAATGGTACCGATATCCTCCCAATAGCCGCCGAAGACATACGTGTTTACTTTTTCTTTGGCGACAATGGAAGGAATAATTTCTTTGCCAAAATCATTCGCATCCATCTGCAAGGCTTCTTCAATGAGTAGTGCGTCGAAGATGTAGATGCCCATGCTGGCAAGATAAGGTTTTTGCGGATCGGCGTCGCCCGGCTTAAGGCCCTCGGGCACTGAAAAATCGTTTATGTCTTTGGTAGGGCCCGGTTTTTCCATAAAACTGTCTATGCTGCCGTCGGCTTTGATCTTTATGATGCCAAGGGAGCTGGCGGCATCTCGAGAGACAAGTGTGCCGGCAATGGTGAGCCGGCACCCCGATTCGAGGTGCTTTCTAAACATCTCGCCGAGGTCCATGCGATAGAGCTGGTCGCCCGAGACGATGAGATAGTGCGTTGGCTTATGGGGCCTGAAGTGAATGAGATTTTTTCTCACTGCGTCTGCAGTGCCTTCGTACCACCCCGAATGGATCGGCGTCTGTTCCGCGGCGAGTATCTCTACAAACCCTTTTGAAAAATGATCAAAATTATAGGAATGGGATATATGCAGATGCAGTGATGCCGAGTTGAACTGGGTCAGAATATAGATTTTCTTAAAGCCGGAGTTGATGCAATTCGATATGGGAATGTCGACAATTCGATATTTTCCGCCGAATGGAACAGCTGGCTTCGATCTCTCCTTCGTCAGAGGGAACAGACGGGTACCCTTCCCGCCTCCCAACACGATTGAAAGAATTTCTGCCATATCTGCTCCTTTCCGGTTTTGCGCCGATTTACCTTTTTCTTTTTGATGACTACAGTATACCTTATGAATTCTGAAACCGCAAATGCAATTTGTGATGAATTGGCCTCCTGGTTGGCCGGGCAAAGCGAAATTGCATGGTCGACAAAGCTGCCTGCGAGGGCTCCGGATATTGTACCCTTGCCGGAAGATTTGTCTCCTGTCCTTGTGCAAGCACTCAACGGGCGGGGAATAAAGGCCCTGTATCGCCACCAGAAAAAATCGTATGAACTGGCGCGCGCCCGCAAGGATTTTGTCGTCGTGACCCCGACAGCTTCCGGCAAAACGCTGTGCTACAATTTGCCGGTCCTTCAGACACTTCTTGAAGAACCGGAGAGCAGGGCGTTGTACTTGTTCCCCACAAAAGCTCTCTCTCAGGACCAGCAGAGCACACTGAACGAGGTGATGCTTGCGGGAAGCATCGGGCTGACAATCAATACCTACGATGGAGACACTCCTGCAGATATACGCACAAAAGCGCGTACATCCGGCCGCATTATCATTTCCAACCCGGACATGCTTCACGCGGGCATTCTGCCGAACCATACGAAGTGGGTCAAATTCTTTTCGAATTTGAAGTATATCGTCATCGACGAGCTTCACGCATATCGGGGAGTTTTCGGCAGCCACGTCGCTTCGGTCCTGCGGCGCCTGCTCAGAATCGCGAAGTTCTATGGCTCCTCACCAGTTTTCATATTTTCTTCGGCAACGATCGCCAACCCGCGCGAACTTGCCGAGCATTATATCGAGAGGGATGTCGCTCTTGTCCAGGAAAACGGTGCAGGGAGCGGCGAGAAGATCGTGTTTTGTGTGAATCCGCCGCTCGTGGATGAGGTTCAGGGAATACGGCGTTCCAGCTCGCTTGAGGCTGAGTCCGTGATGCTGTGGCTTCTGCGTAAGGGTGTGCGGACCATTCTATTTTCCAGATCGCGCCTTCAGGTTGAGCTTCTTGCGAGCTATCTGAACCAGAAACTCGAAAATCCCTACAATCGCGATTTTGGTCTTGTGGTAAAGCCATACCGCTCAGGCCTATTGCCCTCGGAACGGAGGGAAATAGAAAAAGGCTTGAGAGACGGGAATATTCACGGAGTCGTCTCGACGAATGCGCTTGAGCTGGGTATCGATATCGGAGGGCTCGATGCGGCGGTCATCACCGGGTACCCGGGAAGCATTGCATCCTTCTGGCAGCAGGCAGGAAGGGCAGGGCGGACTTTCGGCGTTTCGCTGGCGGTCTACATTGCTTCTTCATCGCCTCTCGATCAGTATTTTGCGGCTCACCCGGAATATTTCCTTTCCAGGTCGGCTGAGCAGGCGCATATTGATGCCTATAATCCATATATTTTTACCGACCATTTGAAATGCGCCGTCTTTGAGCTGCCTTTCGCCGAGGGTGAAGCATTTTCTCCAGATCCCTCGAACCATAAGGCCGCCGGGCTCACGGTAGAGGCGCTCGAATATCTCGAGGAAGCAGGAATTGTCCGGCACACCGCACAGCGTTATTTCTGGTCTGCCGAGGGGTATCCTGGCGAAAAAATATCGCTCCGTTCCGCAACGACCGAGAATGTCATCATTGTAGATGTGACGCAGGGACGCCACGACGTCATCGGAGAGATGGACCGGCCAAGCGCGAAGGAGCTGCTCTTCGAAAAAGCCGTGTATATCCATTTGGGGACACAGTATCAGGTCAAAAATCTTGATCTGGAAAAGCGCCTGTGTCTTGTCGAGCGCAGCGATGTCGATTACTGGACAGATTCGATTGTGAAGCGGGATATTGAGGTGCTCTCGGAAGATTCCACCGCGCCGCATGAGCAGTTCGACCTCATGCTTGGGGATATCCTGGTGCGAAGCCAAGTGGAAAAGTATAAGAAGCTGCGGTTCAATACACACGAAAATATCGGATATGGGGAGATATGGCTTCCACCGGAGGAGATGCAGACACGCTCATTGATGGTAGTGCTTAAAGCGGAAAGCCAGAGCGGTCGGCTCTTGCGCCAGCTCGCACCGGAAAGAGCGGATGGAATATTATATAGCGTCACGAATCTTATTCGTCAGCTTGCTCCCGCACACATCCTGTGTGATCTCCATGATATCGGAATTGCCTCGCGCGTCAGGGATCTGTTTTTCAAAGGTCCCGCCATGTACTTCTATGACATGTATCCAGGCGGGACGGGCATTGCGGAAGCGCTCCATGAGAATCTAAAAGAGACCATGGCTTCGGCGATTGAGCGGCTCAGCAACTGTCCCTGTTCGGCGGGCTGTCCTTCGTGCATCGGAGTAGAAATAGCAGGTTCTGAAAATAAAGCGTTATCGCTGCAGCTGTTAAGGCTGCTGCACGGCTCCCCGGGTTTTTGATTTTCGCACTTTCTATGGTCCGGTATCATGAGGAGTGCTCCAGGTGAATCTTAAAGACCGTCTTGCCCTGATAAAAAGTGACAGAGAAAAGAATCATCAAATGCCGCACGGAAAACGAAGCATGCCTGAAGGCTGGACCGAGATTTCACCTTTTGTGTGGATGAGAGAGGTGGACAGGCCTTTTATAGAAGTGCCCCTTTTCTTTTCTCCTCATCTTATGAGGGCCACGGTCCCGCGCGGAGATCAAGACAACGGCGAATTTCAAAGCGTTCAAGTATCACCGATTCCTGCCGACCGTATTGCGTTTTTTGATCTGGAAACTACAGGGCTCTCTGGAGGTTCAGGCACCATTGCATTTCTTTCGACGGTTGCCCATTTTGAAGGCACAGATCTGGTACTCAGGCAAACATTTCTCGAAGATTATCCCGGAGAACATGATTTTCTCGTTGCGGTGATTTCACAACTTGCAAATGTCGATTGGATAGCAAGCTATAATGGAGCGACATTCGATGTGCCGCTTCTGCAGGCACGCTGTGTGCTCAATAGAATTGCAATGCCGCTTGTTCGGCACATCGATGTGCTCCACGACTGCAGGCGCTTTTGGGGTAGAATGGTCCTTTCATGCTCTCTGACTTCGATGGAAGCTCTGGTGTTGAAAAAGGAGCGGGAGTCGGATATCCCGGGTGCACTTGTACCAAGAGTCTGGCTTGATTATGTGAAGGCCGATGTTCCCCGTGAGGACCAGCAAGCTCTGATATCGCTTGTCTGGCAGCACAATGTGCAGGATGTCGCGTCGCTCGCCGAGCTTTTTTTGGTTGTCGAATCTGCATACCGCAGGCCGAGCAACGCGGTCGTCCGATATGCTATCGACCCCTCGGGTCTGGCACGCAATCTCTTAAAGATGGGCAGGAGCGGAGAAGCAAAAAGTATTTTGTTGATGGTGCGTGACAATGCAGAGATGTTCGAGCTGACAAGCGGCGCGAGGATGAGAGCGATGCGGCATCTGGCTTCGATTGCCTGGAAGGAACGCAACAGAACACTGTATGTCGAGACCGTACTCGCCATGGATGATGAGTCCCTCTATGGATGCGTGGCAAAAGCAAAGCTCTGCGAACACTTTTTTAAAGATGAGAAGTCGGCCCTCGCATGGGCTCAAAAAGCGCGCGACATTGCAGGTAAGGGTTCGCAGGCAGACAGAAGGAATACTCAGGGGCTTGATCTTGAATCCCTCGACCACCGCATCGCAAGGCTTGAACGCAAGATCGCCAAGAAAAACAGTCTTGCCGAACTCTAGCATCCAAATGCTGTTGTACAAGCCTTGTTGCGAGACTGCAAGTTTACTGTTTTGCTTTGAGCGTATCGCCAAGCTGGCCGCATGCACCCATAACACCACGGCCCCGGCTCATCCGCTGGACGGTGACGATTCCCCTTTGCTCCAGAATTTCAGAAAATTGTCTCACCTGTTTGGCACTTGGCGTTTCAAATGGCATTCCAGGTATGGGGTTCCATGCGATGAGATTCACCTGCGTTTTCAGAGGATGTATCCAGTCGGCCAGCTCCTGCGCGTCTTTTTCTCGGGCGTTCACATTGCCGATAAGCACCACTTCGAGGGTAATACGGTCGTTTGTGATTTTTTGGTATTCCAGAAGCGCGGCTTTGAGCTTATCCAGGGGCCAGGTTCTATTGACGGGCATGAGGCAGGTACGAAGTTCCGGGTTCGCGGAGGTGAGCGAGACTGCGAGCCGTACAATCGGCCCGTCTTTCGCAATATCGAGGATGCCGGGGACGATGCCGCTTGTGGAGATGGTGATTTTACGCATCGACATCCCGATGCCGTGGGGATTCGAAAGAATTGCAATTGCTTTTCTTACGTTGTCGAGGTTTAAAAGGGGCTCGCCCATCCCCATGAACACCACGTTCGAGATGAAACCGCGCATGTCGCGCAAATAATGAAATTGCTCGACGATTTCATCGGGGCCTAAGTTCCGCAGAAAACCGAGAGTGCCGGTTTTGCAGAACACACAGCCCATCGGACAGCCTGCCTGACTTGAAAGACACGCCGTTTTTCTGCCTTCAATGTCCTCCAAAAGCACACATTCGACTGCAGCGCCGTCGCGCAGTCTGATCTGGAGTTTCAGCGATCCGTCTTCGTCAATCAGCTTGTTTTCTACGCCTGATGACCGCATATGCCCATCGAAGTGCGCAGAAAGGCGCTCGCGCAAGGGTTGCGGTATATTGGTCATTGCCCCGAATGAGGCAATTCCTTTGGAAAACCAGGAAAACGCCTGTTTTACACGGTATAAGGGCTCGTCAGACAGAAGGGCGGCCAGCTCATCGGGAGACAGGCCGCTCGGATAGACTACATTTCGACTTTTGGGAGAGGATAGATTCATGTCTTTCCTGCAAGCTTGGACAGCGCTTCCTGAATGACGGGGTTCTTGATGCCCATCTGCTGAAATTCGGTCAGCACCTCGATTGCCTGTTGGCGTTGATTATTCATGAGATATGTCTGTGCAAGCTCAACATAAATGCGGTAATTTTTCGGATCGTTCTGCAATAGCGAACGCAGGCTGGCAGTTGCCTCGTCGTACTTTCCTTGCTGGCGCGCGATGACCGCAAGCCCAAGCACCGCATAGATGTCAAATTCTATATTGAGCGCATTCTGATAGTATTCGGAGGCTTTCTCGAAATCCCCCATGTTGCGGTATGCGTCGCCGGCACGCGTGAGAATCACTTTGTTCTTCGGGTCTTTCTCAAGGATTTTATTCCAGTAGACGAGCGACATGTTTTGCTTGCCGATGCCTCTATAGCAATCGGCGATGCCAAAAAGGGCATAAAAGTTTTCGGGTTCTTTTTCGAGTGCCTTTTCAAAGTAGGGGATGCCCTTGTCGAAATGTTTGAGTTTGCGGTAGCAGTTTCCGATAGCGGTCAGGACGCGGATGTCGACATTGTCGCCTTCAAGCTCCACCATTCGCTGCCAGTACGTGAGCGCCTCTTTATATTCCTTAAAATCGTAATGGAGGTGGCCGAGGCCAATGAGCGCATAATGATTGTCTGGATTGAGTTCGAGGACACGATGATAGATTGACTTGGATTTTCGGAAATCGTGCACTTTGCGGTATGCATCGGCAACGCGGGTCAGAACAGTAATGTTCGTGTTGTCGTGAAGAAGATATTGTTCCCAGATTTCAATTGCCTTTTGGAACTGATTGAGCGCCTTGTAGCAATCGGCCAGACCGAACAGCGCATAGCTATTGCCCGGATGGAACACAAGGCAGCGCCTGTAGTAATCGGCGGCTTCCTTGAAGTGGTCCCGCTTTCGCGCGGCATCTCCCATGCCGACAAGGGCGTAATTGTTCTCCTTGTCTTTTTCCAAAATTTGCACAAAACACTCGATCGCTTCATCAAAACGGTTCTCTTTGAGGAGCTGGTAGCCTTTTTTGGATGTTTCAGCAATTTCTGTGTTTTCAGATTGGATTTCTTCGGGAACCTCGAAAAAATCATCATTGTAGGGCAAAGACGGTATGTCACTCACTACTTTTACCTCTTGGCGGAAAGTATTTTTACATATGGCTGCTAAGAACCGACATATTTATTACTTACTTTCTTTCCGTCTCATGTTGGTATATTATACCTTTTGTTCATTATAAACGCAAGATTTAGCAGAAAATTTTAATCCAAACGCTACTGAATTTTTCGATAGAAACGGACTATGGAACGGCCAAAGCTGCGTATGTCGTAGCCTTGCAGGTTACCAACAATCTCCGGCAGGTGGTCTTCATGCGGAAAATGGATGAGCACTATGCTTTTTTCATGAATCGAGGCGGACTGATCCAGCCTTTCGAGGAGCTGCGGTTTGAATCTGTAGTCAAAGGGTGGATCGAGGAACACGATATCGAAGGCGGCTTTATTCCTCAGGATGAATGTCTCTGCCGGCATCGCCCTGCAAAAAACAGGCGGCTGCGAGATGGTCGCGTTTTGAAGGAGGACCGGAAATTTTTTTCGGTCTCTTTCGACGCAGACAACCGGCCCTGCCCCCCGGGATGCCGCTTCGAGGCCAAGAATACCGGAGCCGGCAAACAGATCGAGAAAAGAATAACCGCTTAAGTCTCCCAGTACGGCGAACACCGATTCTCTCATCCGGTCCATCGCGGGCCGGATTTTCAGATCGCCCTCTGGCATCCTGACGATTTGGCCTGTTAATTTCCCTCCAGTGATACGCATTGAAATTACCAGTCTTTGAGCCTGAATTCACGTCTGATTTCGCGGTCAAGGTCACGGGCCTTGATGTCTGCGCGCTTGTCATACGCCTTTTTGCCGCGGCACAGCCCAAGCTCGAGCTTCACGAGGCCATGTTTCAGATAGATGCTCAAGGGTATGAGAGTATAGCCTTTCTCACGCACGCGGCGATCGATGCGCTTGATTTCCTGACGGTGGAGCAGGAGCTTCTTGGGTCGGTCGGGATCGTGGCTGAACGCCGAGGCGTGGGCGTATTCTGCAATATGAAAATTGCTGAGCCACACTTCCTGACCTTTGATTTCGGCAAAGGCATCGCCAAAACTGACGCGGCCCCCCTTGATGGATTTTACTTCTGTACCCTGCAAGGCTATGCCGCATTCAAAGCTTTCCTCGATTTCGTAATCGAAGCGTGCGCGGCGGTTCTGCGCAATGATTTTGACAGGTTCTTGTGATCTCATTTTTTTATCAATGCTGGTCGGAAACCAAGAAACTCCGAGGCGTGCGCCGCCGGCACGGGACCGCGGGAAGCGATTGAAATCTGATCTGCGCTGTTTGCCCACGAGCCGCCCTTCACGGTTTTTGAGTCGATGGCCTCTGTCAGTTCGCCAAAGGCAGAAGAATCATCCTGAATCCAGGCATAAGGCCTGAACCCGTCGGAGGTCCATTCCCAGACGTTTCCAAAAAGGTCTGAGAATCCAAGGGCATCGCGTCCCATCGAGCCAACGGCCAGCGGACCAGTGGAGGCCCGGTTATTGAAGGCCCCCAGTGCTCCGACATCTCGCGATGCGCTCGCGGCCGCAGTCTCCCACATCGGTTCTGATGGAAGCGCAACCTCATAGCCTGAAGGAGCACGCGCATTGAGCCAGGCGCAGTAGGCATTGGCCGCGTACCAGGATACTCCGGTGATCGGCCGATTATCGGCCTTGGAAGGATCAAAGTCTACAAGGTACGCATCGTCTGCAAAACCCTTTTCGATGAGTGCAGTACGATTTTCAGGCTTCCATTCAGGGTTCTCTTCGAGAAAACGGGCGAATTGGCGCTGTGTCACCTCTGTGCTCGCCAGGCCGAATTCCGGTACTCTGTCCAGGTAAAGAATCTTGGTACCGCCGGGAGTGCTGCTGACATTCTTCGTCTGGCCGCCGCCGAACATGATGAATGAATGCGGTCCCGCAGCCCGTACGCCGGCAGCAGATGCCTGTTGGAGTGTCTCTGCGGACATCTCCTCCTTAAGCGAAGAGAAAGCCTTTCGGATGTTGTCGCCTGCCTTTTCAGGCATGGTTTCCATTATCGCCGCAGTATAGCTCTTCGAGGTGCCAAGGAGCGCGGCCGCATTGCGGGCTATCGCAACAAGACCAAGCGGGCTTCCGCCGGGGGCGGCGAGTGCAGCACTCGCAAAAATGACATCCCGCACCGAGGTGGAATTCTCGGCGACGCTCAGCCCTGCGGCCAAAAGCGGCCTTGCAAAGGAGCTGCGGTCAGCGGACGATGCCGATGCGGCGTCATTTGCGGCTTCCGATAATACCATGGGCAGTTGGTAGATTGCGCTTGGTTTTCCTGAGAGCGACCAATTCGCGAATTCTTTGAATGACGGAATAATGATGGCCTCTAGCGGTTCAGGATTGAGTTGGTAAGATATTTTTACCGTTGGCCGGAAAATGAGGGTGGCGAAAATGCGGTGCGGTACGTCGGTATTCAGAGTCTGGGACGAAAATCCCCGTTTGCGAATTTCAACCTTATGAGTTCCGGGCTTTGCATGCATGCCATCCAGAGTGTTGCCGGCATAGGAGCCATCGACATATACTGCTGCGCTTTCCGGAGCTCCCTGGAAAACGAGGTAAGCGCCAGGATTTCTAAGTCCGGGATTGATCAATATGAAAAAAAGAATAATCAGAATGCCAAGTAAATATAGTATCGGCACATAGACGCGCGGCCGTATGCCAAAGACTGGCTTCAGTGTTACTTTGGCCTGCGCAATGTCCTGTTCGGATATCTTTTCGGTTTCTTTCATTGCAAAAGAAGCCTAGCCGAAGGGCACCGTCTTGTCAACGATATGCGCTCATGATAGCCTGACGTCGAAATGAAGAGAGCGGATTTTTTCGATCGACTTGTAATCTTTTCGGCAGACATGCTCACCCGAAGAAAGCAAAAATCGCTTCGGGCGAAAATGAAACAGCAAAAGCGCCATCCCGTCCTCGATTGGGCATACGCCATTCTGTGGGCAGCCTGTGTTGTGCTTGTGATAAATCAATATATTTTTCAAAATTATCGCATACCTTCAGGGTCTATGGAAAATACGCTTCTCGTCGGAGACATGCTTTTTGTCGACAAGCTTTCCTATGGCCCCGAGCTTCTTCCCGGCGTACTGAAAACTCCGGGGATATCCAAGCCGCATCGCGGCAATATCATCATTTTTGAAAATCCTTCATATCTTTCGCGTGGCCCCGTATATACCGTTTTCCAGCAGCTGCTCTACATGGTTACTTTTACACTTGTTGACATCGACAGGGAACCTACAGGCGAACCACGGGTTCATTACCTCATCAAGCGTGCGATTGGTGTAGAGGGAGACACACTTCGTGTCCGCGACGGGGAAGTATTCATAAAACCGAGGGGA
Organism: Spirochaetaceae bacterium UBA6243; assembly: GCA_002441395.1. Taxonomy (GTDB): domain Bacteria; phylum Spirochaetota; class Spirochaetia; order Treponematales; family Rectinemataceae; genus Rectinema. The sequence goes on along the minus strand of DJVZ01000026.1, from coordinate 13,709 downwards.
TCACCTGATTTCTTCGATGAGCGGACCTTGATGACAGCTCTGGCCCTGCCGGTGAAAACACAGCGCCTGGTGGCGTCAAGCGAGTATCCGGAAATTGACAAAGTCGGTGTAGCTTCTGCGTATTCCGAACTCAATCTTCCTTTCCCTGCCAGCTTGGGGACGCCATCGGTTCAAAGTGCAAACAAGGATGCCTTTCAGTATGATATGAGCCGTGTTACCACCTTGAGGGACGCAAATCCTTCGAACGCACGCAACGCTCAGTTGGCTCAGCGCTATGGAAATGGATGGTTTATTGCAGATTCGCGCATTTTCCCGATGGGCGACAATAGAGACAATTCGCGCGATGGCCGTTATTTTGGCCCGGTCGCCGAAAAAAAGGTGTTGGGCCACGCGTTGTTCATTTATTTCCCGTTTAGCCGCATTGGCGGCGTCCGGTAAGAGAAAGAGTGCATGTTCAGCCGACGCCCCGTACGATACGCAGAAAAAGTCGAACGGAGAAAAAAACGCAACAAGATATTATCTTATATAGTGATATTCATAATTCTATGTGTTTTTATAAGAATTTTCATACTGCAGACATGGCAAGTGCACGATGATCTCATGCGGCCTGCGTTGCGGAAAGCCGACATTGTTTTGGTAATGCCCTATATTCTGCTTGGAAGCAAGACTCCGGTTGGCATTGCGGGCTCTCCGCAGAAGAATTCCATTGTACTTGTGAGTGATGGTGCCGAAGATATCATTCCTTACAGGCGCAAGGCTGAGGATGCAATACTGAGATTTATTACTTTTCAGCGTTTTTCTCCTATCAGCAAAGAATTTGGAAAAGATTTCAATGTGCCTTCAGTGATGAGGGTCCGCGGCATAGTTCAAAAAAAAGATGGGCTTCAGTCCAAGACTTTTTATGCTCTTGCCACAGATGTGCAGCACAATGCGGATCGAACATTGAGCGTGCGGGAAGTATCAGCTGCGCGCATAAAAGGCAGGGTGGTTTTCAGAATCTGGCCGCTCGCAAGAATAGGGCTCATCAAATGAGTTCAGAAGCCCCTCAAGTTTACCTCGTGCTTCCGGAAACAAAGCCATTCCCGATCAACTCGCTGTATGTGCACATTCCTTTTTGTGCGGGGCGCTGTTCGTACTGTGATTTTTTTTCGGTCTCAGCCAGAAATTGTCCGCAAGTTTTTTCTCTGGAGTATGAGTCTTCCTATGTCGATGCAGTGCTCGAACAGACACAGCTCTGGTCGGAAAAATTCGATGCAGGCCCTTTCTCGACAATCTATATCGGCGGCGGCACACCCTCGGTGCTCAACGAAGGGGTTTTGGAAAGGCTTGTGAAGGGGCTTGAGCCCTATGCGGCGAGTGGCTGCGAGTGGACCGTCGAAGCGAACCCTGAAAGCGTGCATAAGTCTTTGCTCGATATGCTCGCAGAAACCAAGGTTACGCGCATTTCGCTTGGGGTCCAGACCCTGTCGCACGATGAGTGGCCTGCTCTCCAGAGAGTCGGATCGGTCGAAGATTCAAAACGCTCCATTGATCTTGTTCGCGAATACCCTTTTGAGCTTTCTGTCGACGTGTTGGCAGGCATTCCCCAGCCTCAAGGGCGTACAGAGGCTTGGCAGAGTATTCTTCTTGGTTCGCTTGAATATCTGGCGGAGAGAGTATCACACATCTCATTATATGATTTGACATTAGAGGAGGGTACGCCTCTGCAGCGCCAGGTCGCTTGCGGTGCACTTGTGTCCCCGAATGCCGATGCGATGGCAGAAGCGCGAGATGCGGCAAACGCACTGCTTGCAAGCCGTGGGTTTCAGCGCTACGAAGTCTCGAATTATGCACGTTCTGGGCATGAGTGCAGGCACAATTTGGCGTATTGGAATATGAGGCCTTATCTTGGGGTGGGGAGTGGCGCTGTCAGCACCATTCAATATTGCGATCCTGAGGAAGAGCCGATGCTCGGCACCATGGTCAGGATTACCGGCAGAAAAGATAGTGCCCGGTATATCGCCAAGCCAGCAGAAATCCCTCCTGAAATCGAATATATCGATCGAAAGACCGCGCTCTTCGAGTTTCTGATGATGGGTTTCAGAACAGCGCGCGGCGTAGACACACAGAGAATTTCTTCACTGTTTGGCGTCGATGTGGCACAGATTATTCCTTCTGCGCTTGCGCGATGGAAGCCGGGGATTGTTCGGGGCCGTCACTGCATTGCCTTGCACACGCGCAATTTTGATATTCTGAATCGCTTTTTGGTTGAGTGCCTTGAAGAGTTGGATAAAGGGGGCCTGGGATGACACTTTTTCAGTATGCGGTCGTCGCTTCAATCCTGCATGACGAAAAACAGAAGAGAAGGTTGCTGGGCAATTTTGAAAGTGCATTGGAAAAAGCTGGCGGGGAATTGCAGAGTCTTGGTTCGGAGACTCTGCGCCCGAGAAACGATACGCTTCCGCTTTTTATTTTTGTGCTTACGGGAGGCACCGAAGCAGATGCCATGCGGCTTGTTGTGCAGGAGAAGATGCTGCAGCGGAATGAACCTGTCGTGCTGTTGGCCCACCCCTCACAGAATTCACTGCCAGCGTCCCTCGAGATTCTTGCAAAATTGAAGCAGGACGGCGGGAAGGGCACGATCTTGCAGGCTGATGCTGCAGGTATTTTTGATGAAGAGACCCTGGGCGACATTGTCGCAGTTTCTCAGAGCATGAAGGCGTTGCACGCCAGTCGTATCGGCGTCGTAGGCGAGCCCTCGGATTGGCTTATTGCCTCTCATCACGACTCAAAAATTGTTCAAGATGCATGGGGCCCGGAACTCAAGGATATTCCGTTTGAAGAGCTGCTGGAAATCATTGAAGGAATTCGCTCCAAGCCCGAGAAGGACATTAATCTGCCAGGTTTGAGAGGGAAAGCTGAATTCTTCTCCGAAGCGAATGAAGCCGATATGCGCAAATCGATGGAAATTCTGTATGCGCTTAAAACCCTGGTCTCCCGGCACGGGCTGAGCGCTCTCACTCTTCGATGTTTCGATCTGGTCTTGCGGGATCACAGCACGGGATGCCTCGCGCTCTCCGCGCTCGCGGATGAGGGTGTCGATGCAGGCTGCGAGGGAGATATCCCCTCGATCATCGGGTTGCATTGGGTGCGGACGCTCACCGGCCAGACAGGCTGGATGGCCAACCCGTCGAGAATCACGGTTCAAAAGGAAGATGACAGGGCGGAGATGCTCATCGCGCACTGCACCGCACCCCGCTCGGTTCTGTCGCGGTATGGCCTGCGCAGTCATTTCGAGTCTGGCCTCGGTGTGGCGATCGCGGGGATTATCCCTGAGGGCGATGTGACGCTTGTACGGATAGGGGGCAAGAATCTCGAAAAGGTTTGGTTTTCGCCTGCTCGGGCGATTGCGAGTCCCCTCAAGGAGGGTTTGTGCAGGACGCAGGCAGTTCTCACCATGCCCTCGGACAAGGCCCAGGAACTGCTCACGGATCCGCTCGGCAATCACCTTGTGATGATCCAGGGCAATTGGGTGAGACGGATTTCCGCATACCTGCGGTTATGGAAGAGCGCATAAAGCTGCGGGGCGCTGCTTTTTCAGTTACACGAAGAAATCATAGTTCGATCGGATGTGCTCCGCAAAACCCTCCTGATAGGAGATATTTGCGTTTTTTTCTGTGACTATAGTGCTGGGAGGCCCGTGCCCGGGGAATATGACCGTATTGTCCGGAAGAGAAAAGAGCTTCTGCTGTATGCGTGCGGCGAGAGCGTTTGTATTGAATGCACTGCTTGTTTTGCCAATCAGGCCTGCGTGGAGCACATCGCCGGTAAAGAGAAAAAGCCCCGCAAGCAAGTATACGATTGAATCTTGAGAATGCCCGGGAACCGCGATGGCATTGATTTCGTAGCCGGCTTCCCTGAAGATGTCGCCATCTTTTACTTTTCTGCATTGAAATCCTAAGAGCTTGGCATTGGACGCATAAATAGTAGGGCTGTAAATTTTCATGATCGTGGAAAGTCCGTTGATGTGGTGTGTATGGTTGTGGGTGATGAGTATGCCCCTGAGATCGAAATGGTGTTGCTCGATTTTTTCGATCATCGTTGGCGTGAGTTCTGCGGGGTCCACCACCAGGGCTTTCCCTAAATCTTCATTGCCAATGATGTAGCTGTTCGAAAATCCAAAAATGGAATAATGCTGGTAGATTTTCATAGGTATAGGTGCTCCAGGTCCCTGACCGCTTCGGCAATATTGGACCCTGAAAATGTGACGTCTATTTCTTTGGAAGGTATGTAGAATGCGCGCTTGAAATCGCAGTTCTCGAAGTTCACCGTGTTCAGGTCGCATAATAAAAATCTTGAGTTGTACAAATTAGAGCCTGAAAATGTACAGTCTACAAATATCGATCCATTGAAACTGGTTTGGATCAGCTCGGAATTTTCAAAACTGCAGTCCATGAATGAGGACGATCCAAACGAACAGAAATCGACGTCCGCGCCAGAAAAATCGCACGAGATAAAGCTCGACCGGTCAAGAAAGCAGAGATGGAAAGAGGCTCCCGTGAACATCGAATGCTGGATTTTTGCATTTCTGAAAGAACAGCCTACAAAGCGGTATCGCGAGAAATCCAGGCCAATGAATGAAGCGTCGTCGAAAACTCGATTGAGAATGATGTTTTGGGCTTGCAACTCCTGAAGCGATTTCTGAATCCGTTCGGGATCCTCTTCGAGGTGATGATAGCACAGACTCTCGAGGGAGAATGCCGGCCTGTCGCAGCCTTCAACACCACATGGCGTGATCTTGAACATATAGTCATAGCCTACATGATCGTGTTCGCCGGCTCAAGATGGCCGACGCTCAAAGTTCTCAAAGAGCGACGTCTCTGTGTCTTGCGTCCAGAGCGTAACGCTTGCCAGCTTTCAGTTAAATGTGTAGTATTTTTGATATGTGCTATGCTTGCGGTGAGTCTTTGTCATATGGCTATAAGCCTGGTTTCAATGATGTCTGCGATACATGCGGAAAAGATCTTCATGTGTGTCTGATGTGCCGTTTCTACGCGCCCGGGGCGCACTGGGATTGTGCTGAGGATGTCGAAGGGCCTGTCGTCGATAAAGAAAAACGGAATCACTGTGAATTTTTTATGCTTGCAGAAAAATATATTGATAAAGGCAAGTCGCGAGGGATCATTTCGGGTTCTGACGCAAAGCGAAAACTCGATGCGCTGTTCGGGGAATGAATGTCAATAGAAGAAAGCAATGTGCGCGTGTGCGTGTTTGATTCAGGCATAGGGGGGCTGCCTTTCTTAAAGGCTATTCAAGAAGAGTTTCCTTTTCTGGAGATTAATTATGTGGCTGATGATGCGGGCTTCCCTTATGGGACCAAGTCCCCTGAAGCGATCCATGATATTCTGTTCGAGCGCATCAGAAGGATTCGTGCACGCCTTGACCCCGATATTCTTGTGCTTTCTTGCATGACCGCAGTACAGATCGGCCTGAAGGATCTTCAGGCAGCGCACAGGTCGATGCATATCATCGGCGCCTTTCCTCCGATAGCGGCCGCGGCGAGAGAATCCCAATCGCGCCGGATAGCGCTGTTTACCACTGCCCGGGCTGCAGAGGATGCCTTCCTTGATAATATGATTGCGCGGGATGCACCTGACATTGAAGTCATCCGCATACCGGCTCAGGATTTAGTCGAATATGTGGAACAGCAGCTTCCTTTTGCCACGCTGGCCTCTGCCCAGGCTTCAGTTGAGCCGTACATCAAATATGTGCGCGATGAGGGCACGGACAGAATTGTCCTGGCAAGCAGTCATTTTGTGTTGCTGGAAGATGCCATTTACGGGCTGCTGTCCGAACAGGGCATCAGTAACGTTCGCTGTCTCGATTCCAGGAAGACGGTGACATCCGAGCTCCGCCGCCTTGTTCACACCGAACGCCGTGTGCAGACAGCAATACAGAATCCGGGATTTTTCCTCACCGGCGACAGAAAAACTGCACCATCCTATATTACCTGGGCCGGCCGATTCAATCTTTCGGTGCCTCAGCTTTTATGAGTCGGAGCCGGGGAACCACTGCCATGCGAGGGGTTGTGCTTTCATTCAGTAATCAACATGCCAAAGTCAAGTGTGAAGACGACCAGATTCGCCTTTGCACAATTAAAGGGAAAAGAATTCGTGCACTGGACGGATGGTACAATGCGCTTGCTGCCGGAGACTATGTGTCTGTGCAGCCTTTGTCGAGTGCAGAAGGTGTCATCGAGTCGCTTCTGTCGCGGAAAAACGTATTCGGCCGTTACAACGAAAAAGGAAGCGCGGATCAGGCTTTTGCGGCGAACATCGATATAGTGGTGTGTGTGACGAGCACAAAGACCCCGCCTTTCAGGCCACGGTTTGTCGATCGGGTGAGCGTATTGGCAGAGCAGTGCGGTGCGCCCCTTCTCGTTGTATGCAATAAAGTTGATTTAGGGCTCGACGGTGTTGTTGAGAAACGCTTGTCGGTGTTTGAAAGTCTTGGTTTTCGTGTGCTCAGGAGCAGTGTTGCACTGGATCTCGGAATTGATGAATTGCGGGAAGCCTTGGTTGGGAAAATTTCAGTTTTTGTGGGCCAATCGGGCGCAGGCAAATCGAGCCTCATAAATCGCCTTATCCCCGGTACCACGCAGCGGATTGGAGAGGTGTCTGAAAAATATAACAGGGGAAGGCACACAACGACGCTCGCCACAATGCTCTTTTCCCAATCCGGAGATTTGAGCATTATTGATACGCCGGGGCTGCGCAGGCTTGCAATTCGGAATATTAATCTGAACGATCTGAGTGCATATTTTCCGGAAATGGTCCCTTTCATCGGGCTCTGCGATTTCGGCGCCTCATGTACCCACACCCACGAATCAGGCTGTGCCGTGCGGCAGGCTGTGTCCGGCGGCCGGATTTATCATGATCGCTACGAGAGCTATCTCCGGATACGTGCCGAGCTGGAAGAATCAAAGCAATGGAAGAAAGCCGAGACGGGAAAGCCTCAGAAGGCTGCGAAATATCGCTTCGAGGATGAAGAATGATAACCCACGAACATAGCTTGGCCAGGCTTGATTTTTTTCGGCTTCGCGAGCGCTTGGAAGGATATTGCCTCTCTTATGAGGGACAAGCGCTCATGCGCTCTACTTTGCCTTGTTCTAAGATTGAATCGGTGAAGAGGCTGAAGCAGGACCTTGCGGCGCTTGCGGAGGGGCTAAACAATAAGGAAATTCCATCGCTTCCTTTCCCTAATATCGAAACTCTTGTCCCGAAGGCACAGAAAGAAGGGATGCTGCTTGAGGCCGATGAGCTTTTTGCCATAGGCCTGTGGGCAAAATCTTACGAGGAGCTCTTCGTTTTTTTGCGCTCGACCCTCCGTGCGTCGCAGGCTCGAACTTCAGGAGTGCACGGACAGAAAGAGAAAGGGCAGAGTGGCGCCGGAAATTCTTCAGATAAGAGTGATAGCGAAACCGGGCACTTGTTTCTGAATGAATGCGCGGATATGGAAGATGATGAGTGCTGGGCGTTGCCTGGCATTGAGAGGATTGCATTCTCTGCCCCTTCGCTCCTGCAAATACAGGAGAAGATATTTGCGGTAGTGACGATGGAAGGGGCAATAAAGGACCTTCCCCGCACGCGCTCGCTTCGGACTGCCATTCAAAAAGCCCAGACAGAAAATCACCACCTCGTGAACCAGTACCTTTCGGATCCGAATCTTCAGGATGCTCTTCAGTCGAATGCCGCGACCGAGAGGGACAACAGGACGGTCATCGCGGTCAAAGCGAATTTCAAAGGGCGAATAAAGGGAATTGTGCACGAGTTTTCTTCGACAGGCCAGACGGTCTTTATTGAGCCGCTTGAGCTTGTTGAGCGCAATAATCGTCTCCTTGAGCTCGAAACCAAGCTGGGAGAAGAGATACGCGCAGTACTTCGGGAGACTGCCAATGCGCTGCGTCCACTCCTGCCAGGGCTTGTTGAGGGCAGGCGATTCCTTGCCGCGGCGGACATCAGGCTCGCCCGCGCAATCCAGGCCAAGAGAGAGGACCTTGCAATCGCGCAGGTGCTTGAGTCCGGAGTGCACCTTTACCAGGCGAAGCATCCCTTGCTTGGCAAAAAGGCCGTTCCCATCGATGTCGATATTCCTGAAGGCACCAATGTGCTCATCATCACAGGTCCAAATACCGGAGGCAAAACAGTATCGCTCAAGACTATCGGACTTCTTGCGCTTTTAAACCAATATGGCGCCGGGATACCCGCGCTATCAACTTCAGGATTTGCAGTTTTTGATACAGTATGCGCTGATATTGGCGACGAACAGTCCATAGATCAGTCGCTTTCGACCTTCTCGGGCCATATGAGCGTCATCTCGGACATCGCTGCATCGGCGACCGGGCGCAGCCTTGTGCTGCTCGACGAGCTCGGCGCGGGAACAGATCCCGAAGAGGGCTGCGCCATCGCAATGGCTCTGCTCGATTATTTTCTTGAGCGCGGGTGCATGACCATAGTCACCACGCATCATGGCGTGCTCAAAAACTATGGGTATACAAAATCAGGCTGTCTGAATGCCTCGATGGAATTCAACGCGCACAGTCTCAGCCCTACATATCGAATTTTTATGGGCGTTCCCGGAGAGAGCCGCGCCCTGGAGATCGCAAAACAGACAGGGCTGTCGAGCCAGATTGTCGATACAGCGAGGGGCTACCTCGACGATGAGCGTTCCGATTATTCGGCCCTCATCCGCTCTCTGGGCGAAAAACAGCGGGAGCTGGACCTGCTCGAGCGCGAAAGAAGAAAGCAGTTACAAGGGGCCCTTGAATCGCGTCGCAAGGCGGATTTGGAAAATTTAAAAATTCGGCAGAAGGAACTCGAGCTCCGGCGGCAAGGGGTGGCTGAACTGACCAGATTTCTCTCCGAAAGCCGAAAGACATTCGAAAATCTTGTGCGAGAGATGCGGGAATCCGGCCGAAAGGTCGAAGAAGTTTCGGCCGGGCGCGAATTGTTGCAGGAGATATCCGATGAAATCCAGCAGCACAGCGATGGGCTTGCCCGATTTGAGGAAGAAACGGATGTCCTTGAGAGGTCGATGAGAAGCGAGCGAGATGGCGTTCAGAGTGTCGATGCCAACATACTGAAACCAGGCGAAAGGGTGCTCTTTCAAAATAGGGAAGCGGTCTTTCTTCGAATGCTCGATGACAAAAAAGTGCTTGTGCAAATTGGCGCCCTGCGCATTCCGGTCGCGGTCGATGCGCTCAGCATTCCTTTTGCAAAGAAAAGAAAGGATGGCGAGACCAGGATGAGCTATCAGGTAGAGCTTTCCGGTGCCACCGGTGGAGGAGCAACGGCTTCCGCCGAGCTCGACCTGCGCGGCATGAGGCTTGCGGAGGCTCTCGAAGCCCTGACTCGTCAGATAGACGCGGCGAGTCTTGCAGGGCTCGGTACTTTTTCTGTGATACATGGAACGGGCGAAGGGGTACTGGGCAGAGGGATTCATGACTGGCTGAAAACACAAGCGGCCGTCGCCGATTATTATTTTGCACGGCCGGAAGATGGCGGCTTCGGAAAGACATGGATTCATTTGAAGAATTAAATAGACAGAAGGCCAGATGAGGCCCCCTTGATAGCCGACGCAAGTAGCGGAGCAAAAGCAACTTAGCCGCCCCGCGCCTTGTGTTTGTATTTTGTCAATTGACACCAAATTATGCCGCATGCTATCGTTATGCGGCGATTTTCCATGCCAAAGGAGTTTTCATGTCCGGACATAGTAAATGGGCAACCATAAAGCACAAAAAAGGCGCACTCGACGCTAGAAGAGGGCAGCTTTTTACAAAACTCATCAAGGAAATATCGATAGCTGCTCGGATGGCTGGAGGCGATATTGAAGGCAACCCGCGCCTTCGAACTGCGGTTCTCAAGGCCCGGGCAGCCAACATGCCGAAGGACAACATCGATCGTGCGATTAAAAAAGGCACCGGCGAGCTTGAAGGTGCGATGTACGAAGAGCTGTTCTATGAAGCCTACACTCCGGGCGGTGGAGCGATGCTCATCGAAGTGCTCACCGACAACAAGAACCGCGCAGCTGCGGAAATTCGCAACATCGTCACAAGGTCAGGTGCGAATTTGGGAACTACCGGTTCAGTCGCCTACCTTTTCAAGCGGAAAGGCGTGCTCACCTACGACGGCGAGAAATACACCGAAGACCAGATCATGGAAGCCGCACTCGACGCAGGCGCGGATGATGTCATCAATGAAGAGGACAGCATCGTCGTGTATACCGACTCCGCGTCTTTCGAAGATGTGTTGAACGCGATGAACGGCAAAGGCTTTGAAACGCTCGGCGCGGAAGTCTCGATGGTCCCCGACACGTACATCAGCGTCGATGTCGAGACCGCCCAGAAAATCCAGAAGCTCATCGACAAGCTCGAGGAGAACGAAGACGTCCAGAACGTGTATCACAACATCGAAATGCCCGAAATCGAAGAGTGATTGGTGACATGTCCGCTCGTCGTTCCATCGTTGCGATTGGGATTGACCCCGGCATCGCGGCGGTAGGATATGGTCTTGTGGGCGCAGCGGAAGGCAAGCTCAACCTGATCGCGTATGGATGCATCCAGACCGAGTCGCCGGAGCCGATGGGGAAGCGGCTTGCCTATATTTTTCATGAGATAGAGAAACTGTTGCGACAATATGCTCCCGATGTCGGCGGCATCGAGGAGCTTTATTTTTTCAGGAATGTCTCTTCGGCCTTTCCCGTCGCGGAGGCCCGCGGCGTGATCAGGCTCGCTTTTGAGGAGGCTCATGTTGAGCTCATGCAACACACTCCCAACGCCATAAAAAAATCGGTGACGGGCTCCGCGCGGGCCGATAAAAACCAGGTGCAGGAGATGGTCAAAATGCTTCTGGGCATGCCGCAGATTCCCAAACCCGACCACGCCGCCGACGCCCTCGCCGCCGCCATCTGTACGTTGCACTCCATCGGTCCCGCGGGCTATACTCTCTGACATGTTCAACCGGATAAAAGGCATTTTCAGTGGCCATACGGAGGAGGCTCTCCACATATCAACGGGCGCGATAGAGTGGGAGATATTTGTCCCTGTCCGGGATCCGTCATTTTTTATCCGTACCGGCGAAGAAACCGAGCTTTTCACCTGGCTGCATCACTACGAAGACGGGATGCGGCTCTACGGCTTTTTTACCGCCGCGGAGCGGCAACTCTTTCTGGACCTGCAGAAGGTCGAGGGGATAGGACCGCGCCAGGCGTTTAAGATTCTCCAGGGCATTGCTCCCCGCACGCTCGCGACAATGCTGGACAACAGCGACCTCGCCTCCCTGCAGAAAATTCCCGGCATCGGGCCCAAGACGGCACAAAAAATGATGCTTGCGCTCAAGGGTAAGCTGATCGGCCTCGAGGGGGAAGCTGCAATCGGTGTTCCTGTCAGCCAGGGGCGATTCCGGGATGTTGCCCGGGCGCTCGTCGAGATGGGGTTTGACCGAAAAGATGTCGAGCGGGTCGTCGCGCAGCTTGGAGCTGATCTGCAGGAGAATCCGGAATCGGAAAAAGAGTTGTTCAGAAAAGCACTGCTTGAACTGTCGACGGGGGCTGGAGCATGAACTTCGACGACATGGATGAGTCATCACCCCACGACCCCATGAATCCAACCTATGATCCGGGCGAAGATGAAAAAGAAGCCTCACTGCGGCCTCGCTATATGTCTGAATTTCAGGGCCAGGAAAGAATTAAAGAGAATCTGCTCATTTTTATAAAGGCTGCGCGCGAAAGAGGAGAGGCCCTCGACCACCTCTTTTTGATGGGGCCGCCGGGGCTTGGAAAGACGACGCTCGCGCTCGTCGTGGCATCGGAGATGGGCGCGGATTTCAAGCCAACCAGCGCCCCAGCGATTGAAAAACCCAAGGATCTCGCAGGCATACTGACCAATTTGCGCCCCGGAGGAGTGCTGTTCATCGATGAAATTCACAGGCTGAAGCCTGCGATCGAAGAAATGCTCTATATCGCGATGGAGGATTTCGAACTCGATTGGATCATAGGGCAAGGTCCCGCGGCGCGCACGGTACGGATTCCGCTTCAGCCTTTCACGCTCGTCGGGGCGACGACGAAGGCCGGCATGGTCTCCGCGCCGCTCTCGAGCCGTTTCGGCATTTCTCTCCGGTTTGACTACTATGCGCCGGAAGAACTGGCGAGCGTGATACACCGTTCATCCCATATTCTCGATATAAAAATCGAGGATGATGCGGTCGAGTTGCTTGCGGGGACGAGCCGGGGAACGCCGCGCATCGCAAACAGACTCCTCAGGCGCATGCGCGATTTCGCCCAGGTCAAAGGCGCCGGAACCATCACCAAAGATGTCGTCCATGACGGCCTTGGCCGCCTCGAGGTCGATTACCTTGGCCTCGAGCGCCTCGACCGCGAAATTCTCAAGGCGATCATTATGCGGTTTGGGGGTGGACCGGTGGGTGCCGAAACGCTTGCGGTGTCGGTGAGCGAAAGCGTGGAGAGTCTTGAAGATTTCTATGAGCCATATCTCATACAGATCGGCATGCTCGCGCGCACCCCGCGCGGAAGAGTTGCGACACCCGCCGCATATCGTCACCTGGGAATGGAACAGCCGAATGAAAACGGACGACTTCAATTTTGAATTGCCAGAAACCCTGATCGCCCAGTATCCTCCACAGCGGCGCGGTGAATCGCGGCTTATGGTGCTGGATCGCGCGGAGGGGAAAACCGTCGATTCCATGGTGTCGGATATCGCGTCCTTCATAGAGCCCGGCACGTTGATGGTGTTCAATGACTCCAAGGTTCGCAAGGCGCGTGTCTACGGCATCTGCGAGCAGACTGGAGCCCGCGTCGAATTTGTGTTTCTTACTCCTGTCGAGCGGGAATCCCTGATCAAGATCGAAGAGCTTATATTGCATAAAGGAGATCAGGAGAATGTTTTGGTCGCCCCTGCCCAGCGAATTCCTTCCGTGTCCCGGCTGTGGCGCGCCGTGTGCAGCAAGGCAAAGCGTCAAAAGGCGGGTCGCTCGTACGCATTCCCCGGCGATATAAGGGGGATCCTTGCAGAGGATATCCATGACGAGAAAATCATTGAATTTTCCGCTGCAATTGGCGATGATTATTTCGATCGCTACGGGCATGTGCCCCTCCCTCCCTATATCAAGCGCGAAGACACGAAGGCCGATGAGCAGCGCTACCAGACCGTCTATGCCAGGCGCACCGGATCGGCGGCGAGCCCGACGGCGGGTCTTCATTTCACGCCGGAAATCCTGTCGAGTCTTCGCAGCAAGGGGATCGGCATCGAATACATCACGCTGCACGTCGGTCTGGGCACATTTCTCCCGGTCAGGACCGAGAACATAGAAGATCACCGCATGCACGAAGAATGGTTCGAGATAACGGAGGATGTCGCCAAAAAAATCAATGCCGCCAAAAGCAATGGCAGAAAAGTGCTTGCGGTCGGGACCACCTCGCTCCGGGCGCTGGAGTCGGCCTGGTACGGGGGAGCCATCCATTCAGGCAGCTTCTCGACGCGCATATTTATTTATCCCGGCTTTGAATTCCACGTCGCCGACAGGCTCTTTACTAACTTTCATACTCCGAAATCAACATTGCTCATGCTGGTATCGGCATTTGCGGGCAGAGAGACGATCATGGAGGTGTATCGGTCGGCGATTGAGAAGCGTTACCGCTTCTTCAGCTACGGCGAC
>DJVZ01000015.1 GCA_002441395.1 Spirochaetaceae bacterium UBA6243 | reverse complement strand
CGCCTCACAAGTCACGCGCATGTTAGAACGGCCATTTTTTGAACACACAGGGAATATTAAGATCATGCTATTTGAATAGGAGTAAGTATGACAAAATATTCTAAATATTATGTATTCTCTATCTTGATAAGCATTCTCCTGGTTTTAGGCTGTAAAAATATTACTCAAACAAATCCAACCTCAGATACATCCACTGACAACAATACCATCTTCAATATAACCAGTATGAGACGAGATACCACCACGAATGTAATAGAAGTACGGATCGACACCTTTCCTTCGACATGGGGAAATTGGCAGATGTATTTGAATGGGAAAGAAGTCTCTATGGAAGGCAATGCGGGAGAAATCGTTGTACGACCAAATGCTGATCTGCTACCCGGAAACTGGACACGCAGAATGTCAGTAATCGCATTTTAATGCGATACTACATGAAGGAGCGGTCCGATGAAAAGATCAAGCTTTACTCCGGAGCAAATCGCGTTTGCCCTGAAGCAGGCGGATTCAGGAACACCGGTTGCGGAGATTGTTCGAAGGCTAGAAATAAGCGAACAGACCTTCTACCGGTGGAAGAAGAAATATGCAGGGCTCATGCCGAGTGAGCTCAAGCGTCTGCGCCAACTGGAAGAAGAAAACAAACGCTTAAAGCAGATGGTGGCAGACTTAAGCCTTGACAAGCACATGCTCCAGGAGGTGCTGTCAAAAAAAGCATGACGCTTGCCCGGAAGCATGAGTTGGTAGATGAACTGGTCGCCACCTACCGGGTAAGCATCAGGGACGCCTGCAAGGTCCTTTTGCTCAATCGTGCGACGTATTACTACAGACCGCATCATGATGATCAAACCGTTTTGCGAATGAAGATTCGGGATTATGCTACGGCACGGGTAACGTATGGATATCGTAGGATCCATGTGCTTCTGCAACGCGAGGGCTTTCACATCAACAGAAAGCGCGTCTACAGGCTGTATTGCCAGGATAACCTCAATGTTCGACATACCGCACGGAGAAAGCAGGTGGCGAGGCCTCGTATTGCGGTGGTAAAGGAGAGTCGGGCGAACGAGGTTTGGGCGATGGATTTTGTCTCAGACCAGCTGTTCAATGGTAAGTGGTTTAGAACTCTTACCGTCGTGGATGTGTTCACTCGTGAATGTCTTTTAACCCATGTAGGACAATCGATCAAAGGTGCGGATGTTGTGTATGCCCTGGAACAAATGTGCTTACAGCGGGGTACCCCAGAAGCCATTCGTGTTGACAATGGACCAGAATTTGTATCGAAAGAACTTGATCTTTGGGCATATCGTTGTGGTGTGAAGCTTTCGTTTTCACGTCCGGGGAAACCAACGGACAATCCGCATATTGAATCGTTCAATGGCAGTTTTCGAGAGGAATGTTTGCAGACGCACTGGTTTCTTTCCCTGGAAGATGCAAGAATGAAAATCGAGTCGTGGCGGAAAGACTACAATGAGTTTAGACCCCATAGTTCACTCGGGTACAAAACTCCAGCAGAATTTGCGTCCATGGCATTTGGTCCCACCAGCCTGTCAGGCTGATTTTCTAACTTTAAAAGTGTCCAGATTTTGGGGGACTATCANNAACTCCTCTCCTTGTTCAGTATATATGGTCTGAACAGAGAGGGGAGCACTATACAACTGCCTGTCAAGTCGATCTTGTAGTTCTTTTACCATCATGAGATATTTATCACACGTTTCACGATCAACAGGATCCAATGACGCGGCCTTGATCCAGTGCAGATGTCGTTGCGTCCAGTACGTGCCCTCATACGAAGGGCAGTCCTGGCGATGAAGAAACATTAGCAGCCGTTTTTTGCTGTACCCACTGCATCTTTCGTATCCGCCACCATCCGCTGATAATCAAGGGATTGTACGAACCTCGATCTGCACCCCTCTTCAATTCTCTGGATATTGCAGACTGGCTCACGCCGAGCTTTTCTGCGGTAGCTTCTTGCGTTTCTCCACAGCCATAATACACCGCTATTTCTTCTCGATCCTTGTTCGTAATCCTCTTGTAGCCTTTCACTTCTCACTCCTATCGCCTATGCGTGAGAAGTTACAGAGTGCCTTATAAACAACTGAAGTAAATGTAAAAAATGAAAATTTGACCCTATTTCGTTTGTGCGTTACGCATAAATTACCCATGCCTAATTTTACATTTTAAACATTTACCCCTTCGTGGCACAATGGTAAAATTCCTCAATGAATAAAAGAGAAGGCATTCCCGGCGTGTGTTATAGGGTGCTCTTCTGCTTATCGTAACAGCCTTCCACTTAGGAATGTCCTTTTCAGAGAAGTTTCTTTGGAACTGTGACGGTATAACGGCGACAGTTTCATAAACACTCCCCGACCAACGGCTTAAAACCGCGAGATCCCGGAGGATTTCGATTTTTGAAGGAGGTCGGTTATGCGGACATTCGAAGAGGTCAAAAAGTTTATCGATGGAAGCTATAAGCTATTCATCGGCGGGAAATGGGTGGACGCCATCGACGGAAAGACATTTAAAGTGACCTGTCCGTGCAATGGCGAGGTGCTGGCTACCTGCGCGGAAGGAAACGAGAAGGACGTGGACGCCGCGGTCAAGGCGGCCTGGAAGGCTTGGCCGGCCTGGAGCAAAACCAGCCAGGCAGAACGTAGCAGGCTTCTTAACAAGATAGCGGATCGGATTGAAGCCAATGCGGAAAAAATCGCCTGGGCCGATTGTCTGGAGGTTGGCAAGTCATATGGCTCATTTGGCGAGTCGGACTATTTCCGTTACTATGCCGCGGCCGCCCGCACCAACGAAGGAATTGCCAACAGCACCATTGATCACCATGTCAATTTAATCCTCAATGAACCGATCGGTGTGGTGGGTGAAATTTCGGCATGGAATGGACCCTTTGCTATGGCCTGCATGAAGATCCCGCCGGCCTTGGCGGCGGGCAACTGCATCGTCTACAGGCCGTCCAGCCATACGCCGATCGGAACCCTGATGCTGGCCCAACTTGTGGCGGATATACTGCCTCCGGGCGTATTGAACGTTGTGACGGGTCCTTCGCCCACCTGTGGACAGGCGATCCTCGACCATCCCGGCATTCATAAAGTATCCTTCACCGGTTCAACGGAAACGGGCATTAACGTGGCAACGGCCGCTGCCAGGAAGCTGATCCCCGCCACCCTCGAATTGGGCGGAAAATCCGCCAATATATTCTTTGCGGACTGCGATTTCGAAAAGGCAATCGCGGGAATGTCCTTTAGCATATTTTATATGGCAGGTGAGGTATGCGCCGCCGGTTCACGGATATTCGTCCAGGAAGACTTTTATGACAAATTCGTGAACGCAGCCGTAGCCGCGGCGAAGAGCATCAAGGTGGGACCGACATGGGATGAGACCGCACAGATGGGGTCCATCATTTATGAGCAACAACTGCAGAAGGTCTTGAACTATATTGAAATCGGCAAGAAAGAAGGCGCCAAAGTTCTCTGCGGCGGCCACCGGCTGACAGGTGGGATCTACGACAAGGGCTTCTACGTGGAGCCGACGCTTCTGGAAGGCACCAACGACATGCGCGTGGCCAGGGAGGAGATCTTCGGCCCGGTAGGGGTGATCATCAAATTCAAGACCGAAGAAGAAGTGATTGCCATGGCCAACGACAGCACCTACGGCTTGGGCGGCGGTGTATGGACGAAGGATGTCAAGAGAGCCTTCCGGGTTGCCAAGGGCGTCCGTACCGGGAGCATGTGGGTCAATACCTACCTTCAAATATTGCCGGGCTATGCGTTCGGAGGCTATAAGAAGTCCGGTATCGGCCGCGAGATGCACAAATCCACACTGGATCATTTCAGCCAGAAAAAGAGCATCGTGTTCAATACCTCCGATTCTGAACTGCTATAAAATGCGTCTCCAAGGGAATGCGAAACGGACGGGCTAGGCACCGCTCCAAGCGAGCCTGCAACCGAAGAGAGATTTTTTTGCGAGAATGGGGCTGCCCACGAAGTAAACGTGGGCAGCCTCTTTTTGTAGCCCTTGATAGTGACGAACAGAGTTCCTTTTAAATCGCCCTTCCTATCGACGCGCCAGCCCAAATAGCATCCAGGGCCTTCCCTGACGCACTGGCATCACCGATAGTATGGTACGTGCATCCCGCTTTCTTAAGTATATCAACTACGGCGTTATACGGTTTGACACCAGTTGCCATGACCACTGTATCTATGCCTCCAATTTCCTTTCTTTTCCCATTTTGCTCAATAACCAGACTGTTGTCTTTAATTTCAGTACAAGTTGCACTGGTGTAAACCTCAATGGCATGCTCTTTGATATACTGGAAAGCAAAAGGCCGGCGAAGCATCCCCAGTTCCTTGGCAACCTCGTCCAGCATCTCGACAATAGTCACTTTTTTCCCTTTTTCACGTAAATACTCGGCAACCTCAATTCCCACAAGTCCGCCGCCTATAACCGCGACTGAGTTCCCCGTGGTCTTTTTGCCTTTAAGCACATCGATCGCCGTCACCACATGAGGCTTGTCGTTCCCTGGTATTTCCGGAATAAAAGGAACGGAACCTGTCGCCACAACCACTTCATCCGGATTGATTTCGCCAAGAAGTTCTTCTGTCAGTTCTGTCCCAAGCCGTATGGCAACACCCGTTTTCTCGGCGGTCCGTCCCATCTGCAGTGCCGCATCCGACATCTCTTTTTTCCCGGGCGCCACTCCCGCCAGGAAGAACTGGCCTCCAAGGCTGTCATTCTTCTCACATAAAATAACCTCATGCCCTCTTCTGCTCAGGGTGGTAGCCGCCTCTAAGCCGGCGGCACCGCCACCTATTACCAACACTTTTTTCCTCTTGTCCGCAGGTTTGATCGCATATTCACTTTCCCTGCCGGTAGAAGGATTCCTTAAACAGCTCACAGACAGACCCTGCATTAGAAGCCGATCGACGCAGCCCTGATTGCAACCGATACATTTTACTATGGAATCAAAATCGCCTCTCTGCGCTTTATTGCATAATTCAGGGTCCGCGATCTGGCCTCTTCCCATGGCGATAAAATCAGCATTGCCATCCCTTAAAATCTGGTCGGCAAGCACCGGATCATTTATACGGTCAACCGCGATGACGGGGATATGGACCGCGCTTTTTACCGCGGCTGCCCCAGGGACATTAAATCCTACCGGCAAATCGATGGGAGGCACTGTATAATGAAGTGTCTCATATACGCCGACAGAGACATGTATGGCATCAACTCCGGCTTTTTCAATCAATTTGGCGATTTTTTTTGTATCCTCAAAGGTTAATCCGTTTTTTACTCTTTCTTCGCTGCTCAACCGATATAGTACGGGATAATCATTTCCAACTTTTTTTCGGACATCCGCAATAATCTCTAAAGCGAACCTGGCGCGATTTTCCAGTGAACCGCCATAATTGTCGCCGCGATGATTTGAATAGGGACTCATAAACTGAGCTATGAGATACCCATGTGCTCCGTGGAGTTCTATAGCATCGAAACCAGCCTTTTTGGCTCGCAGTGCCGCATCGCCGTATGCTTCTACCAGTTCTTTTATTTCTTTCAACGTCAATTCCCTAGGCATTTCCTGGCAAAGAGGGCACGGGATCGGAGAGGCCGAAACTATAGGCAGCCCTGTGACAGCACTATTGGTTTGTCTCCCCGCGTGCCATATCTGTACAGCGGCTTTCCCGCCGGCTTCATGTATGGCATCAGCCAGTGTTTTAAGCCCCGGTATGAACTTGTCATCATATATCCCCAGGGTTCTTGTCCCTCTGGATGTCGGATGAACCGCGGCAATTTCCACAATATTCAGTCCGCAACCGCCTTTTGCCCGGGCAACATGATAATCGATCAAACTCTTAGAGACCTTCTCGTCTTCAGGAAAATTTGTTCCCATCGGTGGAAAAACCACTCTGTTCTTTAAGGTAAGAGTTCCTATTCTCCCTTCGCTGAACAAGTTTTGTAATGCCATACAAATTCCTCCCTAACATAGAATTTGGGGGTTCTATAGATAAACGCTTAGATAGAACACCATCGGCGAAGGACCTTATCTCTTTCACTTAGTCTATCTAATCCCCTTCAGTCGCTATCGATAAAATTTTATCATTAGAAAGGAGATAACGTAAATAGGCAACTAGAAAAATCAACTATAGCCAATTTGTGCATAATGCATAAATTGGCTATACTATTCGGCATACTGCAGAAGGTAGAAACTGCAGAGTAAATGAGCACAGGTTCTCGCATCGTTCAAATCAAGATTGGCAATTTTTTCAATTGCCCTGAGACGATAAGGAAGGGTGTTCCGGTGAATATGTAACTGTTTTAGAGTTTCTGACGCATTGCACATAGATAGAATATAGACCGATAATGTATGAAGGTAATCGGTATTTTTTTCTTTGTCATAGTCTCGGAGCTCATGGATGGCTGGATGCAGATAGTTTTGCTTGTGCATATGTTCTGAAGCTCCTAAAAAAAACTCGCCCAGTGCACAATCTTGATAGAAGTATACATGAGAGGGGTCTGCGCTGGACGAGCCGTTTGCCACAGCGAGGGTTGCCTGGTCCTTATAAATGCCGATATCCAGAACGTCGGAAAATCTATAGCTCACCCCAATATGCAAGTTGTAGTCCGCCAAATTCGCTACGAGGCTCTTCAGTTCGGACTCATAGGAGTGATTACTTGAAATATCGGAGAGCAAAAAGTAAAGATACTCATCTGAAATGACAGGATGAAGCAGTGGATAAAAACTTTCTATGCTTTTTCGAATATAAGGCAACGATGATTGTTCCGAAGTGCCCTTGTACGGCTGTGCCGCAACAACACAGAAGTCCCTGTTAAGGCTATGCTTAGTATACAATTCCCACTGCGCCAAATCCTTATGGTTCTTGATTTTTCCTTCAAACAAGTTTGTCAGAAAAAGAGCCCACATGGTGTGGACTTCAGTGACGTGTAAATTCTGTCGCTGAAACTCTATCGC
The DNA here is from genome assembly GCA_002441395.1 of Spirochaetaceae bacterium UBA6243. Classification (GTDB taxonomy): domain Bacteria; phylum Spirochaetota; class Spirochaetia; order Treponematales; family Rectinemataceae; genus Rectinema. Next base: position 5,104 of record DJVZ01000015.1, on the reverse strand, counting down.
AAACACTTGACTGATGAGATCAATCGCGGCTAAGTCATGCTCTGTACAGGCATCATGCAAATAAAGTGTCGCGGTATATCCGACGATGGAGTTCTTAACAGAGATATTTGAGAGAATGCGAGGGCACTTCTCTAATGATCCCCAATTCGCAAAAAAAGACTTGTTTGAGTTGTAGTTTTTTTGAAGAAGATGCTCATCGCTGAATAATTGGAGGAGATTAAGCGGTACGCCATCATTCTCCCATATAGAATCCCAAATCATGTCACCTATCGGTTCGTTCGGGATTTGAACCAAGCGGTTATACTCGGCGTCTACGAGAATAAAAGGGTGTTTCAAATAGTCAAACGCGGCCTGGGCAATTGGTTCCAATCCGCCTGTAATGAGAGCATTTAAAAGCGTCGGGTATAGAGAGTCTTCTTCCAAGTTCTCCATCTCTTTTCACGCCTCCTCGAATGAAACAGGATCAGTCTATTCGTTTTCGCCTTTACTCACGATAGTATACGTTGAATGTAAACGACCAACCAGGATGCATCGTCAGTGATACTCAAACATGCACCGCACCGACGCTGAACCGCACCCCTAAGTTTACTACCATCAAGATAACACGCTCCTTGAATACCAAAAAAGATTAGTTCAGTTATGCTGCGTTTTTTTGGCATCAATTGGAACAACAGATTATCTGTGCGCCCGGGCAACAGCCCAAAAACAGCGCCATACCCTGATCCCAACGGTTTAAATCATTTCTAAGAAGGAATGTCGTACACCACGCAGATTTATCCATGTATCTGATCGTCAAATAGAAATTGACAACCATACATTAGTGTACTATACTAATGTGTAGTAAAAGATATGACAACTGCAGATAAAATTGGCATCCTGGCAGATGCCGCCAAATATGATGCCTCATGCTCAACCTCAGGAAGTGCGAGAAAAAATATGCGGGGCGGCGTGGGGACAGGCGCTGTGGGCGGGATTTGTCATGCATGGGCCGCGGACGGTCGATGCATTTCCCTTCTCAAGGTTCTATTGTCGAACACCTGCGCGTATGACTGTGCGTATTGTGTCAATCGGCGTTCCAACGATATCCGCCGGACCGCATTCGAGCCGGAAGAACTTGTCAGACTCATCATGGATTTCTATCGCCGGAACTATATCGAAGGGGCTTTCCTTTCTTCAGGCGTCATAGGATGCCCGGATGGCACGATGGAACGGCTCATCCACATAGCTCGGACGCTCCGCACGAGGGAACATTTCAACGGCTACATCCATATTAAGATAATTCCCGGCACATCGGAACGCCTTGTTCTGGAAGCTGCCCGCTGGGCCGACCGGGCTTCAGTCAACATCGAGCTTCCAAGCTCGGCAAGTCTCGTGCAAATCGCCCCAGACAAGAAGCCAGAGGCCATATTTGGCCCGATGAGGGCCTTGGCTAGGGCGAGCGGTTTCGAGTCTCGCCTTCTGGCGGAACATCCACAGGCAGAAAACAGAAAGCTTCCGGATATGACGCCGCGACTGGCATCAGGCCAGGTTGGCCATATCGCAGGCGCCCCAACCCCGCCCACAGAAATCGCCAGATCCAATTACCCGAACCCTCCAAGCCCGCCTGGGCGAGACCGCAGCCCCCTTTCGCTCTCCGTTATGGAGGCGAGAAAAAAGCGCCTCCGAAACCCGGAAGCGGACATCATTCCCGCAGGGCAGACAACCCAGCTTGTCATCGGCGCGAGCCCTGAATCCGACGCCACGATCCTCGCGCTTGCCGAAAATCTCTACCTGGCCTTTGATGTCCGGCGAGTCTATTATTCAGCCTTCATCCCCACAGGAAACGATCCCCGCCTCCCTGTGGTGGGCAAGCCACCGCTCGCCCGCGAACACCGCCTTTATCAGGCGGACTGGCTCTTCCGGTTCTATGGGTTCAAGGCCAATGAGATACTCGACCCTGCCCACCCCTTCCTCGATATGAGTCTCGATCCAAAATCCAGTTGGGCATTGCGGAATCCAGGCATATTCCCAGTTGAGATCAACACGGCAGACTACAATGTTTTGCTCAGGGTGCCGGGGATCGGGCCCAAGTCAGCGTCTCGCATTATCGCGGCACGCAGGTGCGGTACCCTTCGCATTGCGAGCCTGGCGGCGCTGGGGGTGGTCATGCGGAGAGCACGCTGGTTCATAACGGTTTCGGGCAAACTTGCCGCAAAGGAATTTGACGAAATTTCAATGCGCGGATGGCACCTTCTCGAGCATCCCGAATTGCTGCGGCGGGTGCTACTCGATCCGGCATTCAGAGATGAACCATCTTCACAGCTCGAATTTCAGTGGGAGACAGACTGATTATGGGATATGCAGAGCAGCACACCGTCATACGCTATGACGGCAGTTTTGCGGGACTTCTCTGCGCGGCGGGAGAGGCCTCTACCCTCTCCCTAAAACAGCAAGAGGGATTGTATTTCAAAAATCAGATTGAAGAGGAAGAACTATTCGAGGAGTCGTTTTTCATCCGGACCGACTTGGGGCATGCGCGCAAACTCTGGAAAAAAGTGGCCGCAAAAGGATACGCTACGAGCCTCCGCACATGTTTCGAAGCCTATTGCTCCGATGGCCCGAACAAGGACAATCACACCGGCCGTGTTCTCTGCGCCATTCTGCGTGAGGCTGACTCCTCTGAGCGCGGGCCCCATGGCCGGGCGCCCGCGCCAGGCAATCTGGCCACACTGGATAACCTGAATGACCCCGACATTCTTTCTGTCGCCACGGTGGCGGCGCGATGCCGCAACCAGGCGCAGAAAATAACCGGACTGATCCGTTTCTCCGAACTCACCGATGGCTTATGGTATGCGGCCATCAGTCCCGACTGTGATGTCCTCCCCCTCATTGCCCCCCACTTTGCGCTCCGGTTTGCCCCCTGCAGCTTCATGATCCATGATCTGCAACGCTCAATCGCCATCGTGCATGAGCCCGGCATGGTATGGCACATCATCGGCGGTGTTTCGCTTCCCAACAGCATGAACGTATCCGATCTACCCTGTACGGAACGGGAATTTCTGACCAGGGAAAACTGGGTACGCTATTTCTCTTCCGTAGCCATCGAGGCGCGCAGGAATCCACGGCTCCAGGCCAGCTTCATGCCTAAAAAATATTGGGCTGGCCTTCCTGAAATGTGCCATGATAAGGTATCAGACAGTTCAAGATTACCATCCAAAAAGGAGGTCCCATGAATTCCATCAATGCCGAAATGGTTTTCAGAAGCACCCATACGCTGCTTTCTGAACTTGTCGACGGACCTGCCCCAGGGCAGGGTACCTGGATTCTCGACCGGGATCCATCAGCCGGCCTTGCAGGTACTCTGGATTCGCTGACCGCAGCCCAAGCCTCGCGACACATCATTCCAGGTGAATCGAGCATCGTGGGCCATGCCAATCACCTTCTTTTCAGCCTGACCTTGATGAATCGCTGGGCAGCGGGTGAAAATCCTTTTGAAGGCGCCGACTGGCAAGGTTCATGGAAGACCCAAACCGTTGACGATGTACAGTGGGAGGATTTGTGGCGCAAGCTCAGGGAACAGGGTCATGCCTGGCTGAAGGCGCTCGACACCGCCAGGGACTGGGATGAGGAGGATTTCACTGGTGCTCTGGCAAGCATCGCCCATTTGGCCTACCATCTTGGCGCTATGAGGAACATGCTGGACACGGCAAAACAGACCCCAAAATTTTAACTCGAGAGGGTGATGTATGATGCTGAGAAGAAGAGCGCAGCGCAGCCAGCCCGGCAGATCTGCCTCTCCCTATCACAAAGTTACGTTCTCAGCCCGCCTTTGCCAGGATATACGTCCCCTTCGTCGACGTACCCACTGCTTCGGACCGCAAAGGGCTCACCAATGATGAGTCTCTCCCAGGGCAGGGACTCCACCGTCCGGGCGACGAGAATCATAATGAAGTCTGGTTTGAGGGCGAGGGTGCCCTCATTCTGCAGGGCGGGGAAAAGTGACACAGTTTCATCATGCAGAATCCAAGAGTTTTTCGACAGATATTTCCCCTCTCCGCAGGACTGCCTATAACCTTTCCCCATTCTCCCAGGAGAAACACGCGCGGCGCAACCCCAAACAAGTCTGGCCAATATTCTTCCGCGTCCCAGAACCGGAGGGCCCTCTTGTTTTCATTTATTCTCCATCCTGGCCACGATTCTGTGTGTCTTCAGCATCCATGCTCATCGTACAAGGAGGATCACAACCAGCCCGGCGATGAAGCAGAGGCAGAAGAGGCCGTAGAGCAGAGACACACGGCGCATCGAAGAAGATTTTGTCCTGGCGGAGAAGCCCGCCTTCGCCATGGAACGGAATACCCACAGGCAGAGAGGGAGGGATGCGGCGATTCCAATGAGCGCCCATCCGGGATAAATGCCGAAAGCCCAAAGACAGAGCGAGGCAGTGTAAGCGAGAAAAAGCTCGACCGCGGGCAAGCGGGCGGCCCAGCGCTCGCCCAGCACGACCGAGAGGGTTCTTCGCCCCGCCCGCGCGTCAGATACCCTGTCGCAGCTGTTATTGACCGTCAGAATCATGCCGACCAGGAGAAAAAACGGCAGAGATGCCACCATGGTCGCCCCATCGAAGTAAAGAGTCTGGACATAGAAGGAAATGACGAAGAGGACGGAACCCAGAAACCCTCCGGCGAACAGTTCCCCGAAGGGAGTCCTGGAAATTGGGTATGGACCGCCCGTGTAGCAGAAGCCCACGATCATGCTTACGCCACCCGCGATTATGAGGAGCCAGCTGGTCTCCCATGCCAGACATATCCCAAATATGGCGGCAAGGGCGAACAGTGAGAGCGCGATGAGCAGGGCGGAAGAGGGCGCGATGCCCCTGTGCACCAGTACCTTGTCGGCCTCCCAGTTGTCCTGAGCCCTGTCGGTGCCGTTGACATAGTCGAAATAGCTGTTGAATGCTGTCGTACCCATGTCCACGCAGAGTACCGCCACGGCCATGACCGCGAACCGGGGAAGCGAGAACAGACCTGTCGTCACATAGGCAAAAAGCGAAGCCGTGAGAAACGTGGAGACACTGACGACCTTGGTCCTGAGCTCCACGATATGACAAAACGTACGTACGGTCATT
>DJVZ01000032.1 GCA_002441395.1 Spirochaetaceae bacterium UBA6243 | reverse complement strand
GGCGCCACCAGCATAGAGACCGATACCGGCCTTTATCTTGAAGTCGTCTATACTTCCGGCAGTATACGGTACGAAGGCCCCTATGCGCGCACACCAAGCCTGATGCTCTCTTCGGTCGTCACTTCTGACCAGATACTGCAGGACACCAACCTCGATTATGCCGAATTGACGCGTCGCAAAGCCGATGGCAGCTGGGAATATCTTACGTTCTCACCGCGCGAGGTTCTCGGAAAAACCTACGATATCCCTTTGCGCGCGATGGATTCCATTCACTTTGTGCCCGTGAAATATCTTCCCGAGAAAATCGACTTCGATAAATTCGGCAATGCGATTGCGATCGAAGGCGCAACGAATTTCCCAGGCTTGTATTCATTCAGTACTCCCCAAATGCTGTCGGAAATACTGACCTCTGACCAACTGCTCTCGACGACCGACATTTTCTATGGCGAAATTGAACGGTGGCAGGCGAGCGGCAGAATCGGGTACCTCACCTTCAGTCCGCTCGCGGTGCTCCAGGGATACCAGGACATACAGATCTATCCGAGGGACATCATTCGTTTTGTGACGGCTGGGGATACAGGCGAGAATCACGATTTCTCGAAATATCCCGATACAGTGCTGTTGAAAGGCTCGATCCGCTATCCTGGCCGCTATGCATGGTACAAGGGGATGAAGCTCTCCGACATTCTCCAGGAGAGCGACCTGCTCATCGACACTGAGACGAGCTATGCCGAGGTTCGCCGCTACAGCGCGACGAGCGACAGCATCATCAATTTCGCGCCTGGTCAGGTGATTGCACGCAAGACCGAGGTTGAACTTCAGCCTCGCGACACTGTCTTCTTCTATCCCAGGTATTATCAGAAACCGATCAGCATCGCTGGCGAGGTGGCGGACCCGAAGGTCATTCCGTATTACGACCAGATTGAACTGTCGTCGGTCCTCCGCTCCGTGACGCTTTTGCAGAGTTTGATGGATCTCAAGGCTGAAATCAAGAAGACCACCGGCGAGACGACCGTGGTCTACCTTGAGGATTACCTGAAACGCCAGCCCAACAGCAAAGTCCTGCTTTCGCCTGGTGATGCGATTACGATCCGGACGCTTCTGCCCGATGAGCACTTGCCGGTGATCGTGGTCCGGGGCCAGGTCAGACAGCCGCAGACCATCGCGTTCTCCGAGGGTATGCGACTTTCCGATGCCCTCGTCGCCGCAGGCGGATATGATTCCACAGCCTATCCCAAGGGCTTGGTGCTCATACGGAAATCGGTGGCTACGGCGCAGCAGACGCAGGTCGACAGGCTCATCGCGCAGCTCGAGGCCGCAACGCTTGCGGGAACTTCGCTGCCCACCTCTACGGATACGACGCTCAACTCAGCCTCTGCGGTGATCGCGAATATGCAAATCGAGCTGGCCATCCAGAAGGCCAAGCTCGGCAATCTGAAACAGCTCTACAAAGAGGGGTTTGGCCGGATTTCGCTCGAAATCCCCGATTCGCTCGAGGCTCTGGCAGGCTCGCTCTCCGATATCAGGCTTGAGCGGGACGACCTCATCTATGTGCCGAAGGTTCCGACCTACGTGCTGGTCTCCGGCGAAGTGTCGAGCCAGAATGTAGTACTGTACAGAGAGGGCATGACCGTCCGCCAGGCGATCGCCGAGTCCGGCTGGATGTCCGGCGAGGCGGACCTTTCGCACGCGTATATCATCCGTGCCTCTGGCAAGCTTGACAGCACCGAGGGCAAAGGATTCCTGTTCTTCAGACCGAATATTCTGAACTACACACTGCAGCCCGGCGATACGGTCTTTGTGCCCACCAAGTCGGCCAAGGTATCGGTGGCTTGGGCGTATATGCGCGATACTTTTGTGAGTATCGGCAGCATTCTTACGAGCGCGCTCACCGCCAAGACGCTGTTGGGTCTGTAATGCGAGGAGAAGACTGTGGCTGAAAAAAATGAAAATTCTGATGAAATATCCTTCATAGACCTGGTCGCGACAATTTGGCGGCAGAAGTGGCTCGTCATCGTGGTCACGGTGCTGGCGGCGGTATTGTCGGTGGCATATGCGCTCATGCAGCCGAATCAGTACACCGCGACGAGCACGGTGCTGCCGATTTCAGGCTCTTCTTCGCTTCTTTCCCAGTATGCGGGGCTTGCGGCGATGGCAGGGGTAAGCCTTCCCGGCTCGGATTCTTCAAACCCTTCGGTCAAGATTCAGGCGATTCTGAACAGCCGGGAGCTCGCGGTGAAGGTCATCAATGAGCTCGATTTAGTCCCCAAGCTCATCAAGGAACCGGAGAAGCTCAAAGACGTGAGCCCTCTGGCGACTGCAGTGGGAATATTTCAGAAGAGCGTCTTTTCTGTCTCGGTAGATTCGAAGACATCGCTCATGAAGGTGTCGGCGAAGACAAAGAGCGCAGCGCTCTCGGCTCAGATAGCCAATACCGCCATCGACCTTCTGCAGCAGGACCTCTCGAGCCGTGTGCTCACCGCGAGCGGCAAGAACATTGTGGTGCTGGAGCAGCAAGTCGCTGATCAGGAAAAGAAGGTGCGCGAGCTGCAGAGCAAGATGGAGGACTACCAGAGGAAGAACAAGCTCGTGGCGCCGGCGACTCAGAGTCAGCAGGGGCTCGACCTCTATCGCTCGCTCATTCAGCAGAAGATGACGCTCGAGATTCAGATTTCCAGCCTGCAGAATGCTCTTTCCGCTGACAACCCGAAGGTCACTGCGGCGCAGGCGCAGCTTGCGGCCATACAGAAGCAGATCGACAACTTTGAGCGCACTGGCGGTGGCGTCGGACCTTCCATGAACGAAACGCCCAAGGCGCTCATGGAATATGCGAATTTGCAGGCAGAGCTTGAACTGGCGACAAAGATTTATGGGGGGCTTTTGACGAGCCTCGAGAATTTGCGCCTGCAGGATGCGACCGATAAAGTCTTCGTCGAGGTGATCGACACGGCGGTGCCGCCCGAACAGAAGAGCGAGCCCTCGCGGTCGATGATCTGCGTGGTCGGCACCTTGGCCGGCGGGTTAGTGGGCTTGCTTCTGGCGTTCTTGCGGGAAGCGCTGCAAAAAGTCATCGCGGACCCCGAGGTGCGGGCGAAGTTCGCGAAGAAGAAATAGATGTAAGAAGTTGACTGGCGGACGCTAGCGTGCGGTCGTTCTTGGCGTCCTCTCGCGTGTGGCATTGCCGTGCGTGACATGCGGGAAGCGCATGGCCTTTTCGTGGCTTTCAAGGGCCGCGGAGATTCAGGCTTCGGCTTGATTTTCTGCGGCCCTTTTTTATGGGGTGCCTACAGTTTTCTACCCGTGGATAGGGATTATCAGGTCAGCTCTAAGGAGGCTTTTAGCCCATCCGTTAAGCTTTTGGGCTTACGGCCCAACAATTTTTCTAAGTCTTCGCCAGCCTGGGCCAGGGATCCGGCTTCGATGGACTGTTCTAATGCGACAACAAAACCGGCTGCATCCTGAGATAGACCTGCGGCCATTAAGGATTGGGTACGCTGGGCGGCGTTTACCGTCTTGTAGACTACGGGACGGCCAAGCACTTCCGAGGCGGCTTTCGCCAAGGCATTATAATCCCAGGTTTCTCCCGCTAGTTCGTAGGTTCTACCGGCATGTCCCTCACCGATAAGTACCCGCGCGGCCGCTTCCGCATAATCACTCCTGGAAGCGGAAGCAACCTTTCCCGTCCCGACGGCGGCCTCGATTATTCCTGTCGTTCGTGCCTGCTTCAAATCCGTCGAATAATTTTCCGTATACCAATTATTTCTCAGAATCACGAAGGGTACTCCGGACGTCTTGAGAAATTCCTCGGTTCCCTTGTGCTCCGGCGCCAATGGGCTGACAGAGGTATCCGCATGACTAAGACTTGTGTAGACAAGCAATTTCACTCCGGCTTTCTTCGCGGCCGAAATGACGTTCGTATGCTGCCTGAGCCTCTTTCCGACTTCGCTTCCAGACACCAGGAGCAGACGGTCTACTCCCTGAAGGGCCCGGTCAAGAGTCGATGGCTGGTCATAGTCCGCAAGTCGAGTTTCTAGCCCCAGGTTGACGAGGTGTGCGGTTTTTGATTGATTATGGACCAAAGCCACAATGGACGAAGCGGGAACCTTGAAGTCCAAAAGGCGTTGAATCACGAGCGAACCAAAGGCTCCCGTAGAGCCTGTTACGGCATAGATCATATTATTCTCCTTGCTTTGAATATACAAAACTTGGCGGTCTTCGCAAATCCATCGACGGTATTAGTGAGAAAATGCTCTCCCAAACCCCTAAAGTGCTGGAGAAGGAAGGACTTGTCCATAGGCAGGAATGGGATGGAAAGCCCCCGCGCGTCGAATACAGCCTCACCGAATCAGGACAACGGATTTCCAAACTGGCTTGGGCGCTGTCAGGCTTTTTGCGGGTCGCTTCACCGGATTTCGGGGAGGACAAAAGTTTGGCCAGAATAAAGAGGAGTTGACGCGCTTCTCATACGAAGAGACAATAGTGGATGGCCTGAGAATTTGGGAAGAAATATGATGGTCTTTTCTCTCTCAATCAGACGATTCAAGTTGTGCACTCTTGCAGCCCTGATGGCCCTGCTCGCCGCTCCTCTCGCGATGTTCGCCCAGGAGAGGGCGCCTGCCTCGGACGGCCTCTCCCGCGTCGCGCTCGTGATCGGAAACGGGAATTACGAGGGCACCACGAAGCTCAACAATCCCGGCAACGATGCCACCGATATCGGCGATATGCTTTCTCGTCTTGATTTCGACGTGGATGTGTTGACCGACGCCGATCTTTATACGATGGAAGATGCGGTGCTGCGCTTCCGCGACAAGCTTTCAGATTCGCCGGATTCGGTGGGTTTTTTCTATTATGCCGGGCACGGCGTGCAGTCGAACGGCGAAAATTATCTGATTCCGGTCGACGCGCGGCTCAATTCCGAATCCCTGCTGCGGACGCGCGCGATTCCGCTTCAGTTTGTGCTGGACAGTTTGGGCGAGGCCCGCAACAGGCTCAACATCATCGTCCTCGATGCCTGTCGGGACAATCCGTTTTCGTGGGCGCGCTCGGGCGCGCGGGGACTTGCGGTGGTGGGACAGCTTCCGCCGGCGAGCATCGTGGTGTATTCGACGAGCGCGGGCAAGGTGGCGCAGGACGGAACGGGGCGCAATGGTGCTTTTACCGAAGAGCTGTTGAAGCATTTGCCGACGCCGGGGCTCGATATCACCGAAGTGCTGCGGCGCACGGGCGAGGGTGTGCAGAAGAAGACCGACGGCATACAGATTCCGGCGATCTACAGCCAGTTTTTCGGCTTTCTGCAGCTTGCGCCGGGGGAGGGCGCCGCGGGCACTGGCGCGGGCTCAGGTCCGGAGAACGGCTCGTCCCTGGACTACCTTCCCGCCTTTTTCGATGAGGCTCCGATGGATGCCAAGCTCGTTATCGCGCACGCCGAAGAGCTCACCTGGGACGGTCTGTGGCTCTCCGCGTGGAACGTCCTCGCGAAGGTTGACCCCAATGACCGCGATCCCTACATTCTTGCCGAGAAGATCCGCACGGTGCTCGACGGGAATACGTACACCGATCTGTATCAGGGGTTCTGGCTCGCGGACCTGCCTCCCGACGGCGACGCCGACGCCGCGCGCGAAGCCGGCACGCTCGATGAGGAGTATTTCGCCTTCGATGTCCACATGGCGGTCCAGCGGATGCTCGATCGCGGCGTCGAAATACCACCCGTCCTCGCTTCGGCGCTCGGCGACTTCTATTATGGCGCGTACGATTACTGCGGCGACGGCTATGTTCTGAGCGCGGAGGACACAAAGGCCGAGGCGCTCCGCTGGTACGACATGGCGAACGAGAACTACATTCTCGTCGATCTGGTGAGCATCCTGCACTATGCCGAGCTTTTGATAGACGCCGGCCGCGCCGATGAGGCAGTCGCGGTTCTCAAGGATGAAACCGAATGGGAAGCTGACGATGCGGGGCTTCGGCTGCGGCTGGTCGATGCCTATGTCGTGACCGGCGAGACCGACAGCGCCTTCGCGGAGCTCGACGGGCTCATCCAGAGAGCCGCTTCCAAAGACGAGGCGCGCGATTATTATGCGAAGGCGATCGACATCGCCTTCGATCAGAATAACCGGCAGGCGCTCGACCGCTACCTCGCGGCGATGGAAGCGAACTATCCCGACGACTGGCTCGCGGGGCTGACGCGGCACAAGGTCGCGGTGCGCGCGGGCGACAATGCCAGCGCCCAGAACATCGCCGATGATCTTCTGACAAAGTTCCCGCTCCATACCAATGTGCTCGAGGGCGTGCTCACCGACTGGCTGGAAAACCCGGCCGGCGCGGACGGAGGCCTGGCCTTTCTCAACCGCTGGATCGGCAAGTCGAAGAACGACGCTCTCGCGCTTGGGGTTTTTTACCTCTACCGCTCGCTCTACCGGTATTATTCCATCGAGTCTTCGCCCTCTTCATCCCTGAAGAAGTCTTCCATCCAGAACGCCCTCGCAGACCTCGACAGCGCGGAGAAATTGCTGACTCAGTCTCCTGACGCGGACAAGACCACCGTGGAAGCCATTCAGTATATACGCAAGGAACTCCAGGACGCGCTGGAACAGTAGAGCCGCCGCTGTCCGTGTGTCTCAGGCCAGAAGGCGCTCGATCAGGGAATCGAAGTCAAGTTTATTTTTTTCGGTCACTTCGCGGACTATCGCGCGGGGGATGTTGATGGCGCGATCATGGGACAGCGCGTATGCGGCGGACAGCGCGCCCTCGAGCGCGGCGATGGTGTCGGTGTCCCCTCCTATCGACGCGCCCATGCGTATGGCGAGCCACACATCGTCGCGGGCCGCCAGGAAAATGCACAGGGCCGCCGAGGCGACGTCGACCGAGGCGAGGGTCGTGCCGTAGACATTGTAGATGAAATCGAGGACCTCGTCGGCGCCGGAGAACGACGCGGACTGTGCCTGGAACTGCCGCGCCATGAAATGGCGAACTCGCGCCGCGAGAGAGGGCCCACACATGGGATAGGGCGCGAGGCGGGCGCCCTCGGCGGCCCCGGTCTCCATCTCATCCAGTATCCGCCCGACGCTCTCTCCGCGCATCGCCGCGCGCAAAGCGTAGGCATACCCCAAGGCGGCTTCGAGGGCCAGATGGGTGTTGTGCGTGGGGAGGAGGCATGCGCGCACGCACTCGGCGAGCGGCTTCTGCCGGATTGCCGCAAACAGCACCGCCGCCGGGCTGCGCATGACGCCGCCGCAGGTCGTCCCTCCGAGCCCCGCGTCCTCGGGGGCGGCCCCGCCCTCGATCGCCTCGAGTGCGGTCTTGGAGCTGGGGCCAATGTATTTTTTTTCGATTGCGCCGCTTTCTCTCATCCACCGGAGGAGCCTCAGGGCGGTATCCCGCGCGTCGACGCGGTCGCGCTCCGCGTATTCTTCGAGGAGCGCGCAGACCTGTTCGGTGTCGTCGGTGACGGATGCCCGTGGGATGTTGGGGTGGTTTTGGGATTCGGACGGCTCGAGCAGGCGATCGACGAGGCCGAACTTCGCGCGGATCTCCGGTCGGGTCATGAATTCGGTGGGCATGCCCATGGCGTCGCCCACCGAATATGCCGTGAGGATGCCGCGCAGGAGTTCTGGCGAAAATTCGCGCGGCGGCGGGCCACTCAAGTCCTGCATGGGCCTGCCGCCGGCGCTTTTCTGCTCTCTCATCGACGCCTCAGTCTCCGATCAACCCGGAAATGAATGCGTGCGCCCTGGCGAGTTTTTCTTCCGGATTGTCCAGATAATAGCGGTAGAGCGGCTCGAGCGTGTAGTAGCCGCCGTAGCCGAAAGCGTCGAGCGCCGCCGCGACGGCGCGCCAGTTCGTGTCGCCTTCGCCTGCGGGGATGTGCTTTTTGTCTCCCGAATGGTCACTCAGGTGCAGGTGCGAAGGCCGCGCTTTCTGTATGAATTCTGCGGGGTCGATGTCGGATTCACGCGATTCCGTGGTGTCGACCGCCGGTTTGATCAGGGGAGCGCCCAGCGATTCGATGTAGCTCAGAAGCCCCTCGGGAGTCCGGCCGACCCCCTTCGGGCTGTTTTCCATGGCGAGGAGAACCCCGGCCTTATCGCACTGCTCCGCCAGATGCAGGATGTTGCCCCTGATGGGGTATTCGATCAGCTCTTTCAGCCGGGGGTCTTGCTGGATTTCGTGGGGATGGATGACGAGCACCTTCGCCCCCAGGAGTTTGCAAAGCCGGACCAGCCCGACTCCGAAGGCCCTGGCTTCGGCGACCATGCCCGGGCTCGCGTTGTAGAGCATCGAGAACATCGCAAGAGGATAATGCACCGAGGCGACGTGAATGTTGATGCGCTCCGCTTCGCGCGCGAAAGACTCTGATGCGTCGGCAAAACACTGTGGCATCAGTTCGGCGTGCGGAAAGCCCGCGCCCGCGATGAGACGCAGGCTTTCCGAAGCGCTCCTCGGATACAGTGCGGCTGTGGAAAATGAATATCTATTTACAGTATCAGCCATCTATTTCCGCCTGAAGTTCATTGGCAGCCTTGTCGAGCGTCGCTTTTGGTGTCAACACATTCCTTTCAAGCGCGTCGATCGCCTGTGCGAGAAGCTGGTCCATCGTGCCCATCTGCTCAAAATGCCAGTACGACCAGCTGGTATCGAGCTGATCGAAGGCGATGGCGTACATCGGATTGGAGGTGACCGCCTCTTTTGCCTCAGGCAGATTCAAACCCGATTTTCGGATCGGCAGGTAGCCGGTCTTGAGCGCGAACGTGGTCTGATTCTCTTTGCTGGCGAGGAATTTCACCAGTTTCCACGCCGCTTCTTTGGTTTTCTGGTCTTTGCTCAGAATGACGAGGACATTTCCGCCGAGCGCCACCGACGGTCGTTTGAAATAGGGCATCGGAATGGCGCCGATCTGCAGGCTGGGATCTTTGGACCAGCGGGCTATGCGGGCCGAGGTCGCGACGAGGAACGCGAGGTTCCCCGCGAGGAATTTCTTTTCCGCGTTCGAATGCTGTCCCACAGGCATGACTTTTTCATCGGTCAGCTTCTTCCAGAAATCGGCGACTTCGACTCCTTTCTCATCGTTGAACGCGGGCGATATCTTTGTGCCCTTTACGGAGATGACGGTGTTCTCGTTCTGGTACAGCATGGTCTTGAAGAGCCAGGCGACATCCGTCGCGTCGAATCCCCAGAAGTCCGGAGTCCCGGAGATGTTGCCTTTGGCCTGTGCGGTCTTCGCGATCTGCAGGAATTCGGTCCACGTTTTCGGGGGATTCTTGAGGTCGATGCCCGCTTTCTCGAGAATCGCCTTGTTGTAGTAGAGCACGGGGGTCGAGATGCCGTAGGGTACGGCGCAGATCCGTCCATTGTACTTCGCGTAGTCCCATACGCCTGGATAGATGTCGTCTTTGTTGAGGTCGGCGTCGTTCAGCTTCGTCTCGATGAAATAGTCATTCCTCGCGCCGGTGTAGAGCGGTCCCGCCGCCATCAGCGCGACATCTGGCGCGGTGTTCGAGATGAGCGCCGCGCTCACCTTCGTGGCGGTATCCCCATAATTGCCCGAGTATGAATATTCGAGCGCGACGTCGGGGTTCGCCGCCTTGTATTTCTCGAGCAGCGCCTTGAACGCCTCGCCCGAGTCGCCCGAAACGGCGAACCACACTTTCAGCTTTGTCTGTGCGCCGACAGGGATCGCGACTGCGACCAATGCGAGCATGGCGACACATATCATGACACTCTTTTTCACGGTAGTACCTCCCTGAGGAATAGTTCCTCTATTTCTAGCGCGCACACGCGTGCCATATTCCGACATTCACGTTTTCAGACCGGTCAGCGTAATCGACTGCACGAACTCCTTTTCCATGAACATGTACACGACCAGCACCGGCACTATGGCCATGAGCGAGGCCGCCATGAGCACCTGGTATTCGGTGCCCGTCTCGGTGACGAGATATTTGAGCCCGATGGGCAGTGTCCTCATTTTCACGTCGTTGGTGATGATCAGCGGCCACATGTAACTCCGCCAGTGCGTGAGGAAGGCGAAGAGCGAAGCGGTGCCGATGGCCGTCTTGGAATTGGGCAGAATGACCTTCAAAAATACACGGAAGTATCCACAGCCGTCGACTTTTGCAGCGTCGATGAGCTCGTTCGGGATGGTCTGGAAGAACGACAGAAGCAGGAGCGTCGTGAACGCGCAGTTCAGTTCCGCGACGATCAGGCCGGTGTAGGTGTCGACCAGCCCCGCGATGGCCGCCAGCAGGAAGAGCGGAATGATGGTGACGATCTCCGGCACGAACAGGCTGCTCTGCATGAACGCAAAGAGCTTTTTCTTCAGGGGAAAATCGAGCTTGGCGAACGCGAATGCTCCCATGGCGGAAATCCATATCTGAAGGACGGTCTGGACGACCGAGACGAAGATGCTGTTCGCGTAGAACCGGATAAAGGGTATTTTCTTGAACACTTCGGCGAAATTGGTGAACTTGAAGGAGCTCGGGATCCATTTTGGTGGATAGTTGTAGACATCGGCCGGGGTCTTGAATGCGGAGAGCAGCATCCAGGCGAAGGGAAAGATCATGAGCGCGGCGCTGATGAAAAGGAACAGCGTCGTGAAAGGGTAGCGCGATCGCAGGTGTTTGCTCATCTCTCGGTCCTCCGCATCAGTCGAAGCTCACTTCTTTGCGCCCAAGCCGCCGCTGCAGCATGGTGAATACAAAGATGATGAGGAAAAGAATTATTGCCGCCGCTGCTCCGCGGCCCATTTTCCCCCTCGTGAATGACTGGTCGTAGATGTATGAGACCATCAGGAGCGTCGATTCCAGCGGCCCGTGGTTCGGTGTCATGACATCTACCTCGGTGAACACCTTGAAGCAGTTGATGATGCCCATCATAATGATGAAGGAAGTGACGGGCGCGAGCAGCGGCAGTTTGACCTTGCGGAACACCTGTCGCTCGCTTGCCCCGTCGATCCGCGCGGCTTCCAGGTAGGATTCGGGGATGCTCTGGAGGCCGGCCAGAAAGAGGATCACGTTGTAGCCGAGGCCCTTCCAGACTGAAAAGAGGATGACGGAAAGCAGGGCCGTTTTTTCGCTGTACAGCCACTGCATCGAAGGCAGCCCCAGCCAGCTCAGGATCTGGTTCAGAGGGCCGATGCCGGGATCGTAGAACCACAGCCAGATGAGGCTCGAGGCCGTGATGGGCACGACGACCGGCGCGAAGTGCGCGATTCTGAAGAAGCGCCTGAAGTGGATTTTCTTGTCGAGGAGCACCGCGATGAAGAGCGCCAGTCCCGTGTCCGCGACCAGCTTGATTCCCGTGTAGAACAGCGTGTTCCCGAAGGCTTTCCAGAACCGGCCGTCATTCAGGACAAAGAGAAAATTGCGGAATCCGACGTAGGAGCGGGTTGTCGTGGTCATGCTCCAGTTGGTGAAACTCATGATGAGCACGAGGAGCACCGGAAGCAGAAAGAGCAGAATGAGTGTGATGAGCAGCGGCGTCATCATGACGGCCGCGGCCCTCTGCTGTTCTTTTTTCAGGCTGTATACCTTTGTCGCCTCTTTTTTCTTCATGGCCATACGATTTCCTCTTGTCCTGCGCGGCTGCCGTCCGGCGGCGCGAATGCCTCCGCGATATCGGGGCAGAAGCGGAAACTCACGACTTCTCCCTCCCGCGCGTAGGGATTCCCGTCGACGATGATGTCGGCGTCGTCCGCGAGGCCGACGATTTCCAGGCGGTCGCCTTTTTCGAAGAGCAGATGCTCCGAGCGCGCGGTATCGCCGAATCCGCGCGATGGCCGTGAGGCCTTCACGAGAACCGTGTCGAAGAGCCCCAGGGCCGCCGCACCATCCATGAACGCGGCGTTGCAGAGCACGCCCGCGATGGCTCTGCCGAAGAATTCCCGCTTGCCGAGAGGCGATACGATGATCTGCGCGGGCTGCGCCATGGAGGTCGCGACCGGCGCGCCATTTTTGCTCAGGCGGAAGGTCGAGCCCGCGATGTGAGGAGAAGGGTCTATTTTCAGTTTTTCCCCGCTCCGGAGCAGGACCCGCGCGGAAAGATTGACCACTTCGCCGCCTGCCGTGCCCAGGAATGAGTTGCCGATGACGACATCGTTCAGCGCATAGGCGAGGTGGCGTCCGTCGACGAGGACCTCCACCGCGTCGATGCTCCGCAGGGAAAGCCTGGAGATGTCGAGCGCCGGGATATCTTCTGTTTTGAACGCGACTACGGGCCCCACGTTGATGGTGCCCATAGCGATGCCTAGAAGCGGCACTTTTTTGCCACGGCCTGTCATCGCGTCGAGGACGTAGGAGGCCAGCCCGTCCCCCCCTATGCAGATGAGCGCGTCGGAGCCCCAGCCCAGGAGACTCGCGACGGTCTTCCGAAGATTTTCCACATAGCCTTCGGAAGAGTCCGACGACAATCCCTGCCAGGCCGGAGGGATCTCATCGCATCCGAACGCGCCGCCGCAGGCCGCGACTTCACAGGATTGAAGGCGGGCGGCGAGCGACGTAATTGCTTCCCGCGCGGAACCTTTCCCGGAGGCAGATCCGATTATCACTCCGACTTTCATACCGTCACTCTATGGTTTCAGCACTATTTTTAGCGCATCACCCGAGGCGAGCAGATCGAATGCCTCCTTCCCGCGACCGAGAGGGTAGCGGTGGGTGATTATCTTTGAGAATGTCTCCTTGTGCGCGTCGATCAGGGAGAGAGCTTCCTTGAAATGGTGCATTGCGTACCCGAAGCTGCCTTTCAGGGATACCTGGCGATAGTGAATCGAATACGCCTCGACGGACACAAACTCATCCTTCGAGAGGCCGGAGAACATGAGCACCGTGCCCGCGTCGGCCGTCAGCGTGATGTACTCGCTGACAAGTTCTCTTTTGTTGACCGCGATGATTACGGTATCATAGACGCCTTTTTTCACCTGGCCGGGCTCGCAGGTCTCGATGCCCCATGAAGCAATTCTCTCTCTCCTCTGCGCGGCAGGTTCGACGATCGTCACGGGCACTCCCCTGGCGCTGAAGAGGAGGGCGAAGAGAGTCCCCATGGGGCCCGCCCCCACCACGAGCGCCCTGCTCGTCGGTTTCAGATTGAGCTGTTCGACTCCATTGAGCACGCACGCGAGCGGCTCGACGAGCGTGTAGACGTCGTTCTCCTCCTTCAGGGGGAAAACGCCCCGCCCGATATAGTCCTTCGATATCCCAACGCGCTCGCAGAACGCCCCGTCTTCGACATAGTGCTTGTGAGCACACAGGGACCCCGCATCCCTCTGGCAGACGTCGCAGACGCCGCACTCCGCGTAGGGCGCGACCACTACCTTGTCGCCGACGGAGTAGCCGCAGTCCCTCGGGGCCTTCTCGACCAGGCCGTAGAACTCGTGCCCCAGTATCGCGGGGGGCGGGAAGAGGTGATGCCCCTTTTGGTATGTCTTCAGGTCGGTGCCGCATATGCCGCAGCCGAGGACCTTGACGACGAAGTCGGATTCGGGGTCGGGGACATCCTGCAGCGCCAGCTGTCCAATGCCGTTATACATGAGAGCTTTCATGCTCTTTCCCCTTTCGCCGCGGCGCCGTTCCGCGCCGCACTGGAATGTTCGCGAAGAAACTTTAAGATCGTGTGAGCCGTCTGTTCATCCGTGATTAAATCGCTGATGAACCTCGCTTTCGCCGCGGCAATGATCCCGCGCGCCTTCAGTTCCCCTCCGGCCAGGCAGATCGAGCGCCGCAGACAGGGCAGACCGTAGATGTCGAAGGCGAGCAGGTCATATTCGTGCTCGGAGTGGAAGATGGTCCCCTTTTCGTCGAAGAATTGGGCCAGTATGTCGCCGCAGGAGGCGCTCTTCTTCAGTTCGTCCTTGTAGCGCTCGGGCAGCTCGTCGATGAGGCTGACGGAAGAGGATGGGGTGGTTCCAAGACCGACGACCGCGACCTCGACCTGGCTCCAGTAGTCCCTGAGGGTGTGGATGCGCTGCTCCTCGATGCCGGAGAGCGCGCTCCCCTTGTCGCGGACCGAGGAGAGGTTGACGAAGAGCCCTTTGGACTGGAATGAGGTGCTGAAACGGTCGATGATGGTGTTGATCTGGAGGTTCGGGTTGGTGTCTCCCGAGAGGCCTATGAGGGGAACGAAGAAGGGTTTCGCGGCCTGTTCCGCACGACGGGGGAGCAGCATCGCGGTCTCGTACACGGTTTTGCCCCAGCCTATCCCCACGACCTTGAAGGAGGGTAGTTCTTCGCTCAAAAAGTCGGCCGCGCGCGTCGCGACCGCCTTGGTGATTTCCTCTTGAGGCGAAGATTTTCTAACGGGCACGACTATCGCAGTCCGAAGGCCCAGTTTCTCGACCAGCATCTCCGACAGTTCTTCGGTGTGCTGGCTCGCGGGAGGCACTATCGTAATTTTTATCAGGCCCAGTGCCTTTGCCCTTTCGATGAGCCTTGATATCTGCGAGCGCGAGAAGCCTTCCTTGGCCGCGATTTCTTCCTGCGAGAGACCGTCCGCGTAGTAGTACCGCGCGATTCTGTATATCGTCGATATGTCGGGTCCGGTTTTCATGACACACAATCTCCTGCTATGTCCAATATTCTCTTGGCTCTATCCCAGGATTTCCCTCAACGAACAAATAACTGCCAGGGGGTCGCTCGCCTGGAAAATATTGCGGCCGAAGGCGAAACCCCGCGCCCCGCATTCGACCGCATGCCGGGCGACTGCATTGATGTCGCGATCTTTCGGCCCTCCCGCAAGGATGAGAGGGGCAGGGCAGCAGTCGACTACCTTCTCGAAATTGTCGACATAGAAGGCTTTCACCGCATCGGCGCCCAATTCCGCGGCGATTCTGGCCCCGTGGTACTGGACGTCGAAGGTCGCCGTCTTGCTGAAGTCGGAGGCGAGTATTTCAACCACGACGGGAATGGAGTACTGGTGGAACGCGTCGATGTCCGCCGCGAGCGTCTGCAGGCTCTGGTAATCCTCGCCGCCGATGACCGCCATCATCAGCACCGCGTCGGCGCCGGCCGCGAGCGCGGTCTCGGGGCTGACATGGTTGAGGTGGGCGGGCGCATAGGTGTCGGCGAGGTTCGAGCCTCCGAACGAGCTTCTCAGGAGAAGCTTTTTCCGGAGCAGGGGAGCGCGCGCCAGATGCGCGGCGAGACCGATGTTCAGGATGAACCCGTCGAGAGGCGCGTCGGCGAGCGCGGATAGCAGTGCCGGTGTATGTTCGAGGCCCGGCATCACGCCGCTCTGCGCGTGATCGAGCGCCAGCAGAAATATATGGCCTTTTTCGTCGAAGAGTCTTTCGGTGTTCCTGATGAGTCCGTCCGTCATATATCGCTCCCGAGGCGCGCGTGGCCCGCCATCCGTGTGCTCATTATGCAATTTTGTGCATCACTTATTCTCATATAATCAGGATACATCCGGGTTTCCGCGTTGTCAATTAAAAAAGCAAGAAAAAAACATGCTGATTCGATGAAGGGGAGGTGTGTAAATAAGTTATTCCTTGCTATATAGCGAACTTTGGCTGGGCCCCGCGCTGCGGCGGGNNCCGCGCCGCACATGGGAATAAGGCTGTCGTAGGTCCTGCCGTGCTTTTCGCACCAGGCGAGGTAGGCCGCATAGGTGGCGGCGCTCGTGTGTTCGCAGTAGATACCGTGGCCCGCGAGGGCGGCGCGCGCCTCCAGGATGCGCTCCTCGGGGGCGGTAATCACTTTCATGTTGTATTTGTATATATAATAAAGAATTTCTTCGCCCCGCACCGGGACGCCGATGGCGATACCTTCGGCGAGGGTGGGCAGAGGCGTGATGTGCGCCGGGCTTGATGCTCCGTCTTCGTAGGCGCGGGCGATGGGGTCGCAGTGTTCGCTCTGGACCGCGATGATCCGCGGCATTTTGGCGATGAAACCTGCGGCGAGCAGTTCTTCCAGCGCCTTCACCATGCCCAGAAAGAGCGTGCCGTTGCCGAGCGGCACGAAGAGGTGGGCGGGAATGCGCCCAAGCTGTTCCCAGACTTCGTAGATATAGGTTTTTGTTCCTTCGTAAAAAAAGGGATTGTAGACGTGGCTCGCATAGTAGGTACCTTCTTGTGCGACTTTGGCCCGGCAGACTTCGGCGCACTGGTCTCTTGATCCGGGCACGATGGTCACCCGGGCGCCGTGCGAGCGGATCATCGCAATTTTGGCGGGCGAGGTACCCTCCGGAACATAAATTTCACATTGTATGCCCGCGCGGGCACTGTAGGCCGCGATGCTGTTGCCCGCGTTCCCGCTCGAATCCTGGATCACCGAGTCGACGCCGATCGCTCTACAGTGCGCGATGAGCACTGCGGCTCCCCTGTCCTTGAACGAGAGCGTGGGCATGAAGTAGTCCATTTTGAGCAGCACGTCCTCGTCCAGGCGGACGATGGGCGTCATGCCCTCGCCCAGGGAGACGGCGCGCCACCCGTCATGCTGAGTCCGCGCTGCCCTTGCGGGACTTCCGTTGACTGCAGCGTTCTCTTCCTTGGCGCCCTCCGTTTCTTCCAGCGGCAAGAACGCGCGATAGCGGAACAGGCTCCACTCGCGCCTGTCGATCAGATCAGGATCGAAGAGGGGAGGCTGAAAATCGAGTTTCCACAGCCCGCCGCACTCGCACAGAGCCTCGCGGGTCGTAACCGGCGCTTTTTTGCCGCAACGGGAACAGATGAAGTCCATGAAGTCTATTATACGCGTCTCATTCTGCAATAGAAACTGAGTGAAGAGATGAAATCATGGCCGCGCTGCGGCGTATGCTGCCGCGGGAATCATCAAGGCCACAGGGACCTCCCCCGTTTAAATATGATGACCCGACGGACTAGCGCACTGACAGCATGAGCATTCCCGTCTCAGGGAGCAGTTGTTCGTAGTAATCCGGCAAAACACTGATACTGGTCGAACCAAGGATAGCCAAGCTGGGGAGATGGTAATTCCAATTTGTATTGTAGGCGTCGAATGCGCCATAGATCGATGTTCGAAGCCCGGTGTAGCCTGTGCGAATCGCAGCACACGTAACTTCCTGTTCGTAGGCACCGTCTCCATAAGGAAGCGCGAGGAAAATATCGGTCTGGTTCACATGCTGCAGAATCGCGTTTTTTGATTGATTCAATTCCATATTGAGGAACATGATATAATCATTCCTGTCAGGGAATGCCGAAGCATCGTAGGCAAGGCTGCGATGGTCGACCGTGTGCGACCCGAATTCATAGAGCGGCTGCCGGCCGCTGTCCGGCGAATAGCCCGCGATTTCCTCGATTTCCTCCCATGTCATATAGCCGCTTGTGCCCACAAAAGAAGTGATGATGAAGAAAGTGGCCGGCATATTGTACTTCTTCAGTATCGGGAAAGCCCTCGCATACGCGGAAACGTATCCGTCGTCGAAGCTGATTACCGCGAACCGCTGTCCTTCCTGAGGGACGATTTCCCCGGATTGTATCTTGAGAATATCGGAGAGCCTTATTATTGTTATATTATTGTCTTGCAAATACTTAAGGTCATTGTCAAAATCCTGGAGCCTTCGGTCGTAGGTGCCGGGATCCGTGAGCGTCGTGATGTTGTGGTACATCAGAATGAGGACAGAAGCGGCAACATCTGACTCCACACTCTGCAAAACGGGAAACTGGGGCATGGAGGTATCATACTCGATCGGATCGCTTGGAGTAAGTTCGACGGCTTTTGACTCGGCATCGGAGTTGTGGGGCTGCTCCAGGCTCATGTTCTGAATGGACGCACTACACGCGCTCACAAGAAGAGCGACAGCCAAAAGAAAAGCATATGCCATCACGCGAACATGACTTTTTCTCATAATGAACTCTTATTTTCATTACTATAAAATAATTATTCGGATAATGCAACATGTTTGAGAGAATTTTTGCTAAAAATTTCCTTTGTCATTATCGCATAGTTCCTTGTGCAGGATTGTGCAGGATGCTATATTAAAGGTGCAAAAAATCCGGTCTCCCAAAGAACTGCATATGTGTTATTTCTCGATATTTCTATGGAGGTAAACATGAAAAGCGACAAACGAATCATCGACGCGCTCAATGGTCTGCTGGCCGATGAGCTTACCGCGATCAATCAGTACATGGTTCATTCTGAGATGTGCGATGACTGGGGCTACGAAAAGCTCCACAAGAATTTCGAAAAGCGTGCGATCGATGAGATGAAGCATGCCGAGAAGCTTATTGGCCGCATTCTTTTCCTTGAAGGCACGCCCATCGTCAGCGAGCTGAAAAAAATCAATATCGGTTCTTCTGTGGACAAACAGCTCGCGAATGACCATGCGGCTGAAGAGATAGCGATCAAGGGATACAACGAAGCCATTGTCCTGGTCGCGGGACTCAAGGATTCCGCCACACGCGATTTTCTCCAGGACATCCTCAACGATGAGGATGCGCACATGGACAATATTGAGGCACTTCAGTCCGAGATTGAGCAAATGACGCTTCCCACCTTCCTCTCGACGCAAGTCGAAAAGTGAGTGGCCGCGCCGCGCTTGTTTTGTACATTGTAAAAAGCCCTGCCCGACGCAGGGCTTTTTTTAAATGCCCGTAAACGCGTTAAAGCCGCCATCGACAGGTATAACCGTACCGGTTATGAAGCCGGATGCAGTGGCATCGCAGAGCCAAAGAAGTGTCCCCACCAGATCGTCGGGCACGCCGAAACGTCCGGCCGGCGTCCGCGCGATGATCTTCTGACCGCGCGGCGTGAGGTTTCCATCTTCATTCTGAAGCAGTCTCCTGTTCTGCTCACCGAGGAAAAATCCCGGTGCGATCGCGTTCACCCGTATCCCGGCGGGCGCGAGGTGCACCGCGAGCCATTCGGTCAGATTGACGATGGCCGCTTTGGCGGCGCAGTACGCCGGCACTTTCGTCATGGGGGCGTAGCTTCCCATCGAGGCCATATTGATGATTGTCGCTCCGGACCTGCCCATCATGTGCGATGCGAAAATTTGTGTGGGTATGAAGGTACCCATGAAGTTCAGATCAAAAACCGAGCGCACGCCATCCGGATCAAGTTCAAAAAACGTAGTGGCGTTGGCGGATTGTTCGCGCTTGCCAGTCGCCGGCGACATTATGCGCTCTATGTCTTCCGCGTCCAGCCTTTCCTTGATTGTCGTCGCCTTCGGATTGTTGCCGCCCGCCGCGTTGAGGAGAATATCGCAGCGGCCAAAAGTCTTTGTGACCAGCTCGGCACTGTGCGCCACAGCCTCCGCGTCGAGCACGTCGCAGGGAATCGCCATGGCGGTACCGCCTTCTGACTCTATCCTGTCGACAAGATGCTGCGCCTTTTCAAGGCCCCGCGCGAGCACCGCGACCTGCGCCCCCGCTTTTGCGAGCCCCACGCACATGGCGCTACCCAAAACTCCGCTTCCGCCAGTGACGACGGCGGTCTTTCCGTGAAGATTAGCTGTCATGCTCTCATTCCTTTCCCTTTTCTCAGCGCTTCCCATAATCCGAGAAGATACGATACGCCGAGGGCCCTGTCATAAAAACCATACCCTGGCCTGCCGCTTTCTCCCCAGATCATGCGCCCGTGGTCCGGCCTGATGTAGCCTTCGAAATCGATGTCACTGTATGCCCGCATTATTTCATACATGTCGAGTGAGCCCATGGAGGAAAGATGCTGGGCATCGTAAAAAGTCGTGTGCGATCCCTGGCCGGAAGTGTGCATCACGTTGCGCACATGGGCAAAAGGAATGCGACCCATGCCTCCGAATCGGCGCACAATCGAAGGTATATCGTTCCGGGCATCCGCTCCCAAGGCACCCGAACACAGCGCGATTCCATTCGAGGGGCTGTTTACAAGCCCGACCAGGCGCTCAAGGCTCTCTTCATTTTTTATGATGCGCAGGAGGCCAAATACGGACCATGGCGGATCGTCCGGATGGATCGCCATTTTTATGCCGGCCCGCTCTGCCGCAGGGATCACAGCCTTCAGAAAATATTCAAGATTGCGCCAGAGCTCTTCCTCTGGCATGCCCTTGTACTGCTCGAAGAGGCGTCTGAGCGTCTCGAGGCGTTCAGGCTCCCATCCGGGAAGCGAGAAGCCATTCGAGCCCGCGTTGAATCGTTTGGCGAATGCCTCAGGATCGACCCCGTCGACAAAAGCGCTGTCGTAGTAGAGCACCTTCGAGCCGTCGTCGAGCGTATGCGAGAGGTCTGTGCGGACCCAGTCGAATACCGGCATAAAGTTGTAGCAGACGACCTTTACGCCCGCTTTCCCGAGGTTTTCCAGTGTCGCGATATAGTTGCTGATATATTGATCTCTGTCGGGGAGGCCCAGCTTGATATCCTCGTGCACATTGACGCTCTCTATGACCTCCATGGCAAGGCCGTGCGCTTCGACGCGCCGCTTCATGGCGAGAATTCTCTCCAGCGGCCAGACATCCCCCGCCGGAATATCGCTGAGCATGGGCACGACGCCCGAAACGCCCGGAATTTGACGAATATATTCAAGAGGTACGGGGTCGAAACCTTCGCCGAACCATCTGAAGACCATTTTCATAGCATTGTTCTCCTAAGGCGAAAAACAAAAAGACTTTTGGCAAATTCGTATTTTGATTGACAATACTATCTGCCCATATTCCTGCCTAACGTTATTTTCGATGTGCTGAAATTATCGACGCTTTTCTTCTTCTCATGGAATTTCGGCATGGCGGCGACCATCGTTTCCTTGCGGTAGAACGCATCATCGGTGGCAACCGGGAATGCAATTGATGTCCCCGACACCGAGGATTTGTATATTCCCATCACCAGCTCCAGCGTCTTCTTTCCTTCGGCGCCGTCTATCACTACCGGTTCTTCATTTCGTATTGCTTTGAGGAAATTCGATATCTGAGCATCATGCCCTTCCAAGGGAAGTTCCGGTATGGAATGATAGGTCTGTTCCAGCTTTTCTCTCTGCGCCGTGTCTTCTTCAGGGAAACCATTCGGCAACGCGCGTGAGGCAGAAACCGCCCAGGGGATGCTTATGCTCCCCTTCTCGCCTTCGATGGCGATGCCTTGACGTTCCCCATGGCTGACGAGAGAGCAGGTAAACTGGACGAGCTTGTCCCCATAGTCAAATACAGCAAAGCCCAAGTCTTCACATTCTGAATTTTCATGCCCGACATTTGACATTACGGACTGCACCCGCTTGGGCATGCCAAAGAGCATGTGCATGAGGTCAAGATAGTGGACAGCATGGCTCATGAAGCAGCCACCCGACTCCTGTTCCCATGTCCCCCTCCACCACAAGTCATAGTATAT
The DNA here is from genome assembly GCA_002441395.1 of Spirochaetaceae bacterium UBA6243. Lineage (GTDB taxonomy): Bacteria > Spirochaetota > Spirochaetia > Treponematales > Rectinemataceae > Rectinema. The sequence goes on along the minus strand of DJVZ01000032.1, from coordinate 4,545 downwards.
CTGTCCTCGCCACCAGAGGGATTCGAAATTGGCATAGACAACTCTTCCGAGATCGCCATTGTCCAGCATGTTCTTCACTCTCGCCACGGGTGTCTTGAAGCGATTCTGACTCACTACCGAGAGAATTTTTCCGCTCGCCCGGGAGGCTTCTATCATCCGGTCGCATTCTTCCAGCGAACTTGCCATTGGTTTTTCGACCAACACGTGCTTGCCCATTTTTAATGCTCTTACTGCGACGGAACAATGCATATTCGGCGGCAGGCATATTGAAACGGCATCAATGTCCGGATCCGCGAGAAGCTTTTCATAATCATCGTACCCAGTGGCATCCAGGGCCTTCTCGGCAATGAGGCCGTCGGCCTTCTGCCTGAATGTGTCGCACACTGCAGACACTTTGGCATGCCCGGGGAAATGCTTGTAACTGTCTATATGAACTGATGCGATAGCCCCTGCTCCAATGATTCCAATTTTCGTCATTCTTTCCTCCTGGTATTTTTCTGTGTCGTACCGGACACTCCTTCATGTTTTAGTGGCGCGCGCATGCTGTGAAACCCTAATGCTACAACAGATTCGGAAGGAACATGACGATTTGTGGCACAAAGAAGCTGATCAATATCCCTAATAATACTGTAACAATAAAGGGAATAAGCGGTACTGTTGCCTTTTCTATGGGCAGATTCCCGATGGCGCACGAGACGAACAGGAAGGAACCGACCGGTGGTGTAATCGCGCCCACCTGCATCATGATGACCATGACAACGCCATAGTGAATGGGGTTGAAGCCAAACGCGTTGCCTATGCCCAGAATTGTCGGGGCGAGCATGGCAATGAGCACCGTGGGATCGAGGAACATTCCCAGGACGAGTATCACAAACATCAGAAACAGAGTCCCAAGCACCGGGTTTCCTATTGTGTTCACCACGTAGTTGAGAACATTGCTTTGGAACCGCATTCGGACGAGGACGTTGGAGAGGGCCCCTGTTGCGGCGATGGTGATCATCACGACTGCGGTCGTGACAGCCGAATCTTTGAGAATCCCGACGAGATCCCGCAGTTTCAGTTTCTTTGAAATGAAAAATCCATATACTAATCCATATACGATGGCCAGCACCCCCGATTCCGTGGCCGTGACAATTCCGGAAATTATGCCGCCGATGATGATGAAAGGCATCAGCAAGGCTCCAATTGAATGGGCCAGAGTATGTCCAAGTTTCCTAATGGAAAACTTATGCGTCGGAATGTTATAGCCTCTGCGTGAATATTCGATGCGGTTCCATATCATCTGCAATAAAGCGATACCGAATCCAGGCACGATGCCCCCGAGAAAAAGCTTGCTTACGGGAATTTCTGTGTAGTAAGAATAGAGGATCATTGCGATGCTCGGCGGTATTATCGGACTCAGCATCGAGGATCCTGCCGTGACGGCGACAGCATAGTCTTTGTCGTAGCCCTGTTTTTCCATGGCAGGGATGAGCATCCCTCCGATGGCTGACGCGTCGGCTATTCCCGAACCCTGTATTCCCCCGAAAAACATGGATGCCAAAATGTTGACGTGTCCAAGCCCACCCTTAAATTGGCCGACAAGAGAGTCGGATAAATCGACAATTTTATCGGTGATATCGGATTTGGCCATTATATTGCCGGCGATGATGAAAAACGGTATCGCCATCAGGGAAAAAGAGTTGACACTGCCAAACATCTTGATGACGACCAGATTGAGAGGCAGATGCATGCCAACCATGAACGATATGGTGGTAAGAATTATTGCCATATAGATCGGGAATCCGGCAAAGATAAAAGCCAATAGTATTGCGAAAACGAAAAATATCTGCCACATGTGCCTTTCCTCCTGATTTACTTATTTTGTGCTACTATTGGCCAAGGTCACACGCTGTTTTTGGGGAAACATTTTTTCCGGATAATCTTTGCCGTATGCCAATTTATAAATGTATTCGATGATTTCAAAGATGCATCCTACAGGGATAGCCGCATAGAACCACGCCATGGACATATCAATGTTCTGCAGGGAGCTTGTGATATTGCTCATTGCGTAAATACCGCCATAGTAGGTGAGCAGGATCAGCACCATCATGACCAGAGCATCAATGATAGTGTCCACGACCTGTCTGGCCTTTGGTGACTTGATTTTGTTCAAAAACAGATCCACCCTAAAATGGGCATTCTTCCTCACACCGAGGCTGATTCCGAGAAAGATCACCCAAATGGCACAGAGCCTCAGCACTTCATCGCCCCATGCAAATGGGCGAAGTGAAAGGAAGGTGAAATATCTCAAAACAATCTGTATAAAGCAGAGAATGACTGTAAATGATGAAATCGAAATAAGCATGACAGTTCTGATCCGATCGAACCAGACATAAAATGTTTTTGCCATCTAACAATCTCCAAGAATTATTCCAGGGGAATTAATTTTTTGAAAGACTAACACTCAAAAATAAAAACGGGGAGGCTGTTTTGCGCACAATGAAAGGACAGCCTCCCCGGGCCAATGTGTTCCGAACTATTGATTATTGGATGGCGAGGAGCTTGTCTATGAAATCGTTCCACTCTTTGCCTTTTGCACGATACTCATTCAGCATGGGCTTGCAAGCTGCCACCCATTTGTCCTTGTCTTTGAGCTGATGAATGGTGACGCCTCCGGCCTGCATTTTATTGAGCGAAGCAATCTGATCTTCATCATCGATCTTTGCCTGATACTGAGCCGCTTCCTGGGCGCAATCCAGGACAAGCTGCTTAAGATCACTCGGAAGAGAACTCAGCCACTTGTCATTAAAGAAGTAATAAACACAGGCGATAATATGATCGGTGATGGTCAGGTTTTTGGCGACGTCCTGGAATTTCATCGAATTGATCATGCTGGGAGAGGCCTCCATGCCATCGATGACGCCAGTCTGGAGGGCTGTGTAGATTTCATTCCAGTCCATGGTCGTGCCCGCCGCTCCCAGGGCCTTGAACATGCTGATGTACACAGCGTTCGGGCCGCGCATCTTCATGTTCGCCAGGTCTTCCAGCTTTTCTACCGGCTTTTTGGTGAGCATATCGCGCGATCCCTGGGACTGCCCTGCGACGGCGACAAAATTGTAGGGCTGCACCAGTCGGCTGACTTCCCCTTCCATTCCTTTCAGGACCCTGCGGTAGTGATCGTTATCCTTGAACAGATAAGGGAACTCAAACATCATGAGTTGAGGAACCCAGGTTCCGGGCCCGGTTCCGGGGGCGGCGACCACCATTTCGAGAGAGCCGGTTCTGCACATCTCGACCTGTTCTGATTGATTTCCAAGTTCCGCCCCATAATTGGCGGTTGCCTTGATCCTTCCGTTGCTCTTTTTGTTGACGAGGTCGACAAAATATGTGAGACCTCTGCCAATTGTCCCCGTACCGGCCAGGTTGGTCGATGTTCTCAACTGATATACTTTGCCCTGTGAATATACAGAAGCCACGCCGAGAACGATGATCAGAAAGATGACCAGCGTTTTTTTCTTCATAAAAACCTCCTTATACAAACTCAATCTATTGACACTCGATTGATAATGTCTGAGATTATAGCACTGGTATGCTAGTATGTCAAACTTTTTATGCGCCTTTCGTCCAAGGCTGACAGGCGATGCCATTCGGGATTTGTTTGACATGCTAGCATACAAATGCTAGCATAACGGTGGTTCTTTCCATCAAGCCACACGATGGGTCGATTGCAGTCAGAGCATATTAAGAGAGGTTTTCTCGTGGACATACCAAGTCGTCTTCCAAAGGAAAATGCCAGAGAATACGCCATACGAATTCTCAAAAGCAATATTATTTCTCTGGAACTAGCACCAGGCAGCGTGATAAGCGAGAATGAAATAGCGTCTCAGCTTGGATTGTCGCGGACCCCCGTGCGCGAAGCGTTGATTGAATTGGGTAAAGCCAACATTGTCGAAATAATGCCCCAGAAGGGAAGCAGAGTTCTGTTGATCGACTACAGCCTGGTGGAAGAATCGCGTTTTTTGCGGCTGATTTTGGAAAGCGCGATTATAAAAGAGGTCTGCGAATTGAAAGAGCCTCAAGACTATTCCATACTTCAGGAGAACCTGACACTCCAGGAATTCTATTTAAAGAATCCTTCTCCAAGTAAACTGCTGGAACTGGACAATCAATTCCATAGAGAGTTATTCAGGCTCGCCAACAAGATGCGATGTTATCAGTGGATGATCGACGGCATGGAAATTCATTTCGACCGTGTCCGAAGCATGAGCCTGAGTACGATCAAGGACATTAAAATTGTAGAGGACCATAAAGCGATCCTGCAGGCCATTCAGAAAAAGAATGCAAGCCAGGCCGTGGCGGCCGTCACCAAGCATTTTTCCCGATACAAGATCGATGAACAGGCCATCAGGACGAAGTATCCGGATTATTTTCTATCGTAGGCAATCATAGATAATTCCGAATCGATGCCAGATCGACAGCCTCCAGGTGGAACTCAAGCAAGTTCCGATGCCCCGCCCCATCCTTGCGGAAAAGGGATAGGGCAGTGTAGGGTTATGCCATGAA
>DJVZ01000056.1 GCA_002441395.1 Spirochaetaceae bacterium UBA6243 | reverse complement strand
GGCGGTGATGGGGTTGGCGTCGTAGGGGGTGCAGCGCGCGACGAATTTTGTGCCTTCGCCCATGCGCCGCACGAGGTCGGGCACGTCGTTCCAGGGGCAGAACGAAGCTTTGCTGTCGGTGGAATTGTCCCACAGCGAAGTCGTGGGCTGGTCGGAGTCGACGCGGGTCGTGATGTATTTTCCTTCATACTTGTAGTCGTCGGTGTCGTTGCCGAGGTAGGTCTTCCAGTTGATGTACAGCTCGAGGTCTTCTCCGTCAGAACGCACGATGAGTGTCGGTTTGTCGCCGTACTCGTTGGCTCCGCTGTCGGCGGTCAGTATGAAGAAATACCGCTGCTTGTCGGTCAGGGGATCGGCCCGCTGGTCGAACACCCACTTCGAAGGTTCCTGCGGGGTGGTGAGGGCCGTGGCCGCGGGCGCCTCTGCGATGCCGAAGTCCCGGACGAGGGCGTCGTAGAGCGCGAGCCTCTGTGTGTCGTCTTTCTCTGCCGCCGCCCGCTGGAGGGCCGCGACGAGGTCGTGATACTGGTTCGGGGTTTGGGGATATACCGAAAGAATCGCGAAGACGAACATCAGGACTGTAAAAAGGCTTTTCCCGGGGAATTCTTTTATCTTTTTCATGTCTTACCTCCTCAAAAAACTAAAAAACCGGCGGTGCCGGCAGGGATTCGGACCCGCGATATGAGGCCCAAGCGCGTGGGCCTCCCGCCTCCCGTGGCGGCATCGGCACCGCCGGTCGCTCTGCGCGAGGGTCAGTCCGGCGGCCGTGCCGCGCGTATCGACAGCTCGAGTGAGTCTTCGTCAAGACAGAAAAGCCGGGCTTCAAAATTCCTGCCTTCCCGCGCCAGAGGCGTAAGGTAGGCGGCGATGTCGCGGCGGAGGTAGCCCGCCAGATCAGTGCGACCATCTTCGGGGAAGGTAGCGAGCACGGACATGGCGTCGCGATCGGCCTTGTTCCACGGTTCTGGCTGAAGTGTGAAGCGGATGCTTTCGAGCCAGGCACGCACGCGGTCTTCGGTGCCGGATAGACCTTCGACGAGGGCGCGGCGCCTGCCCTCAGCGAGCGCGGTCACGCTTCTGCGCCTCATCTCGACGACCGCTCCGCCGAAATTGTCGCCCACAAGGGGAAGCACGAGGCGTCCGCCGCGGTCGAAGAGGTATTCGGAGAGCTTTGCCTTGACCTCGGCGCGGAATGCCGGGAGATCCCTTGCGTCGATGCCAGGCACGGCAAAGTCGTACAGTTCGGCCCAGATATCGCCCGCGCCGTCGGTAATTTTACCGTCGAAGAGTTCGACGAGCCTGGCTGTTTTGTCCGCGTCAAACGCCCAGAGCCAATAAAGCGCGAATATGAGAAAAAGGTCTCGTTCGGCCAGATAGCGCAGGAGCGGTCTATGGCTTTTGAGCTTACCCGAGCGTCCGACCGCCGTGCCCGCCCCGATGAAGTCGCCCCGGAGCTCGGCCTGACGGAAGGCAGGATAGCGGTAGAGAAAGGCGAGGACAGACTCTTCCGGAGCGCCGGGAAGCCCCATGCGGCGTACTGTGGGATGCGAGGCACTGGCTTCGTAGACAGGAGGCTTACCGAAGTGGTTCTGGAAGTACAGCTCCGTTTCAGGAGCCTCTTCGATAAAGTCCTTGGCTCTGGCCCTCGCCTTGGCGGCCGCGCCGTCGCCCGAAACCACACCCGCGAAATCGAAGGCTCCGGACTGGCTCTCGGAAAACAGCTCGACATAGTCCTTTTCAAACTGGATGAGGTAGATCGCTTTTGCGCTCATGGCTTCGCCCTCCCAGACGGGCTCAGTATACGGCGACACGCGGGACACCCATTGTCCCACAAGGCAAAAAATTGCCGTTGACCTGTCAAAGTGTCGATTTGTCCGTCAACGTTTTCATCCTCTCTATCTCCTCTCTCCACCGCGCACGGAATTCCGGCGGGCCGACGACTTCGCAGTTGGCGCCGCAGCGGAGGGCGCGGCCGAGGAGTTCGGTCCAGTCGTGGACGGGCAGGGAAAGGTCGATCGCGTCAGAGTCGGCGGCACGGGGAACGGCCGAGATTTTCTGATCCTTGTGCCACTGCTGGGTGCGGACAGCCCGGGCCGCGCCGCCGTAGAACCGCAGGGTGGCGGTGCCCAGCACCTCGCCCTTAAAGATGCCGTATGAAGAGGAGATGTACCGCTCGACTTCATCGTCGGCCGGTATTGGAAAGTGTGGTGTGTCCGCGGGGCGCAGGTTCTGCATGCGCGATACGGCGAATGTCCTCAGTTCCATGGATTTTGAATCGAAAGCGACGCAGTACCACTTGCCCGCGTAATTGATGAGGCGCAAGGGGGCGATGGTGCGCTCGCTCTGCTCACCCTTTGAGTCGGTATAGGAAATGTCGAGAGTGCCTGCTTCGAGGAGGGCCTGGCACATCGTGTAGGCGGTTTCCCCGTCGATGGTTTCCATGTCGGGCAATTCATAGCGCACCTTGTCGGAAATGGCGGCGTATCGTCCCGCGATTTTTTCCCTGAGAAGAGCAGTGATCTCCTCGGACACCACGGGGACGTAGGAGTAGCGGCCGAGGATCGCCCTGAGGAAGGCAAAGGCAAAAAAGGATGTCTCGTCGGCAAAGCGCAGACCGTCCCAGGGCTCTGAGTATTCGTAGCGCATTCTGCCCGGCGTCCAGATGATGGGCGCGTCGAGCCGGTTACGCATGTACTCTATGTCGCGCTTGGCCTGACGCTCGCAGACTTCGAACTTTCGACATATCTGGAGGGCGGTTATGCCTCCATGATCCCTGATTGTGCGGTCGATGTAAAAAATCCTTTCAGTCTGGCTCATGGAGGCCTCCGTCCTCAGTTTTTTGTTTCTGATTCTATATGACACTGTGGGACATATAATGTCCCATGTAAACATGTATCATGGGTCTTGGCCTGCATCGATTTTTTTCAATGATCTTTTGAACGCATCATGACTCAAACTTGAATTCCCTCGCGTTTATGTTATATTACATTAAGACTATATAATCCGCGCGCGAGAATAACGAACAGCGTGTGACGCTATGTGAGGAATACATTGGCAGAAAAACAGTTCAATCCCAAAAAATATTCAATATCAGAGGCGTATTTGGCTATGTATAAAGGGATGAAAACGTCTCTGAAGAACATGGTATTGAAAAAGAAAATTGATGGTGTGGACGATGAATTCAAGGAAAGGATCATGCTTGCGGTCACAGAAGTGAATGGCTGTGAAATATGTTCCTATGTCCACACGCGAATCGCGCTTGAAAAAGGGCTGAGTGATGAAGAAATACAAATGATCTTGGGCGGCAATTCTGAAAAAATACCGGAACAGGAAGTAGTGGCCATATTATTCGCCCAACATTACGCGGATACGCGAGGCAAGCCAACCCAAAAGACGTGGAACACTCTCGTTGCGACATACGGTGAGCAAAAATCATATCATATTCTCGGGATTATAAGGATGATGATGGTAGGAAATATTTTTGGCATCCCCTTAAGCGCGTTGAAAAACAGAATAAAGGGGAAGCCGAACAAAAAAAGCAATATAGGATATGAATTAATCATGATGGTGCTCCCTATACCATTCATTCCCATTACACTGTTGCATGCTCTTGTCTCAGAGCTATTGAGGATACCAAGCATCACATTCAGTGAATGAAAATCACGCGCGGTGATGGGGTGTTTCGAGGATCGCACGATCTGTGAAGAAATATCGCTCAGCCTCTCGACGCCTCCTCGACCTCAGACTCGAACTGGCTGAAATCCGCCTCGCAGGATTCCAGGGCCTCCGCGGCCTTTGTGGCGGTATCGACCTGGAAGAAATCGCGGACGCGGAGCTTGGGTAGCCAGAGTCTAAGTTTTCCAAGGTCGACGTCGTTTTCCTCGAGCTCGCCGTAGGTGAGATGGTGCCTGGCGCGCTCCTTGGTCAGTTCCGCGTGAAACTCGCCGCACTCTTCGATGAATTCGCCATACTCATCCTCCATCTGCCGCCTGAAACGGGCGATGATTTCGGTCCGCTCCTCCTCATTCAGAAGGTTGACATGAAGAATGATCGCCGCTCCATTGCGGTTGATAATCTCTGCATGAAGCTGGCGCAGTGTTTCCTCCACGGGTTCGATGGAGGGCAGGATGCAGATCGAGTTCTGGAGATAGAGGGCTCCCAGCGCCTTCAGCTTTCGCCAGACGTAGGAGCGATGGGTCGAGGGACTGGCCGGCACCTGGTAGGCGAAGAGCAACCATGTGGAGTGGTCTTCCATACTGTAAGTATACTCATAGGATGAATGCAACACAAGTTGCATATTTTTTTGCGATGATGTAGAGTTGCCTTGAAACAGGTGTTGCATAAGGAGCGTCAATCATGGAAGACAGAAAGAAGGCGGCCTACAAGTTTCTCGTGCTGATGGGCATCGTGAGTCTCTTCTCCGATTTGACCCATGAAGGCGCGCGAAGCATTCTCGGGCCCTATCTTCTGCTGCTCGGGGCATCGGCTTCGACGGTGGGATTCGTCTCGGGGCTCGGCGAGTTCATAGGGTACGCCCTGCGCCTCGTCACGGGGTACATAAGCGACAAGACCAAACGCTACTGGCCCATCACGATCATCGGCTACGCGATCAACCTGATCGCGATTCCCGCCTTGGCTCTGGCCCCTGGACTCGGGTGGGTCTACGCGTGCGGACTCATCGTGCTGGAGCGGTTCGGCAAGGCCATACGGAGCCCCGCCAAGACCACGCTCGCGTCGTTCGCCGCGTCGGAGGTCGGAGCCGGCAAAGGCTTCGCGCTCCAGGAGGTCCTCGACCAGATCGGCGCATTCATCGGCCCGCTCATGCTGTTTATCGTCCTTACGGTGAAAGGGAACGACAACAAGCTCTCTGCCTACGCCCTGGGCTTCGCGATCCTGGCGATTCCCGCCGCGGTGACTCTGATCCTTCTCCTCGTAGCGAGAAACAAGTATCCGCGGCCTCATGAGTTCGAGACGACACCGGCCCCAGTTACCGGCGATGGTCTGCGGTCGGCGTACTGGTACTATCTCGTGGGGATTGGTTTTCTTGCCCTGGGGTTCGCCGACTTTCCCCTTATGGCTTTCCATATGACCAAAACCAAGCTCTTTCCCGATAATGTGGTCCCCGTGCTCTATTCGGTGGCGATGGGTGTCGACGCATTGTCAGCGCTCTTCTTCGGACGCATGTACGATCGGAAAGGGATGACGGCAATCATCATCTCTTCGGCAATATCCATGCTGTTCGCTCCGCTTGTGTTCCTTTTCAGGGCGCCGGCTTTGGCGGTGATGGGAGTGGTGTTCTGGGGCATCGGCATGGGGGCGCAGGAATCCATCCTGAAATCGGCGGTTACCACCATCGTGTCCAAGGAGCGCCGGGGCACCGCCTTCGGCATTTTCAACGCAGGATTCGGGGCTTTCTGGTTTGTCGGAAGCTGGATTATGGGGTTACTGTACGACAGGTCTCTGCCCCTCCTCGTCATCTTCTCCGTGGTTTCGCAGGTCGCCTCACTGCCCTTCTTCTTTAAGACGCGGAGCCTTATGCGGCACGCCTTCGAAGACGTTAAGGTCTCTGGATGAACGAAGAGAGCACGGAACAGAAGGCCCTCCGGGGGGCATCCCCAGGGCACGCATCCCCCCGGCGGAGGCCCGCCTGGTACTCAGGCTTGAAAAGAAGGGCACGGAAGCTTAAGCGACAGATATGGGCCCTGTCTCTCGCCCTCAAAGATCCGCGGACGCCGTGGACGGCCCGGATCATCATAGGCTTCACGGTGGTTTACGCGGTAAGCCCAATCGATCTCATCCCCGATTTCATACCCATTCTGGGGCAGCTCGACGATCTTGTGGTCCTGCCTGGCCTCATCGCCCTCGCACTGCGGCTCATACCACGCGATGTCATGGCGCGCTGCAGGCGTGAGGCCTGGCGGCATCTTGAGGCGGGTGACCGGGTCAAAACTCCTGCCGCCACTGCCGCCTCCATCATCTTTGTCCTGATCTGGGTCCTGTTGATACTGTGGATCGTTCTGCGAATCGTCTGATCGGCCCGCGCCCCAAGATTGAGTGCGGCCCTTATCCACCGCTGCGGAAACTCCAGAAAGGCTGGTTTTCATACGTAGAAATACAAGGGCGATTGACAGGAGACTAACGCAGCGTCATCATTATCGCTCGGATACTATCCTGCAGGAGGTGCGCTGTGAAATATGCGAAATTAGCGCTGGCTCTCTTTGTGGCATTCTTCGTGGCGGGCTGTGCGAGCGCACCGCCTCCGACAACTTCGACGACATCTCCGCCGGGCGCTGCGCCTCAGGCCTCTGCGCCACCTCAGGGCTCAGCGCCGCCATCCGTCGCGCCCCCAAAAAACGATACTTGGCCCAAGATCTACACCGATGAGACATATTTGACGAGTTTTGATTCAAGCTGGTCAGAAGCCGAGGCCGTCGGCGCGATCAAAAATCTTCAGAACTCTTTTGTCGAATTCAATGCCGGCATTCCCCTTTCTGAACTGGATGTAGACTCTTATGGCTTAAGGGCAAAATGGCAGTGGGTCGAGAATAATTCCTTTATAAAAAGCGCAAGCTTTATCATTCCTTTCGATCAGGTTACTTCAATACTGCTCGAATACTACCCTGCTTTAAACAAAGATTATAAATGGGGCCTCATCGTAAATCTTTCGGGGAGCAGTGCGGTCTCCGTCCGCACTCCTTCGAGGGATACCGCAGAACGGCTTGGAAAGGCAATCCTCGTCCTGGCGAAAGCCCGAAGCGCAAAACTGAGCATACCAAATCTGCGTTTTGGCGCGGCGCTCTCCGCGCTGAGCGATGCACAGGCGCAGGCTGCGGGCATCCTGAAGACATCGGGAGTCATTGTCCTCTGGGTTTTCAGGGAAAGCCCCGCGGAAAAAGCGGGCTTCTCTCCGCAGGATATTATCACCGGCGTGGGAGGCAAGCCTGTCCACAGTACTGAGGAACTGTTCGCCGCCATCGATGCCGCCGCGGACGCAGGCGCAAAGGAACTGAAAATCGATGGCATCCGGCGCAGCTACCGTATCGAGGACAAGAAATACGTCGAAATTTTCGTGCCCCTCACCTATACCTTGGCAATTGATCAGGCAGGAGGCACAAAATGAAGACAAAAAAACTGATTATTGCGGCGATCATCAGCCTGTTTATGCTCGGATCGGCCTTCGCGGACGGCGCCGACCCCAAAACCGTCACGCCCGCGTGGGTCACCGAAAAGCAGCTTACGCAGCAAGCTCAGGCTCAAGAGCAGGCCGAGGCGGAAGCCCCAAAGCCAAAAAATTTCAATGTATTTTTCATCGGCTACGATTATCCTACCCTTTCAGGCCCCCTCGCTTCCCATCTCACCGGCTGGAACAGCCCTGTCAATTTCAGCCTGGGAATCGAATCCTCAAATACCAGCGGCTCATCGTTCCTCTCAGGCTTAGAGCTCGAATTCTTCATCACCACCAACGACCAGGGCATGCGCCTGCAGATGAACGACATGGTCATGGCGGGCTATTCGTTTAACATCAAACCGGTGCGGTTCAATGTGGGGGCGCGCCTCGGGCTTAGTCTGCTCGACGTGACGGATGACGATCCGGCAAACCCCACATATATGGCTCTGGGAGGCATCATCGGACCGGAAGCCTCACTCTACGCCGAGCTTGCGCCCGATTTCTGGCTCTGGGCAAGAGGCCGTTATTCCATGGCCTACTACTTCACAATCGACAGCAGCGGCGGCGCGAACCCGATCGACAGCGGCGACAACACGCTCAATTGTGTGAGCCTGGAGGCGGGCCTGGCGTTCAGGATGTAGCATAAACATTCAATATCGCATGCAGGCCCAAAATATAGCTGTATGCGCCGAAGCCGGAGATCTGCCCGACGCACACGGGCGCGATGACAGAGCTGTGTCTGAATTCTTCTCTTTTATAGATGTTGGAGAGATGCACTTCGACTGTCGGAATGTTCACCGCGGCTATTGCGTCGCGAATCGCGATGGAATAATGCGTGTACGCGCCCGCATTGAGGACGATGCCATCGATTTTTCCCATGCAGCCGTGAATATAATCGATCAGACCGCCTTCCGAGTTCGACTGGAAAAAGGTGACTTCAAACCCCTGCTTTTCAGCTTCGCGCAAAATTTCCTCGTCAATATCCTGCAGACGCTTGGTGCCGTAGATGTCTTTCTCTCTTGTGCCCAGCATATTGAGGTTTGGGCCATGGATCACCGCAATCCGAAGTCTTGTCATATTCTTCACCATCTCCTTAAAGATACCCTTCGTGCGGCATCAGTCCTTCACGGTCCAGCGCTTCTCTCGCCGTCTCGAGCAGAGACTGTGGCAGCGTTGCGCCGCTTTTTACATAAATTTTTGCGGAGATGTCCGCGTCGGGTCCCCACGCGATAAAATGATCAATGGCCTTGGCGGCATTCGTAAAGGCATTGCCAAAGGGAAGAGCGCCCGCTGCTTCGAGGGTGCGAAGCACAACATTCGATACACGCGCGGAGAGTGCATCCGCTTCGGCGGTGCGCCTCTGCTCCAGCAAATCGAGCACTTCGCGCAATTCGCGCGGAAAGCAGTTTGCCGAGCTCAAGAGAAAACCGTCGTAGAGTCCGCCGGCCTTTTTATACCATTCCGCATAATTGCCCTCGGCGCCGCGCACGAAAAAGACGCCACCGAAATCGAGCCCCGAGGTCACAACCTTGTCACCGCCACTGGTATCTTTCAACAAATATAAATTTTCATAGCGCGAAGCGAGATCCGCGACTGTTTCCGGGGCTATTTCGTTTTCGGTGATCTGGGGCAGCTGATAGAATGCCGTCGGATAGCCAAGTTCAAGAACGGCATCTAGTTCCTGATATATCGCGCGCTGGGAAAGCTCTTTTCCTTTTGGCGCGGTCACCGCAAAGCCGCAGAGCTGTCTCTCGTGGAAGCCGGCGGGATCGGGATGTGCGTCCCCGAAGAGACGGGCGACAGTCACCTCAATGTCTGCTTTGGCCACGCCGACGGCCGGCCGCAAAATGCCGACGAGAATTGTGAAATCCATCTCACGCGCACAATCGAGTGCGATATCGACAAGGTGCGCCTCTTCCTGCTGGCTCAGTTCCCAGCCTTCACTTGTCGAACCGGGCACAAGCAGCGCCGGCACATATGGACGCATGAAACGAAGGTGCGCATGGATTCGCGCCTTATCGATGGTACCGTCAGGTTTAAAATGTGTCAGCGGCGGACACCACAGGGTTGGGATGCCGCCGGGAAAAAATGTCGCGATCAATGAAGAACGGTCAGTCATGCATACCTCACACGAATTCTTATGTGATAGTATACAGGGCATAGCCAGTGGCAACAAGTTTCACGGCAAAGAAAATGAGCCGGAAGGATTGATGTGCACAGTGTACTACGCTTTTTTGTTTTGCATGCTTTTTGCGTCTCTTGGCACTTCCGGAGCGCAGCCCCGCGATATCGAGTTTGGCGGCATCCCCTGGGGGTTGCGCCAGACTGCGGGCCCGGTCGACCCGGGACCCAATACGTTCAGCAATGCGCCGGACCAGGTCTGGGTCGATGCACAGGGCCGCGCCCATCTCACGCTGCAGAAGCGCGGGGATGTATGGGTCGCGTCGGAAATGATGGCCAAGAGGGATGCCGGCTACGGCACATACCGGTTCACAGTGTCTGGGGCGTTGAACGAACTGGATCCGAACATCGTTTTTGGTTTTTTCACTTGGGACAAGTCTCCGGAGGCATTCAACCGCGAAATCGACATCGAGATTTCGCGCTGGGGAGATGCCGGCGGCCCGAATGGCTGGTTCACTGTCCAGCCTTACGATGTACCGGGGAATCAGCATTCTTTCTTTTTGCCGGGGGCCGATGCCTATACTTTCGAGATGCGCTGGGAGAAAGATGCAGTCGAGTATGCGCTTTTTTGCGGTGGAAATGTGTGCGAACGCTGGAGATATTCCGGCACAGTTCCGGAGCCCGGGAGGGCGCGGCTGCGCATCAACCTCTGGCTCTTCCATGGGCGGGTGCCGCTGGGTCCCGGGCCTTACGAAGTGATTGTCTCTGATTTCAGCTATTCAAAGTAAGAATCTGAAGCCCTAATGCTCCCCCCTGGGCGATAAAAACCACTCTCTGCGTATCCCGAGCTTTTTCAGCTTGCTCTGCAGAGTGCTCGGTTTGAGATTCAGCGCCGCGGCTGCTCCGTCTTTGCCGTATATTCTCCCTCCGGAAGCTTCCAGGGCCTCCTCTATGCGCTTTTTTATGATGCTCTGGAGAGGAAGCGCGCCGTCGTCCACATCGGCACTCCCCGCATATACTGCCTGTTTCTCTGTAACAGCGGCCGATTTTGCCGAAAAGCCGGCCGCATCATGCCTCGTCAGGGAATGCAGCCGTAGGCCCAGGTGCTCTTCACGAATCTCGCCACTGCCCGCGAGGATGGCAGCCCGTTCGAGCACATTCTTCAGCTCGCGCACGTTGCCCGGCCAGGAATATACCAAAATTGCATGAAAAGCCTGCTCCGTAAAGTGCAGACCCGAATTTTTTGTTCTCTCCTTGATGGAATGAAGAAAATGCAGTGCCAACAGCTCGATGTCGGAGGTCCGCTCCCGCAGGGAAGGAAGGGCGATGGGAAAAACAGAAAGACGATAGTAGAGATCCTCCCGAAAATGGCCATCCTGCATCGCTTTCGCCAGATCGACATTTGTCGCCGCGATGATCCGCACGTCAACCTTGACGGGTTTTTCTCCACCGACACGCTCAAAGATGCCGTCCGAAAGCACTCGAAGAAGCTTCGGCTGCAATTCCATGGGCAAATCTCCCACCTCATCGAGAAAGAGTGTCCCCTTGTCCGCCAGCTCGAAACGCCCTTTCCGCAGAGCAAGCGCACCGGTAAATGAACCTTTTTCATGACCAAAAAGCTCGCTCTCGGCCAGCGAGGTCGATAAGGCCGAGCAGTTCACCGGGACAAAGGGCCTCTCCGCGCGCGATGAAAGCCTGTGGATTGCGCGGGCAACTTCTTCTTTCCCCGTCCCTGTTTCGCCCATAATGAGCACCGGCGCCTCGGCGGCAGCGACAAGTCTGATGGAATCGAGCACACGGATCCACTGAGGGGAGCTGCCGATCAGGTTTCTGAAGGCGTCGGATTCGGATGCGAGCAGGTTATTGCGCTCATTCAGGAGCTGCGCAGTGCGCTCGATGAGTTCATTCGAGACATCGAATTGAACCAGCAGCGCTGCGACGAGGGTCGAGATCATCTCTATGAAACCGATGATCTGCGGGTTGAATCGATTGCACTTTCTGTGGTCGAAGGTGAGGAGGCCCACAATTTCATCTCCAAGGATGAGTGGGGAGACCAGACAGGAATGGTGCAGCGGCAAATTGATGATATCCGCGTAGGTGTCGATGTGATCTTCAGATTCGGAAAAGAGGTATGGCTTTCTGCCCTCCAGAATGGCCGCCAGATCCTTTCGGTTCTTTAATGAAATTGTATGGCCTGTGAGCGTTGCGTCCGCCAGAGGACCGGCCGCCTTCGTGACGCTGAGCGTCTGTTGGCCATCATACCGCAATATGACCGCAAGCTCATAATCTATGAGTTTCTGGATGGATTGAAGGATCAACTCCAGCATCGCATCGGAATCCATAACCGAAATATTGGTGCTCACCTTAGGCCTCCACCGAAATTCTGACGACAATATACCAATAATTCGGTGCATTGAGAAGTCCGGATTTTCTTTGAGAATATGTCTATTTATTATAATCAAATAACATTTTCGAACATTTGGCATACTTCTTGCTTCTTTAAATCTCGTGGTAGCCCATGCGATGCAACAACTACCCAAATCGTATTGTGGAGGTATTCTTTTATGGATGAAAAGCGATTCTCAATGCCGCTGCTCGGCGATGATTTCCCTGAAATGGAACTTGTGACCACTCAAGGGGTGCTCAAGCTTCCGCAAGACCTGAAGGGCTCATGGTTTTTGCTCTTCAGTCACCCCGCAGACTTCACTCCTGTCTGTACAAGCGAGTTCGTCTCATTCGAACAGCACGCAAAGGAATTTGAAGATCTTGGCGTCAAGCTGATTGGCATGTCGGTCGATCAGGTCTTCAGCCATATTAAATGGGTTGAATGGATCAAGGACAAACTCGGCGTGAATATAAGCTTTCCCGTTGCCGCGGCAAATGACAGTATCGCCGAGAAACTCGGGCTCCTGCATCCAGGCAAAGGAACCAATACGGTCCGTGCCGTATTCATTGTCGATCCTAAGGGAAAGGTCCGACTCATTGTCTACTATCCGCAGGAAATTGGGCGCAACATAAGTGAATTTGTACGCGCAGCAAAGGCCCTGCAGATTTCTGACACAGGAGTCGCGGTACCCGCCGATTGGCCCAATAACAGCCTCATCAAAGACAGAGTGATCATCCCTCCCCCCAAGACCGTCAAAGAGGCTGAGGAACGGCTCAAGAAATACGAGGGATTCGACTGGTGGTTCTGCCACAGGCCGCTCGAAAATAATTAAATCATCGCAAAAAGTCGGAACGCCGCGGACGGGCCTTTCCCGGGCCGCGGCCCGCTCTTCCGGCTCTTTCCGAAGCCATCCCGTTTTAGCTGGTTTTTGTCCAAAGCTTGTCTCGTTCCGTTTTGTGCCAAATTATAAATATTGACTATTTTAATCAATTATTTTATATTGATAAAAACGGAACGGTTTATATGAGAATCGTGATTATTGGCAACGGAATCGCGGCAACGTCAGCGGCGGTTTCGATTCGGGAATATGACATGGAGAACGGCATCACTATGCTCTCCGATGAACACGCACCATTCTATTCGCGGCCCCGGCTTACGGAGTATCTGGCGGGCAAGGTCGCGTTCGAAAAGATTGTCATCCGCGATGAAACCTGGTACGCAAAGAATAATATCGAGCTCATGCAGGGAGTGCGCGTAGAATCCGTCGATCCCGGGCACCGCGCGGTGACGGGGTCGTTCGGCCTTCTGAACTATGACCGTCTCCTGATCGCTTCGGGGGCGTCGGCGGCGCTGCCTTCTTTCTATAATTCTCATCTTGAACATGTGTTCACGCTGCGCACCAAAGAGGACGCGGACAGGATCGCGGCAGTCGCGGCGAGGTCCCGGACGGCCGTGATAATCGGCGGCGGGCTGCTGGGCATCGAAACAGCGTACGCGCTGGCCGAGCGCGGGCTGGAACCGACGGTCATCGAGGTGTTTGACAGGCTTCTGCCCAGACAGCTCGATGCTGAATCGGCGAACATGCTGCAGGACATGCTCGCGCAAAAAGGGCTGCACTTTTTGCTCGCACAACAGACTGCCTCACTTTCAAACGAATATGGCATGGTGAAGATTTCGTTCAAGGATGACTCTGCGCTGAGCGCGGACATGGCGGTCATCTCGGCAGGCATACGGCCGAATATATCTTTCCTGAAAAATTCGCAGGTCGAGGTGGGGCACGGAATAATTGTCGACACTCGGCTCCGGACCAATATTCCCGATATCTATGCCGCAGGCGACTGCGCCGAATTTAAAGGCAAGATATATGGCATCTGGCCTGCCGCGAAAGAGGAGGGAGAAATTGCCGGAAAGGTGATTGCCGGTCAGGAAGCCTCATACCACGGCAGCCTCATGAGCGCCAAGCTCAAAGTCGCAAGCATCGACATGGCTTCTGTAGGTGATATTACAATAGGCTCACAGACCCGGGCAGAATCCCGGCGCGATGGTTCCTCTTTCAGAAAGCTCTTCTATGAAAATGAAAAACTCAAAGGCGCCATCCTCATTGGCGACACCACAGATTATTTCAAATTGCAGAGAGAAATCGCGCAGAGTGCGGGTTAGAGATCCACGCCAAAAGTCGCTCAGAACGTGAACGGAACAGCCACACCCAGTTCTTCCCCAATCTGCCTGAGCTGGGCGGCGACTTTTTCGCTGAGCGGCACACCGATGCGTGCGCTCTCAGCCTCGGCTTCATGCTCTTTGAGGCCTGCGTAGTAGACTCTCTCGCAGCCTTCCGCGGGCTCGGCGTTCTCGAGCTCGCTTAAAAGGCGGTCCATGTCGGACTTGATCTCTTCGGGATTGCGGAACAGATCGAGGCGGATCGCGCCGAAGAAGTGGCAGACGCGCGCCGAAGTCGCCTTGCTGTCCATCACCGCCTGGCCGAATACACCGCCGCTTAAGATCGCGGTCATGATATCGACGACCTCCGCGAGTCCATAGCCTTTGTATCCGCTGAAGAGCTCGCCTTCGCCGCCCAGCGGCAAAATTCCACCGCCGCGCTGATAGAGCATGTCCTCGAGGAGACTGTGCGCATCAGAAGTGCCCACGCCTTTGGTATTGACCGCCCAGCCGCCCGGCAGTGGCTTCTGCTCCCGATCGTAGACCTCAATTTTGCCTCTTGTGACGACGGTGGTCGCCATATCGAGCGTAAACATCCGCCCATCATGCGCAGGGATGGAGAACGCGATGGGGTTCGTGCCAAACATCGCTTTCCGGCCGAATGTGGGAACGCCGAGCGCGGCCGTGTTGGTCATGCATATCCCGATCATATCATTGCGGGCGGCCATTTCCGTATAGTAACCTGCGATGCCGAAGTGATTGGAGTTGCGCACCGAGGAAAAAGCAGCTCCGCCAATCTTCGCCTTTTCGATAATGCGCATCATGGTCCGTTTGCTGAGGCTCAGCCCCATGGCACCATTCGCGTCGAGCACGAGCGACAGCGGTGTTTTGCGCAGTTCCGTCGCACAGGCGCTTCCGGCCATGATCCCGCGCTGCAGACCATTCTTGTACCGCCAGAGACGCCCTACCCCGTGACTCTCTATACCGCGCGCATCCGCGGCGACCAGAATCTCTGCCGAATCTTGCGCTTCATCGGGAGACAGACCGAGCTTCATGAACACTGCCGCGCAAAATTGCTCGAGCTTCATTCTTTCTATCCTAATCTTGTGGCTCATCCCAAGGCTCCTTTAGAGCACTCCTGACCCTGTTTTTGCTCATCAAAATTTACAGCACTCAATCTCAGCACGCTGCGGTGATATCCCAGGGCAGGGATTTCCAGCTGGCAATCCAGGCAGTTTGCAGACTCCACACATACAAATTGCTTCCAAGTGTCTCTTATTTCAGGATTCTCAGCAGCAGCTTTCTCGCCGGGGTTCCACAGTACCGCAGAATTCATATGCACTTGTTCAATGTGTATCCTGCGATGCCCCAAATCAAGGAGCTCCAAAACCGGTGGAACATGCATGAAGGCGCGGACCGTCTCACCCTCAAAATAACCAGCTCCCCTCTGCGTCGCCCGGCTGTCACCTTGTACCCTGTCGATATACTCTATTCCGTCTAATCCTATCACTTCACATCGTCGTGGGTCTTCTACCTTAAAATAGGTATGAAATCCTTCTTCACATATGATCGGCAGATGCTCGAGATTCTGAACGGTGAGGGCCATTTCCAACGTCTCCCCAACAATAGTAGAGAGTTCCAGTCTAAAACGATATGGCCGTGCCTCAGACGTCGGTCCTCTGTTTTCAACGAAAAAGACGATCTTTGTCCGCCCGTCAGCGAGAACTTCCGCCGATTCGAGATTCCAGAACCGTGTCCGGACAAAACCATGCAGAGGAAGGTCATCTCTTGTTCTATGTTTGCCAAACCAGGGAAAACAGAGAGGAATTCCCCCTCGGATAGGCGCTCCTTCACTGAAACGACTATAAGGGCTCAGCCACAACAAATCCCTCTCTCCATGAGGCTTGAAACTCACAACATGCGCCCCGTACGCATAGATCGAGCATTCCGCGTATCTGTTGCGCACATGCAAAAGCGGAAGCCCGCCCGCCCCCTCTTCGACATTTACGCACTCCGGCAGTTTGCTGTGCAGATATTCATGAATCCCGTGCATTTTTTATCTTGACAACCTCTCAATCAATGATATCATCTATCTTAGATATTAGCAAGGTTCGAGGAGGCCTAAGGTGAAAAGAAAATTCGCGTTTTTTGTTGTCTTCTTCCTGATCGCTGGTATTCTGCTGGTTTCCGCACAGACAGAAAAGAAATATGTGCTAAAATTCAACCATGTTCTGACAACGCAGGATCCCTACCATGAGGCGTTTCTGAAATGGGCGGAAGCGGTGTCTGCACGGACAAACGGCAATCTGAAGATCGAAGTCTTTCCAAGCGCCCAGTTGGGTGTCGAAGAGGACATTCTCGAACAGATCCGACAAGGCGCAAATGTGGGACAGAACACGGACGCGGCCAGGCTCGGCCAATATGTACCCGCAATCGCCGTCATGAATGGCCCCTACTTTGTCGACAGCCTCGAGGAAGTCGAAAAACTGAATACGCTTCCGTCGGTAGCCGCATGGAAGGCTGAACTCGAGCGAACCCAGGGGTTCAAGGTTCTCTCATTCATGTGGGTCCAGGGCTTCCGTCAGATGATTACGAACAAACCGGTCCGGAAACCATCCGATCTTGCCGGTCTTCGCATCAGGACACCGCCCGCACCGATCTGGCAGGAATCCATCAGGGCCATTGGCGCCACCCCGGTCGCGATGGCGTATGGCGACATGTATTCCGGACTTCAGACAAAAGCGATCGATGGTGTCGAACTGTCCTTCACCGCGACGGCGAGCGGCAAATTCCAGGAAGTGACAAAATACGCCTGCGAAACGAAACACATTCTTCTCATCAACTTCGAAGTCGTATCGATCAAGTGGTTCAAGTCACTGCCCGCCGAGTACCAGAAAATCCTCGAAGAGGAATGCAACAAGGCGGGACTCGAGGTTTCCCGGCGCTACCTCAATGAAATCGACCCGAAAAACCTCAATGTATTGAAAGCCGCGGGCATGACCATCATTCCTGAAAGCGAAATTGACATGGCCGCATTCAAGGCCGCAGGTGAAAAAGCATATCAAAAGCTTAACTTGCTCGCGGTGCGTGACCAGGTGTACAAAGAACTCGGCAAAACAAAATAATCGTCTGTGAGGAGCGGTGCTCCTGCTGCGCCGCTCCTCGCTCTGGTCCGTAAAGAGCAGACTTCCGATTTCATCTCCAGAGCAACAAAAGAGGAGACCATGAAAAAACTATACCATTTTGTCTGCAAGGCTGAGGTCTTCCTCGCAGCAACGTGCTTCGTCGTTTCATGCGCTCTGATTTTTGTGGCGGCAATCGCACGCACTGTGAGGCATCCCATCAACTGGTCCCAGGACATGTCGCTTTTCTTATTCGCATGGAGCGTTTTTCTAAGCGCAGATGCCGCACTGAGGGCCGACAAGCTGGTGAACATCGATCTGTTGGTGACACATTTGCCTTTAAAAGCGCGCACTGTGCTCAATACGATCATCTATATCATCATTTTTGTTTTCCTTGTTTTGTTATTCTATAATGGCATCAAATTGAGCTTGTTCTCGCGGCGACGAGTTTTCCAGGGCATTCCTGGTTTTAGCTACTCGTGGGTCATGCTGAGTATTCCTGTCGGAAGTCTATTGCAGATGATAACCGTCATCCTCAAAATCAAAAACCTCTATGTAAGGAACGAGAACTAACATGTTGCTTGTAGGAATATTGTTTTTGTTTTTTCTTGCAATCGGAATGCCTATCGCCTACGCGATCGGCATCTCAGGCGTTGCATTCTTCCTTCAGCATCCGGAACTGCCTTTGACCATGATTGCCCAGTTACCAATTTCCCAGACGCAGAACTTCACCTTGCTGGCTGTGCCGCTGTTTATTCTTGCGGGCAATCTGATGAATGCCTCGGGCATCACAAACAGGCTTGTGAAACTCGCCTCGGTTCTGACTGGCCATATGCGCGGAGGTCTGGCACAGGTCAACGTCGTACTCTCAACCCTCATGGGCGGCGTTTCAGGTTCGGCGATTGCCGATGCCTCCATGGAGGCACGGATTCTTGCGCCCTCAATGATCAAACAAGGATATTCCCGGGGATTTTCTGCAAACTGCACCGCGTGGACAGCCCTCATCACCGCGACAATACCGCCAGGTGTCGGCATCATTCTCTATGGCACCACCGGCGAGGTCTCTATAGGAAGGCTCTTCGCGGCAGGAATATTCACGGGAATCTTTCTGATGGCAGTGTATATGTTCACCGTGTGGATAATCGCAACGCGCAGGGGGTATAAACCCGAACGCACGAAGGCTTCGTTTCGCGAGCGGATGGCCGCAATCAAAGAGAATATTTGGGCACTGCTGTTTCCTGTGCTCCTTCTCGTTGGATTGAGAAGCGGAATTTTCACACCATCTGAAGTCGGTTCATTTGCCTGTGTATATGCGGTGCTTGTCGGTGTCTTCGCCTACAAGGAACTTACATTCAAAAACCTGGTACAGACGCTTGCGTCGAGCGTGCTCGATGTCGGCGCCATCATGTTCATCATTGCGCTTTCCGGCATTTTCGGGTATGGCATCCCCTTCGAGCGGATCCCCGATCTTCTTTCAGGCGTAATTCTCGGACTTTCAACCAACAAAATTATCGTCATGTTCATCATCATCTTCATCCTTGTCATTCTGGGGATGTTCATCGACGGATCAGTAGTCATTCTGCTCTTTACGCCTATTTTCCTGCCACTGGCCGTGAAGGTGGGATGGGACCCCGTACACTTTGGCATCCTGTTCTGCACGGTTATTACGATGGGCAATATGACTCCACCAGTGGGGCTTGCAATGAACGCTGTCTGTACCGTACTCGATGTGCCCATTTCTGAATATGCAAAAGAAATGTGGCCCTGGCTTCTTGCAACCCTCCTTGCGGTGGGTGTCCTGGTATTCTTCCCAGGCCTAGTGCTCGCTTTGCCGAGATTACTCTTTTGATAACAAGAGGAGATCATGGAACTACAAGAAAAAACAGCAATTATCACCGGTTCGGCAAAAGGCATCGGTTTTGAAATCGCGAGGACCTTCGCCCGGCAGGGGGCTTGCGTCGTCCTGGTCGATCGAAGTGGCGCGGAGAAAGCCGCGGAGTCCTTGAAAAATCAGCATTATGATGCGATCCCTGTTTCGCTCGACATCACGGACATGAAGGCGGTGAATAACGCTGTCGAAGCCGTTGCCAACGCGAAAGGACATATCGATATCCTTGTCAACAACGCGGGCATCATTGCGCGTGGCGATATTCTCGATCTAAGCCGGGAACAGTGGCTGCAGGTCATGGATGTAAATGTCAATGGCAATTTCTATTTCTGCAAAGCGGTCGTCCCCTACATGATCCGCCAGCATTCCGGAAGCATAATAAACATAACCTCGATTGCAGGAAAAATGGGCGATATCACCGCCGCGCCCGTCTACGGCACTTCCAAAGGGGCGATAAATACTTTGACAAAATCCCTCGCACGCCAGCTCGCCGAATATGGTATCCGCGTCAACGCAGTCGCGCCTCATGCCATCGAAACGGACATGAGCGCCGACTGGACGAATGACAAGAGGCAGGAAGTTATCGAAGCGATTCCTCTCAAGAGAATGGGCAAGCCCGAAGAAGTCGCGGAAGCGGCGCTCTTTCTCGCTTCAGAGAGATCCTCTTTCATCACCGGCGAAATCCTGAATGTAAACGGTGGACAACTGATGGATTGACGATCAGGGGCTCCGCATGTTCAGCCCGCAGCATCCTGAACAGAGAAAAACCGGCCATTCAGGATATTCTGCCTGCTGATGCGCAGATGCTTCTCAATAATTTCAACAGCCGTTGGGGAATGGGCCGCCAGCGCCTCTACCAAATCTATATGATCCTTAAATGTCTGCGAGACATTCGGCTTGATTCCGATGTCATACATATAATCCATGTTTAAACGGATGTTCAGCTCTTTATAGAATTTGCTTATGAACTGATTCCCCGAAAGATTGCACAACTCTTTATGAAACTGCCAATCGTACTTGATATATTTTCTCAGATTGATGGGGTCCTCGGCGATCGCTGCCTTCATTTTGTCTATGATTTCACGCAGGACATCCAGTCGCGCAACGTCGATGGAAGCATACATGGACCTTACACTGTATATTTCAAGCATTTCCCGCGCCGCTATCGCATCCATGATTGCCTCTTTGGTCGGTGTGCGCAAGAGACACACGGATCGCGGCTTGATCTCCACAATGCCGTCCATCTCGAGCCGCTTCAGCGCCTCACGCACCGGCATCATGCTGATGTGGAGCTCCTCCGCCAGACGCTTCGTATTGATCGTATCGCCGTATTTCAGCTTGCCATTGCTGATCGAATTGCACAGATACATGTAGACCTGCTCGGCCAGACTTCGCTTTTCTATGATGATATTATCAGATTCTTCCATGACGGCTCCTCTCCCTCAGAATACTCCAGTTTTATCTTGAAATCAATAATATCAGCAACTGATATCTATTATCTATTCATCCGCGGCGCATGACCCGCGATTTTCCGCTTCACATCTTGATTCGCTTGCAAAAAAGGAATACATCTTGCATCTGAGCAACAATATATGAACTTAATGTTTCTGCATCAGTCGACTGAACAACGACGTGATTTCATTTTAAACGGCCCGACTTCGCGCACGCTGATGTTCCTCGCCGCGCCAACACTCATGCTGGGCATTGTCCAGGCTCTCATGCCGCTCATGGACGGGCTTTTTATCAACAATATCGCGGGCACGCTCGTCGCCAGTTCGGTCACGTTCAGCGAACCGGTGATCAATATGGCCATGGCGCTCGCCCAAGGACTGAGCGTCGCCGCCATGGCGATCATAGGGCAGATGAACGGGCGCGGGAATTTCGAAGAATCCAGGCGTACTTCGACACAGATAGTGGTGATGGGCTCAATCCTGGGATGCTTTTCCGCTCCCCTCTTGATATTGGCTGCCGCTATTATTTCCTCGAGAGTCAATCCGCAGATTTCGCACAATGTATTTCTATACCTCTCGCTGTACGCGCTCGTTTTGCCCTTTTCCTTTCTGGAGTCGATCTATAACGGCATAAAGAACGCGAACGGCGTGCCAGAGGCTCCTTTCATCCGCATGATTCTCATGTTTGTATTGAAGGTTATCTTCAACTTCGTATTTATTTATGTGCTGCGGATGGGTATCGTCGGCTGCGTGCTGGCGTCGCTCGCGGCAAACATCCTGATAACCGTATGGATGTTCTGGGAACTATTCATCCAGAAAGGCAGCGACCGGCTCGAGCTGAGGGGATTCAAGTTCGACCCGGCGGCGGCCAGGCAGCTATTTCACATTGGTGCTCCGGCAATGGCCAACACCTTCATACTCAATCTCGGGTTTTTCCTCATCAACACCGAAGTCGAAAAATACGGACCTGTGGTGCTCAACGGACAGGGAATCGCGAACAACATCACCCAGGTCGCGTTCATACTGCCGGGCGCCTTCAGTTCAGCGGTCACGACAATGGTCAGTATGAATATCGGCGCAGAAAATCCCGAGAAGGCCAAAAGCTCGCTCGTACAGGGCACAATATTGAGCGCGATCACCGCGGCCATCATCATAGCGGTCATAGTGCCGCTTTCCCCTCACCTGACCATTCTGTTCACGAGGCGGGCCGATGTCCTCGAAATCGCAAACCGCGCACTCCACATCTACACCTTTTCGGTGGTGGGTTTTGGCATAACCATCACCATTCAGGGAGCTTTCATCGGGCTTGGCAAAACGAAGGTGCCTCTCGTGCTGGGGATTCTGCGCATCTGGTTCCTGAGATATCTCTTCATTCTCGCAACAGAAAAATACCTCCAATACTATGCGGTGTTTTGGGGAAATCTTTTCTCAAATTACGCCGCGGCACTGATCGCGATTTTCCTGATTTCAAGAACAAAATGGGAGTCGGTGATTCCAGGCGCAGAAAAGAACAAGGTTGTCATTGTCTAGAGGACAGAATACGAACAGCCACTCCACGCTCGACGGGATCCTCCATCGCCAAGCCTGAGACATCGCGCAGAATGCCCTCAAGCCCCTTCGGCACTTCGCGGGCGATAAAATCCGCATCGCGAGGATAGAGCTTCCCTTCTTCGTCGGCGGCCCGAAACCCGACGGCGGCCCGTATAGCATCGGCAATGGTGTCGCAGGGCAGGCCGTGGCGCGCGGCCAGAAGGGCGGCGCCTATAAGCCGGTCATCGTGGGCGAGTTTCCGGTAGAGATCGCGGCCGACACGGTAGACCGTGTCGCCAAGGGCTCTGTTGGCAAAACGCACAAGCAGGTCGTCGATGTGGGCGGTGAGGGCACCGGGCTTCAGGTCGTGCGGATATTCGAGCGCGAGGGCGGCGGCTGACTCGCCCATGGCCGAGCGCACCCGTACGGCCACGCCAGGCAGCTCAAGGGCCTGCCAGATAAAGCGGGAGTCGGGCGACTGGCTGAAGCCAAAGTAAGCCGTGGCCGCGTGGCCAAGGTTATGGATGAAGAGTTTGCGGTCGACGTAGGCTCTGATATTCTCGACAGGGTTGAGGGTCGGGATCTGCGGCAGGGGACCCCTGAAGCCGTGTTTATCGACAATGAGTTCGTTGTATTCCTCGGCAAAGAGCAGCAGGGGGTCGGCCGCGAGATCTTCCTTGCGCATGAGCGGCACCATTCTGCCGATCGATGTCTCTACGAGTCCAACATGGTCCGCGAGCGGAAAGCCCTGCGGCAGATGCCGCCCGAGCGATTCCCTGAAGTAAGGGGCGCCGTCGCGGATGTTCTCCGCGATGATGACATCGAGGAGACGGTTCGGAGAGCGCAGGGCGCGGAGCTCGATTCCTCTGGCAAGCACCGGGATAATATCCGGCAGAGCGCCAAGGCCGACGCTCGTCGCGACATAGTCGGCCCCGGCAACCGCGTCGGCGACCGATGCATGTTCGCGGCCATCGATCGCGCGCACATTTTGAACGACAAGCTCTTCGTCCGACACGCCGTTTCTTTTTATGACAATTCGGTATTCCCGCCTCTCGTTGAGCGCCTCGACGAGGGGCGCAGAGACATCGACGAAGACGACCTCGTAGCCGTTTCGCGCGAAGAGCTGGCCGATAAAAGAACGGCCGATATTGCCGGCGCCGAACTGTACAAGAGTTTGCATTCAACTGCCTGCCGAAAGCTGTTGGAGATAAAGGCCGTATAGAGCCTCAATTTTCCGGCGTTTCTCTCCGGACATCTCTTCCAGATATGTGCCGCCGAGGTAGAAGCATGAAAAACCACCGGAGACGATGGCCATGGAGCAGGCATCGATGATGTCGAAGGCGCCCCGTTTCTGCCCCGCTTCGAGCTGAAGCGCGAGTGAAGCCAGCAAACCCCCGACAAAGTTGTCGCCACAGCCGGTCGTATCGCCTTTTGGCCTCGAGGGGCTTCCGAGCGCACGGCGAACTTCCGCGGAGACCGGCAAGATCTTTTCTTCCTGCGGCGCAAAGAGTCTTCCATCGGAATAAAAATGAATATCCCGCGCTCCATCCGTGACGATCGCCGCGCTCGTGCCGCGGGAACGGAAAAACGCGAGCGCCGCGCCGACATTGTCCGCACCGCTCAGTTTGAGCGCCTCCTCCCTGTCCGCGACGAGCACATCGATGTGGCGATACGCCCCGTCGCGCGCGCCGAGCGGCCAGCGCGCGCCGTTCTCCTCAGAAGAACCCGCAAGTGCCCTGTCGGCGGCGGTCCTCCTCACCTCGCTCTGAAAATCGTACGCCGTATTGACCACGACGATAGAACCGCCTTGATGCGCGCGCCGGCACAGCAAATCAAGATTGTCGTGTATCTGCGGCACGAGCGCGGTTCCGCCAAAAGCGACAATTTCCGCATCAAAGAACCTTTCCGGCAGGTGGCCCGGCGCAAACAAATCCGCCACTCCCCGTTCATTCACAAACGTACGCTCGCCATGGCCGTGATCGTAGGTAGGGTCCGAAAACACCTGCGTAAAAGGTGTATGCCCAGCAAACGCAAGATAGCCCGATACCTCGAGCGGCGTACGCGACACAATATGCATTATTGCATCGCTGCTCGCATCGACTCCGCGGGCTCCGAAAAATTGTACCTGTGCCTGGTGTCCTTCAAGCATCTGGGCTGCGTGAATGAGCGAAACGATTGACGGTCCGCCCAGATTTGCCCTGTCGGGCTCTTGTCCGCCCCTGAGTGCCTC
Organism: Spirochaetaceae bacterium UBA6243; assembly: GCA_002441395.1. Taxonomy (GTDB): domain Bacteria; phylum Spirochaetota; class Spirochaetia; order Treponematales; family Rectinemataceae; genus Rectinema. The sequence goes on along the minus strand of DJVZ01000056.1, from coordinate 28,412 downwards.
GAGAATCCTGGAAAAGGGCTCACCGGCGAAGCGTTCCAGGTCCTCGACAAACACGAGTTTGCCCGGCTCGAGCCCACCATCGCCGCCACGGCGCGCCCGATACCGCAAAAATGCCTCCGAATCGAGCCGAATATCGGCATGGAGATAATCCATGAGCGCACAGCCCGTGCCTGAAATCGTCAGCATGTACTACCTCCCCTGGGTTCAGCGCCCTTACGGGGCCGCGCAATCACTTTCGGCTCATATGCAGGGCTGGGCGGCGCAGTGCCCTCCTTCGGTCCAGACTGCATGAGCGAATATTTTCTCATTTTTTCCATCAGTGTTTTTCGGGTAATGCCGAGGGCGCGCGCCGTCTGGCTCTTGTTGCCCTTGGCGAGGACAAACTCCGACTCGATGCGCTGGCGCTCATAAAACGCAGCGGCGGCTTCGGCGACTTCTTTAAGGGAAGTGTAGCGCCCGGGCTGGAAGGAAGCGGACCTGACCGGATCGGGCCCGGCTGGGTGGGGCACGCCCTGGTCGGGCGCCACTTCACTTTGCGTCGCCCGCACAGAGCTCTCGGTCGCCGTCCGCGCCTCACGGAAAGAATTCTCAGGAGCCCTCTGGCCTTCTCCGCTTCCGCACCCGGCCAGCACCGTGTCGATTTCAATTCTGTTGCCGGTGCAGAGCAGCACCGCCTGGTGAATCACGTTCTGCAGTTCTCGGATGTTCCCCGGCCATTCGTAGGAGAGCCAGCGCTGCATCACCGCGGGGCTGATGCCGTCTATGCGCTTGTGATAGCGCTCGGCGTACAGATTGATGAAAAATTCGGCCAGATAGGGAATGTCCTGCGCGCGCTGCCGCAGCGGCGGCAAATTGATTTCCACCGTCGCGATGCGGTAATACAGGTCGCTGCGAAACTTTTCGGTCCGGAGGAGTTCATGGAGGTCGTGATTCGTCGCCGCGACAATCCGTATGTCGACGCTGATACGCTTCGTACCGCCCACGCGCTCGAAAGAGTTCTCCTCAAGCACGCGCAGGAGTTTCGCCTGGATCGCGGGGGACATGTCGCCGATTTCGTCGAGAAAGAGCGTGCCGCCGTGCGCAAGCTCGAACTTGCCGGTCTTTCGCTCGATTGCGCCCGTAAAGGCGCCCTTCTCGTGGCCGAAGAGCTCGCTGAGCAAGAGGTCCTCGGAGAGCGCCGCGCAGTTGATGCTCACGAAAGGGCCGGCGCTCCGGTTGCCGGTAAAATGGATGTAGCGCGCAAATACTTCCTTGCCTGCGCCACTCTCTCCCATGACGAGAACCGGGGCGGGGCTGTCCTTGACGCTGTCGAGCCGTGCGATGATGTCGAGGATCGCGGGGGTTTTTGTGATGATCTGCCGCTGATATTCTTTTTGATACAGCTCTTTTTTAAGATACCTGTTGTCGCGTCTGAGCTGGGCGACTTCGAGATTGCGGCGCACGAGAACGAGCAAGGCCTCATTGTCAACGGGCTTTAAAATATAATCCAAGGCGCCGTGCTTCATCGCCTCGATTGCGGATTCGATGCTTCCGTATCCGGTTATGATGATGACCGGCAGGTCGCTGTCTTCGCGTTTCAGACGCACCAGCAAATCGAGGCCACTCACCGGTCCCTTGAGGCGCAGGTCCAGAATGGCTATATCGATCTTTCTGCTTTCGAAGATTGTTTCAGCGTGCACTGCGTCTTCTGCGCTTTCGACCGCGTAACCTTCCCTCTCGAAAAAGCGCGAGAGCCCATGCCGAATGCCTTCTTCATCATCCACAATCAGAATAGTCGCCGTTTTCATCACCGCTCACGTCCCGGGCCTTGCGACAGGCAGGCTGATTCTTACCATCGTGCCCCTGCCCTCTTCGCTCTCCACTTCGATTCGCCCTTTGAATTTCGATACAAGTCCGTACACCACCGAAAGACCCAGGCCGCTGTTTCCTTCTTCGTTCTTGGTTGAAAAGAAGGGGTCGAAAATCCTGGGAAGAAGTGCTTTCGGGATGCCTCTGCCTGTATCGCTGACTCTGCATTGTACCATGGATTCCGAGGATAAGAATGCCGTTTCTATCCTGATGGTGCCCGAAGAACCGAGAGCTTCAAGAGAATTTTTTATCAGGTTGAGAATTATCTGCTTACATTCATCTTCGCCTATCGCCGCGGACGGAAGGTCCGGACTCAGCCGGACGACGATGGAAACGCCGCTCTCTTTTTTCAGCGAGTAGTCGACAAGCTGCAGGGTCTTCTGAATGCAGGCGTTGATATCGTTGCGCGGTTTCTCGACGGGCGATGACGAAGAGAATTCGAGAAGATTGCGCACGATACGCGCGATGCGCTTTGTTTCCTGCTCGACGAGCCTGAGGTCCTCGAGCCTTTCGGGCTCTTTTTCGGCTTTGATGAGGTTCTGGACATTGCTCAGAATCGAGCTCAAGGGGTTGTTGATTTCATGGGCGACGCCCGCGGAGAGCATGCTGATACTCGCGAGCTTTTCAGCCTGGCGGATTTTTTCTTCATAGGCGACCCTCGCCGTGACATCCTCGATCACCATGATGCAGTGAATCGACGTACTGGCGGTGTCGTGCTCGAGTAAAGGATAAAATTTGATTTCAAACGAGAGTCCCGAAGAAGCGCGCCGGATCTGGGTATCAAAGGCTTTTCCGCCCGAGATGATGGCGCGGATGCTCGCATGGACGGGTTCGTCGAAAAGTGCGGGCGAAAGCTCGTCGATGTTGCGTCCGAGCACCATCTTCTCGGTCTGGCCGCAGTATTCCAGAAAAGCGCGGTTGGCTTGCTCCACGGCGAACACCGCATTGATGACGAGAATCTTTTCCTGAATCGAGTTGAAAATCTTGTCGTTGTACTCCTTGATGCGCGTAATTTCCTGAATATGCGAGGAAAGCGCCCGCTTGTCTTCTTCGATCCGTGCGGACATGTCGTTGAAGCCATGAAAGAGGTCGGCAATTTCGCCTGTCTTCGGCCCCATTACCTTGACGGGCTTGTCGCCGCTCTTGAGGCGAATCATCGCGTTGCGGAGCTGACGGACAGGATCGGTCACCGCCTTGCTCATGCCCGCGCTCAGGAGAATCGTAAACAGCACGACGAAGAGTGACACGAGCAGAATCGAACGATTGATGAAATTGACGCGGGCCCTGTAGTCTGTAAGCGAAAGAAAGGTGCAGACATAGAGCGTGGCTTCGGTATTCTGCCCGCCTTCCGCGAGCCTGGCATTGCCCGACTGCTGGATGACGACGGAATATGGCACATTATCTTCGTTCAGCTCATCCACTACAGTATATGAGGTGTTGAAGGTCTTTCCGCGCATCCACTCTGAAAAGGCCGTACCGGCAATGGAGCCCACGGCAAAATGACTGTTGAGCGAAACGAGCGCCTTGATTCTCTGGTTGAAGCTGAGCTGACGCATGAGCACTTCGTCGACGCGCTTGGCGATGAAGATGTCGAGGTAGCGGCCATTATCAGCGGTGACGCGTACCGCGCCCGTGAAATAGAGAATGCCGTCGGAGAGCAGCATTTCGACGTAGGGATGAGGGCGGTCGATGCTGAAGTCCTGGGGCTTGGGCGCGGGGACGGGCTTTTCGGTGAGAGGACGGACCACCGTAAAGGCTGACCAACTGTTTTTCATAATGAGAAATTCGCAGCCCGCCTGTGTCGCGGCTTTCTTTACCGCCGATTCAAGCGCGTCATCGAGCGTTATGTGACGCTGCGACGCGATCATGCTCTTGAGTTGCCCGGATTTGCCGAGATCGACGATCGATCCCCACAGCACACGCTTCCAGGAATTGAAATTGTCATAGATATTGAGCGCTTCGACTTTGAGCTCTTCTTTGCTGTCTTCTTGCTGACTTCTGGCGACGCTCCCCGAGACCAGAAGGATGACAAGAATCGCCTGAAGCACAATGACAGAGATAAACGAATTGAAAGTTCTGGCAAAGAATCTCATTGTGATCTTTTTTCGACCGATTCGGCTCCCACGATGAGGCTGACAATTTCTTCGCTCGTTGTGTTCTTGACCAGGCGCTCGCCGGCCTTGATCCCACGGCGCATGACGATAATCCTGTCGGCAACCGAAAACACATCGTACATCTGGTGACTGATGATGATAATCGCGATGCCCTGCGTGCGCAGCGAACTCACGAGTTCGAGCACTTTTTTCTGTTCGGCGATGCCAAGCGCGGCAGTCGGCTCGTCCATGATGAGTACTCTGGCTTTCCAATAGATCGACCGCGAAATCGCGACGGCCTGGCGCTGGCCACCGGACAAGTTCCGGATGTTCGACTTCAGCGAAGGAATATCGATGTCAAGCCTGTCCAGGACCTTGTGCGATTCGCGCATCATATGTTCATGATTCACCACCGGAACTACGCCAAATATCTTTTTTGTGCTTTCGCGGCCAAGGAATATGTTCGAGGGAACATCCATATTCTCGGCGAGAGCAAGATCCTGGTATATGGTCTCGATTCCATAATTGATCGCGTCGATCGGCGAACCGATGTGAATTTTCTCCCCGTCCAGAAAGATTTCTCCTATATCGGGCTTATGAACGCCCGAGATTATCTTGATGAGAGTCGATTTGCCGGCGCCGTTATCGCCGACGAACGCCACGACTTCACCCTCGTCCACATAAAAACTGACATCATCGACCGCGGTGAGACCGCCAAACCGCTTCGTAATATTCTTCGCTTCCAAAAGATGCGCCATAGTTCCTCCTGCCCCGGTTATCGGTTCCTGTTCGGGAATACCTGATCGATTATCACCGCCAGGATCAAAATCGCGCCGACCAGAATATAGGTCATGAAAGTCTGCATGCCGATAATGCGCAGGCCTGTTTCGAGAATCGCGATAACCAGCGCTCCCAGGATGGTCCGCCCCACGGTCCCGGAGCCGCCTGCCATGCTCGCGCCGCCGATGACGACCGCGGCGATTGCCTCCAGGAGCATGTTTGCGCCGGCATCCGGCTTGCCGGTGATGTATTTCATCACATAACTAAGCCCCGCCAGTGTTGCAAAAAATGATGAAATAACGTAAGCCTTTATCAAATCCCGCTTTACGTTGATTCCCGAACGGATCGCCGCATCGATGTTGCCCCCTATCGCGTAGAGGTGCCGCCCGAACTTCATCTTTCCGAGTATGAACGCGAACAGCAGAATGAAGGCAAAGGCGAAGACCACCATATTGGGCAGTATCGCGATGACTGTCTGTCCGCGGGCTACCTGGGGCCTCGCAAAAAAGCTGAGCGCGCCGTTCGGGGCGATATAGAGGAATGAACCGTTGCCGATTATTCCTGCGAGCGACGGCAGATTTTTCGTCGGAATTCCCTGCGTCATCAGCTCCGAAATGCCATGGGTCACGCCGAGCATCGAAAACGTCGCGATAAATGCCGGCACCCGCAGATAGGCGACGAGCCAGCCGTTCACGAGGCCCGGGAGGAGCCCGATGATCATCATCACAATGCTGCCCGCCAGAATGCTGGCGAGCGGCGAGAGCCCCATTCCCGCAAACATCACGATGAGCTTCGAGGACACTACCGTCGAAAAGCCCATGACAAAGCCGACCGAAAGATCGATGCCGCCAGTGATAATGACGAAGAGCTCGGCAATCGCAAGCAGAAACACCTCGGTTCCATTGAAGAAAATAAGCTGTGCAGTATCGACGCTGAAGAATGCCCGCGCCGAAACCGAAAAAAGCACCACAAGCAGTACGATGAATATCGCAATCCAGTTTCGTCCCAGCCTTTCCTGCAAGGAGGATGTTTTATTCACAGAATCAGCGTGCATGCCCATCCTCCTCTCAGAACATATCCGGGAAAGCACGATCGATGATGACCGCGATGGTCAAGAGAACTCCGACGCCGATGTAGCGGTAGAATGCCGAAATGCCCGCAATCTGCAGACCATTTTCAAGCACCGCCAGCACGAGCACGCCCACGGCGGTTCCCATGATTCGCCCTTTGCCGCCCGTAAGGCTCGCCCCGCCGATGACGACCGCCGCCACGGCCATGAGCTCGTAATTCGCCCCGGAAGGCGTATAGTTGCCGATCCCTGTCTGAAAAAGGTTGAAAAGGCCCGCAATACCTGACACGAATGAGGATATCACGTAGATCATCACCAGATGCCGGTCGACATTGATGCCCGCCCGTACGGCCGCATCCATGCTTCCGCCGATCGCGTAGGTGTGGCGACCAAATCGGGTGCGACTCATTACGAACCCCAGAATGAACAGTACCAGCAGCGTCAGAAAAAGCGAATTCGGAATAAGGCGCCGAATATTCCGAATACTGGTCAAAGTGATATATGGTGGCTTTGAAAAGAAGCTTACAGTTTTCGAAGGATCAATATAGAGAAAATAGCTGTTTCCAATATCGTTGATCTGGGATGGGGCGCCCATCACCGGCATGAAGCCATCGGAAAGAAAGAGGGTCACGCCATTGCATATCCCCCACATGCCCATAGTCGCGATAAAAGGCGGCACCTTGAAGCGCGTAATGAGCACGCCGTTCCCTAGCCCCGGCAGAATCGAGACCAGGAGCGCCGCCAGGCTGCCAAGCACAATCACGAGCGGCACCGGCATGCCGCCCGCTCCAAGAATCTGCATCACCTTCGCGCCAAGGACCGACGCCAGCCCATACACATATCCGATGGACAAATCGATCCCCCCGGTGATGACTACCAGAGTCTCCGCGGCGGCCAGCAAAAACGTCCCCGTGGACAAATGAATAATGTTCTGAAAGTTGACAATATCGAAAAAGCCCGGGCCCGCGAAGCTGAAAATGACAATCATTAAAATAAGAAAAAGCAGTGCCCAGTTGCGCGCGGTAAATTGCCCGAAAGCTGTCTGACGACCAAAGGTCGTCTGGAAAAAACCGCCCCGGGTCTGGTCCGATATACTTGAGGGGCCTTTTGAGCTCGGGGAGCCACCGCCTGGAATCCCCGCCAATGGTCTGCCTTTGTCTGCCAATTTGAACCTCTCGCTTTGATAATCTCATGTCTCCCCTTCGGACGGAAGGGGAGACATGAGTGCTCGTCCACGGATTTTTTCTATTATTGATAGATATACTGTTGCATCTTCGGATCGTTCACGTTGTCTTTCGTGAAGAATTCGAAGCCGGGGATGACTTTCTTTGGAACTTGCACCTTCTGGGTCAGATACTTGTAGAGCCACTCGACGCCAAGCGAGCCCATCTCGGCAGGTTTCTGCGCGAGGACAAGGTCGACGACACCTTTTTTGAGGTTGTCGATATTCGTAATCGTGGCATCCCACGAAGCAATCTTGATCGCGCCGACAAGGCCCGCGTTCACGACTGCCTGGTTTGCGCCCTGGGCGCTGAATACATTGGTTCCGAATATGCCGACGATATCCTTGTCTCTCTGCAATGCGGCAAGGGTTTGCTCCTGAGCCTTCTGCTGGACATCGAGGCACCACTCGACACCGACCAGCTTCATGTTCGGGAATTCCGCCACGCCTTCCGTAAAGCCTTTCACGCGGCCGGCGACCGAGGAAACGTCAGGGTTTGTCGCTTCGCAGAACACCTTACCCTTTTCACCGACCAGTTTCGCAAGGTGTTCGGCAATCATCTTGCCGCCGAGTTCGTTATCGGACCCAATGTAAGAAAGCGGGAAATTATAGTCGGTGTTGGGCTTGGAATAGTCGCCGTCGCCGAGGAAGGTATCAACGGTGATAATCTCGATGCCTTTATCGTAGATTGCCTTAAGAGGTGCCTTGAGCGCATCGACAGAGGTCGGGGCGATGAGAAGGCCATCAAATCCGCCGCGCTGGGCATAGGCCTGCAGAATGGGCACTTGATACTCAGGTCCCCACGCCTTCGGATATTCTGCGACAATGATGTTCACCCCAAGCTCTTTGGCTTTGGCCCGGACACCTTTCTCCATGGTGGTATAGAACGGGTCCTGTACACCAGGCATGAACAGGAAAGTCAGCTGTTTCTTCGTCTGCCCGAACGCGGGCACGACGGTCAAAAGAATGAGCAGAATGGCGAGTACTGCCGAATACCGTTTTTTCATGGTATCCTCCTCCTTGTGAATTGCATTCGGGACATAGGTAGGATATGTAGCGTAGGAAGTCCCGAAAAATTGGTTGACAACCACAAAGATATTTAGCAAAAATCGTGCCAAAAAACCGTCAACACTGACCAGACTCAAAAAAGCTGAAAACCCGCCTCAAATGGCGTTTGGCACCATGGGGGCCGTCCGTGACACCCCTCCGCAGCTCCCATAATGCCCCCAATACAGCGATGGGTGGATACCACGGTATCCACCCACCTGTTTACTCAGGTATGCACTCTGCCGGCAGGAAGGACGATTTCAGATCAGCAAATCCCTGTCTTCGGCATATTCGGCGCCGCGCACTTTTTTGAAAAGACGCACGAGTCCCGCGACATCCATCTTCTCTTTCTCCGCGCCGCTCAGGTCGGCGATGATTTCGCCCTCGTGCATCATCACCACACGACCCGCCTGCTCGAGCGCGCGCTTCATGTCGTGCGTCACGATGAGAGCGGTCAAGTTGAATTCCGCGATGAAGCGACGAGTGAGTTCGCCTACGATCTCCGCATTGGCAGGATCGAGCGCCGCGGTGTGTTCATCGAGGAGGAGCACCGAAGGCCGCGACAGTATCGCCATGAGGAGCGTAAGCGCCTGGCGCTGTCCGCCCGAGAGTCTCGATACATTTTCGCGGAGCCTGTCTTCAAGCCCCATACCGAGCTCCGCCACCTTGTCCGCCATCTCGCGCGCGAACTTGGGCGGCGTCGCGATGCGAAAACGCCTCGGCCCCTTGCGGTACGCAAGAGCCAGATTGTCGAGCAGGGTCATATCGCCCGCGGTGCCCGCCAGCGGATCCTGCCGCACCCGCCCGACATACATCGCGCGCGCCCACTCAGGCAGCGGCGTCACATCGCTGTCGTCGAGGAAAATTTTACCCGCGCGCACAGGCACCGTGCCCGCAATCGCATTCAAGAGGGTACTTTTGCCTGCCCCGTTGGAGCCGATGACCGACACTGTCTGCCCGCGTTCCACTTCGAGCGAAAGATTTTTCAGGACCGTATGCTCCTGTCCGCCGCCCAAATCAAAGCTTACCTCGATATTGTGCAGACGTATCATCGGTGTTTCCTCCCGTAGCGGGAGATGGCGACCGACACGATGATGAGGAGTGCCGTGAGCAGCCTGAGATCGTTGGGGGTGATGCCTGCGACATAGCCCCACGAGCGGGCGGCGTACATCAGAGCCCGAAAGATTATCGAGCCGATGAAAACCCGCGCAAGCTGGACTCCTATAAACTGTGAGTGAACGACGAGCTCCCCAAGCATGACGGTGGCAAGGCCGGCCGCGACGACACCCTGCCCCAGGTTCACATCGGCAAAACCTTGATATGCCGCCGCCATCGCGCCCGAGAGCCCCGGCAGGGCATTGGCGAGCATAATTCCCCAGGCGCGCAGGCGATTGGGTTGAATGCCGGCCTGGATGACGGCGTTTTCATTGTCGCCGAGCGCTCCCATCGCAATGCCGATCTCCGTATGGAAGAAAAGATCGAGAAGCCCGAACAGCACAAGACAGATGAGGATGCACGACGCCAGAAGCGACCATTCGGGCGAGAGAATCCCGCTCATGAAAGAGCGGGCGAGCTTGAGCATCGGATTATTCGTAATGAGCGGCAGGTTGGGTTTCCCGCCCAAAATCCGCAAATTGATCGAATAAAAGCCCGTCATGGTGACAATCCCCGCAAGCAAAGGCGGCACCTTGAGCCTGTGATACACCGCCGCGGTGACAAAACCGGCCACGCCGCCGGCGACAAAACCGGCCAGCATTCCCGCGGGCACGGCGAGCGCTTTTGCAAACGCGTTCGGCGAAAGGCTCAGCGACGAAGCGACAATCGCGCCCGCCGCCGCCCCAGCAGGGAAGGACCCCTCTACCGTCAGGTCCGGAAAATCCAGCACACGAAAACTGACAAAGACGCCGAGCGCAAGAATACCATAGATGAGCCCTTCGACGAGAATTCCCTCGATCATCGATTACTTCCGGGTCAACTGGCCGTCAGAAATAATCACTTTCGCTCTGTCGATAATCGACTGGTCAACCGTAACGCCTATGTTTTTTGCCGTATCAAGGTTGAGCACAAAGGTCATATCTTCACTGTCTTTCGGCAGGAAGGCCGGGATGTCCGCGGTTTTCTCCCCATTTAATACACGAACCACGATTTTCCCCGTCGCCACGCCCATGCGGTAATAGTCATAGCCCAGCGCGGCGAGCACGGGAATTGTTTCGGCCGATGAAGGATCCGCCGTCACGACGGGAATCTTCTTCTCAAGCGCCACTTCCGCGATACCGCTCAGCGCGGAGAATACCGTGTTGTCGTTGCCCAGGTAGAGCCCGTCGATGCGCCCTGCGATGGAAAGAAGCGCCTGCTTGGCCTCCGACGAATTGGTGATGGTCGATTCGACATATTCAAGCCCGTTCTCCTCGCAATACGCCCTTACGATCGCGGCGAGCGCCACCGAGTTCGCCTCGCCGGAAGAATAGATGTTGCCGACACGCTTTATGTCCGGTTTCAACGAGCGGAGCAGATCGAGCTGTTCCCGCACAGGCGTCATGTCGGAGGTGCCGGTAACGTTGGCGCCGCCCTTGTCCATGCTCGCCACGAGACCCGCCGACACGGGGTCGGTCACCGCGGAATAGATCACGGGCCGGTCCTTGATCTGATTGGCGAGAGCCTGGGCGGTCGGCGTCGCGATACCGACGGCGAGGGCGACTTTTTCCTGTTTGAAGCGCTGCGCGATTTGGGCGGCGGTATTCATGTCCGCGTTCGCGTTCTGCAGATCGATCTTATAATCGGGCTTAGATGAAGAGAGCTCATCGACAATGCCTTTTTCAATCGCGTCGAGCGCAGGGTGTGAAACAAATTTCGCAACACCGACAATTTTCGCGTTCTTTGAAGCACACGAAAACAGCAACATTCCAGCAAATCCGATTGCAGCAAAGAGCTTTGTGGTAGGACGCATACAACCTCCTCATGATAAGGCGCCCACGGCGCCTCCGCGCAGCATGTGCTGACGCATGTGAATACCATCGAATGCTTTTGTTACTATAAATAGTAACGTTCAATCATTTTACAGGTTGCAAGAAATTTGGTCAATATGCAAAACGAAAAAAGAAGTTTTCCCAAAAAAACGTTTCAAATATTGAACACAAATACGCAAAAATTAAAATGTTATATCATTGACAAATAAAAAGCTTTACTTTTGATAGAAACACTCTTGACATGAAGTATCATGACATATATTCTTCGCAGAAATTAGCTTCATTCATTATTTATGCGCATATTTTGCATATGCGGAAGGAGGAATACAAGATGAAGCGACGTAACATGGTACTTGCGGTATTCGCCATGGTGAGCCTGCTGGCGCTCTTTGGTACACAGAGCGTATTTGCGGCTCCGATTAAAATTGGCGTAGCGGGTTCTCATACCGGAGACCTCGCATCCTACGGCCTGCCGACCGTCAATGCGGCAAAACTTGTTGTCAAGGACATCAATGACAAAGGCGGCATCAACGGACAGAAGATAGAGCTCGTCATCGAAGATGACCAGTGCAAGCCAGAGCTTGCGACGAACGCCGCGGCCAAACTGGTGAGCGCGAAGGTCGTTGCGGTCATTGGCCACATCTGCTCGGGGGCCACAAAGGCGGCGCTCGGAATTTACAAGGATTCCAAGATTGTTACCATTTCGCCCTCTGCGACAAACCCGCCGCTTACCCAGAGTGGCGAGTATCCGAACTTCTTCCGCACCATCGCTCCGGACGATGCGCAGGCAAAACTCGCGGCCAATTTCCTCACCAAAACGCTCAAACTGAAAAAGATCGCCGTACTCCACGACAAAGGCGACTATGGCAAAGGCTTTGCCGAACTTGTGAAGCAGTATGCGGAGGAAAATGGCATTCAGGTAGCTCTGTTCGAGGGGATCAACCCCGGTGCCCCGGACTACTCCGCAGTAATCAACAAGATCAGCAATGCGAAAGTTGACGGCGTGGTGTGGGGGGGCTATCATCCCGAAGCGTCCAAACTCGTCCAGCAGATGAAGGACAAAGGCATGAACATTCCCTTCATTTCCGATGACGGTGTAAAGGACAACACCTTCATCGAAGTCGCCGGCAAATATTCCGAGGGCGTCTACGCGACCGGCCCGACCGATACTTCCACCAACCCCCTCGCAATCAAAGCCATCGCAGATCACAAGAAAGAGTTCGGTGCCGAGCCTGGCGCATTCTTCCTCAATGCCTATGCCGCCACGCAGGCCCTTCTCAACGCTATTGCAAAAGCCGGTTCTACCGATTACAACAAGATTGTAGCAGCGCTGCAGTCCGAATATGTCGACACGCCGCTTGGTCACATCAGTTTTGACAAGAGAGGTGATATCATAGGATTCGGATTCTCCGTCTTCCAGGTCCAGAACGGCAAGTACGTAGAATTGAAGTAAGGCTTTATTCTGCGAGCCTCTTTGAGCCGTTCTGGCATAAAAGTCGGAACGGCTTCTTTTTAGAATTCACTTCCCAAGGATCAGCACATGGAATATTTTTTAAAGCTTTTCTTGAGCGGCACGGCGAAGGGCAGCATCTATGCCCTCATCGCGCTGGGATATACCATGGTCTATGGCATTATTCAGCTCATCAACTTTGCCCATGGTGAAATCTACATGATCGGTGGGTTTACCGCCCTTATTTTTGGCGGGTTTTTCTTTTCAAAGGGCATGCCTGTTGGTTTTGTTTTACTCTTTTCGGTGTTGCTCTCCATTATATACGCGGCCGCCTTCGGCTATACAATAGAAAAAATTGCCTACCGCCCGCTTCGGGGCAAGCCTCGTCTTTCAGCGCTCATCAGCGCGATCGGCGTCTCCATGGTTTTACAAAACTTCGTCTTGCTCGCACAGACTGAAAAATTCCTGTCCTTCCCTTCGTATCTTCCTGAATTCAAATGGCTCCAGCCATATAAGGAATATATAAACTCGACGCAACTTATCATTCTTGGGGTTACTGCCGTCATCATGGTGCTGCTCACATTCCTGATCAAATTTACCCGTATGGGAAAAGCAATGCGGGCGACGGCGCAGGACATGCACATGGCCCAGCTCGTCGGAGTCGACATCAACCAGGTCATCTCGGTGACATTCATCCTCGGCTCCGCGCTGGCCGCGATCGGCGGTGTGCTCATATGCTCCTATATGGGGCAAATCAACTACTACATTGGGTTCATCGCGGGCATCAAGGCCTTTGTCGCCGCTGTCCTCGGCGGCATCGGGAGCATTCCCGGCGCCGTTCTTGGGAGTTTTGTGCTTGGCTGGACAGAAAGTCTGGGTACTGGCTATATCTCGAGCGACTATGAAGATGCCTTCGCATTCATCATTCTCATCGTAATCCTTCTTATAAAGCCCGAGGGGATTCTCGGCCGGACCCAGAGACAGAAGGTATAATCTATGAAAGTACGTTCAATTCTTGCAGATGTCAGAAAATCGCTGGGTATTGCCGTCTGGGCCATGGTGCTGCTCTTCCCGCTCATGGTGATGAAGGTCAGCGTGACGAGGGGCGTCGCTCAGGTTCAATTCCGCTGGAATCTCCTGCCTTTCGTGGGCATTGCGGGGTTTGTGCTCTCTTTCGTATGGAGAATCGCCCTTGAATGGAAAGACAGACGCGGAAACAACAAGTCCGAAGGCGCTTTCAGCAGGGTAAAGGCATGGGGCGGCCAATATTTTGCAAGACCGGCTGTGCGGAAAAGTTCATTGGTGGCGCTTCTGTGCTTCGTAATTGCCTATCCGTTCCTGTTCGGAATGTACCATACCAATGTCATGATCACCGCCTTCATCTATGTGATCCTTGCGCTCGGCCTCAATATCGTCGTCGGTCTGGGAGGGCTGTTGAACCTTGGATACGCGGCATTTTTTGGAGTCGGCGCCTATACCTATGGCCTTATGTGGAAGTATCTCGGTCATTCATTCATTGCCGCGGGCATCGATCCTGGTTGGCTGTTTTGGATTTCGCTTCCGCTGGCAGGCATCATGGCCTCACTCTTCGGCATATTGCTCAGCCTTCCCGTATTGAGATTGCGCGGTGACTATCTGGCCATCATTACGCTGGCCTTTGGCGAAATCTTCCACATGGTGATGCAGAATTCGAGCGATATCACAGGAGGGGCGACGGGCATAAGCCTCATTCCGCGGCCGTGGTTCTTCGGCCACAAACTGCCGCCCCCCCAGGCAGCAACCTATATCTACTTCATCGCCATTGTACTCGTGATAATCACTATTTTCATCGTGCGGAGAATCGAGGACTCGAGGGTAGGACGGGCGCTCGAAGCGATGCGTGAAGATGAGGTTGCCTGTGAAGCGATGGGCATCAATCTCGTCAAAAACAAATTGATCACATTCGCGCTCGGCTCATTCTGGGCAGGGATCGCGGGAGTCATCATGGCGGCTCAGACCACCTACATCAACCCCGACAGTTTCACGCTGTGGGAGTCGATCATCATTCTCATGGCGGTCGTCATCGGCGGGACAGGCTCGATTCCGGGCGTAATTGGCGGCGCGATTCTTTTGAAGCTCCTTCCTGAGTATTTCCGGGCACTCGCGCAGTACCGGATGCTCATCTATGGCATAGCCATGGTTCTCGTCATCATCTTCAAACCCGATGGTCTCATCCCCCGGAAGCGCAAACAGTATACCTTCGAAGAAAAGGAACTTTCCAAATGAGCACCCAACAATTGCAATCAAAAGATGCGATACTGGAAATCGACAACCTCGTCATGACCTTCGGAGGCTTGCGCGCCATCGATGGTGTCTCGATGCATATCGACGAAGGCGAAATCGCGGCGCTCATAGGCCCGAACGGCGCCGGGAAAACCACAATTTTCAACTGCATAACGGGTGAGTACAGACCGAATGAGGGAACGGTCAAGATCCGCAACCGCGAAGGCCATGTCGAAGAGATTCATGGTCTCAAGCCCAATGTCATCAACCAGAAGGGCCTCGCGCGCACCTTTCAGAACATCCGTCTTTTCAGCAACATGAGTGTACTCGAGAACGTCATGATTGGCCGGCACAACTCGCTCAAGGCGGGGATTTTCAAAGCGATTTTGCGCGATGCGTCCACCAGGGAAGAAGAACAGCGTGTCATCGAAGAGAGCTACCTCATCCTCAAGAAACTCAAACTGGACATGTATGTCAACGAAACGGCAAAAAATCTTCCCTATGGCGAACAGCGCCGCCTGGAAATCGCACGCGCGCTTGCGACCGATCCGTTCTTGCTCTTACTAGACGAGCCAGTGGCCGGCATGAATGCCCAGGAGACCAAAGAACTCGAAGAGACCATCAACATCATCCGGGACCAGGAGCACATTACGATTTTGCTCATAGAACACGACATGAGCCTTGTCATGGATGTGAGCGAGCGCATTTATGTGCTGGACTACGGCAAGCTCATCGCCGAGGGTCCACCGCATGAAATCAAGAGAAATCCAGATGTCATCAAGGCATATCTAGGAGAGTAATATGGCACTGCTCGAATTGAAAGACGTCCGTACCTTCTATGGCAACATTCAGGCCTTGAAAGGCATATCGATCTCAGTCGACGAAGGAGAAATTGTCACGCTGATCGGCGCAAATGGTGCCGGAAAAACGACGACACTCATGAGCATCTGCGCTATCACTCCTCTTCGCTCGGGACAAATTTTATTGAATGGCAAAGAAATATCAAGAGTCAGTCCCAACAAGATCGTCAAAATGGGTGTGTCGCAGGTACCAGAGGGCCGGCGCATATTTCCCCAGCTCAGCGTGTCGGAAAACCTGGACATGGGCGCTTTTCTGCGCACCGACAAGGAAGGTATAAAGCGCGACATGGAAGAGGTTTTTGCGATCTTCCCGCGGCTCGCGGAGCGGCGGAATCAGCTCGGTGGAACCCTCTCCGGCGGCGAGCAGCAGATGCTTGCAATTTCCCGCGCACTCATGGCCAATCCGCACCTGCTTCTGCTCGACGAGCCGTCGCTCGGCCTCGCCCCCCTCGTGGTTCAAAACATCTTTGAGGTCATCCAGAAAATCAACAAAGAGCGTAAAACTACCATCCTGCTCGTCGAACAAAATGCGAACATGGCGCTTAAAATAGCCAACAAAGGCTATGTCATGCAGAACGGCGTCATTAAAATTGCCGATACCGCGGCACATCTGCTCGAAAACGAGGAAGTGCGGAAGGCATATTTGGGCCTGTAGTAATTCGGAAGTATATTATAAAGAGAATCTCATCCCGAACAAATATTCCATGGAGGTCCACCATGAAAGTAGGCCAACGCATGACGCGGAATCCGATAACCATCACTCCGGATATGACCGCACCCGAAGCCCAAGCTATCATGCGCCGCGAAAAAATCAAGCGGCTGCCCGTCGTCGACGACAACGGAAGGCTTATTGGCATCGTTACTTCCCTCGATCTTATCCACGCATCGCCTTCTCCCGCCTCATCGCTCGATATCTATGAAATGCACTATCTGCTCTCAAAACTCAAAGTCGAAAAGGTGATGACGAAAAATGTCATCACCGTGACCGAAGATCTGCCCATAGAGGAAGCTGCGCGCATCATGGCAGACAACAGCATTTCAGGCCTGCCGGTTATGCGCGGCGATATTCTTGTGGGCATCATCACCGAAACCGACCTTTTCAAGCTGTTCATCGAGCTGTTTGGCGCCCGGCACAAGGGTATCCGGCTCACCCTGCTTCTGCCGGAGAAAAAGGGCGAACTGGCAAAACTTTCAAACGCGATAACAAAATCCGGCGGCAATATCGTCTCGTTCGCGATTTTCGAAGGCGAGGATCCGACAAATGGCTACTGCACCGTAAAAGTGACAGGAGTCGAGAAGGATGTATTGCTCGAAGCGATCAGGCCCTTAGTCGAAAAAATTGTGGACGTAAGGGAAACCTGAACACAGCGAAAGCGGTTCCGGCGACCTGTGGCACGCCGCGCATTTATCGCGCTTATCGCATTTATCGGCGCCGCCATGTGTCATGGCATCATCCGCCCCGATGCAGAGGGTTTCCTTAAAGCTCACCGGTGCAGCTCCTCGCTTTATAATTTCTTCCAATATCTAAAACAGCTCAGTCGTCGTGCGTGCGAGTGCCTACGGACATAGCCTTTTTTTTCTGCAATTTTTCAACGCTCCTGTTGTCATACTATAACCTATAACCGCCTTGCCTTGACCACGCTATCGCAGCGTCATATTCTGTCATCACCATGCACCAGACACTTGCAGGCAAAGTGGTATGGATCACGGGCGCCTCTTCGGGTATCGGGCGGGCACTCGCAGCCGAAGCGGCGCGGCGCGGCGCCAGGCTCATACTCTCCGGACGCAACGAAGGCGCGCTTCGCGAGACCGCCGTCCTCTGCGGGGGATATCGCACAGCCAAAGCGCTTGCGGACGGGGCGCCGCGCCTCCCTGCCGACGCTCTCCTCCCCTTCGATCTCGCAGACCCGGGCGCCCGACGCAAGGCGGCACAAGAGGCACTTGTCCTCTTCGACCGCATCGACACACTTGTGCTGAATGCGGGCGTAAGCCAGCGTGCACGGTTTGCGGAGACGTCGCCCGAGGTTTTCGATCTCATCATGCAGACAAACTTTGGTGCGGCAGTGGATTTGACGCGCGCGGTACTGCCACAGATGCGAGATCGCGACTCAGGTATGATCATCTGCATCTCGAGTATCGCGGGGCTCATGGGCGCGCCATGGCGGACCGCGTATTCTGCATCGAAACACGCTCAGGCGGGCTTTTTCTCTTCGCTCAGGGCTGAGCTTTATGGAAGTGGCATACACATTGCTATGGTGTATCCAGGTTTTGTGCGCACCTCTATCTCCGAAAACGCGCTCTCGGGCGACGGGGCGCGCCACGGCGAACTCGATCCCCTCCAGAAATCCGGGCAGGAGCCTTCGGAGACTGCGCGCATTGTGTGGGACAAACTCGAAACCGGTGCGCTCGACATCAAGGTTGCTTTCGATTTTAAGGCTCACCTCGGGGTTTTCCTTGCGCGATATTTCCCGAAGCTTTTCGTGCGCTCGATTTCGAAGCATGGAGGCCTGTAGGAACGAGCCAGACATAACCGTGCCTGCCCAGGCGACGGAAAGGATTTTCATATGACGGACGTACTTTTAATTCTTTTTGTGGTGCTTTTCCCTGTCGCGCTTTTGTACCTCAAAGAGCATGTCGCCCTTATGGCGAAGTGGAGTACACTGATCGTGTGCTATATCGCCGGACTCGTGCTCGGGAATATCGGCATTCTGCCGCTGTCGGCAACGGGGTTGCTCGACACGATCTCAAGCGTCGCGGTGGCCATTTCCATTCCACTTCTGCTTTTCTCGGTCGATTTCAAAAAATGGAGGGAGCTTTCAGGCGGCGCGATTCTTGCGTTCCTGCTGGCGGCAATCTCCGTAAGCCTGGTCGCCGGTATAGCCTACGCCTTTTTCAGGGCGAAGAATGCAGAGTCGTATAAAGTCGCCGGCCTGCTCGTCGGGCTCTACACCGGAGGCACCCCGAACCTCGCCGCGATAAAAACGGCCCTCAATGTCGACAAAAATGTGTATCTTGCGGTGCATACCTCCGATATCGTGCTCTCCGCAGTCTATCTGCTCGCGGTGATGAGCGTCGCCAAACCAATTCTCAAGCACTTTCTGCCCCTCAAAAACTGGGACACCGAGGTCGCATCGCCGACAGGCCTGAATTTTACCACGCAATTCTCTGATTACTTCAAGAAAGGGCTCTGGAAGAAGATACTCATGGGGTTCGGACTGGCAGCCGCTATCGTGGGAGTGTCGCTCGGCCTTTCCACGCTCGTACCCGCGGATTTCCAGACGATGGTGACAATCTTGCTTGTCACGAGCCTCGCGCTCGCCGCGTCCTTCGTTCCCTCAATTCGGGCCCTGCCCATGACGTTCGCGACGGGCGAGTATTTTTTGTATGTGTTTGCGGTGGCAGTCGGCGCGATGGGCAATATCATGCAGATATTCAACAGTGCGGGCACATATTTCATCTATGTGGCGATTGTGCTGTTCGGCTCTTTCATCCTGCACGTCCTGCTCTGCTCGCTGTTCAAGATCGATGTGGATACGATGCTCATCGTGTCGGTCTCCGCGATCTGCTCCCCCCCATTCGTGGGAGTGGTAGCGGTTTCCCTGAAAGCCAGAAAGCTGATTTTGCCGGGCATTACGACCGGCATTATCGGGTACGCGGCGGGGAATTATCTTGGAATCGCGCTCGCTGAGGCCTTAAAAGCGCTCGGAGGATGAGAAGAGCCGTAATTCCTCAAATGCGCTCCGCGCAGCCTCCAGCGTCCTGGCGATGTCCTCTTCGGTGTGCGCGAGCGAAATAAACCAGTTGTGGTGAGGATGCATGAACACTCCCCGGTCGGCCATCGCCGCGCAGAATCTCTGATTCAAATACAGATCCGGGTCTTCATCGAAGGTCATATAGGGAATCGCAAGCGGCCCGGAAACACGCGCGCGGAAGCCCGCCTCGCGTCCCAGCGACTCAAGCCCGTCTTTCAGCATCCGCCCGTGCCGCGCAAGCTGTGCCGTGCCTCCCATGCGCTCCATCTCGTCGAGCGTCGCCATCGCGGCGATCATCGGCACTGCGCTCATCCAATATGTTCCCGTGATAAAGAAGCTTGAGGCTGTTTTCCTGAGCCCGTCCGTTCCGAGCAACACCGAAATCGGATAGCCATTGGCAAGCGCCTTTCCCATCGTGATCAAATCGGGGTGGGCCCCAAAGAACGTGTGGCTGCCGTGTACATCGAGCCTGAAATTGGCTCTGATGTCATCCATGATGAAATATGCGCTCTCGGCGCGGCACAAGCGCTCGACGGCCGTCAGAAACTCCGGCGTCGGCAGCTGCTGAGGTTTGTAAGTCGGATGGTGATAAGGTGTGAGGATTATGCAGGCGATATTCCCTCTGTTCGCCGCAAAAAGCGCTTCAAGCGCCTGTATATCATTGTAAGGGAAAAAGCGAACGTCGCGCTGCTCGGCCTGCATAAACACAGGGAAAACGTTGGTCGAGCACCAGTTTGCCGCGCCGTGGTAGGCCCCTTCCGCGGAGATGATCACCTGCTTCCTTGTGTCCGCGCGGGCGATCGAGGTGGCAAGCGTGGTCGCGTCGGTGCCGTTTTTTACAAACACCGCCCAGTCCATGTCATTCACAAGGCCCACGAGGCGCTCGGCAAGCTCCACCATGACGGGATGGGGTTGGTTGAGCAGATCTCCTTTGCGCGCCTGCTCAAGAGCCGGTCCATCGACCGCCGGATTGCCATAACCCACAATCTGGCTGCCGTAGCCGCAGAGATAGTCGATGAATTCGTTGCCATCGGCGTCGTATATTCTGCTTCCGCGCGCGCGCGAAAGATAATACGGGAAATGGCCCGGCACGAGAAAACCGGGGCTCTTGGATCCATAGATGCCGCCCGGAATCACTTTGGCCGCGCGCTCGAAATATGCCATCGAAGCCGCGAATCTCGAGTCTTGCGTGTCGGCGCCGCGTCCAGAGATGCCGCCCGCCGCACCCGATTCTTCACCAGAGATATCGCTCATACCTCAACTCCCATGTACCATGAAAGCCGGTCCAGCACCGCGAACAGCCCCTGAACCAGTGGCAAGAGCCCCCCTATGCGCACTTCGCCGGAGCCAAGCGCGACAACTGCCTGCCTCTTTCCGGACAATACGTCGATCGCGCTCTGATAATGTGCAAACGACAGCACCGCGTCGGGGCGCGGCGAATTGACGGCGCTGACGACGCCGTCAGCCTCTGCCGGCACTGCCCTGTCCACATGAATTGTCCTTCCTTCTTTGGCGGCCCTGTATGCGATTTCCCCTGCCCGCACGCCGACCACGCCATCGGGAATGATCTGCATCCGGCGCTCCAGATACGATTCGCCGGCGATGGCTTCCAGCCCATACAAGGTCGCGGCGAGCAAGAGGCGTGCTCGGATTGCCGCCGGCGTGTCCGCAGCGCGCAGAAGCTCTGTCGCGCGGTTTGAAGCCCTTCTGAAAAAAGCCAGTGTTTTAAGCACACCTGCATCCAGCGGAATTGGTACCGCCGTGCCTTTCGCCCCGGAGAGGACACGAACCGCAGACTCGATATTCGGGAAAAAAAGCAGAAGCGACGGCCGCCGCGAAGAAGACTGTGGCACACGCAGGTGCAGCGAAGGGCCTGCCCCGCGAATACTGAGTTTCATCGAAATACCGCGCGACGGGCAAATTTTTTGCAGCTCAGTGTCGGAAGCATAGGATTCCTCGGCCAGACGCAGGGCCAGCGAGGCTTTGAGTCTCGCCACGATGCTTTTCTCTTCCAAAGTAAGGTGCGCGAAATTCGTTTTCATTGTGTATACCTGCGGCCCAGCATAGTGTGTGATGTCGCTTCGCGCAAGGCGGCGCACGGCGCGCGCTACAAAANNGCAAATCCGAAAAATCGGCCTCCATTGTAGCGAATGGCCTGGTCGAAGCCACGGCCTTGATATATTCCGTTCCATAAGGCCGCCCCAGAACATACTGAAACTTGTCGCTGGGGCCGGGGAATTTCAGCGCCTCTCCGGCTTTTACCTTGCCAGACCCGCCGAACCGGTTCGGCCAGATAAGCTGGGCAATCCCATTCACATCGACATGGTAGATTTTAAGATATGCGTCCTTGCTCGAAGTGATGTACAGCGTGAGCTTCTCTCCATCCCGATATACCGCCCCCACACCG
Organism: Spirochaetaceae bacterium UBA6243; assembly: GCA_002441395.1. Taxonomy (GTDB): domain Bacteria; phylum Spirochaetota; class Spirochaetia; order Treponematales; family Rectinemataceae; genus Rectinema. The sequence continues at coordinate 6,656 of DJVZ01000056.1, read as the reverse complement.
CGGTCCGTGGAAAGCGTGAGCATGAGGTCCGGCACTCCTGAAATCTGGCCGCCGGAGCCCGGTACAAGCTGGCTCAACGCCATCGCGGTCTGGACTGTCTTGAGCGAAGGCTGCACCGTGACGTCGGACGGGATGGCCGACCGAGGCACCTCATACCTCTTCTCGGCGATAAGGGTGCCCGTCGCGAGGTCCGTCAGCGACAAGGTCACCGCGACGCCACCGGCGTCCTCCGCATATTTCCCGTAGAGGATCGAGTCCGCCCTGTCCTGGCCGAAGAATTCAGAGTACTGGGCGCGAATTGCCGGATCCATCGCCGCCGCCACCTGCCTGTCAAAAAGCTTCATCCTGGTGGTCTGCGCAAGGCCGAGCCGTAACTCATCCTCAAACCACCGCGCAAATGGCGTCGGCAGTTGCGTGTCTCCATAGGTGAAGCTGCCCATACCCACTTGTACCGACGGCATGTAATGATTGTCGAGCATATGGTCGAGCACCGCCGGCAGATCAGCGAAATCAGGAGCCTGCTGCTGAGCCCCTGCCGAAACCGCGAACACCAGCATGAATGCTATAACACCGTTCCGCCTCAATAATTTCATATTTTTCACAGTTCTACCTCTCCAAGAGAAGCAACCATATTTTACTATAGCTTTATTCTCCGCGCGATAGTGAAAACGAGCAGTCTTCCCACATTTAGCTTGCCTATATAAAAAACCGCTCCGGCGTGATGCCGGCGCGGTTTTTTATATCATTTTTCAATAATGTTTGTCTGATCAAAACCGGAATGTAATCAGAATATCGAATCCGGCTGATAGTAGTCCTTTGCGTTCTGCTTCGTAATCAGCTCCGCGGCGAGAATGATCTTCGAGGGGATTTTCTGCTGATAGAAGCCCGGAAGCGGCTGATTGCGAGAGCCGTATACTGCAAGAGAAATACCGGTTCCGATCATCGATGGCGGATAGGTAACGTCGGCCTGAACCAGAGGATCGCCATCCATGACTTTCTTGATCATGATCTTGCTGCCTGCGCCGCCCAAGAAAATCTTGACATCTTTGCGGCCCGATTCCTTGTATGCCTGAAGAACACCAACAAGGACATCATCGTCCTGGGCCCATACTGCATCGATCTTTTTGTATTTCTGCAGATAGTTGGTCATAATCTCGAGGCCTTTCTGGGTATCCCAATATGCCGGCTGAGAATCAAGAATATGAATGCCAGGATATTTCTTCGCCATGACATCCTTGAAAGAATCGACTCGCTCGCTGTTAATGACACATGGAATGCCTTCGAGGACGACGATATCGCCCTTGCCACCCAGCGCTTTGCCAAGCCATTCCGCAGACACACGGCCCATGCCGGGATTGTCGCCTGCGATGTATACGTCTTGTACTTCCTCAGTGAGCCCGCGGTCGACCGACACAACATAAATGCCTTTCTCATAGGCTTTCTTTACCACTGGGGTAAGCGGTGCAGAATCATGGGCGAGAATGACCAGCGCATCGATACCTTTCACCATAAGATCCTCAACATCGTTGACCTGCTTGGCGGGAGAATCTGCAGTCACAAGATAGAACTCGATATTTTTATCCTTTGCCTGCCAGTCCTTGATTGCCTTCTGCGCATAGTAGTTGATGCCGCCCGTCCATCCATGATCCGCAGTGGGGATGGATACGCCGATTTTGACCTTTTGGGCAAATGATGGCATTACTGCGATTGCGAGTAGCACCATCATGGCGATCAATGCCTTTTTCATACGACCTCCTTACATTGAGAAAGCTATTATGCTATCGGGTTACTGACCAACGGCCATCCCGAGAAATCCCAAATTTGCCAGAGGTACTACTGCACCCTTCGTTCGGGCTCTGCCGATACCTCTTCGCCTCATTTTTCAGTGCGCCCATTATTGAACCATCCCCGCTGAATCGATACTGCGCCGATAATGACAATGCCCTTTACCAGACCTTGCAAGTATGGCGAAACACCCAGCATGTTCAGCATATTGTTGATGATCCCCAGAATCATCGCGCCAATCACTGATCCCCACACTGAACCCTTGCCGCCTGTCATTGCAGTGCCGCCGATGACGACTGCTGCGATTGCGTCCATTTCATAATCCTTGCCGGCATTTGTTGAACTCAGCGAATTGAGCCGCGCCGAGATGAGGACTGCAGTAATGCCTACCATGAGCCCGACGATGACATAAGAAATCAGCCTGACTTTGTCTACATTGATCGCTGAATACCGCGCGACTTTCTCATTCGAGCCGACCGCACATACGTATCGCCCAAACTTCGTCCGATTCAGAACAAAAGAAAGCAACGCCGCGAGGATGAAAAAAATCCATACAGGCAAAGGAATACCAAGTATCACCGACATTCCCATGTCGCCATACGATGAGCTGACCGATCTGAACTCTCCGGCTTTTCCGATATACAGTGTCAGGGAACGAAAAATTGCCATTGTACCAAGCGTTACAATAAACGGTGCAATCCTTCCTTTTGTGACAAGAAAGCCATTCACAAAACCTGCAGCAAGCCCAATCACTATGGATACCGCGGCAGCCGCAAGAATACTCAGGAGAGTGCCCAGCCAGCCAGGCGAAAACATCATGAGTCCCTGGGTCACTGCATTGAGCGTCAAAATGGCAAACGCCCCCGCAAGAGCGGTCATTGAGCCTACCGAAAGGTCAATGCCGCCGGAAATTATGACAAACGTCATACCAAGCGCAATAATCCCTGTATAGGAAACCTGTCGCAGAATATTGAGAAGGTTCCTGATCTCGATAAAGCGCGGATAGAGAATTGTCGAGACGATCACCAACGCCACAAGCGCAATGAGCGGACCATATTTGTCCAAAGACAGTTTCTTTGGAATGGAAACAGCCATTTAATACCCCCCCTTGATGCCTGTGGCAAAGTACATAATCTCTTCCTCGCTCAGCTTTTCTGATGGAAGTTCACCTACAATTCTTCCGCTACGCATGATGAGCACACGGTCACACATGCCGATTATCTCTTCCAGTTCCGAAGAAATGAAAATCACAGAGATGCCTGCATTCGCCAGTCCGCGGACAAAGACATAAATGTCCCGCTTGGCTTTGACATCGATACCGCGGGTCGGTTCATCTATGATGATAATCTTGGGTTGAGTATCAATGCTTTTTGCCAGCGACACTTTCTGCTGATTGCCGCCTGAGAGCTGCTCAAGCTTGGCGAAGAGCGAAGGAATTTTGATGGAAAATCGATCGACATAGAACTTCGATTTTTCAATTTCAGCTTTCTGACTGATAAAAGGCTTTGCATATTCCCTGAGGGAGGTAAGCGTAATATTTTTCACTACGTCGAATGATGTAATGATGCCCGAGCCTTGTCGGTCCTCGGAGAGATAGCTCAGGCCCGCGTGCACTGCATCCCACGGTTTTCGCAGCTGAAGTGGTTTTCCGCGCAGAGAGATTTCGCCCGATTCCGCGCGGCGCAACCCCATGATGGTCTCGGCTAATTCCGTACGGCCCGCGCCGATCAGACCGGCAAACCCAAGCACTTCGCCCACGTGCAAGTCAAAGCTGATGTCATGCAACAAGCCTTCGACAGAAAGATTGTGCACGGAGAGCACCACTTCTCCTGCTGCAGGCTTTTTCTCGGGGAATATCTCTTTGAGCTCACGGCCGACCATGCGCCGCGCCATTTCATCGATACCGATGTTCGCTATTTCTTCGAGACTTATGAATTCTCCGTCTCGCAGGACCATGACACGGTCGCAAATCCGCTTAACTTCCTTAAGTTTATGAGAAATATAGACAATGGTGACGCCATGTGCTTTGAGCCGTTCGATGAGCCTGAAAAGAATTTCGACTTCCTTGCTGGTGAGCATGGTAGTGGGTTCATCCATGATCAAAAAGCGCGAATCGAAGGCAATTGCCTTTGCAATTTCCACCATTTGCTTCTGTGCGACGGAAAGGTCTTGAATTCGTGCATAAGGATCAATGCTGGAGACATCGAGCTCAGAGAGAAGTTGCCGGGTCCGTGAAACCATTGCTTTTATATCAAGAAAGCCATTTTTCTGCACAAGTTCTTCGCCAAGGAATATGTTCTCATAAACGCACAGATCGGAAACGAGATTAAATTCTTGGGGAATAAGGCTGATACCAATTCCCCTCGCGTCGGCGGGATTCCGAATTTCAACCGCCTTGCCATCAAACCAGAGTTTGCCTGCAGTCGGCTGATAGAGCCCGGCCAGAATCTTTATGAATGTCGACTTGCCCGCGCCGTTTTCGCCTATGATACCAAAGACTTCCCCTGCGCGAATCTCAACAGAAATATCATTGAGCACTCTCACAGAGGAAAATTCTTTTGCGATACCTTCGGTTTTTACGATTACCTCCATTATTTTTTCATCGCTTCATCGAAGGCTATGGTAGAAGGTGCAAAATCGACATCGCGCACAAATTCCAGCGCTTCCTTTGCACCATATTCGCGATCCATGCCGGAATCTTCCCACTCGACGGAGAGCGGCCCCTGATAGCCTGCGGCATTGAGCTCACGAATAATATTCTCAAAATCGACATCGCCATGGCCGAGCGAGCGGAAATTCCAGCCACGGCGCGTATCGCCAAAGGCAATATGAGACCCCAGAATGCCTGCTCTGCCATCGAGCGTCACCGCAGCGTCTTTCATGTGTACATGGTAAATCTTCTTGGCATAATCTCTTAAGAAAATATGAGGGGTCACGCCCTGCCAAATGAGGTGTGACGGATCGAAATTGAATCCCAGCGTCGGTCTGTCCTCGAATTCCTTGAGAAGTCGGCCGGCCGTATAATAATCAAATGCGATCTCTGTGGGATGCACTTCGAGTGCAAATTTCACTCCGCAGCGGTCGAATTCATCGAGAATCGGCGTCCAGAGCCTGACGATTTCCGCAAAACCATCGTCCACCATCTGATCGGTAGTCTGGGGGAAAGAATACCAGTACTTCCAGATCGGGCTGCCCATAAAGCCGGTCACTACATAGCAGCCCATATTTCTCGCAGCCTGGGCAGCATATTTCATTTCCTGAATTGCCCATTCGCGAATCTTGGCAGGATTTCCCTTACACTCCGCAGGAGCAAAGCCATCGAGGCGTGGATCCCAGAGGTCGCCAACGCATTGCCCTGCAAGATGTGCTCCCAACGCCCAGCATTTGAGTCCATATTTTTCAAGAATCGCTTTGCGCTCGGCGACATATTTCGGATCAGTTGCGGCTCGCTTGACATCCATATGATCGCCCCAGCACGCAATCTCTACACCATCGTACCCAAATGACTTTACTTTTTCACAGAACTGCTCGAAGGGCAAATCAGCCCACTGCCCTGAAAAAATTGTTACTGGTCGTGCCATAGTATTCCTCCTTCTTGTATTCCGATTTAAAACTTGACCCATACGGCGCCTTTTTTCGAGCTCTCGACGCACTTGCCGATAAAGCGTACGCCGAGGACGCCGTCATCCGCAGAGGGAAAGTCGAGATCGTCAGAGGTCAATTTTTCGCCCGATTTCTGTTTAGCGAGCGCAGAAATATATGTTTTATAAAGATTCGCGAATGCCTCAAAATAGCCTTCCGGATGCCCGGACGGTATGCGCGAATAGGACTGTGCATGTGGATAGAAACCATCGCGCCCGCGCGAGAGCACTTCCGTTGGTGCGCCAAGCTTCGAAACTACAAGATAATTCGGATTTTCCTGCGACCACTGAATGGTCCCCCTGGTACCGAAAATCCGGATTCGCAGGCCATTGTCGTATCCGATCGCAATCTGGCTCGCCCAGTACAGACCCTTTGCGCCCCCCTCATACTCGACCATGATGGTCGCGTTGTCGTCGAGCAGTCTGCCCTCGACGAAGGTATCGAGGCGCGCGCAGAGCGATTTGATTTTGAGGCCTGTGACATAGGAAACCATGTTTTCGGCATGGCTACCGATATCGCCCACGCAGTTCGATTTGCCCGCCAGCGCGGGATTCGTGCGCCAGAAGGCCTGCTTGGAGCCTTCGCGCTCGGAGGGCGTCGCGAGCCATTCCTGCGGATATTCGGCATTGACAAACCGGATTTCACCGATGTCGCCGCGGCGGACCATTTCCCGCGCATGCTTGACTGCGGGATATCCTGTGTACGTATACGTTACTCCGAAGAGCAAGCCTTTTTTCTTTGCAAGCTCGTCCAATTCTTTGGCTTCAGATTCTTCAAAGGTGAGGGGTTTGTCGCAGATCACATTGATGCCCGCGTTCAGGAATGCTTTGGCGACCGGATAGTGCAGCGCGTTCGGCGTCACAATCGACACAAAATCGATGCCGTCAGGACGGGCGGCCTCTTTTTCGGCCATTTCAGAATATGTGGCATACAGCCGATCGCGGGAAAGCCCAAGGCTCGCTCCCGTTTCGAGTGTATTTTCAAAGCTTTGGGAGAAGCTCCCCGCCACGAGCTCCGCCAGCCCGTCCAGGGCAATCGCGCGCCGGTGCACATCACCAATAAAGGCGCCCTTCCCGCCGCCTACCATGCCATACCGTAATTTTCTCGAGGTTTTCGCTCCGGCACTTCCTTCTATCATTTCAAGCCTCCTTAAATTCTATATAATCCATTTTATAATAAAGTATTATATACCACAAAAAAATCCTTGTACTCCCTGTTCATCGCCTCTC
>DJVZ01000059.1:8484-10863 GCA_002441395.1 Spirochaetaceae bacterium UBA6243 | reverse complement strand
TACAGTGTTTTGAACAATCTTGAGCCGCAGGCCGCGATAGATGACCGGGTATTTTCAGTGCGTTTGTATGAGAAAGCGGGAACGGCCGCGCCTAAAATAGCGGAATTGGCGCGCCGCTTTCTGGACTCCGATCAGAGAGGTCCCCGCGACGGCCGGGCTGAGACAGCGTCCTAGGCGATGATTTTTAGAGGATGTGCTCCAGGAATTTTCGCGTCCGCTCTTCGCGCGGTGACGTGAAGAAGGTGTCTGGCGGCGCCTCTTCGACGATCTGGCCGGCATCCATGAAGATGATGCGGTGCGCGGCGGCCCGCGCAAAGCCCATCTCGTGCGATACCACCAGCATCGTCATGCCTTCGCGCGCAAGCTCCGTCATGACATCGAGAACTTCCTTGATCATTTCGGGGTCGAGGGCGCTGGTCGGTTCATCGAAGAGCATGACTTTGGGGTTCATCGCGAGCGCGCGGGCGATGGCGACGCGCTGCTGCTGACCGCCCGAAAGCTGTTCGGGCCAGGCCTTTTCCTTGTCGGAAAGCCCGACCTTCGCGAGCAGCTTCCGCGCACTGTCGATCGCTTCGTCCTTGTTCTTTTTCAGCACACAGATCGGCGCGAGTGTGATGTTGTCGAGCACGGTGATGTGCGGGAAGAGATTGAAGCTCTGAAAGACCATGCCGACTTCTTCGCGGATGTGGCGGATATCGGCATCCGCGTCGGTGACGCTCTCGCCGTCGATAAAAATCCGGCCCGAATCGAGCCGTTCGAGGCGATTTACCGACCGGAGCAAGGTGCTTTTGCCCGAGCCCGACGGCCCGATGATAAGCACTACTTCGCTTTTCTTTACGGTAATGCTCACACCCTGAAGCGCTTTGACGCTGTCAAAGTTCTTCACGGCGTCGATGATTTCAATGTACTTTTCCACGGTGCCTCAGCTTTTCTTCCATCATCGCGACCAGTCGCGAGAAAAACAGCGTCATCACGAGGTAAATGAGCGCGATGACCGTGTAGCTCTCGAAATACCGAAACGAGGTCGACGCATATTCCCTGCCCCGGCGCAGAAGGTCTGAAACGGCCAGAATCGACACAAGCGATGAATCCTTCAGAAGCGCGATGAACTCGTTGCCGATCGGTGGCAGGATTATTCTAATTGTTTGTGGAATAATGATTTTTCGCATTGCCATCGAGCGCGACATACCGAGCGCCAGCGCCGCTTCCATCTGACCTCTGGGGACGGCCTGCAGACCGGCGCGGAAAATCTCGGCCATGTACGCGCCATAACAGATCGACATGGCAACAACGGCCGCCGCAGGGCCGTTCAGCTTCAGAAGCGGACCCAGCGCATAATAGATGTAGAAAAGCTGTACAAGCAGCGGGATGCCCCGGACTATCTCGACATAGACGGTCGCGATCCTGTTGACGAACCGCTTCTGCGATATGCGCCCGAGTCCCGCGAAGAGGCCGATAAGCAGGGCAAAAAAAATCGAAATAAGTGTCACCGAGAATGTCGCTATAAGCCCGTCAGGCACAAAAGAAAGAATGCGTCGATAAGGATCGGGACTCAATACCGGCAGAAGGATGAGAAGCGCAATCGCTCCGAAAAACGAAATATTCCACGCGGAAAGAAGGCTCCCCTCATCCTTCAAAGGGATGAGGGTGCCGTCGGTGACATTGATGGTAGTTTTATCGGAGTTCTTCGAGTTCCGATCTGAAAAAGGAGATCCTTTCATCATTCTCTGGCAGACGACCCTATTGCAGCCATTTTTTCTTCAGTTCGTCCAGCTTGCCGGAGGATTTCACTTTGGCGAGTCCGTCGTTGAACAGCTTCTGGGTCTTTGTGTCGCCTTTCTTGAACGCGAAGCCGAGCCACTCATCAGTGAAGGGCTGGCCGACGATCATGAGTTTTTCCTTGTAGGTGGCATTCTGGAGCGCAAAGTTCGCGGCGATCGGCGAATCGGCGACGACTCCGTCGATATTGCCATTCACCAGGTCTTCAAACGCAAGCCCGACTTCGTCATAGGTCTTCAGCTCGACGCCCTGTACTTTGCCAATCTCGATGGCGCCGGTTGTACCGATCTGGGCTCCGGCTTTCCTGCCGACCAAGTCAGCAAGCGTGGTCACGCCAGTGGTATCTTTCCGCACGACAAGAACCTGGCCCGCGTTCACGTAAGGATCGGAGAAGTCCATGGTATTTTTGCGTTCATCAGTGATGGTGACGGAGGACGCGATGACCTGATAGTTGCCCGCGGCGAGGCCGGCGAAAATACCGTCCCATGCCGTGTTTTTGATTTCCACCTTGAAGTTTTCGGCTTTGGCGATCTCATTCACGAGATCGATATCAAAACCGACGATGTTTTTATTCTCGTCGACGTATTCCATGGGGGGCCA
>DJVZ01000059.1:727-8417 GCA_002441395.1 Spirochaetaceae bacterium UBA6243 | reverse complement strand
TGGCGGGTAAGGCCGCGCGCCAAAAATGTCGGGCGCGGAAAATCAAGCGTCAGAGAGCCGCGAGGCGCGCGGTCCACGCGGCGAGTTCCCGGATGCCGAGTCTTTCCTTGCCGGCAAGGTAGGTTTCGAGCGTATCATGCAGGGGCTGAGCCCATTTTTCTGGGACTCCTCCCATGATTCCCAGCACCGTTCCGACAAGGCCCGCGTTGCAGTCGACATCGAGGCCCGCGTGGGCCAGGATGCGGAATGATTCGGTCATGTCGCCATTGCCGAACCACAGCGCGGTGAGGACGGCGGCGATGTTCGGATAGGCGTGAATCCAGTTGTAGCGCTCGAAGTATTTGTCGAGGATATCCCAGGCTGCCTCGGCGCTCCTGGCGCGCGCGGCGGTATCGATGCATTTCTCCAGGATGGCGGCGTATTCGCTTCTTTTGGGGATGAACCGGGCGGCCTCGCGAAGAAGCGCGCGCGGTTCCCCCTCCGTGAACGCGAGCGCGGTGAGGACGGCGGCGTACATCTCGCCGTAGACGCCGTTTTCGGCGTGCGACACGACTCCGTCGATGTGCGCGAGGCGCGCCGCTTCCATAGGCCGGGCAGGGGCCACGAGGCCGCAGACCATGCCGCGCATCTGTGCGCCTATCCAGTTGGAGTAGGGATTGTGCCACGAACCGGATTCAGGCGGCAAAATGCCGTCGGCCATATTGTGCAGCGCGACCCATTCCGCCGACCATCCAAAGGGAATTTGTCGCACCCATTCGCGGCCGATATCGCGCGATGTGATATCCCGACCGCAGCGCTCGAAGGCATCGAGGAATATGAGTTCGTAGACGACATCGTCGTTGACGGTTTCCGGATCGGTGATATAGGCATCGATGCGTCCATAGACTTTCTGCAGTTGTGCGCTGTGGTAGCCCTCGATCGCGGTGCCGAAGGCCCCGCCCGCGAGTTGGCCGAGCCAGCCGGCGTGGATACGGGCTTCAAGGTTGTCGGGGAGAGGGGGCCGCTGAGCTGCGGGCGATTCAATTGCAGAACTTTCTGGAACGGCGCCCCTGCGGCCCACCGATGTTTCAGCCGCGGGCATTTCCGCGCGCACGGCTTCCCATTCCGCCGGATGCACATAATTCCAGTATGGATGCGAGGGATCGCGCGGCGCGCAGTGAATTTCGTGCAAAAGCTCGGCGGTGAGGGCGCGCAGTTCGGGACTGACGGCGGGATTCGGCGCCCGCGCGGTGGCATTTTCGCGCGATCCAAAGCGCGCCCGGTCGAGGATTCCGCACTTCCGGGCCTCTTCCATGCCCTCATACAGAAGCCGCTCGGCGGCCGAGACATCATAGCCCTTGTTCCCCATTGCCTGGACCATCTCGAGATAGGGAATCTCGGGCGCGCCCGAGCCGGGAACGGAGGAGAACCAGAACAGCGCGATCAGGTCGTCGCCGACAGGGAAGGTCGTCTCGCTCGTGTACCAGTTGCTCTGGTGCGTGCGCCTGTCGAGGGGCACCGCGGAGAGCCTCATCTCGCGATCAATTTGCCAGGCATGCTTTGAGTTCATAACGCATTCCTTTCGCGCTCACGATTCCGGCGCGCGTACACGTAGAGAGCTCCCAAGGTCGCGATATAGGGCACCATCGAGGTGAACTGCGAGCTGACGCCGTAGCCCTGCAGGAAAAGCCCGAGCCCGTCGAAAAATCCGAAGAGCAGGGAAATCAGCGCGATGCCGTATGGGTGTCCGTCGACGAGAATAATCGCCGCGAGCGAAATCCAACCGCGCCCGGCCGTCATATTCTCCGCGAAGAGCGTCACATAGCCCAGCGAAAGAAACGCCCCGGCCAGCCCGCAGAAAACCGCGCACAGCAGGAGCGACTGAATCCGCATGCGCGAAGTGCGCACTCCGCTCGAATCGAGGGAGTTCGGGTTGTACCCCGCGGCCCTCAGCCTCAGCCCGAACCGTGTCTTGAACACCAGATAGTAACAGAAGATTGTGGCGATCACCGCCAGGTAGACGATGAGGTTCCTGCCCGAAACCACCGGCCCCAGCAAAGGAATTTTCTCGATAAGAGGAAAATGGATATTCGGAATCGAGTCAATGAGTTTGCTTGTGAATACACCCTTTACCTTGAAAATCTGCCTCAGCAGGTAGGTGGTGCTGCCCAGCGCGAACAGGTTGAGCGCGATGCCGGTCACGAACTCGTCGGTGTTGAGCGTCACCGAGAAGAAAATGAAAATAAGCGCCAGAATCATCGCTCCCGCGATCGCGAACAGAAGCCCCACCAGCCAGGAATGGAACAAAAAGGATCCGAGCACCGCGAAGAACGCGGCCATCAGCATCATGCCTTCCATGGCGATGTTGAAAATGCCCGCGTAGAACGTAAATGCCCCGCCGAGCGCGGCGAGCAGAATGGGTGTGGCGCCGGAGATCATGCCCGTTATCAGGCCGACGATGATGTTCATGCCGCTCTCTCCCGCGCCTGGCGCCGCGCCGCGAGCCGGTCGAAGACGACAGCGGCGTATTCGCGGGTCGCCACGATGACGAGCACGAGGACCGCCTGCAGCACCTGAGCGATCTCGCTGGGCACATTCGTGATGAGTTCCATGCCGAGCGCGCCCGTCTGGATCGCCGCCACGAAGACGCCGTAGATGAGCGTTTCCACGAGACCGTTGTTCGCCATGATGGCAATCATGATGCCATCCCACGCGTAGTTGGCGCCCAGCCCTTTGAGGAACCTGTGCGGTCCTCCCATCACCACGAGCCCGCCCGCCAGACCCGCGAGGGCTCCCGTGACGAGCATGACCGCCATGAAGTTGCCGCGCACATCGCAGCCTCCGAGCCGAGCGAACAAGGAATTCTGCCCCGTAATGCGCCACTCGTAGCCCGCGCGCCATCGTTGAAACACGAACCACATGACCACGACCGCCGCGAGCATGAGCAGCACCGAGGAGTTGAGCGGCCCGATATCGGGCATCCAGCCGCTCCGCGCGATGGGCGGCGTCATCGGCGAAAAAGCTTTCCTGTCCATGAGAGGATACGCGATTACCCATGCGGTAAAGAAATCCGCGATCATGTTGAGCATGAGCGTGACGATGAATTCACTCATGCCGAAGGCCTGTTTCATGAGCCCGGCGAGCCCCGACCACAGAGCTCCTCCCGCGATGGCCAGCAGCAGAAGAAGAGGAATCTCCAGCACGGGCGGCAGCGAAATATAGAGCCCGCCGAGCGTCGCGGCCAGAGCTCCGAACACAAGCTGCCCCGGCTGCCCCAGATTCACGGGTCCCGAGGCGAAGGCGATCGCCGCGGAGAGCCCCGTGAGCACGAGCGGCACCGAATTCTTCAGCGTCGTGGTGAGCGGGCCGATTCCCCCCAGTGAAAACTGCGCGAGCGCGCCGTAGGTCGCCAGAGGTTCGTAGCCTTCGATCAGCATGATGATGGCACCCACCACAAGCGCGATCACGACGCCTAAGACGCCGCTTAAGATTCTGCGCGTCATGCCGTTATCTTCCCTTCGAGCATATAGCGTCCGACTTCTTCGATATTGGTCTGTTCCGCGACGAGGTCCGCGACGATTCGTCCGCGATGCATCACCAGAATGCGGTCGGCGATCAAAAACAGCTCTTCAAGGTCGGCGGATATGAGGAGCACCGCGCGATTCGCCTCGCGCATCGAAAGAATTTCGCCGTGCACATACTCGATGGATCCCACATCGAGGCCGCGCGTCGGCTGGTCCATCAGGAAAAAAGGCGTCGAGAGCAAAAATTCGCGGCCGAGGATCAGTTTCTGTTGGTTGCCGCCCGAGAGCGAGCGGAAGGGGCTCTGGCGCGAGGCCATCTGCACGGAGAAGCGCTTGGCGAGCGTGTCGGTGAAGGCGCGCGCGTTCCGGTAGTTGAGCACGAGCCCGCGCCACGCCGAAAATCTCGGTTCGAGCCTGTGGTGCGTCATAATCGCGTTGTCGAGAATGGACGCGGGCAGGCTTGCCCCCATTTTCCCGCGGTCCTGCGGCACGAAAGAGATGAGCTTGCGCCGCTCCAGGATAGAGAGTTTGGTGATTTCCCCGCCGTTTACCGTGATGGAGCCGCTGGTCGGAGCAGCCAGACCCATGACGCTGTTGACGAGTTCGAACTGGCCGTTTCCCTCGACGCCCGCAATGCCGACGATTTCGCCCGCGTGCACCGAAAACGACACATTGTCGAGCAACTTGAGCCCGTCGTGCCGCGTCACGCTCAGCCCTTTCGCCTCGAATACGCGGTCGCCGCGCGGGTGCGGCGTACGCTTCGAGGTGAAGATGACCTGTCGGCCGATCATCATCTCGGCGAGCGCTTCCTTGTCTGTCTCCGAAGCGGCAACCGTGGCGATCTTTTTGCCCCTGCGCATGACGGTGATGCGGTCGCTCAGCTCGAGGACCTCGTCGAGGCGGTGCGAAATGAAAAGAATCGTGGTGCCTTTGTCGCGCAACCGCTTCAGTTCGGCGAAGAGCTGGGGAATCTCCTGCGGGGTGAGCACCGACGTGGGCTCGTCCAGAATGAGCACGGAGACATTCCGGTAGAGGAGCTTCAATATTTCGACTTTTTGGAGGGCGGCCACGGAGATGCGCTCCACCTGCGCCGAGGGGTCGAGATTGAACTGGAATTCGTCGATTTTCCGGCGGACGAGCTCGATGGCGCGCGCGCTGTCCAGCGTTCCTCCGATGCCACCACGTACGGGCTCCGCGCCGAGCACGACATTTTCCCAGACCGTATATTGCGAAATGAGCTCGATTTCCTGATGCACCATGCCGATGCCCATGGCAATCGCGTCGCCCGGTTTTCTGAAATGCACCGCGGCGCCGTTTATTTTAACCACTCCCGAGTCGAAAGGCACAAGGCCATAGAGCAGCTTCATCAGCGTGCTCTTTCCCGCGCCGTTCTCCCCGACAATCGAGTGGATCTCGCCCTTCTGAAATCCGACGGAGACATTGTCCACCGCCAGCACTCGGGGTGGATATACTTTAACCATGTGTTCCAGCGAGATGAAATCATCCATGAGTCGCTACACCAGAATTAGATTCGAATATGGCGCGCGCCCAAGGCGCACGCAGGGCAGGGAAGGCCGAGGCCACCTTCCCCCGCCCGCATGAATCGTATGCGCTCCCGCCTCACTGCTGCCAGACGTTCTCGCCATTGTAGAGCTGCACTTTGAGCTTTCCATCGATGATCTGCTGGCGCGCCGCGTTGACCTTGTCGACGAGGCTCTTCGGAAGCACCTGCTGCTTGGCGTCGAACACGAGGTCGATGCCCCCGCTCGCGAGGTCCGCGTTGATGACTTCGCCGGCCTTATAGGTGCCGTCTTTGATCGTCTTGAAGACTTCCTCGATGGTCGCGCCGACGTTTTTTACCGCGCTGGCGATGACGTGGCCCGGCTCGAGGTCGTTCTGGTTGGTATCGACGCCGATGGCGTAGAGTCCGCGTTCGGCAGCGGCCTGGAGCACGCCGATACCGGCAGCCGACGCGACCTGGTACACGACATCGGCTTTCTGGTCGTAGAGCTGGAGCGCGGCCTGTTTGCCTTTGGCCGAATCATCCCACGCGCCGCCCAGCGATTTTGCGAGCACCTTGATGCCCGGATCGACGGCCTTGGCCCCGTTCTGGAAGCCGAACACGAAGGCGCTGACGATGGGGTCGGTGTCGCCGCCGACTACGCCGATGACCTTGTCCTTATTGATGCCCTTGAGCGAAGTCGTCGTGGTGGCGAGCGCCGCGGTCATGCCCGCGAGGTAAGAGCTCTGCTCCGCGATGAAAAACACCGAGGTGATCGTGTGCTTCGGGTTCTCGACGATGGTGTCGATGTTGACGAAAATCTTGTTGGGATATTTGTCCGCGATAGCCTTGAGCTGATCCTCGAAACCATACGAGATCACGAAGATGACGTCGGCATACTGGACCGCCGCGTCCAGAGCTGGCTGGAACTTGGCCGCGTCGAAATTGCACTCGATCGTGCGCGTCTGCAGCTTGTAGTTCTTCTCGATATTCTTGACGCCCGCTTCTCCGGAATCGTAGAACGCGTTGTCGCCGAGCGCGCCGTTGATCAGGTAGACGACACGGTCCGTTTTAACCGAAGGACCGGCGCCGAAGGCGCTCATCGCGGCGGCTAAGAACATGACCGCCGCAATCACCGCAAAATATTTTCTGCCTTTCATGGGAACCCCCTTCATATTGTCAGGCTGAAATTATAAGGTGGGGCTCCGGAACCGTCAACATTGAGGAGCGCTTTTTGCGCCATATTACAGCATATTACAGCCCAAAAGTGCAGACTCTATGCTTCTTTATATCGCTTGCGATAGCCGGAAGGGGTCAGCCCGGTTGCTTCTTTGAATTTTCGATTGAAAAAAGACACATTGTTGAATCCGGACTCATAGCAAATGTCGTCTATATAGAATTTTGTCTGGATCAACAGCTTTTTCGCGTTGTTGATTCTTATCGAGTGCACATATTCTATAAAGGAAAGGCCGTAGCGTTTTTTAAAAGTTTTGCAAAAGCTGCTCACTTTCATTCCGACTTTCTGGCTGACCTCCTCGAGGTTGTGCGTTTTGTCAATCTCGTTGAATATCTGGGTTATCGCCTGCTCAAATCGGTCCGTCTGCACATCCTGATTGTGGGGCAGCAGTGAGCACAGCTCCCTGCTCTTGTCCTGCGAGAGAGTGTTGAGGACTTTCAAGAGCAGCAGCCACTTCTCAAGCCCATTCGAGCCATTCAGGTCATCCATCAGCGGCAGACAGCCCGTTATCACGGGAGGGCTGAACGAAAGCCCTTTTTTCGACTCCGAAATGGCGTTTGTTATATTGGTGAATTCGGACGGCGCGTTGGGATATTTGATCTGTTTTTCCTGGAACTGAATGATCCAGCCCTGGAGCGAACCGATGCTCAGGAGCCCGTGCGGCAGCGAAGGGCCGATCAGAAAACCTGCCGGCGCCTTGTAGTATTTTACCAGGTCGCCGATATGGATCTGCCCTTCGCCTTTCTTGATTAGTACAAGTTCTATGTCCTCATGATAGTGCCAGTTGAAGTGCAGTCTTCTGTCGTCAAAGTATTGAATACAAAAAGAATAACCNNGAGTATACAGCATACTGCCAAATCGTGCAAATTATTCAAACAATCAGTACAAAATAGTGCAAGAATTTTGAGAAAATACCTCTACAATTAAAACCAGGAGTTACCGCATGGCCGCGAGCACAGAGCCGATCCAAAGCGTACTCGTAGGGGCTGGAAACAGAGGTGCCGAGGTATATGGCCAATTCGCGCTCACGCATCCCTGGCTTTTCCGTTTTACCGCGATAGCGGATCCCAATCCCGCGCGAAGAACAAAATTTTCCCGACAGCATGGCATTTCGGAGACGAGAAGCGCGGATTCATGGGAAAGGCTGCTGGATATCGCGAGGCCTTCCGATCTCGTTTTCATCTGCAGCCCGGACCGGTTCCATTACGAGCAGGTTCTCGCNNTTCATGGAAAAAGGCTGTCCGATTGTCCTGGAAAAACCCGTGGTGGTGAATCCCCGGCAGTGCGCCACTGTATCGAAACAGGCTTCCGAAAAGAGCGCAAGAATAATCGTATGCCATGTCCTGCGCTACACTCCTTTCTTTTCGACATTGAAGAAGGTGCTCGATGAAGGGCGAATCGGCAGGGCGGTGAGCTTTAATCTACAGGAAAACATCGCCTGGTATCATT
>DJVZ01000059.1:0-694 GCA_002441395.1 Spirochaetaceae bacterium UBA6243 | reverse complement strand
TGGCGCGCCCGCCGAGAGCCTTGTTTCCATGGGAGGCTTGCGCTGGTTCAGAGAGGAAAACGCGCCGGCCGGCGCGCCTGAACGCTGCCTGCAAGGCTGCCCTCACGCCTCGGCCTGTCCGTGGTATGCTCCCGACCTCTATCTCACCGAAAACACGGACTGGCCCACGTCGGTCATCAGCGATGACAAGAGCCTTGCCGCCCGGAGGCGGGCCCTCGAGGAAGGTCCATACGGACGCTGCGTGTACCGCTGCGACAATGATGTCGCGGACCATCAGGACGTCCTCATTCGCTTCAGGAACGGCGTCAGCGCTTCTTTCAGCATGAATGCCCTGACGTATGACAAGACGAGAGTGATCCAGGTGACAGGCTCGGAGGGAGAAATAATCGGCGATCTCGATGGGGGNNTGGCTGGAGGTGCGCGGCTTTCTGCGCGGCGAAAGGGAGCGCATCCAGATCGGCGCCGCGGTGGGGGGCCACAATGGCGGCGATGTCGGCCTCATGCACGATGTCGCGCGCATTTTCCATAACGCGGTCGACGCAGCNNGGCGCCTTCAAAAGCAAATCGTCCATCGAAGCCTCGCTCGAGGGCCACTGGATGGCGTTCGCGGCCGAAGAATCGAGGGAGAAAGGTATTTTGGTCGACTTGGACGCATACAGAAATAACGTGGTATCCACACGGGAAACCGTGAATA
>DJVZ01000058.1:69025-74466 GCA_002441395.1 Spirochaetaceae bacterium UBA6243 | reverse complement strand
AAGGACTCCGTCATTTTCACGAACTGCAACGTTCCCCGCAACGCCGAGCGGTCTGTCCAGCCAGCCGGACAGAATCGGCGAGCCGTAAGGCTCAAGCGCAAGCCGCATATAGCCTTCGGATTGAAGTTCTTTCTCTGGGCGAATCTTGAGCGCGGGACTATCGGTATGGGCTCCTGCGAGCAAAAAACCTGCTTCCGCAGGGGCCTTCAAACCCATTCTGAAAGCGACCAGCGAACTGCCACCACGGCTGACATAATAGACAACACCGGGCTCGAGCTGCCATACCTGCCGTTCATCGAGCCCCTGTGCGCCCATCGCACCCAGCATGCTGATCAGACTATCGACGGCCTGAAATGGCGTAGGAGATGCATCAATGAAATCCATCAAACGCTTGATCTTCTGCTCCATCGAATAACTCCTTTCCCGATTTTTTTGCATTCACTGTAAAATCTCGATATGCCTGCTGCCACTGCCCGCTTTCCATCATAAGAAGAAGGATTCCATCCCGAAGCGCCTTGATGTTCGCTCTGTAATCCTGATCTTCGTAGAGCATCTCGAATTCCAGGAGGCGCTGCGCGCGGCGAAGACCGAATTTTCTGTCGAGCGCCAGATGCTTCAGGCGGGCTATCAGCGCAACTTCAGAGAGCGAGTAGGTTCGGCGGCCGGATTTAGTGCGCAGGGGGGTCAGAAAAGGCACCGACTTCTCCCAGAAGCGCAAAGTCGACGCGGGTACCGAGAGAAGTTTTTCCAACTGCCCAATGCTCAGGTAAGGCATGGTTTAACTCCGCAGCCTGTCTTTTCGGGAAGCACGCAGCTCAAGCTGGACAGGAATACCATCGAGGCCAAGCTCGAGGCGAATCTTGTTCTTGAGAAAACTGCGATACGATTCCGCCACCGCTTCCGGGCGCGTGACGAAAAAAATGAAGCGCTGGGGATTCACGGAGGCCTGGACGGCGTAGCGCAGTTTGAAGCGGGTGCGCGGGCCGGCCGGCGGCGGACTTTCCTCGACCCACGCCGCGACCGCCTGATTGAGCCGCGATGTCTCGATCACCTTGTTCGCCTTGCCATAGAGCGACACCACCGTCGACATGAGTTTGTCGATCCCCTGCCCTCCCTTTGCCGAAATCGCAATGACGGGCGCATACGCCATCTGTCCAAAAAAGAAGCGCAGGCGGTCGCGGGCCGCTTCAAACGCATTCTTCATGTTTGGCATTTTATCCCACTTGCTCAGGACAAGCACTACCGGCCGGCCCGCCTCCACGGCAAAGGCCGCAATCTTCTTGTCCTGCTCCGAAAGCCCTTCTTCCGCATCGATCAACAGAATCACCACATCGGCCCTGCTTACCACAGCGATCGACCGTGTCACCGAATAATATTCGACATTGTCGGTGACCTTTTTCTTTCTGCGGATTCCTGCCGTATCGAGGACAGTAATGCCCCTGCCCTTATATAGAAAGCGGCCTTCAACGACATCACGGGTCGTCCCCGGCTCGGAAGAGACGATACTCCGCTCGTGGCCGACAAGCGCATTGAGGAGGGTCGATTTTCCGGTATTCGGCTTGCCCATGATCGCGATGCGGATATCCGCTTTGTCAATTTCCACCTCGCGCACGCGCGAAAAATCAAGCCGCGCCACAATGGCATCCTCAAGCTCATCGATATTCCGATTGTGTTCCGCCGAAACAAAGAGTATCGGATCGAATCCCCACCGCGCGTGTGCCCATACGAGCGCATCGCGCTCGGGACTGTCCGCCTTGTTCACCACCAGCACCAATTTCTTCGCATACGGCCGCAAAAACGCCGCAAATTCTTCATCCTCCGGCGTTATTTCGGTCACATCCACCATGAACAGAATAAGACTCGCCCTCTCTATATACGCAAGAGTTCTGGCCACGACCAGCTCGTCCAGCCCCTCGCGCTCAAGCCTGAACCCACCCGTGTCGGCCATCAGAACCCTTCTGCCCGTTCCCCATAATTCGCACTCTTCTTCAATGGGGTCGCGCGTAACACCCGGCGTTGGATCGGTGATTGCCCGGCGTTTTCCGACAAGACGGTTAAAAAGAGTGGACTTGCCGACATTCGGTCTTCCCGCGAGGACCACCAGCGGCAGATTTTCATAGCGCACTGCAGGGGAGATATCGATATCCGCCTGGCGCTCCGCACCGCTTCCCGGCGGCGATATTTTCCGAGCTACTTCCTTTTTATTCATACATTTCCTATAGGTTGAGCTTCGATGTCAGGAGCGCGCTGATCTGCGATGAAGTGTGCATGGAAAGAGCCTGATGGGCAAGCGCTGAGGCTTCTTCGATGGTTATGGACATGAGCACGCGCTTAATCGCTGGTATTGCCGAGGCGGACATCGAAAGGGTTCGCAGGCCCATTCCTACGAGCAGCACCGCGCTTGCCGGATCTGCGGCCATTTCGCCGCAGAGGCTTACATCTATATGGGCATGTTCTCCATACCCTATTGTCATCCTTATAAGGCGCAGCACCGCTATATTGTAGGGTTCGTTGAGATATGCCACCTTCTGGTTGCCTCTGTCCACCGCGAGCGTGTACTGGCTCAAATCATTCGTCCCAATCGAAAAGAAATCGCAGGACCGGGAGAGCACGTCGGCGCAGATCGCCGCGGATGGAACCTCGATCATTATGCCGGTTTCAATGTTCGGCTCGACGCTGTGGCCATGTGCTTTGCATTCCCATTTTGCCTCCGCAAGAAGGCCCTGTGCTCGGATAAGCTCATCTATCGTGCTTATCATGGGGAACATGATTTTCACTTTTCCATGGATCGACGCGCGCAGGATCGCCCTGAGCTGGGTCTTGAACAGTTCGGTCTTTTCGAGACAAAACCGGATCGCCCTCCAGCCCAGGAGCGGGTTTTTCTCGCCCATCGCGCCGAGTTCCGGCAGCACCTTGTCGCCGCCGATATCGAGAGTGCGTATGGTCACCGGTCTGCCTTGCATAGTCTGTACCACTCTGGTGTATTCCTTGCACTGCTCCTCTTCGCCGGGAACGTGCCCGCCCAGGAACAGAAATTCGGACCTGAAGAGCCCGATTCCCTCCGCACCGTATTCGATGGCATTCGTCACCTCGTCGGGCATCTCTATGTTCGCCACGAGCGAAATCCGCGTACCATCCTTGGTCTGGGCAAAGACCTCGCGGAGCCCCTTGTTTTCTTTTTCGCGCTGGACACGGGCAAGGCGGGCCGCCTTTTCCCGCTGAATAAAAACATCATCGGGATCGACAGCGACTATTCCCTTTTCGCCATCAACGTACACGGGCTGCCCCGGCTTAACCTGATCGACAAAGTCAGGCCCGACGCCGAGCACCGCGGGAATTTCGAAAGCTCGCGCCAAAATCGCCGCATGGCTTGTACGTCCGCCCGCTTCGGTCACAATTCCGCGCACCATACTGCGCGACATACTCACCATGTCCGAAGGCAGGAGGTCTTTCGCGACAAGAATGATCTCGGTCTCGATATCGGAGAGGGAAATCCTTTCCTTTTTGCTGAGGTGGCCGAGTATACGCCTGAACACATCGTGCACATCCGATACGCGCTCCTGAATGAGTGGATCGGGCGACGAGGAAAGCTTGTCGACCATCTCGGTTTCAAATGAAAGAATAGCCGATTCGACATTGAAAAGGTTATCATTGAGCGAAAATTCAATTTGATCAAGCAATTCAGGGTCGTCCAGCATCATGAGGTGTGCGTCGAAGATGGCGGCCTGCTCTTCGCCGGCTTCTTTCTTCGCATGATCGCGCAGCGCCTCTATTTCTCTCTTCGCCAGCAGGGAAGCTTCACGAAAACGGTCCAGTTCGCTCTGTACGTCCGCAACGGTGATGTGGTACTGGGGTATTTCGGCGGAGTCATCTATGAATATGAAAGCTGGCGCGATCGATACGCCAGGAGAAACGGCTATGCCTTTCGTAATTCTCATGATGCGACAACTGTAGCAGATATTTCCTTACGCGTCAAATAAGAGGCCCGCCAGGGCTTCAAGGCAAATAGTTCAGCGGATTGACAAGAATCCCATTTTTGATCACTTCAAAGTGGACGTGCGGCCCCGTACTGTACCCGGTAGTCCCGATTCGGCCCAAAGTTCGCCCCTGCGAGACATACTGACCTTCCCTGACCAAAATCTCGGACATATGCCCGAACAATGTTTTCCAGCCGCCGGAATGTGACATCATCACATATTTGCCGAGGATGGGCGAATAGCCTGTTTCTATTACGCGGCCATCCATGGGCGCGGCGATTGCCGAACCATAGGGTGCCGCGATATCGATGGCATTGTGGAATGAACGGCGCCCTGTGAAAGGGTCTTTGCGCCATCCAAACCAAGAGGTAAGGCGTCCTCTCACGGGCCACTGGAAGAGTGTGCCGGCGATCTCCCGAAGCTTGGCGGCAGGGAGACGAACGTCAGGCAAAAAAAGGGGCCTGCCGGACGAAATGTTTTCGGACATCAGTCCATTTGCGTCGACTATACGGTCGGCACTGATATTGTATGCATCAGCGATTTCCTGCACCGTCGATGCCTTCGACGCGACATAGATGATCCCGGACTGATTGGGCACTTTGAGCAACTGCTTGGGCCTCAGGGACTTTGCGGAAGTAAATCCGTTGATGCTGATGAGCGTATCCAGGGATACATCGAACTCATCCGCAATTTCAGAAAGCGTATCGCCTTTTTTGACCTCATACACCGAATATTTGACAAGCTTGTCCTCGGGTTCGGGCATTGCAATCTCTTCGGCCACCGCAGGGTCGTTTATATCGGATCCCCCGCGGGCGGACATGGGGCCGGGGGAGGGTCTGAAGCTCGAACCAAGCAGGACGAGCATGCAGCCTATTGATAACAGCAGCGCCCTCAGGTTCGATCCTCGCCCGATATAGTACACCCAGTTGTTCCGGTCAAGCCGAATTCCCATTCTGCCCGTTACCTCTCCTTATAAATATGCTCCATTATAGGAGCATTTGATTCAATTTTGCAAGTACAATTTTCTTTGCCTGTCAAACCTAAATAGAAATGTCCCCTCTCCAAGGGCTAGAGGAAGCGATGATCACCTCAATCCCCAATCGCTCGCAGGCACGTTCAAAATGGCTTCTCGGTGTCATGCCCTTCAACTGCTCTTCGATCGTCGGTTCCTGATCCATGCCTACAGAAGCTGCATCGCCGTGTCCGTCGTCCGGTAGGCCTCAAACACACGCTCACACAGCACGCTGTCCAAACAATGGTTGGATCTCCTTCCTTGGAACCCATGCAGCAGTCCTGCCTCCCCCTGCTCTCTGTACCTCGAGACGATCCGCTTGGCTTGTCGATAGCTGACGTTCAGCGTAATGCTTGCTTCCTTAAGGCTCAGCTGCCCTTCTCCCACCATCACCTTCACTCTACTCCAGAGCAGTTCTTTCTGTCCCATCGGTAATTTCCCGACCATTCCTT
>DJVZ01000058.1:47620-69009 GCA_002441395.1 Spirochaetaceae bacterium UBA6243 | reverse complement strand
AAGGACATTACATGAGCGACGCGAAAAGAGCCGATGTTGCACTGCTTCGGTGCAAAAGCTATGAAAGCCGGGAACTGGACGCCATAATCGCCCAGGCGGCTGGGATTGCTGGTTTTCCCGACGTAGAAGGCGCGACTATTCTCATCAAACCGAATATTCTGAATGCTTCGCCCGCCGCAAAAGCGGTGACGACAAATCCCGCGTTTGTAGGTGCCGTTATCCGGTTTGTCAAATCGCGAGGGGCAAAGAGTGTGCTCGTCGGCGATTCGCCCGGATGGCAGCCCAGTGTGCTCGCCGCGAAGACTTCCGGCATTTACGATGCTATCCAGCACAACGGAGGCACATGGACAGAGTTTCGGGAAGTTTCGCCTCACCCCATCGCAAACGGCAAGAAGCTCCGGAACATTCCTTTGACAACGATGATCGAACAGGCTGATATCATCATCAATCTGCCGAAACTGAAAAACCACCGTCTCATGACCTATACCGGCGCGATGAAAAATCTTTTTGGGCTTATTCCCGGAACGGCAAAGAGCGCATTGCATCTGCAGTATCCCGCCGTTGTCGATTTCGGCGAAATGCTTGTCGATCTCGCCCTGTCTGTGCCGAACTGTTTTACCTTTATGGATGGCATCATCGCCATGCAAGGCGAGGGGCCTGGCTCGGGCACGCCCTATTCGCTCGGCATTGTGCTCGCATCGCAGAGCGTCGCAATGCTCGACTGGGTCGCGGCCCGGTGTGCGGGGTATGATCCGGCACGCATCCCCTACCTTGTCGATGGCATGCAGAGGACTGTGGGGAGCGCGACTATCGCTGAGCCTGCGACATACCCCCTTTCGGAGGCGGAGATCGGGCACGAAGGTTTCGAACAGCTTCCCTATAGCAGCGAGCTTGGGCATCGGCTCAGTACACTACCGAATACCCTCCGATCCTTTGCAGGTTCGCTCATCCGCTTGCGTCCCATTTTTCATACCAAAAAATGCATCGGCTGCCGCGCCTGCGTCGAGATATGCCCTGCCAAAGCTCTCAGACTCGACAAGAAAAACAGGTCGAACATTATCCGCATCGATGACAGGCTCTGCATTACCTGCTTCTGCTGTCACGAGGTATGCCCTGCCAAAGCGATTACGATTGGGCGCGCGCCTCTGCGGATCGCGCACAGGCCCCGCAATCAGCCTACGGCCTCCTAAGGGGGAAATACTATGGCGCATATCAGTCTTGATAATCTGATCCATTGGGGTTCAGAGAGTGATTTTGAGCCGATCAATCTTTCGCGGCCCCGAGAAGAGGAAGGCCATATAATTCTTCGGGCTGAGGCATTGCGCGACTGTGCCCGAATTGCTTTTTCAAAAATCGCCTACACAATGCCGAACGCTCAATATGCCACATTCACCGAAATCATTGAGGATCCTGCCTCGAGCCCGCGCGAGCGATTTGTTGCGGCGAGCCTGCTTGAAAATGCGCTCATCGCGGCAAGAGGCACTTTTCCGCTTTGCCAGGATACGGGGACAGCGCTCGTGTATGGCTGGCGTGGAGACCGTATAGATATTGAGAGCGATGCCGACCCGGAAGAGCTGCTGGCACAGGGCGCTTCCGAAGCCTACGCGCAGGAAAAATTGCGCAACTCACAGATGGGCCCTCTCAACATGACCGAGGAACGCAATACGAGAGACAATCTCCCCGCGGGAATTCAGATCCGCTCGGTACGCGGGGACGCGCTCAAACTCGTGTTCGTGGCGAAGGGCGGAGGTTCCACATCGCGCACTTCCCTGACAATGGAGAGCCCCGCGATTCTGAGAAAGGACAGGCTTGAAGCAATACTGGACGCGCGCATCAGAGCGCTCGGCCCTTCAGGCTGCCCTCCGTATGCGATTGCCGTCGTTCTCGGCGGCACTAACCCGAGCCAAACTCTCTACGCAGCCGAGCTCGCCGCCCTTGGTCTCCTCGACGCGCTTCCTGAATCTGCCCCGGGAGACGGAACGCCTGTGCGGGACCGGCTCTGGGAACAAAAAATACTTGCAATAGCGCGCGAAAGCGGCCTCGGAGCGCAGTGGGGCGGTTCTCACTTGGCCATCTCGGCCCGTGCGATACGGCTTTCGCGCCACGCGGCGAATCTGCCTCTCGCCGTCGCGGTGTCCTGCGCCGCAAACCGGCATCTTGCGGTGTACGTCAACCGCGGGGGTTGGCATATCCAAAAACTCGTGCCGCCCGAGCAGAAGCTGGAAGAAACAGTCAAAGGGCTCATCCGCCAAGTTTCTTCCACTGCTCCTTCTGTCGAAATTTCACATACGGACACAGCATGGCTCGAAGAGCTGAGATCATTTGCCGCAGGCTCGATGGTGCTTCTTTCCGGCCCTGTGCTCGTCGCGCGGGATGCGGCGCATGCCAGGCTCCTCAAAATACTCGAGACTGAAAAAAAATTGCCCGACTGGTTCATCGGGCTACCGGTCTTCTATGCGGGGCCCACCGAGGCAAAAGAGGGTTACGCGACGGGAGCCTTCGGTCCGACCACCGCTTCGAGGATGGACAACTACCTTGAGCCGTTCATGGGCGCGGGCGCGTCGCTCGTGACAATTGCCAAGGGAAGCCGCGGCGTGGAAGCCCGGAAGACAATCGCCAGGCACCGTGGGGTTTATCTCGCGGCGATCGGGGGTACGGCGGCGCTCAATGCCGAACGGCACATTCGCTCGCTCAGCACGATTCAATTCGAAGAGCTGGGGATGGAGGCGGTGCGCGTCGCCGTGCTGGAGAGGATGCCGCTCATCGTGGCTATCGACTCAAAGGGCAACGATATCTATCGGGCCTGATCAGGGCTGCGGCCCAAGCGATGCGACAAGCCTGTCCGCGAGGTGAAGCGCGGCGACCATGAGCGCGTGCTGAAGCTCACCTTCTCCCATGCGACGGCGCACCTCGTCCGCGGGAACAAGGTGTGCATCGATAATCTCATTTGCGTCGAGATTCCTATCGACTTGGGGTTTCGGACCAAGCGCGACAAAAATATGAAAATGGTTGTCCTGAACTGCGGGGTTGGGAAACACCGTGCCCGCGTGGAGGATGCGTTCCGATACCCACCCCGTCTCCTCGGCAAGCTCGCGCGCTGCGGCATGGGCCGGTTCTTCCCCCGGTTCGATCACACCGCCGGGAAATTCGAGGCTCACCACATCCGCACCGTGGCGATACTGGCGCACCATCAAAAACGAAGTACCCTGCCCGGTCTGGACATAAGGAACGATGACCGCCCAGTCCTTCGCTTCCATAACGGAAAAATGTCCTATGCGTCCGTCAGGCCCCTGGCTCTGTTGTTCAAATACGCTGAATACATTACATTCATAGACTTTGCGCGAAGAAAGGGTAATCCACTTGCGCGCGCCATTTCCATCGCCTGCGATCATGTGCGTCTCCGCGCACCATCCTATTCTTATGAGTCATGAAGCGCAAGCTGTTTTCAGCGCAAGCTGGTGCGGGCCTGTGTTTGCTTGCCAGAACCGGGGAAAAAACCTACAATATGCATGATGCGTTCCCGAATTCATCATCGTGCCCGGAAGACGAGCCGCCGTCGCACACGCCACAAGCCTTTTTTCTGTGTTCTTTTCATATTCAGTGTTGGACTCGCGCTCTGTGGCCAGAACAGGCCTGAAAATCTTTCAATGGAGAGACTCATTATGCAACCATCACGTCCTCTTGTGATCGCCCATCGCGGATTTCGCGGCATTGCGCCGGAAAATACACTTGTCGCCGCACAAAAAGGCTACGATGCCGGCGCCGACATGTGGGAGCTCGATGTCGCGGCGTCGAGTGATGGCGAACTCGTCGTGTTGCATGACAATACGCTGGTCCGCACCACCGACGCCAAAGCGCGCTTTCCCGCCCGTTCACCCTGGAATGTGTACGATTTCACGCTTGCCGAGCTGAAATCTCTCGATGCGGGTTCCTGGTATTCACAGACTGACCCTTTTATGCAGATCAAGGCAGGAAGAGTAAAATCCGAAGAGCTTCAGTCGTTCGCCGGTATCAAGATTCCGACCCTGCGCGAGGCCCTTGAGTTGACAAAGCGCCTCGGCTGGCGTGTCAACATAGAAATCAAAGACGCGACTGGCTTCGCCTGCGATTCATGGATTGTCGAAAGGACCGTCGCCCTTGTGAGAGAACTCGATATGGTTTCTTCAGTGCTGATTTCTTCCTTTAATCATGTGTATTTGAGGCGAGTGAAGAAGGCCGCGCCAGAGATCGCCGTCGCCGCCCTCATCGACAAGCCGATTGAGAATCCGGTTCAGACGCTCAAAGACATTGGTGCCATTGCCCTTAATCCGAATGCGCGATATCTCGATGAGGCGACAGTAAAGGCGGTGCGCGCGGCCGGTTTCGGTGTGCTCCCGTGGACCGTGAATGATCCATCGAGGATGACTGACCTTATCACATGGGGAGTGACGGGGATCATCACGGATTTCCCGGATTTGGGACTTGCCAAAACCAAAGCCTTGCACTAAAGAATTTTTTACAGCTTTCTATTGCGCGCTTAACAAAGCGGTTGTAGACTACTCTATGTAATAAAAGCCGGGAGTCTCTCCGGTATATCATCAATCCTGGAGGCGAAGTAATGAAAAGAGTCATTTTGCTGATGGCCGTCCTTCTCATGGCTGTCGGAGCATATGCCCAGACAACTGTTGAGTTCTGGCACGCCATGACCGGCCATAACGGTGAAATGGTGCAAGCCATTTGCGATCAGTTCAACGCAAGCCAGAAAGACTACAAAGTGGTTCCTGTGTATAAAGGCTCATACAGCGATACGATGAATGCCGGCATCGCGGCGTATCGCGCCGGCCAGCCACCTGCCATCATTCAGGTGTATGAAGTCGGCACCGCGACCATGATGGCGGCTAAAAATGCCGTAAAGCCAGTGTATCAGCTCATGGCCGAAAACAACATGAAGTGGGATTCGAGCATTTATATTCCGACAATCAAGTCCTACTACTCCACTTCCGACGGCCGCATGCTCTCAATGCCGTTCAACAGCTCGACCGCCGTCATGTATTACAACAAGGATGCGTTCCGCAAGGCAGGCCTCGATCCGGAAAAACCCCCTGTCACATGGCCTGAGTTCTTCGAAGTGGCGAAGAAGCTGAAAGCCTCCGGCATGGAGGGTGGCTTTACCACCAACTGGATCAGCTGGATTCAACTCGAAAACTTCTCTGCGTGGCACAACCTCCCCTTCGGGACCCGAAGCAACGGATTTGATGGCCTCGACACACAGCTCGTGTTCAACAGCCCCATCCATGTCCGCCATTTCCAGAATATCTACGATCTCTCAAAAACCGGCGTATTCATCTATGGCGGTCGCGAGAATAAGGCCAACCCGCTCTTCACTTCCGGTCGCGTAGGAATGCACTTCGAGTCGATCGGCGGGTACGGCAACATGAAGGCAACCTGCAAGTTCGATTTTGGAGTCGCACGTCTGCCCTACTATCCCGATGTCCCCGGCGCGCCCCAGAACTCGATCATCGGTGGGGCCTCGCTGTGGGTATTCAATGGCAAATCGAAGGCCGAGTACAAGACTGTCGCAGAGTTCTTCAACTTTATCTCCCAGCCAGAAACCCAGGCTCTCTGGCACAAGGAAACAGGCTATCTGCCCATCACGCAGGCCGCATACGAGCTGACGAAATCGCAGGGCTACTACGAAAAGAATCCGGGCCTTGAAGTCGCCATCAAGCAGTTGCTGAACAAGGCACCAACCGCGAACTCCATGGGCATCCGCTTTGGCAACTTCAATATCATCCGCGAGATTGAGGATCAGACGTGGGAAGAGATCCTCGCCGGAAAGATCTCCGTGAAGGATGGCCTCGACAAGATGGTTCGCGAGGGCAACAAGACTCTGCGCGAATTTGAGAAGCTTTATAAATAAAGACGCTATTTTCGCCCGCACTTTGTGTGGGCGAAAATGCCAAATTCTCAGCAATTCAGATAATGAAAAGGCTGCCAACCGGCGGCCTTTTTTAAGCGTTGAGATGTAAGAATGACCTTTAACTGTACAATTGATTTGTGAGTGTATATAATAATTCAACTTTTTTGCAGGAAATGCTATGTCCAAACAATATGAGTTTAAGGCATCGATTCTCCCTTATCTGCTTGTCTTGCCGCAAATGGTCATCGTCTTCGTTTTCTTTTTCTGGCCAGCGGGTCAGGCTGTTCTGCAATCCTTCTATCTGCAGGACCCCTTTGGCGGCAAAATGATCTTCGTCGGGTTTCAGAATTATTCGAAACTCCTGGCGGATCCTGATTACTGGCAGTCCTTTTCGGTATCTACTGCTTTTGCCGTGTGCATCACCCTCGGTGCAATGGCAATCTCTCTTTTCCTCGCGATTCAGGCAAACAAAAAAATCCGGTTCGCTTCTTTTTATAAAACCATGCTGATATGGCCATATGCCGTTTCGACCCTCGTCGCGGGCGTCATCTGGCTCTTCATGTTCAACCCGAATGTCGGCGTCATCGCGTATGTGCTCAAGCATACTTTCCATGTCGATTGGCAATATCTTTTAAATTTCAATCAGGCTTTCCTGCTGCTTACCCTTGCGGCGACCTGGAAGCAGTTAGCATATAATTTTGTGTTTTTCCTCGCCGGACTGCAGAGCGTGCCGGCGACACTGATTGAAGCCGCCGAAATAGATGGGGCAAAATCAGGAACGCGATTTTGGAAAATCATCTTCCCGCTACTCTCTCCCACGACTTTCTACTTGCTCGTCATGAATCTCGTGTACGGGTTTTTTGAAACCTTCCCGATCGTGCACTCCATTACACAGGGAGCTCCCGGCAAGTCTACAGCCATTCTTGTATATAAAGTATGGCGCGATGGCGTCATCAATCTGGACCTCGGCAGCTCGGCGGCTCAGTCAGTCATTCTTATGCTGTTGGTGATCATGCTGACAGTATTTCAGTTCCGCTTCATCGAGCGGCGAGTCACCTACTGAGGCGGGGAGCATATACTATGACAGAACAACAAAAAATCGACAGAACCGCTCACCGCGCAAAAGCAATCCGAAGAATGTTCCCACACATCATGCTGTGGATTGGCATTGTCATTATTCTATTTCCAATTTATTTCATTTTCTCCGCTTCTTCGCATACAAGTGCTGAAATACAGGCTGCGCCCATGCCGCTCAACATCGGGCCCCATCTCATCGAGAACTATCGCCAGGCGCTTTTTAAGGGCACACAGAACATGGGCACCCCTGTGCTCACTATGCTAAAGAATTCACTCATCATGGCGCTCGGAATTTCTGTAGGCAAAATTGTGATTTCGCTTATGGCGGCTTTTGCGATAGTCTTCTTCAAGTTTCCGCTTCGAAACTTCTGCTTCTGGAGCATTTTCATTACGCTCATGCTGCCGGTCGAAGTGCGTATCATGCCGACCTACAAGGTCGTCGCGGACCTTGGCTTGCTTAATACCTACGCCGGCCTTATTTTGCCGATGATTGTATCGGCAACCGCGGTATTCCTCTTCAGACAATTCTTCATGTCGATTCCACGCGAAATTGCCGAAGCGTCCCAGATCGACGGCGCGACGCCGATGCAGTTTTTCCGTTACATTCTCGCGCCGATGACCCGCACGCCAATCGCCGCCATGTTCGTCATTCAGTTCATATATGGATGGAACCAATACCTGTGGCCCTTGCTGATCACGACAAAGCCTGAATTCTATACCTTGCTCATCGGCATCAACCGCATGATGTCGGGCGCGGACGTCCAGATCGAATGGCAGATTGCGATGGCGACAACTCTGCTCGCGATGCTGCCGCCGGTCATTGTCGTGGTGCTCATGCAGAAGCAGTTTATCGCGGGCATGACGGAAACGGAAAAATAGGTCTTCACACATCTCATAAGAGGCGAGCCTCGCAGCGCTGCAACTGCGAGGCTCTTTTTATTTATAATGATTTTGTTTACAACATGCCGAAATAGTGAGCCGCGTTCTCCCAGCAGATGCCACGCACAAGCTGGTCGGTATAGAGCGGATCATCGGGCAACTCGCCTGCCCCAACCCATTCGCCCACCGCATTGCAGAGCAAACGCCTGAAATATTCGTGCCTCGGGAAAGACATAAAGGAGCGGGAGTCGGTCAGCATCCCAACCCACACGCCGATGAGCCCGACCCCGGCATATTCCTTCAGATGGCGTTCCATGCCATCCTTTTGATCGTTGAACCACCACGCGGCGCCAAGCTGAACCTTGCCGGGCACCTGTGAAGCGTTATCAAAAGGCGATGTGCCCGCGAAACTCGCCGCGAGCACGGCCAGAGGATTGTGCTTCGAAGGGTCGAGAGAATAGAGAATAGTTTTCGGCAAGTGGCCTTCATTCTCCAGAGCTCCGAGAAGACTGGCAAGCGGAGCTATAATTGGAGCGTCGGAAGTGCTGTCGCCCCCGACATCCGGACCGAAGGCCTTGAACAGCCGTGGATTTACGTTCCTGAGCGCCGCGATGTGCAGCTGCATTGTCCAGCCTTTTTGCGCATTGAGGCGGGCAAAATGCAATAAAAGCGCAGTAGCGAGTTTCTCTTGTTCAACAGGGGAGAGCTCCGCCCCCCTTCGACCTTTTTTCACGATGATATCGAGCTCTGTCTCCGAAGCTGGCGCATACGGCGGCACAAGGAGCGCATGGTCCGAGAGCCTGCAGCCCATTGCATGAAAGTAATTGTGGCGTTTTGCAAGCGCATCGAGCAGAGCTTCGTACGAACCGATCTCGGTGCCGGCAGCCTTGCCGAGCTCATCGACATACTTGTTCCATGCCGCAATATCGCCTGCATTCAATGCTTTGTCCGGGCGGAAGGCAGGAAGCACCTTCGTCTGAAACCCGGAGCCGGCCTTTTGTTCTTCAGCAATAGCCTTATGCCAATGCAGATCATCCACCGGATCGTCTGTCGTACACAGCACTTTTACGTTGAACTTCGCCAGAAGCGAACGCGGGCTGATCCTCTCGGACGCAAGCACATGATTCGCTTTTCCCCTGATCTCGAGGGCATTCTGCGGTGTAAGCACCTCACTGATGCCAAAAATTCTCCGCAGTTCCAAGTGCGACCACTGAAGGAGTGGGTTCCCCGCGGCTTTTGAAAGAGACCGGGCATAGGCGACGAACTTTTCGTCCCACGGGCCGGAGCCTCCGCACAGTGACTCCGGTTCACCGTTCGCCCTCATGACGCGCCATTTATAATGATCCCCTTCAAGCCACATCCGAGCAATGTCATCAAATGGTTTATCTTCGGCGATCGCCTGTGGGGACAGATGGCAATGATAATCGAAGATCGGCAGATCTTTCGCCACATGAAAGAAGAGCCGCTTCGCCGTTTCGTTTTTCAGCAGGAAATTCTCATCCAGAAATTGAGCCATATTACCTCCCCGAATCAGATGTTGTCGCTCAGATATCCGCCATCGACAGGTATACTGACGCCCGTCACAAATCCTGCGGCTTTCGGGCTCGCCAGATACAGCACCGCGCCCCAAAGTTCCTCATACTCGCCAAAGCGGCCAAATGGCGTACGCGCGATAATCGCCTCGCCACGGGTGGTGAGATTGCCCGTCTTTTCATCAAAGAGCAGCGCGCGGTTCTGATTCCCCACAAAGAAGCCCGGTGCTACCGCGTTCACTCGTATGCCGTGAGGGGCAAGCTCCTTGGCAAGCGCTTGCGTGAGATTGAGCACACCCGCCTTTGCCGCATCGTATGCCCACACCGCCGAAAGGCCCTTATAGCTCGCCATTGAAGTCATGTTGATCATGGAACCTTTTACGCGCGCATCGATCCAGCGCTTTGCAAAGACTCGCGAAGGCACCATGAGCCCCGCCATGAGGTTGAGCCGGACCACATCCTCAAACACTTTTTCATCGAAATCGAGAAAACTGCTCCGGCCCATGTTCCCACCAACGCCGTTGAGAAGAATATCCGGCATGCCAAGCAACTTCACTGTTTCATCAAAGGCTGCCTCACATGCGGCACTTGAAACTGTGTCCACAGTGACGCCTATCACATTGGGGTCTTCCGCCGGCAAACCTGCCTGCTTTTTAACCTGATCGGCAGCCCGGGTCATGGGATGATGCGTCCCACGGCCCCACAGCGCCACTTTCGCGCCCGCTTTTGCAAACGCGACCGCAATCGAAGAAGGCAGGGCCCCGCCGCCTCCTGTCACCACAACGACACTCTCTTGCACGTTAAAGAGCGATTCAACGAATGACATCTTAAACTCCTTCACAATTTTGTATCAAGGTTCAACAGACAATCGAAACGCACGGCGTGCCGCTCTGTCCGGGCCCTCAGCCTCCGGGCATGACGAGATTTGGCACAAACATGGTTATCTGCGGCACATACGTGATGAGCAGCAGGACAATAACCATCACGATGTAGAATGGTACCATCGCTTTCGTAGCTTTTTCAATCGAGACCTTGCCTACGGCACACCCTACGAACAGAGCCGACCCCACAGGCGGCGTGCAGAGCCCGATCGCGAGATTGATCATGAGAATGATGCCAAAGTGTATTGGCGAAAGCCCGAGCTTCCCGACCACTACGGGGTAGAGAATCGGCGTGACAATGAGGATGAGCGGCGCCATATCCATAATCATTCCCAAAACCAGCAAAAGCACATTGATGAGCATCAAAAGCAATATCTTATTGTCTGTAATGGAAATGAGAAACTCAGTGACTTTTGCGGGAATCCGCAGATACGCCATAAGCCACGAAAATGCGCTCGCCGACGCGATGAGTGTCATCACCATCGTCAGAGTCTTGAGTGTACTGTACAAGATGCCCTTGAACTCCTTGAGCGGAATTTGCCGATAGACAAAAAAGGTAATGATGAACGCATAGATGGCTGCGACCGCCGCGGACTCCGTGGCGGTAAAGATGCCGGAAATGACGCCGCCCATGATTATGACCGCGGTTAGGAGACCCAAAAACGCGTCCCCAAAGATTTTTACGCCTTCCTTAAAGGTATATTTCCGCTCTTTGGGATAATTTCTTTTCACAGAAATGATATAAGCGATTATCATAAGAGAAATGCCAAGGAGCACGCCCGGCACGAAACCTCCCAGGAACAGCCGTCCGACTGAAACACCACCCGCCGCCACCGAATAAATGATCATATTGTGGCTCGGCGGTATGATGATTCCCTGCGTCGCGCTTGTCACCGTGATAGCGACTGAGAAATCGTCATCGTAGCCCTTTTGCTTCATGAGCGGGATCATGATGGTGCCAGTCGAAGCGACGTCAGCGACCGCAGAACCCGAAATGCCACCAAAGAACATGCTTTCAACGACATTGACCATCGCAAGTCCGCCGCGGATTCTTCCCACAAGCACATTCGCGAGATTGATCAGTTTGAGCGCGATCCCTCCTCGCCCCATCATCTCACCCGCAATGATAAAGAAGGGAATCGCGAGCAAAGAGAAAGACTTAACCCCCTGCACCATTTGCTGGACAATAGCCATAAGAGGAATATGCAAATAGGCCGCGGTGGCAATCGACGCACATGCGAGCGAAAAGGTGATCGGTACCCGCAGTATCATGAGCAGCACAAAACTACCCAGGAGGATGATAGTCGCAATAGTAGGATCGGTCATGATTCGCTCCTGAAAATATCACGTATCTTTCCGCCTTTGCCGGAAAGGTATTTATCAATTTTTTCATCGAACATGTTATATCCAAGAATATGAAAAAGCGCTTCGACAACGACCACAAAACCAGCAATAGGAAGCACCAGATAGAGAATGCCGGCCGGCCACTTTGTCGCGGGCATTATCGACCGCATGGTGAACTGAACCAGCTTGCCTCCGTAGACGATCATGACAAAACCGACGATGAGGAATATTATGTCGGAGAGCAGGTCGAGCGCCTTATTGAGCCAGGCAGACACTGATTCGCGCTTCAGTATGTTGATGGAAATATGCAGTCGGTGTTTTACTCCAAGCCCCAGCGACAGGAAAATGAACCACACTTCCAGAACGAGGGCAACTTCTTCCGACCAGTAAATGCCGCTGTTGAAGACATAGCGGAGCACAACATTCGCAAACACCAGCAGCAACATGGCCACAATCATAATCATGGAGAGATTGATGAGCAGGATGTGAATCAGGGTCACCGCTGAAACTAAAAACTTCTTCATATCACACCTCAAACGCCAGAGCAGAATGCAGTCTTTATTTTGAAGGATAGTACAGGCCGAAATCGAATGCAAAAGGCCGCGCAGTGTATCGCGCGCGGCCTTAGCATGATTGGAAAGGACTCACTTCACCGCACGAATGCGGGCGACGAGGTCCTGGATTTCCTTGGGCTGCTTCTTATACATGGGGTCCACAGCCTTCATCCACTCAGTCTTGTCCGGTATGGGAATAATTGTACAACCGGCAGCTTTGACTTTATCCATCGAAAGCTGTACATAGGCCGCCCACTCAGCGCGCTGGAAATCAATGGCATCGAAGGCAGCCTGCTTGACCAAATCCTGATCCGCCTGCGAAAGCCTGCCAAGAGAAATCTTCGATCCGATGATGATTTCAGGCACCATGGTGTGCTCGTCGAGGGTGTAGTATTTCGCGACTTCATAGTGACTCGCAGAATAGTATGAGGGGGGATTGTTTTCAGCACCGTCGATAACGCCAGTCTGAAGGCCAGAATATACTTCGCCGTAGGGCATTGGGGTCGGGACAGCGCCGAAAGACTGCACGAGACCCATCATGAGCTCGCTTTCCTGGACTCTGATCTTCATGCCTTTGAGATCGGAAGGCTTGTAGATGGGTTTTTTGCTGTTGTAGAAGCTTCTCGCACCACCGTCAAACCATCCGAGGCCGATAAAGCCGAATGGCTCGAGGCTCGCCAGAAGCTCTTTGCCGATGTCCCCTTTCAGCACTTTCCACATATGGTCCGCATCCCTGTAGAGGTACGGCATCTGGAATGCGTTGAGTTTCGGAACGAAGCTGGCGACCGGGCTGATCGATACACGGGTAATGTCGATGGCGCCGAACTGCACCTGCTCGATTACGGCCTTTTCCTCTCCAAGCTGAGAACCGGGGTATACTTCGATGATGATTCGGCCATTTGAACGCTCCTTGACAAGGCGCGCAAATTCATAGTCACCTCTGGTCGTCGGATAATCCTGGGGATGGGTCTCCGCAAGTCTTAAGACGATCGGCTTTGCCTGGGCGAACAGCATGGCTGGCGCAAGGATAAGCAGCAGGACAAGGACTGCTCTGTGCATTTTTTTCATACGTACAACCTCCTTAAGGTTTTGAAAGGTAGTGTATCGGCTGCAGATTACCCGCAGTCTTAAAATTATAGAAAGCACTTTTGCAATTTGAGTGTGGTAATTACATGCGAATTACTGGTAATTTGATGCTCTTTGGGCGTTTTCTACTGCGGAGACTGAATTTGCTCAATATATCGAGAGGGCGAGACACCTTCGATTTTCATGAAGACTTTGGTGAAATAGCTTTGGTCCCGAAAACCTACCAGGGATGAAGCTTCTTTGGCCGAAATGCCGTTGGCAAGAAAATTTTTGGCGCGGGCGATGCGAATCCGGACGAGCGTTTCTCCAAAACCTATGCCGATTTCTTTTTTCAGGACGCGTGAAAGATGTGACGGGCTCACCCTGAGCTCACGCGCGACATCCCATATACCTATGCTTTCCATAAAATGGTCCTGAAGCCATGCGATTGCAATGGCCGACAGAGAATTGGAAGAAGAACCCCGTCTCTGCTGAATTTCATGCGCCGAGTTCAACAGCAGTACGGGACGCCCGGCGTTTGAAAGATTGAACGCAATTTTCGCTGTCTGAAGCGCGATTTTGGCGCTGCCGTCCTCTTCAGTACTGATGCCGAAATGAAAATCTGCTCCGCCCGCATCGCTGCAGCGATGATAGAATTGCCCAATTCTGCCGCCAACCTGCTCCTGCACATGCCGAATATCGAGAAAGCTTTGAGATGCATCGGCATGAGGCACGCGGACAGCATGTGGAATGACAAGAAGCAAATTCATTATTGGAGAATTTGTTTGCACTGCTTCCGTCTTAGCCGCATCTTGTTCCTGCGAGGCAATAAAAAGCATGGGGTTTGCTTTCCCCAGTCCCAAATCAGACACAAGAAAACGCTCGGCGAGTGCATAGAAAAATCTTGAGAACTCGCGAGCGGCGATGGAAGAAGCATCATCGGCCAATGGTCGCGCCGTTCCCGCAACCATTGCGATGCAATCCCATGTCGCTGCCCCAGTCCGGAAGGTGACAAGCCGTTGAATATCGCCGTCATCCACCGTACCGACACGAAGGCTGTTACAGATATCGGCGTTGATCACCGCTTCCAGATCAGCGGCCATGGTCTGTGCCGCCAAACGCCGGGCGATCTCTTCCTTTTTTTTAGTGATTTCCCGGAGTGCCCTGCGGAGCGCGGCGTATACGTCCTCCGTCGATGCGGGCTTGAGCAAATAGTCGAGGACGCCAAACCGCAGTGCCGTGCGCGCGTAGGCAAAATAATCATACGCGGTCACCATGATGATGATCGGCGGATCGGGGAGCAAAGAAAGCTTTTCCGCAACGCCGAGGCCGTCCACGCCCGGCATACGAATATCCAAGAAGGCTATATCGGGCTTTCTGGCCTGAGCGGCCTTGAGCGCCTCAAGGCCATTGGCAGCTTCTTCCACCTGTATCGGTTCACCCAGCTCCGCACCTGTCAAAATATGCAGCATGGCCTCGCGCTCAAGCGCTTCATCATCGGCAACAAGAATGTGGATCATTCTATGGCCGCTCCCAAGGGGATGATGACTCGCACAAGCGTGCCTCTATCAAGCTTGGACTGGATTTCAAAACGACACGTGTCGCCATAGAGAATGGCAAAACGCGTCGCGAGATTGGCCAGACCTATGCCAGTCCCTTCCAGAAGTGCATTTTCATTGCCCAATTCCTGCTTTATAGCCGGAATTTCAGCATTCATGCCTGCAAAAGATTCACCCTGTCCATACGTTTTCGAGGTAAGGGAAGCGGCAATATTCGACCGGATTTCATTCAGCCGTTCTCTCGACATGCCAATGCCATTGTCGAGCACCCACAGGATAAGCTTCCCCTTTCGCTTGCGGGCTTTGATATACACAGAACCGCCTTCCAGTTTTGGCTCAAGCGCGTGCCGGACGGCATTCTCCACAAGCGGCTGAACCATAAGCCGGGGCACTCTGGCTGAGAGCAGCGTCGAAGGGACATCGATTTTCCATTGCAGCCGGTCTCCAAAGCGCGCATGCTGAAATTCGAGATACGCCTGCGCAACTGTAAGCTCCTCATCCAAGCCGGACAGCGCGCCGGAATCTTTTATTGTCGCACGCAGGAGAGTCGCCAGTCCCAGGCTGAGCGATTCGGTCTTGGGAGCATGCTCCAGAAGTGCGCTGCGCGCGATGGTGTTCAAGGCATTAAAAAGAAAGTGCGGCTTCATCTGTTCCTGCAGATTCATGAACTGGGCTTCGCGAAGAGCCTTGCCCATGCTCACGAGGGCAAGCTCTTCTTCATGGAGCAGCTTTTCAAGTTCGGCCTTCTCCTTGAGGCCTTCTACCATCTCTTTGATGCTCGTGGCCATTGTCGCGAAAGAATGCGTAAGTGTCTCTACTTCATCCTTCGTATGAGCCTCAACGATGCCGGCGTCGAGATCGCCTCCCGCGAGCTTTTCGGCCTCCTTTGCGAGCCTCCTCAAGGGTGCGGTAATCGCCTCGGCGACGAGCACGATGATGACAACCGCAAGAATGCTCACCAGAATCATCGAGATAAAAACAGTACGGTTGAGTATTTCTGATTTACGAGAGAGCTTCGCGTAGGTCTCCTCTCCATTCTGCATGAGCGCGGAGAGCATCCTGTTGAGATATACATCGATGTAGCCTTCAATCCGGGTCGCCTTGACAAAGGCCTGATAGTAATCCGGCGAACCTCCGGCCCGCAGCCCCACCGCGCGGGACACGAGGGGGAGGTACGCATCAAGGCCATAGCCTGTCGCGCGCACTTCAAATTCAACAGGGATGGAAACATCTTCCAGGGGAATCAATTCAGCATACTGAGCATTGAGAGACGCAATGCCTGTATACACATCCTCTACATCGACGGAAAGCGGTTCGCGAAGGTAACGATCGGCAAGAGCATGAAAAGAACCTAAATTCAGTCGAAACCGATGCACAAGATGATAGCTGGAAAGATTCTCTCCATATTCCCGGGAGAGCTTTATGGACTCATTCTGCATGACCAGGGTGAGCCCAAGAAAAAAAGCGAGGATAACCGCGAAGCATATCAGTATCTTGCCCCGAATGCCTGGACGCGGGATATGCATGGCTCAGCCGAGAATGATGGGCAGAAGATGGCGCGCATACAAATTGCTCTGGACATTGCGCGCTACCGATTCGCGGTATTCCACGAGGGCGTCGGTGTATTCCTCGCCCATCTCCGCCGCGATCTTGAACCCGACATGCATGAGCTGGCGCATATCCGGCTGCATCGTCTGCGAACCTGGCTCATGACGCAGTGCATTCACAAAGGTCTTTGAATCCCACGCCGCCACCTCATCGGGGCGGGGCAGGCGCGCCCTGTCGATTTCGACGACATTCGCATAGGGAGCCGTGAGTTCATCGATTCTGGCGTAGGCAGCGGCGTACACCCGTTTCGCGAGCGCGAGGCCCTCACCGTCAGCCTCCGCGAGTCCCACGATCTCTTCAAGCCAGGTCGTGCCGGCGGTCTTCAAATGCACGCCAGCCCCAAGCCGCGTGACGATCTCATGAATTCCCTTATAGAGCTTGAACTTGTCGCTTCCGGTATGCACCGACAGTTTGAAGCCTTTTGGCAGCCCTAACCTGTCCGCGGCCCACAATACAATCTTGGTCTCCGCCTCGAACGCGCTCAGGAACTCCGCGACATCGCCCACATAGTCGATGCCCTTGAGGAATTTCCCCGGGAAGCGCGGCGCAAACGTGGAAAGCGGAATCTTCTCGGCCGCCACCGCGACGAGAATCGCGGCGACCTGAGCGGGAGTCTGAGGCGCGTCGGTTTCGTCCATCGAGAGCTCGACGACAAAAGAGTCTTTCGGCTTTCTTGCGGCAATATAGCGATAGGTGTTGCCCGCCTCCTGAACGGCGGCCAGGAATTTGTCCGCCACTGTCTCGATGTCCCCCTGGGTGACGGGTACGGGCGCAGCGCCTTTTTCAAGAAGGAACTGGGCCTGTGCCAGATAGGCCGCCCGTGCGCCGGCGGAGGCCTGCCTGCCTATCGTTTCCGCGACATCGATCGTAAAGAAATTACAGTGCGGCAGAAACCAGTCGATGGTTTTCAGGCTTATGTGATCGGCATCGACAAACCACTTGCCATCCCAGCCGGTGTTTGTTACCGACGCGGCGGCCGCGTTCGCCTGGTCCGCAGGCGATGAGCCAATGATCACGTGCTCGCGGTTGCTCTTGTTCCAGACGATATCCGCCTCGCCGCCATGCGCGCGCAACTCTTTGAACGCCGCTATCTGCGCCTCGCCTTCGAGGCCAAAACGATCACCTGTCCCAATGGAAAAACGGGAAAGTCGCATTATCTATTCCTCCATGTTTCTTTTTTATATAATGTCGACAGAAGTGAAACAGCGCAAGAGCTGGGCTTGGCCCCGTTGTTTGTGCCGTGAGTACCGCGGAGGGGCGCCTTGTTTCTCAAAGGTCTGAACACAACGCCGCTGAACATGGAGTATACATATGTACATATATGAAAAAAATCCGGACCGGAGCATACATCAAAGCGAGCTCGAACTCTTGGTCGAGAGGACCATCGAAGGTTCGGGCGCGCTCACGTCAAAGCGAATACTCATCATTCCGCCGGACATCACACGGTTTCATTCTCGTGCCGGGCAGATTACGGATCTGCTTGTCGCGAAGCTGGGCTCCCGCGTGGCGGCAATAATGCCGGCGATCGGGACTCACGCACCAATGACCGGGGAAGAAATCGCGCACATGTACCCCGGTTCTCCCGCGTCGCTCTTTAGAATCCACGACTGGAGGCGGGATGTCGCCGAGCTCGGGCGCATACCGGAGGCGCGCGTCAGCGAAATCTCCGGCGGGAGAGTGCGCTATTCCTACCCTGTGCAGGCAAACAAGCTCCTGTCATCGGGAGAAATCGACTTTATCTTTTCCGTGGGTCAGGTTGTCCCTCACGAAGTTGCGGGAATGGCCAACCACGCGAAGAACATTTTCGTCGGCACGGGGGGCAAAGAAGCGATCGACCGAAGTCATTACCTTGGCGCGGTGTGCGGCATGGAAGGTATAATGGGGAGGGCGGATACGCCGGTGCGGGCGCTGTTCGACGAGGCTCTGGGCGTGGCCGCGGGGAAGATTCCTCCGATCGCCTGGATTCTCACGGTGATAGGCTCGGCGGAGGACGGCTCTCTCGCACCGCGGGGATATTTTGCAAGCCTCGACAGGCGCTGTTTCGAAGAAGCGGCCGCTTTGTCCGCGCAGGTCAACATCCAGCTCCTCGAAAAACCGGTCCGGAAAGCGGTGGTATGGCTCGATCCTGAAGAATACCGCAGCACATGGCTCGGCAACAAATCCGTTTACCGCATGAGGATGGCGATGGCCGAGGGCGGCGAGCTCCTCATCTTCGCTCCGGGCCTGCGCAGTTTCGGGGAAGATCCGAATATCGATGCAGTGATCCGGCGCTACGGCTACCGCCCGGGCGCAGAAATCCAGTCCCTCGTCGCCCGCGAGCCCGCCCTCGCGGAAAACCTCTCCGCCGCCGCCCACCTCATCCATGGCTCCAGCGAAGGCCGTTTCCGCATCAGCTACGCTCCCGGCCCCTCCATCAGCAGAGAAGAAATAGAATCGGTGGGCTACCGATGGACCGATCTCGACCACGCGCTCAAGCGCTACGCTCCCCATGGCAGGCTCGCGGGCTTCCACACGACCGCTGACGGAGAAGAATTCTTCTTTGTACCGAATCCTGCGCTCGGGCTCTGGTCGACCGCCACGCGCATGCAGGGCGCATGAAATACGCCGGCGCACGTGCCAGGTCCGCTTACGCTGAAGCCTTCATCCGAATGGTGATCTCAAGGCCATGCTCGACTGCGCCAGTGCGCGGGCCGCCCGCCGACACTCCCCCGGCACTTGCAGTTGAAAGTCGCCGATTCCGCGCTTCGATGCTCCATCCATGAAGATCGACCATGGACTTGACTATGGTGAGGCCGAGACCGTGCCCGGCCTCCTTTCGCGAGTGCGTTCCCCGATAGAATGCGTCGAAGATATAGGGCAGCTCATCATCAGGAATGCCTGGTCCGTTGTCCGCGACGATCAGCACTGGATGACCTTCTTCCACATGCATCAGGAATTCCACTTTCCCGCCGGGCCCGGTGTAGCGGAACGCGTTCGAGACAAGATTTTCAATGGCGCGCTCGAAAAGCATCCGGTTCATCCTGATTTTCGGGATGTTGGGAGGCGCCTCTTTTGACAGAGGCGAACCAAGCCGTCCGAATCCATACGTCAATTCAAGACCCAATAGCCGTGCGTCCTCCTCGAAGCGTTTCCCGAGCGAAATCATGAGCGGGGCCATATCCACGGTCTCTTGCGGTGTATTGAAGTCATCGATTTTCATGAATTCGATGAGGTCCGAGACAAGATCTTCGAGCTGTGCGCTCTTTTCCCGGATGATCTCCAGATAATGTATTCTCGTGGCTTCGTCATTCGCCATGTTGTCGCTGAGCGCGTCGGTGTATCCCTGAATGAGCGCGATCGGCGTCTTAAGATCATGACTTACACCGATAAGCATGTTCATGCGCCGGGAAATCATGTCGCGCAGCGTGATGCGCATCCGGTTTATGCTCTCCGCGAGCGACCGCAGCTCTTCGGCACCGCTTCCCTTCACTTCGTGATCGAGTTTCCCGCTCGCCACAGTCGCAGTATCATCGATAAGGTTCTGAATCGCCCTATTTGTCGAGCGAAGTATCAGGAACGACATAAGTCCCGCGACCAGGAAAGCTCCCAGCGCAAAGCTCGTTATCAACATAAAATTTCGGTTCCGGATATCTTCCCTCGACCAGAATGGCTGAATGTCAAAGAGCAAAAGCGGGCTCTCTTCTATGTTCGTATCTATGGGCAAAAATCTAAGTTCCGGACGCGGTTTGCCCATGGGGAGCAAGGGCGGTTTTACCAGGTCTTCAACTTCCAGCTTGATGCCGGCAGGCAATTCTCTGAATGAAGAAACCTGCACGGTGCCGTCGGGAGCGATAAGCGCGGCATCGATGATGGGAAGACCTGACTGTTCCCCCGCCATCCGAATTTCCTCAATGGTGAGATTCCGATTCCTGCCCCACCGTTCTGCGACCTCGTTCAAAAAAATGCGCGTCGGCTCGCGCGGATCGCGCTTGGCCTGCTGGCCCGTAAAGAAAAGCAGGCCGAACACTATGGGGAAGAGTGTCACCGCGACAGTGAGAATGGCAAACTGGGTGCGGAGTTTCACTTTCATGGATTTGCCCCTGTCGCAAACGCCTCCGGATTAAACCGGTAGCCCATTCCGTACTGGGTCTGTATATAGAAAGGGTTCGCGGGATCGTCCTCGAGCTTTTTTCTCAGCCTCTGGATATACACGCCGACGGCGCTGATATCTCCATATTCCTGACCCCAGACCTGGGCATAGAGATCCTCCGGCGTGAAAGGTTTGCCAGGGTTTGTCACAAGTTCTTTCAATATATTGAATTCTCTGGCCGAAATGCCAACAGGCTCTCCGTTTTTGGTCAGATACATCCCCTCGATGTCGAGCTCAAAGGGGCCAAATTTTACAATGCTGCCGTTCTGGCGCGTCTGAAGGGTAATGGTTCGCCGGATATGGGCACGGACGCGCGACGCCAGTACTCTGG
Source organism: Spirochaetaceae bacterium UBA6243 (assembly GCA_002441395.1). Lineage (GTDB taxonomy): Bacteria > Spirochaetota > Spirochaetia > Treponematales > Rectinemataceae > Rectinema. The sequence continues at coordinate 48,151 of DJVZ01000058.1, read as the reverse complement.
GCGGACAGGGCTTCGTGACGAAGTCGTCCGCTCCGACTCCAAGACCAAAAATGACGTCTTCGTCGGCTTCCCGCGCGGTCAGAATCATCACGGGCGTGGATTTTTCCTTTCGCAGCTGCTCAAGAAACTGAAAGCCATCCATGCCGGGAAGATTGAGATCGAGCACGATGAGGTCCCAGTCCTCATTTCGCGCCAAAGGAAGCGCGCTCTCCGCATCGAAGGCGAGCCTGCATTCGAAGCCTTCATTTTGAAGGTAGAGCATGTAGAGCTCCGCAAGCTCCTTGGTATCCTCTACGATAAGAATTCTACCGTGCATGCCCCCTCCTTGCTGGCGGGTTCAGCTTTTTTACGCAGTCCCGCCATTATTTTCTATCATATCGCATCTCTCCAGCGAATAAAGCGCGAACGGCAGAGAATGCCGAAGACATTCTCTGCCTGAGTCACCCTCATTCACAGTTCGGGACGGCGTGAAGCGTCCGTTCCAGCTCAATACTGGACCGCGTTCCAGAAGACGCTGAACGCGGTCTGCAC
>DJVZ01000058.1:47296-47613 GCA_002441395.1 Spirochaetaceae bacterium UBA6243 | reverse complement strand
GGATTGAAGCGCATCGAACCATCGGAGAAATTGGCCAGAGCGTAGGCAGAACCCGTCACCTGCGTGAGGCTTCTCCCCTCTCCAAAGCGGCCGGAAATCGAAGCCGAACCCGCGAGGTACCACTGGCCGGTCTGAGTCAGGTCATTCGTCTGTTTCGCTGTATTGGTGGTGCTATTTTTTACCGCTGTTCTCGCATCCGGGACCTGCAGAATCGTCGCGTCCGCATAGCCCGTGCCGTTGTAGTATCCCTGAAGATGCGCCGAGAAGGAGAAACCGCTCGATTTACTCACCGAATATTTTAAGCCCAGTGTCGACTG
>DJVZ01000058.1:0-47268 GCA_002441395.1 Spirochaetaceae bacterium UBA6243 | reverse complement strand
GCGCCGGTGAAAGTGAAAATGGCGCGTGGCCTGGCCTCCAGGTCGGCGCGCCCGTACCCCGCGAAGCTCAGTTCCCAGCCGTTCACGACAAGGTCGTATTTCGCCGCCATGGAAGAAGAATCGGCGAGCCCTGAAACCGGCGGCACCATGTAGACCATGAGGTGATTGAGCTTCATGGGCACATCGATCTTGAACGCGAAGGGACCATTGCGCGCCGCGGTCGGGTCGTCGGGGTCGATCGCCGACAGGCTGAGGACGTCGGAAGGCTTGTACCAGTATCCGACGCCCCAACTTATCCGCTGCTTGCCCAGGCGGAAGAAGACCTTCTCATTGATCTGCGTATCCACGAAGAGCTCGTCCAAGCTGAAGGTCCCGGAATCGTACTCCTTGGTCGACAGATAATTGGAAGGATCATAGTTGAAGGAGCCCGCCGCGTAGAGGCGTACGAGGTCGCTCTGCCGCAGGTCGGCGTACGCGGTGACGGATGCGGCGAGAATATCGTTCGGCACCGCCAGCAGATCGTTGGATACGGAAAAATGAAGGTTCTTTGTAGGCAAATAATCGAATTCCAGCCCCGACAGATTTACCGCGCCATAGAGCACCTGGCTGTCGGACGAAGTCGCCCCCACCGGCGTGTAGTTGCCGTAGAGCCCGGCGCCGGCGCTTCCGCTTATCAAAAAGACCGGGTATGTCTTCGTGTCTTTTACGAGCTGCACCGTACCCGCCGACGCCGTATCCGGATCGATTACCGTCACGATATCCGTCGGTCCGCCGAAGAGCAAATTTTCATCGATGACCGCGGGCGGAGTCTCACTTGCAGACGCCGTTGAAGTCTGCGCCCAGAGGCTCCCCGCACACAGCGCAAAAAGAGCGATCGCCGCAAATGGTCCAAGGCCGCGCATATTTCTTGTTCTCATCGTTTCACTCCTACTGGCTCACCCTCTCCAAATACTCTTTGGTAAAGTAATAGTCAGGAAGAGGTTTTGTGGAAATATCGGTATAGGTGACCTGAGACCGTTTTTCGGGGATCAGCCCGTCCTGAAAAATCTGCACCGTCGGCACAAAGGAATCGCCAATCTGCACATATTGCGTGTAATACGCGGTGCGCAGCAATTTCATCGAGAGGCTGTACTCCTCTATTTTAAGCACGATCTTGCGGTCCGTCTCGATGTACATTTTGAGGTAGGGGAACGGAACTTCATCGTTGTTTGCCTTGAGCTCTCCGATGACCACCTTGTAGTTTCCAAGCGTTCCTGTCGAAAGCTTTTCCACGGAATAATCGATCGAGCGCTGCCACCGGCGGAAGTCATTGTTGGTCACCGTGGAGTTTTCGTAGGTGTCCTTGAGGGTGGTGTGGGTGAATTTCCGGCTCGTCGGGTCGTAGCGCCACATGTTGTTGTCAACGCGCAGCATGCCCTGTCCCTTGCGCGACTCCGGCTCCACCATGAGCATGAGGAAGGCGTCGTCCTTGTCGCGCCTGAAAATCTGCTGCTTGTTCGCGAAGGTGCCACGGTCCGGGCTCACGCTCACCATCGAGATGGTCGCGCTCATGTCGCTGTTGTAGAAGCTCGAGCGGATGTCGGTCCGCCGCACGAGCATGAGAAAGTCGTTCGCCGTGTACTTCGTTATGTCGTCAGGGAATTTATAATCTTTGTCCGCCTGGAGAAAATTGAGAGGCAGACCGATGCCTCCCATCGGGCCTCCGCCGCCGCCACCTCCAGGAGGTGGTCCTCCCTGGGCCTTGGCGCTGAATATAAGCACAAGCCCGAAGAGCACAATGCTCAGTTTGCTTGTCAATTTCGCATTCAAAAACCTCATTTTCATGCCTCTGACGTCCGCCATAGGATGCTCCTCCGACTTGCTATCGCTGCGAACTACGCAGTTTTTCTCAGTGCCTCGACAGGCACCACTTCAGCCGCTTTTCGTGCGGGCAAGAAGACCGCGGCAATCGCCACAATCGTCACAAAAACCAAAATCAATAAAAGCTGACTCAGGGTAGGCGCAAACCGCAGATGTCCCTGCACAAGCGCGGCCCCAAAATCTCCGTGCGGATTAAATGGAATAAAACCGATACCAAAACCTATCGGCAGGGCGAGGACAACACCGACCAGCGCCGCGCCACCCGCGAGCAGAATCCCTTCCCATATAAATGAAGAGAACACATCCTTCTTTTTGTACCCTATGCAGCGAAGCATGCCGATTTCCTTGGTCCGCTCGAGCAGCACCATGCGGTATGAATTCGAAATGCCGGTTGCGCTCACGATGAGCATGAGGATGAACACCGCGTAGCCAATCCACCGGATGGAACCGAGCGCGGAGCCAATTTCGCCCGCAAGTTCTTGTATAGTAGAAACATAGTAGAGAGTCGTTCCTGGCGACAGATGGCGGCTCGCGTCCTGCCCGGTGCCCGTTATTGAGGACACGAAGGAATCGGCATTCGTCGAGGAATCCGGCGAAGGAGCGGCATTTGAGGAGCCCGTATTCGACGCTGATCCGCGGCTCACGGTGAACCCTTTTGAGGAGAGCTCCCCCGTGATGGTCTGCGCGGCCTTTTCGGCATCGGTACTGTTTTTCAGGAAGACCGCGATCTGTTGCTGCTCATTCGACTTCATGTTCAGATCCGCCGTGAGGTCCCCGAAGGCGACAAATGCCATGTTCATGCCGCCCGCTGCGCCATCATCGTATATCGCGGCGACTTTGTAGTCCGTGACATTCTGCTGACCCGAGGCCGTATTGAGCCTCACGACCACCTGGTCTCCCACCGAAAGGCCGAAACGGTCAGCCGTCTGTGCGCTCATGAGCATGGTCCGGGAATTTTCGAGGCCTTTCCAGTAGCCTTTGGCGAGTATCAGCGAATCATGGTAGAGCTGGTCTTTGGCCCAATCGACCCCGCGGAGCGTGAGCTGGATTTCACGGGTACCGAAGACGACCGTGGCCCTGGACTGGGCGATGGGCGAAACCGTGCGGATATCGGAATTCGTGCTCCCGACAGTTTTTGCCACATTATCGTCCGCAAACCGGTTCTGAAGCCTTCCGCTCCAGCTGGCGGTATAGCCGGAAATCAACACATGGCCGCCAGAGTAGAGCGTCACATTGTCCTGAATGGCGAGGTCCATGCCATTCACAAAGCCTAAAATCAGTGTCATGACGAGAGCGCTGAACGCCACCGCTCCCCCGAGCGCAATCGTCCTGTGCGGCTGTCTGCGCACATTCCGCGCCGCGAGCTTTAAATGTATCAGGCGCATCTTCAGTCTCCTCTCATGGCGACAACCGGCTCGATCCGCAGCGCGACAATGGTCGGATACCACGACGCCCCAAGCCCCATCGCCAGAATCCAGAGGAATGCGCGAATCGCGGCGCCCCCGGACACCATGGGCCTGAGCACCTGTCCGCCAAACAGTGCTTCGAAGAACAGATTCGGCGCCCTGATCCCGACCTTCCCCAGGACCAGAAGCAGGACAAGGCCAATAAGCAAGCCCGCCGCTCCCGCTATGAGGGCCAGGAAAGTTGTTTCGTACAAAATCATGTTGCGTACAACACGCCGTTTCGCGCCGATGGCCCGGAGCGTCCCGATTTCATAGAGGCGCTCATTCACGGAAATGACGAGCACATTCATCATGATCATGATCACGACGACCGCCACGACCGCGACGAGGAGGTCGAACGCCAGACGGATGGTAACCGCGGTGCGCGCAACCTTTCCGGCGCCCGCGATCCAGTCCTGGACACGATCGCCATCGTCGATCTGCTTTGAAAAGGCCGAAAGATCGGAGAGAAGTCTGGAAGAACTGGCGCCTGGTTTGACGCGCACGAGAAGGAATTGCCAGGCGGGCACTACTTCCGCCTGGACGCTTGTCTGCGCGGAGGAAGCGGCCGCGCCCTGTCCCGAGGCCTCTGCGGCGGACGCCGAACCTGTGGCCGCCGTTCCGCCGCTACCGGCGAACAGATCGTTGAACAGGCTGTCCGGATCGAAACTCGTCACAAATGCCGCTTCCTGGCCGGACAAAACCGGAGCCCCATCCCGGAGGCTCGCAAATCCCAGCAAATCTCGCATGGTATCCGCATCGACCAGTGTGATTCCGGAAAGCTGCTGATTGCTCTGATTGAATTTGATCACGCCTTTTACGGTCACTTCGCGGATGACGGTCCCCGCGGAATTCGCGAGCGCCGTCATAATGATCTTCGTGCCGGGTTTCACGGGGCTCGATGCGCTTTTGTTCAGAAGCGCGAGCGTCGGTTCGGAGAGCAGAACCCACGGCCCGTCGTTCTCTGCCGGCCACTCCCCGTTCATCAGCGTCACATTGTCAGGGAAAAAATCGCGATAATCATCGACATTCACGCCAAAGCAGTACCCGGAGCCAAGCTCTGCCTCGCCGATGCCGAATGAAGCCTGCCCGCTCAGAAGGGGCAGCGTGGATGCGACGTCCTTCCGGCTCGCCAGAAAATCCTCATATTTTTTGATCTGCGCAATGTGCGGAAGCACTTCCTCGCTGCCCGCGGTCTCTCCGAGGACAGTCGTGGAAAATTCGGTTGGTCCGGTGACCATGAGATCGCCGGTATACCCTTGCACAAACATACGCTGCAAGCCCGAAAGCGCGGTGTCTATCAAGGAATTCCCAAGAAAGAGAATGAGAATTCCCAACCCCATGATCATGCCGATGAGCAATGATTTCCGCCGATGCAGGCCAAGGTTTGCCCATGCCAGCCGCGCCGCGATCATGACTGTCCGCCCTCTGTCCCTGTAGCGCCCACAGGCTCGTCCGCGCCTGGAGCCGCGGCAAAATCGACCGAAGTCCCGTTTCTCCTCCGGTCTTCGACAATCCTGCCGTCCCTGAGACGTATGATGTGGTCGGCCTCTTCGACGATGTCCGGATCGTGGGTGCTGAAAATGAAGGTTGTACCGAATGTTTCATTCATGTGGCGCATGAGGCGCAGGATGCTTTCGCCGGTGGCCGAATCGAGGTTGGCGGTCGGCTCGTCGGCGAGCACGATGGCGGGCTTCATCACGAGGGCGCGGGCGATGGCGACGCGCTGGCGCTGGCCGCCCGACAGTTCCGCCGGCTTATGCAGCATGCGGTCTTTGAGCCCGACATTCTCTATGAGGAAGTCAACCCATTCTTTGCGGTCGGCCTTGCGTCCGCTCCCGGACTGGCTGTCCAGAAGCAGAGGAAGTTCCACATTCTCGCGGATATTGAGCACCGGGATAAGATTGAAGGTTTGAAAAATAAATCCGATGGATTTGTGGCGAAGCTCGGTCAGGCTGTCGTCGTTGAGGTCGCTCGTGCGCTTGCCATGGACGATGACCGTCCCCGATGTCGGCTTATCGACACATCCGATGAGGTTCAGAATCGTCGTTTTTCCCGATCCTGAGGGCCCTGCGATGCTCACAAAATCCCCTGCATGAATATCGAGGGAGATATCATTGAGGGCATCCACTTCGACAGTGTCGAGGAAGTAGACTTTTTTTACCTTATCAAGACTGATTATGATGTCTGACATGGCGCTTCCTTTTCAGAATTTCAGGCTAAATCGTAACGATTCGCAGGCGGAATTTCCATATGAATAAGCTGAAAATATAATGAATAATTATAACAGGTCTTGGACATCTTTCTGACCCTCGATATACTGAAGTCCTATGGCATACAGCGGGTTACAGGAATTCATTTCCTTTCTCGAATCCAGGGGTGAGCTGACAAGGATATCCACCGAAGTCGATCCAATCCTGGAAATTACCGAAATCGCCGACAGGGTGATGAAAGAGGGCGGCCCCGCCCTGCTTTTCGAACACGTGCGCGGCTCCCAATGGCCTCTCCTCATCAACGCCTACGGTTCCGAGAAACGAATGGCCTGGTCTCTTGGCGCTGAAAGCCTGGACAACAAAGCGAATGAGATTGAGTCGCTCATCGGTTGGGCATGGAGTCAGGTGAGGGATTTCTCATTGTTTTCTGCGCTCCCTGAGGCCCTCCCAAAATTGCCTGTGGCGCGCTCATTCATGCCGAAAAAAGTGCGGCGTGCCCCTTGCCGCGAGGTCGCCGACGAAGGAGGCTTCGACAGCCTGCCCGTCATCCAGTGCTGGCCGCAGGATGGCGGGCGCTTTCTCACCTTGCCCGTTGTCTGTACGGTTGACCCTGAAACAAAAGCCCAGAACTGGGGGATGTATCGCATGCAGGTCTACGACGACCGCAGCGCGGGCATGCACTGGCACATCCACAAGGATGGCGCGCATTTCTTCCAGAAATATCGGGTGCGTGGCCATCGCATGCCTGTGGTCGTCGCCCTGGGAGGAGACCCCGCCATCACCTATGCTTCCACCGCCCCCTTGCCCGAAGGCATCTGGGAGGCGATGTTCGCGGGTTTCTTACGGGGCAAACCCGCCGAAGTCATCGAAATCGGCGACACCGGCATCCTCGCGCCCGCGGATGCCGAGTTCATCCTCGAGGGCTACGTGGATCCTGAGGAACTCCGCCTCGAGGGGCCCTTCGGGGACCACACGGGCTTCTATTCCCTGCCCGACGATTACCCTGTTTTCCATCTCGAGCGCATGACGCGGCGTAAAAACCCCGTCTATCCGGCCACCATCGTCGGCATCCCCCCGAAAGAAGACTGCTTCCTCGCCAAGGCCACGGAGCGCCTCTTTCTACCCCTCCTCAAGCAGCTCTGCCCGGAAATCACCGACATAAACATGCCCCTCGAAGGCGTCTTCCACAACTGCATCCTCGTGTCGATCCGCAAGCGTTACCCGGGCCAGGCACGTAAAGTCATGCACTTCCTCTGGGGCATGGGCCAGCTCATGTACACAAAAATGATCGTGGTGGTCGACGACGACATCTCCGTACAGGACCTTTCCAAAACCGCCTGGAGGGTTTTCAACAACATCGATGCGGCGCGCGATCTGGTATTCTCCGAAGGTCCTCTCGATGCGCTCGATCATTCCTCGCCTACACCGCGCTTTGGCACGCGCCTCGGAGTCGACGCGACGCGCAAGTGGCCCGAAGAAGGTCACGAGCGCGAATGGCCCGATCCGCTCTCGATGCGCCTCGACATTGTCGAACTCGTCAATTCGCGCTGGGGAGAATATGGCATCGGCCGCCCCTGAGTCCGACAGCCGCCAGGACTTGAAGGCCGGCACGCACCGGAAACCGAGCCCCGGAAAGCACGTCCGCGACCTCTTCCGGCGTCTTGGCACAATCGGCGACTCTGTGATGATCTCTCACACGCTGTTTTCTCTTCCCTTTGTCATAAGCGCGATATTGCTGGAAACCAATGGACACCCGCCCTTCTGGAAACTGTTCTGGATTGTCGTCGCCGCCTTTGGGGCGCGCAACGCCGCCAATGCACTCAACCGCATCATCGACAAAGACATCGATGCGAAGAATCCCCGCACCGCCGGCCGTCATCTTCCGAGCGGCCGACTCAGCCCCCGCGACCTCTGGCTCTTCACTGTCGCGATGCTCGTCCTGCTCGTGCTGGGCGCGGCCATGCTCAATCCTCTCTGTGTCATGCTTCTGCCTGTCGCGGGCCTGTTGCTCTTCGGATACTCCTACACAAAACGTTTCACGTGGCTGTCTCACTACTGGCTCGGCATAGCTTGTTCCGCCGCGACCATGGGCGCCTTTCTGGGCATCTCGGGGACATTCCAGTTGCGTTATTTCCCGCTCACCGCGGGCGTGGCGCTCTGGGTCGCCGGATTTGACATAATATACGCACTTCAGGATATCGAATTCGACCGGAAGGAACACCTGCACTCGGTTCCTGCCCGATTTGGAGAGACTGGCGGACGCATCTTCGCGGCGCTGAGCCATGCGGGGGCATTCTTAGGTTTTATAAGCATTTATTACTTCTGGGAAACGCCAGACATCTTTACGGGAATCGCCCTTGCCCTCTGTTTTCTTCTTCTTGTCGCGGAGCACCTGATCTCGGCCCGAAAATCCGAAAGCCGGATCAAGCTGGCCGCCTATACACTGAATCAGATTATCCCGATTATTTATCTATGCGGTGTTGCGTTAGATATTTACGTACGTTAAAATGAGCCTATGGCAATGCGCTACCTCGTCTGCATCACCGGCGCTTCTGGTGCTATATATTCTTTGCGTCTCATGTCCGCGCTCGCAGCGAGGGGAGTGATCCTCCATGTCGTGGCAAGCCAGTGGGGTGCCCGCGTGCTTCTGGAAGAGACGGGCCGGCCTCTGGGGTATTGGCTTGGGAAGTTGAGAACGCAGGGCGGTCCCGATGGCGGGCCCGCCCTCATCACCCTCCACGACAACAGTGATTTTTCAGCTCCCGTCGCCTCGGGCTCTTTCCGCCTCTGCGGCACCGTGATCGCGCCCTGTTCCATGGGCACATTGGGAGCCATTTCAAGCGGGATCTGTTCAAACCTCATCCACAGAGCCGGCGCGGTTGCTCTGAAAGAGGGCTGGCCGTTCATCGTCGTGCCCCGCGAGACCCCGCTTTCGCTTGTCTCGATTCGTGCCATGTCCCAGCTCAAGGAGGCAGGCGCGGTCATCCTTCCCGCCTCTCCCAGCTTCTACAGCAAACCAAAGGATATCGAATCCCTCGTCGATACTGTCGTCTACCGCATACTTGACCATCTGGGCATTGTTGACAAAAATGTTTTCAGATGGAGTAGAGAGGAGTCGTAATTTCCATGAAAATATTTTCTGTTCTCTTGATCGCGATTGCGGCGCTTGTGCAGCCTTATGCGCAATCTGCGACACAGCAAGCTCTGGCTGCTCCCTTGAGCATTGGAATTTTTGCAGATGCCGATTCGCTGCCGCTCATCGTGGCGGCCAATGAAGGATTGTTTCAGCGCGAAGGCGTTGCGATCAATCTTGTCCGGTTTTCGAGCGCGGTCGAGCGCGACTCGGCCCTGCAGGCGGGAAAGATCGATGGGGCGGTGACCGATGTGCTGGCAGTCGTCCTTGCGAATCAGGGAGGGTTCCCCCTCAAGATCACAAGCCTCACGAACGGCCGCTATGGAGTCGCCGTTTCTCCTAAATCGAACATTCAATCGATGAAAGAGCTCGAAGGGAAAAATGTCGCGGTATCGCTCAACACCATCATTCATTATTTTGCCGACTGGAGCGCAACTCAGGCGGGCCTTGGCGCGGGCGCGCTCAACCTGGTGCCGGTGCCCAAAATGCCGGTGCGGCTCGAGATGCTGCTGTCGGACCAGATAGCCGCCGCTGTCATGCCCGAACCCTTCCTCACCACCGCCAAACTCCGGGGGGCGAAAATCCTCGTCTCTTCGGACGACTCGGGGCTCGAGGCGGGGGTTCTGGCCTTTCCTCCTGCCGTCATCGCGAAGAATGCCGGCGCGATACAGCGTTTTTATCGTGCATACTGGGAAGCAGCCCAGCGCATCAACGCCCGACCGGACCAGTACAGATCGATGCTCGTCGATTCGCTCAGCTTCCCCGAAGAAGCGGCACGTGTCTTTCTATTCCCAAAATATGTGGCGCCCCGCCTGCCTTCGCAGGCGAGTATCGATAATGCCGTGCAGTGGCTTTTGTCAAAGGGCCTCATCAAAGCGTCTCCAAAGCATGCTGACCTTGTCGATGCCAGCATGGTAAGCGGATGGTAACCCTCGAAGATATCAGCTTTTCCTATACCGCACATGGTGTTCCGGTCCCCGTTTTTGAACATTTTTCAGCTACATTCGAGGAGGGGCGGATCACCGCCGTGATAGGTCCATCGGGCTGCGGAAAAACGACACTGCTGCGCCTCATCGCGGGGCTCCTCTCTCCTCAAAGCGGAAACATCCTGATGCAAAGGCCGAGGATCGGTTTCATCTTTCAGGATTTTGGCCTCCTCCCATGGCTGACTGTCGAGCGGAATGCCGGCCTGGGACTCGAAGCGCTTGGGGTTCCCGCCGACGAGCGCCGCAGGCGGGTAAGCGATATCCTCGAGGAACTCGGGCTCTCCAAATGGCGCAAAGCGTATCCGGTTCGCCTCTCTGGAGGCATGCAGCAGAGAGTCGCGGTCGCCAGGGCGCTCGCCATCGATGCCGGGCTCATTCTCATGGACGAGCCATTTTCAAGCCTCGACGCGCTGACGCGCGAATCAGTCCAGGACATGCTGCGCGCGATTCAGCGCACACACCAGACGACCATTATCCTCGTGACGCATTCAATTGAGGAAGCGGTATATCTCGCCGATACTATTTTGATTCTTGACGGCAGTATGCCGGTAAAAGACTTTATGCCCGTGCAAAATCCCCACAGGTGGGAGCATACTCCAAATCATCCAGGCGAACAGGCGGCCACGTTCTCCAGTCAGGGACAACGCTCTTCTGAGCTTTCTAGCTCTTCAAATCCCCGCGAAAATGCCGCATACCTTTCCGCCGTCGGGAGACTTCGGCACGCTTTTGATGAAGCGGTGGCACAAAAGGCAGGGGTCGCAACTGCAGGTCAATCCCCGGCAGGTCCATCTGCAACAAATCCGGCCGGACGATCCCCCGCTTCGGTCGCTACGCTGGAAAAGGCACCAAAGGGAGTCTCTGGCATAATCTCAACGCTTTCTCCCTCGGTATCGAAATTCTTGATAAAAACCGCACAAATTGTCGCGGCGGCAATATTTGTCTGTGTGGTTTGGTGGGCTGCGGCCGCACTTTTGAAGCGGCCTTTCCTGCCTTCGCCATGGCTCGCCTTCGCCAAATTCTCGGAAAATCTGCACAAGGGTATTTTCCAAATTCATGTGCTGGCTTCGGCCCGACGCGTCTTCCTCGCGCTGCTGGTCGCAGGACCCCTCGCGTGGATGCTGGGGCTTTTGGCGGGGCGAGTCCGCTTTTTTGACAATTTCTTCGCCCCGCTCATCTATTTCTTCCACCCGCTTCCAAAAGTGGCATTCCTGCCTATCCTTATGTTGTTTTTAGGGCTTGGCGATGCATCAAAAGTCGCGCTGATGGCACTTGTCATTTTTGGCCAGCTCTTCGTGACTGGACGCGACGCCGCCAAAAGTATCGCTCCGGCCCTGCTCGACAGCGTGAAAATTCTCGGCTTTTCGCGATTTTCAATTATAAGGCTTGCGATTGTGCCGTCGACGACACCTTCGCTCATGTCGGCACTTCGCGTCAGCCTGGGAACCGCCATTGCAGTGCTCTTTCTTTCAGAGACCTTTGCCTCTATCGATGGCCTTGGCTGGTACATTATGGACGCCTGGTCGCGCGTCGATTATCCCGACATGTACGCCGCCATTCTGGCGCTCTCGTTATTCGGCCTTATTCTGTATCTGATCATCGACGCCATCGAAGCCTATCTCCTGAGATGGCGACAGAATAATTAGCCGGCGATCAGTGCTCAGTCTGCAGGCAATGCCCGGACCAGCTTTTCGTCGAAGCCAATCCAGACCGTCTCGCCTTCGGATGGAAGAATCTTGCCCGAAGGATCATCGATCTGAACGAGAATTTCGCCCGCTTCGGTCTTTACATAGATTTCGACACTCGAGCCAAGGTACACGCGCGCGGTGACCATTCCCGTCGCGATGGCGTCTTCCCGCCCAACCAACCGCAGCGACTCAGGCCGCGCCATCACTACCGCGCGCGCGCCCGCGCCCAGATTCCCTGCCACTGAACCCGCACGCACCTTTCTTCCCCCAACCGTACACAGCGCCGTCCGTCCGTCGTCCTCGATCCCCTCGAGGCGGGCGGGGAAAAAGGCCACCTTGCCCACAAAGCCCGCCACGAACATCGAGACAGGGTATTCGTAGATATCGCCGGGCGTTCCTACCTGCTGAATTCTGCCATCGCGCATCACGATGACACGATCCGAGAGACTCATCGCCTCGATTCTGTCGTGCGTGACGTAGATTGCGGTGATGCCAAGCGATTTCTGGATACGACGTATTTCCACCCGCATCTGCTCGCGCAAAAGAGCATCGAGGTTCGACAGTGGCTCATCGAGAAGCAGAACCTGGGGCTCGACCACGAGCGAGCGAGCGAGCGCCACGCGCTGCTGCTGCCCGCCGGAAAGCCGCCCAGGCGCCCTGTGGGCGAGCTCGGAAAGGCCTACAAGATCGAGGACGGCATTCACCCGATTCTTTATCTCGTCCTGCGAAAGCTTCCGAATCTTGAGACCGTAGGCAACGTTGTCAAATACATCCATATGGGGGAAAAGTCCGTAAGACTGGAACACGGTGGCCGTCTGTCTAACATTTGGCGGCAAAAAGGTCACATCGCTGTCGCCGATGAGAATCTTGCCTCTTGTCGGCAGTTCGAAGCCGCCAATCATGCGGAGCGTCGTGGTTTTGCCGCAACCCGAGGGGCCGAGCAGCGTCACGAGCTCGCCCGGTTTCACATCGAAATTCGCATTCTCGACGGCGTGAACCTCCGCTTTGGTTTTCGGATCTCTGAATATCTTGGTCACATCAGAAAGCATTACAGGCACGGATTTTGCTGCCATATCATTCCCTTTCATTACAATAAGTTATTTTGAGCAACGCAACCGAGCGCCCGCGCTCTTTCGCGCCGGCGTCCCCTCACGGCTCTGTCCTCCATCATTGCGTCGTCACCGTCTTTTCCAAAAACTCGCTCTGCCGCACCAAAAGCCGCATGAGCCCAAACACTGCCAATACAATAATTATCAACATCGTCGAAAGGACACTCGCAAGTCCAAACCGCAAATTTTCGGAAAAATTGTAAATCTGGATCGTAATGTGGTACCAGCGCGCGCTGATCAGGAAAATGATGGCCGAAACCGCCGTCATCGAGCGCACAAATGTATAGGACATGCTCGAAATGAAGGCAGGCCGGATCAGCGGCAAAATAATGGTCCGGAATATCGTCGCCTGATCCGCACCCAGGTCCGAGGCGGCCTCTTCGATCGACGGGTCGATCTGGCGCAGGGCTGCGACACCGCCTTCCACCCCGACAGGCAGCTCTCTGATGACATAGTTGATGACCAGAATCGCGCCAGTGCCGACCAAGAGGAGCGGTGGCTTGTTGAACGCCAGGATGAAACTGATGCCGAGCAGCGTACCGGGAATCGCAAAAGGCGTCATGATGAGCGATTCAAGAATGCGCTTGCCGAGAAATTTCTTGCGCACCAGAATAAACGCTGCCACCATCGAAAGAATGCCCGCTATCGGCGTCGCGATACCCGCCAGGGTGATCGTCGAGAGCAGCGCCTGCTTGCCCCGAGCCAAGGCTTCACCGATATTTGCGAGCGTAAAGGTGTAATCGATACCCCAATTTTTCACAAAGCAGCCCGCAACGATCGTCGCATATAAAGCGACAATGAACCCGCTCACCACCGCAACAAATCCCGTCAGCGCCCTTCTCGCGCCCGGTGAAGCGAGGTCGGAAAGCCGCGTTGAAGGCTTGCCCGTCACGACCACGAAGGATTTTTTGCTCACCCATCGGCGCTGCACAAGGAATGCCGTCAGCGTCGGCAGAAGCAGGAGCAGGGAAAGAGCCGCGCCGTTATTCAGCCTGCCCATTCCGGTCACCTCGATGTAGGACTCGACCGAGAGCACCCGGTATGAGCCCGACAGCAACAAGGGGTTTGCAAAATCCGCGAGCGAATTGGTGAACACGAGAAGCCAGCTCGAAAGCAGACCCGGCGCGGCGAGCGGCAGCGTCACGTGCGCAAAAGTATGCCATCTCGACGCGTTGAGATCGAGTGACGCGTCCTCCAGCGTCGAATCGATCGCCTGCAACACCCCCTGCATCGTCAGAAACGCGATCGGGAACATGCTTATTGTCTGTACGAGCGCGAGTCCACCAAGGCCGTAGATATTGAAATTCTGCAGTCCGAGCAACTGCTTCGTGATGATGCCGTTTTTCCCGAAGAGCAGAATGATCGACAGAGTCAGAGAAAATGGTGGCGAAATCACTGGCATGGTCGCGAGCCCTGTCACCAGCCTTTTGCCTCTCATGCTGGTGCGCGCCACCGCAAAGGCATACATAAAACCAATAAAAGTCGAGAGGGTTGCGGTCACGATACCAAGCTGGATTGAACCCCAAAGCGCCTGCAAATACTGCCTGTTCGACAGAATTGTCTTCCATACGTCAAAGCTGAACCTCCCTTCCTTGACGAGAGTGAGCCGCACGGCTTCTATCAACGGATATGCGACAAATGCAATGACGATCGCAGCCAGCACGAGAATCGCGTATCCGCTAATCGGATCACGCGAAAATGTCGCGATGCCAAAACCAAGGGAAAACAGGAGGAATGCCACCACAGCGAGGGACTGCACGAGCTTTCCGAAAGCGACATAGCCGCTCGCATCAATCGCTACAAGAAGAGTAGCGCGCGCTGAACTGTCTTCCTCATCGGGAACTGGAGCCACCATG
The DNA here is from genome assembly GCA_002441395.1 of Spirochaetaceae bacterium UBA6243. GTDB lineage: Bacteria > Spirochaetota > Spirochaetia > Treponematales > Rectinemataceae > Rectinema. Next base: position 32,981 of record DJVZ01000058.1, on the reverse strand, counting down.
AGTGTGTACGGCACTCCCAAAAATGAGACTTTTGCCGGCCACCTGAACACCTCGAGATAGGAGACTGATTCGGCGGCATTTTCTGCGATTGTCGCGTTTGCCGGAAGCTTCCATATATCGAAAAGAGCACTGTCCCCACCGATGTTTTCGCTTCCCTCTTCGCCAGGAACGCCTTTTATCACGAAAAAGCGGTTATCTGGATATATCGCAGAGAGTTCCTCGGACCAGTGTGCCAAATCTTCATCGTTCTGAGGCGCTGAAGAAGTCATCGCCTTGATCAGCGATGTCATCTCTTTGATTGAGTTTTTTTCGAAGGTGTTTTGAAGAGTAGAAAAAATCCAGAACTCCCCAACCGCAAAGATGGCGCACACCACCGCAAACATAATCAGCTTTTTCTTGGTAAACACCTGAAGTCCTCTTTCTCAAATAAGCCCTTGAAAAAAGCGTCATAGCAAAAGCCGGACCACCGCGGAGCATCATCCACAGGGCCCGGCCGTTCAGTTCTTTCCGTTTATTTCTTGATGCAAGAAAAATCAGCGCTTCGAACCAATCTCTTTTACCCAGCGCTCAAGGAGGCGTTCCTTATTTGCCGCATCCCACATAACATCCTGATCGACAGTCTTGATTTCGCTGATGCTGAATGCACTGGGATTTTTCTTGGCAAGCTTAGAGAGAGGAATGACATACCACTTTGCAATGATTTCCTGGGCCTTGGGCGAAAGTATCCAGTCGTAAAGCTTTTTGCCATTGACGGGATCCGGACCACCCTTCACCATGGACATCGAGGCAATCTCATAGCCGGTGCCCTCCGAAGGGAAGGTGATGGTGATATCGGCACCTTCGACTTTGAGCTTGACATTGTCGTGCGCATAACCGATCGCGACAGGAATCTCGCCGATTCCTACGCTCTTGCCGGGAGCAGAGCCGGATTTCGTGTACTGGTCGATGTTTTTATCGAGCTTGTCCAGATAATCAAACACCTTGTTTTCATCGCCGCCAAACACATAGCGAAGCGTCGTGAGAGTATTGTACGCCGTGCCCGAAGTGGTGGGATTCGCCATCCGAATCTTTCCCTTATACACAGGCTTCAGCAGATCCGCCCAGGAAGTAGGCGGGACAAGACCCTGCTCTTTTGCGACTTTATTATTGGTCACAAAGCACAGCGGACCGATATACAGCCCTACCCAGTAATTTTCGGGATCGCGGAACTGCAGCGGGGTATTCGCGAGCATTTTCGATTTATAAGGGGTGGTAAGACCCTTGAGCTTGGCGCTTATATGGTTGAGCCCAACGCCGCCGACCCAGATCGATGCTTGGGGATTTGCCTTCTCTGCTTCAAGTCTGCTCTCAACCTCTCCGCCCGAGAGCCTCTGCCAGTTCACGACGATTCCGGTTTCCTTCTGGAATTCGTCGAACAGCTCCTTCGCAAGTGGCTCTTCGAGGGTGGTATAAGCACCAACTTTCTGCTGGCCAAAGGCCATAGTGACGCCAAGCAGGAGCACAAATCCAACAATCAACACACGTTTCATGAAGACCTCCTGTAAGTACTTTACGTGCATAGTGTAGCCCTTACCTCTGATTTTCGCAAGCAAAAAATGAAAGAGGGATGATGTTCCACCGTCGAGCGCTTCTGTTTTCCGCCGGCACGTGAGTGCGCCATAATGGCAAAAGTGAGGTGTGCGCCAATCAGTTGTATCAATTATACACACATACATGATTCATTTTCATACAATTGTTTCATTCAGACATAGAGAACGAGCGTGAATCGCAATATTCCTGTTTCATGCGGAACCAAGGCTAAATCATCCCGCGGAGCAGGCATGACGGCAGGCTTTCGTTTGTGTTATCAATTCATTTTAATAAAATAAATTATAAATTTTATCAAAATTTTTTCAATTTTGGCACACTACTTGCATCATATATACTGAGCGCCGAAAAGGGCTCCGGACGGGTGTCATGGTCCTGTGAGGATCCAAACCTGCCGCACTTCACCACTTGTGGAGGTTCATTATGAACAGCTTGGTAATGTATGAAAACAATCCGTTTGACCTTATGGAGAGATTTTTCAATGACGATGAGTGGCTCATGCCGGGATTCCGCACTCCCGAAATCGATGTCTATGAAGAGGGCGACAAATACATGCTCGAGGCCGATCTTCCTGGCCTGAACGAAAAAGATATCAAGCTCGAAGTGCGCAACGGCCAGCTCACTTTTTCCACTTTAAAGAATGAAAAATCCGAGGAGAAATCCAAAAAAGATCGCTGGATTCGGAAAGAGCGCAGAGAGTTCCAGTTTGTGCGAAGCTTCACGCTTCCCGAAGATGTCGATGCAAATGGCATCGAGGCTCACTTCAAAAACGGAGTGCTGCAGGTTGTGATGCCCAAGAAACCTGAGGCAGCTCCGAAAACGATCGAAGTCAAGATCGCCTAAGCACTTGGTTGTAACAACCAGAAAGAGCCGGGCCCCGCGCCCGGTTCTTTTTGTAACAATGGTTACAGTCAAGCGCCTTTTCAATATAGTATTCTTTAAAAAGACAATGACACACAAAGCCGGTTCGCCGGCGAAGGAGATGCTGTGGCAGACAAATCAGCCCGACTTACGGGCAATGTAAAAGGCAGATGGTATGTCGACTCTTCGTGCATCGGCTGCGGGCTTTGTTCATCGACCGCGCCCGACACTTTTGCGCTGGGCGATGATGGACAGGCGCTCGTCATCCACCAGCCCGAAACCGCAGACGAAACGGAACTCGCAAACCAAGCGCTCAACGATTGCCCCGTTCAGTCCATCGGCAACGATGGTGAATAAAAAAGGGTGCCCGCCGGTGGTGCCCTCGCTTTTAACGCATAAATTGAGCATGATCGGAGCTCGGCATATCAGTCCTTTAGAGCATCGGGATTCAGCGCAAGCAGCTCCGGCGCGACAAAAATGCCATCTTTTCGTATCAATTTCCCATCGATCCAGACCTCGCCGCCGCCCGAGTCGGCATCCTGCATGAGCACGATATCCCAGTGCAGCGCCGAATGGTTGCCGTTATCGCAATCGTCGTAAGAATTGCCGGGTGTGATGTGCAGCGAGCCCGCAATCTTTTCGTCGAAAAGCGTTTCGAGCATTGGCTTTGTAATGTAAGGGTTGAGCCCGAATGAAAATTCACCCAGATATCGTGCCCCGCCGTCGATGTCGAGTATTTTGTTGATGCGCGAGGTATCGTTGGCCTTTGCGTCCACGATTTTGCCCTTTTCGAACTCGAAGACTATATTCTCAAACTTGAAGCCATCTTTTTCGCTCGGCGTGTTGTAGCTGAGCACGCCATTCACGGATTCGCGGAGCGGGGCGGTGTAGACTTCGCCGTCGGGAATGTTCATCGTGCCGTCGCATTTGATGGCCGGCATGCCCGCTATCGAGAACTCGAGATCGGTGCCCGGCGCCTTGACGCGCACCTTGTCACTTTTCTCAAGAAAAGTCACGAGTGCATCCATCGCACGGGACATCTTGGCATAATCCATGGTGCAGACATCGAAGTAGAACTCTTCAAACGCGTCCTCGCTCATGCCGGCATTCTGGGCCATGGCCGCGGTCGGGTAACGCAAAACAACCCACCGGGTGTTCGTGATGCGCCGCTCGATGTGCACCTTCTTCCAGATATGGCGGTTGTAAAGCTCTGTTTTTTCCTGCGGCAGGTCCTGCCACGCAAAAGAATTCCGCATGCTCGTAAAACCGATGTACACATTCATCTTGTCCATGCGGGCCCGCTCAAATTCGGCCTGCAATTCGAATTGCTCCTCCGGCGCGTTCATGAAAAGAGTGCGCTCAAGCCGCCTGTCCCGCAGAGAAAGAAAGGCAAGCCCGCCCGCGGCGTGCACTTCTTCAATGAGGAGCCGCAGGAAATCGGGCTCGGAGTTTACATTTTCAATGAGCACCTTGTCGCCAGGCTTCACCTTGGTCGAATAATTCACAAGCAAATGAGCAAGCTTTCCAAGTCTTGGGTCTTCCATAATTTATTCCTCTCTAAATATATATTTCTAGGCAAATATCGCTTTTCTTCCCGATATCATCGCACGCTCTGTATACCAAAAAAGTCTGCAATGATCGCCTTCTCCTTCTCAGCCTCCCGTTTCCATGTATCGCGGACTATACCATAGCTTTTCTTGATCCGTTCACGGTAGGGAGGCGCCTCTTCCCATCCCGGCCATGTATAGGGAGAGTCAGTATTCGCATTCAGGCGGCCCGCTTCCGTACCTGTCTTCGCATTGAGGACACGCGCGTCGAAGACAAAACCGTCCGTTATTATCGTCTTGAGCACGTCAGTGCCGGGATCACCTATGTTCCGCGCATCATTCAACACATTGCGCGAAGAAGGATCAGTGACATTGAGACGGTTCCACGGTATGCGGACATGAATCAAATTTCCCTCGATATTCCAAAGATTGCCGGACTCATCGAAGGGCCCTTGTCGCATGAGCGATGCATTGAATCGTCTCTCCGGGATATCGCTGCCTGTCTTCGTCGTCACCTTGCCATTGACCAGAAACTGAATTTCCTCAAACGCGCCATCGCGGCGGAGCGTCGTCGCGTACCGCGCGGAGGCGATGTTATATGAAGGAATGACCAATAATCGGGCTTCATTCTGTTGAATGTCGAGCAGGAATTCCAGGCCGGAGGCTGTTTTTTCCAAGTTGCCTGGCCAGTGCATCTGCCCCAAGGTCCGGTCATAGGTGTCGATGCCCAGGAGGATTTCGTACTCCTGAGGTGTTTTTGGCCCTGTCAATTGCAGCGTGAGATAGAGATACGAGGCATCGTGGGACACTTCGAGGCCGGAAAGAACTCCGCCGCCCGAAATTTTTTGCTCCGGCGCCGAAGGCGGCACTGTTTCATTCGCGATGAGACCGTAATTCTGCTCGGGATCGACAATGTTGTGCCACAGGACCCTGCGATCAAAAGGTATCATGAAGGGTTCAGTGATCCATGTTTTCTTCGCCCATTCATCCATAAATTCGAAGATCGAAGCGCCTGAATACTCTGTCTTTTGAATGGCCGCATACATGCGCATGATATCTCTGCCCGCAGTTTTCTCATCGACGCCGCCATGATTGAGACCATCCGAAGAGATGTGCGCCACCCCCGCCCCATTTGCCATACCAAACTCCGCGACAATCGCGGGGTACCGGCTGTGCGTCTTTATGAACTCTTCCAGGTAGCCCCCGTACCTCAATATTCCGACTGCATCACGGTAGTCGCCGTATGAAGGCTCATTGACAATGAAATCCGGATAATTCGGATAGATATGATAGGCGCCGAACAGCCCCGCGGTCATTTTCTCCGTGACATCGAGGTGCTCTATGGCAACGCTCGCGCGGTCATTCCAGCGATTGCTCTTGCCGGTCTTTGGGTCCCATTCCGTGTCGTGCTCAATCGGATCCAGCGTCGGCCAGCTCACAATGCCCACAGGATGCAGGACCCCGTATCGCTCTGCCTCGGCCATGGCCGCCGCATCGAGAGACTCGGCCAGCCAGACCTCGGTCGGCGATGCGCCTTTTCCCGCCGACACATATTCGCCAGTATATGTCGCTCCCGTATGGTCCGCGTCTGTCTGCATCACTTCGACGCTTTCAAGCTCTCTGCCGACAAGCCAGCCGATAAGCCATTTCGAGACATCGACAGAGTAGACACCCCAGGCCCGGCCCTTGCGCTGCGGGACATTCGCCCTGCCATAGACCGCGTCGATGACATAATTTATTTCCTTCAAGTACTCTTCCTGGTACGCAGGCCGCAAATAATCCCCGCCGGGAGGATTTTCTTCCGGCCATATTTCCTGCAACAGAAAGAGCGGGGCATCCGGATGAGTCTGGTTATAGATTTTGAGCGCGCGATAGAACTCGGGAGGCAATAACGTATACACACGCACCGTATTCGCACCGAGGCTTCCTATATAATTGAGCCATCGCACATACGTGTCATTATCATAAGGGAACTCTGTAAAAAATTTCCCGGGTTCGGCTGGTCCCATATTCACGCTGCGGAGAAAAACCGTACGCCACTCTCCTGTGCTCGATTTTAACTGAATGCCTTCTTTTACCGCACGTACACGCACCTGCGTCTCCGCTGGTTTTGTCGTCGCCCGCGTCTCAACCCTGCGCTGTTCGATGTCGGCCAGGATGTGGTGCATAAGCGGCGCGTACACTTTCCAGAAAAAATAGCTGTTGTTGTCGACAGTATCATCGGCGAGAATACGCTTGATTGTCTGAATGCCTTTCATGCGATAGGTAGTCCCTGAAAACTGCAAATCGGCGAAATCGCCGGCGAAATACCAGCTTGTAAACTGATCATTCTTAAATCTCACTATTGCAGGAAAGGTATTGGGCAAGCCTAAGGCATCAAGCTTTTTCTTTCCCGAGGGAGTCACGTCGAGATCATAGTGAGCGATCTCTTCCACGAGCGGATCAGCAATCACCCACTCAAACCAATAGCGATACGAGGTAGGCTTTTTAATTCCAAGCGTCTTCGCCCATTCCTGCCGGAAGATCATTTTCATGCCATTTTTGCCAATATCGTCTTTTTCTGTGAGGACTTCGACCCTTCCACCCTCGTCAAGCAGCACAATGCCGCGTCCCGAATATTCCCAAGTCTGTTTTCTTTCACTCTCCCAGTTCCCAACAACCCAATCGGGGACACCTCCATCTTTCGCGAGGCTCTCGTAGTAATTTCCTATCCAGCCCTGCCATTTTAGTCCGATAAGACGGCCAAAAAGCGCCCTGTCCCGGTCGTTGGTCGGCGAGGCTGCGGTATTGAACTCGGCGATGAGCGTGTTTCCTCCACCCATGGCTTGCTGGATAGTGCTATAATCGTCATTATTTAATCCGCCATATATAAGAGAAGAAAAAGCATTGGGAAGCTTCTTCTGCATATAATCATCGCGATAGACACCATAGGTGTCTGCGATATAAATAAGATCAGGTTTTTTCGCAGTGTGAGGCATCGGAATAGTGCTCCACTCTTCCTTGGAGGTGGGATAGAATCCATAATAATCCGTCCGCACATCGTACAGGACCTTCGTGCCAGGCTTTGAAATTTTCTCATTGTTCAAAAGCCAGAATAGACCCGCGTGCTCCCGGAAATCCGGATATGGCACTGTTTTATCGACAACCCAGACATCAAGCTGCCTGTAAGGCTGCGCAATCCAGAGAATAAAGGGCGACGCAACGAGTATTGCAAAGAAAACAAACACAAAGATGCCAAAAACCCAAAGGAAAGTCGCTTTTACATATTCTTTGCTGCGGTTTTTCATCTGTGTGCGCCTCTCGGAGCATCACCACGCTCTTGCCTGTTGTCTGCAAAGCCTTTGCGCTCAAACTTCTGCCATCCCTGGGGTTTTTGCATCGCCCGAACAAAACCAATCACGCGCCATGTTGAAAAAAGTTGCCGTGGGCCGAAATTTTCAATAATCGCAGTTCCCACAAGCTTAAGAGTATCTTTGTAATTAAAATACACATTCAGTTTTTCGGCAATTTTCACTGAAGTGACCGAGATAAGTATTCCCATCAACACCGATGCAAAGAACAACAAAAGTGCGAGCCGGGTACTGAGCATCCCCAACAGCGCCGCAATTGCGACCATGAGATACCCTTGAACTTCAAAAAGTGGACCTATCATCTCGAAGATAAGATAATATGGCATCGAGACCATACCCATGAGTTTATACCATGGATTAAAAATGAGCTTGCGGTGGAAATACATGATGTCGATGAGCCCGCGCTGCCAGCGGTTCCGCTGCTTCTGGAGGCTCGACATCGTCTCCGGCACTTCGGTCCAGCAATTCGCATTGAAGGCATAGCTTATGCGATATGAATGCTTCGATTCATGCATATGGCGGGCAATGCGCACTACAAGCTCCATGTCCTCGCCGACAGTGTCCTTCTGGTACTTGCCACTGCTCGTAAGATACCCGCCGACCGCGACGACCCGCTCCTTTCGAAAAAGCCCGAAAGCTCCCGATATGATCAACAGCGAATTTATATAATCCCATCCAAGGCGACCGCACATGAATGCGCGTATATACTCGACCATTTGGAGACGCGAAAGCCAATGCTTTGGAACGCCGATTTTTTCGATTTTTCCCTTATCGACCTTACATCCATTGATTGGAAAAACATTGCCGCCCAGCGCAGGCGTTTCGACGCCATAATCCAGCGTAAGCGACGCAATCTTCAGGAGCGCGTCGGGTTCAAGCAACGAATCCGCGTCGATGCCACAAAAGTATTCCTTAGATGCGACATTGATGCCGGCATTCAGCGTATCCGCCTTGCCGCCGTTTTCCTTGTCGACGACGATGAGACCGGGAATAGAGGGGCTGGTGTAAATGCCGCGGATGGGATAGTGCTTGAGACGTTCTTTGTACGAAAAATCCGTCTTCATCAAATCGAAATGGTCGATGAGCGTTCTGAGCGTGTTGTCTTTCGAGCCGTCGTTTACGATGATAAGTTCGTAATCCGGATATTTTAAGCTTAAAAGCGAGTTTGCACTCTCGATAATCGTCGTCTCTTCGTTATACGCCGGTGCGATTATCGATACCGAAGGAAGCATGCGCGGCTTAAAGAGCATAGTCATGCTCTTGAGCTCCCACAATTGAGCTGCACGCTTGATATTCAACCTTGAAAAGAAAAGCAGTATCAGATACACCACATTGACGGCTATCGTATAATAAGAGAAATTCACATTGAAATTCAAGACAAAGTATTTCAGGTGCTGAATGAAGGGCATTGTGTCAAGCCTGTCGTAGTATCGCAGCACATACAGGAGAGGAAAGAAACCCAGCGCAAACGCGAGAACGACATAGAGCCGTCGCACCAATTTTTTATCAACCTTTTCTTCCCGTTTCCTGGCCGGCGGGAAAAGGCGCTTCAGTCCCAATTTTTCGAGTATGGAATCCGGAAGGAAAAGGCCGCATTCTTTCGCTAAAAGCTCGCAGTCCTGCAAACGAGGCTGGATGACCTCGACAAGCCTGTCCTCAAGCTCAACATTTTTATTGCGCTTCAGGAATTCAATGATCTCCGACACTCTTTCCATCGAGATGAGCTCATTGATAATGCCTGCCGCCACATCGTGCTCGTGGCCCAAAAGCTTTGTAATGATATATTCAATCCGGTTGGAGAGCACCTCTGCAAGTCTGTTGTGAAGAGCCCCTTCCGAATTCTGGAACGCTTCGACCAGTGTCAATATAAATTTAGGATGATGATTGAGAAGATTGCGCAGGCCTTCGCGCGCCGCAGCGGCGGTTTCGTCCCGTTCAAGATAATCGATGAGCTTGCGAAGGTTTCCCGTTCGCAGCGTCTGGCCCAGGGAGCGGACTGCAATCGATTGAATATCCTTATCGACATGTTCGAGGTAATAGTCAGAAGCAAGCTCTTCCGGATAATACTTTTCGAGCGTTTCGGCAGCGCGAACCATGAGTCGATGATAATTTAATGCGGGAGAAAGACTTGTAACAAGCGTATGATATTTTCTGCAGCGAAAGTTGTTGGCAACTTTACCTTTGTAGGGACACTGACGATGCGTATCATCTGCTTCCATCCGGCCATGCACGCAATAATAGCAGCATTTTGCCGGCAGATTAGCCGTAAGTCTCTTCAGTTTGCCCACTTCACCCAAACCGAGTTGCAGCACATCGACAAGATAGCCCTTGAGTTCTTCAGCTGGTATTGAACCCGCGAGATCAACGAGCAATTCCCGGATTTCGATGTCGGTTCTCCAAAAATAGCCTTGTATTGATTCTCTTACGATATCTCCATACGATGCAATGAGCATATTGACTTTATTTCTGTACCAATAATGAGATCCATAGAGGCTTTGAATAAGTACATAGAGCGAGCGAGGGTCCTTAATATCCGAGAGCGCATTTGCAAGGTACAGCTTTGTAGGAAAATGCTTTTCTTTGAGAAGCGCTTTTTCAATGGCTTTCCGTGCGTTATCGGTATTGATGCTCGAAAGATATCGCGCAGCGCTCATGCGGACAAACCTATTACGGCTGGCAACGCGGTGTATCTGCGTCCGTTCGAAATATTGTACGGCAGTTACGTTGAAGATGCGCTGCTTCTGCACCAAGGACATCTTGATGTTTTGAGTCAAATAGAGAATATGCACGAGGAGAGTCCGCATCTTTCGCGGGTTCTGCTCATACGTAGGAGCAAAAATTTGAGGAAGCTCTCGGAGGTCGCTCTTCAGATTCTCAAGGTTTATCGTAACTCGCGCTTTATTCAGCAATGTGCTGACAACCACATAGATGGTAAGCCATAAAAAAAGAATGACAGCTCCAAGCAAGTATTCGGAAGGAATTGTCATGCACCACTCCCCACGTGGGTGAGATTCTGCACAATTCCCAACAATTCTTCAAGGATGATCGGCTTTTGCAAATAGTGGACAATGCCAAGCCTGTAGGCACGCCGAATAGTCAACTCAGTTTTGAGATGAGAAATGATGACGACAGGGATATCCTTCGTCGCCGACTTGGAAAGCATCGATTCTTTCAAAATATAGGCATCGATCTTGGGGACCATCAATTCTGTTATCACAAGATCGATGATTTCTTTCCCCAGGATACTGAGCGCTTCCTGGCCATCGGCAGCCGTCAGAATGGAATAGCCTTCATTGATAAGGTATGTTTTCAGCACATCGACATTGACTTCATCGTCATCGACAATGAGAATGCGTGCTTTTACTTCGCCTTCATTCTCTTCGGTCGAACCAAAATACAGCGTGTTCCCACCGAGCCGCCGGGCAAGTCTAAGACGGCGAATGCCAAGGTCCGTCATATCCGCTGCTATTTTTTCAAGCGCCGGCTGCGTGCTTGCTGCTTCTGCGAGTGTCGCAACCCCCACCGAGACGGTCACAGGCTCGACAAAAGCTTTCGAGGTCTCGATCTGGTAGCGGATCTTATCGAAAAGCTCTATTGCCCTGTCAAACAATATCGCAGGGATCCATGCAGCCATGGTCGCACCATGCAACCTGAAGGCCATTGCGGTCTTTGGCAGGTTTTCTTCGATCACCCTTGCGACTCCATGCAACAGCGCCTCGACCTCTCTCGACCCATATTTGTATTCGATCTGCGCAATGTTTTCATCGATGCCGAAAACCGCAAGCACGTGATCTTCTGGTCCGGCTTCAGTGATTCTTATTGCTATTTCCTCATCAACAAATGATTTATAGAAAATTTCCGAATACAGGCCTGTCACCGCGTCGCGAATCGCACGATCCTTCGAAACTGTTATGCTGTGGTTCAGCTCTTCATTGAGCCTGCGCAATGTCTCAATCTCCTGTTTGAGACGTGCCACTTCGGCGCCTGTCGCCCCAAATTGTTCCATGCCTGCATAGAGCGCCTCAACTCCTTCAGAACGGGCTAGTTCACCGCACTCCAGCTCAGCCAGCTCGGAAAAAATTCGCTTGACACCGCTCTGTATAATGGGACCATACGAAGGCATCACGCGCTCGATATCCCATTTTGCGAGAATCTGCATGACGGGAGCAAGAAATTCCCGTGAAGGCATATTCGCCCGGTGAAAAGCCTTGAGGCGATCCAGAAACTGTCCATCATCTGCATAAATACTCAAGTTTTCTGAATATGATGACAGCAGCGCTCCGGTGAGCAAAGTCTTCGTGACCCTGTCATAGGTGGCAAAAGCTCCGGGTTGATAGAGATACGGCGTGGGCAGGAATTGCAGCACCCGGCCAGATGAAAGGCGCAACGACCATGCATGCTCATCGATGATATAGGGCTGGCTGGAAAGACCATAAAACCGAAGCTGACCCCAGGTACGCCAATGAGTGGTGATCGCCGCGCGGGAGCCTTCTTTTTCGAGGTATGTGAGCGCGGATGAAGAACTGGGCTCCTGCTGATGCACAACAATCGCGCTAATCGGCCTAAGAGAGGCACATTTCTGAATATTTTCTTTTAGTTCCGGTAAATTTACCGCGGCCCCGGGGCCAAACAATATTGCCTCTCCATCGTCAAGAAGCAAATAGATATTTGATTGCAACTCTCCAAGAAGCCGAGAGGCACCGATGCGAAAGAATCCGCCGCCGAGATCAATTGGATCCTGTATGTTTTCCATATACTATCCCATCAATATTTTCGGCTGATTCCAGCTATAAATGAAATACATAAATGTCAATAAGAACAAACGTTGCACAAACTGCGAATTTTATAAAAAAACATTTGACGGCACGACTATTCTGTAGCTAAAATAAGCTATTCATTCTTTTTTGCAGGAGGGCTGCATGTCAACGCTTATCGTATTGATAGCCCTTGTCATCTATTTCGGATCCTATTTTCTCTATGGAAGGACAATCCGGGATAAGGTGCTCAAGAGCAAAGAGGCGCCAGAAGCGCCGTCGAAGAGGCTGTCGGATGGTGTCGACTACGTACCGACATCTAAATATGTCTTGTTCGGCCACCACTTTGCGTCTATCGCCGGTGCCGGCCCTATCACGGGGCCCGCAATGGCGGTCGCCTGGGGCTGGCTGCCAGGACTTCTGTGGATCTGGCTCGGCAACATTTTTATCGGGTCGATCCATGACTATCTGGCACTGACCGCGTCGGTCCGCTATGACGGCCGTTCGGTGCAGTTCGTCGCCCAGGACCTTCTCGGCAAGAGAGCGGGCAAAACATTCAGCTGGTTCATCCTCTTCCTCTGCATCCTGGTCGTCGCCGCGTTTGGCGATATCGTCGCCGGACAATTCGCCGCGGATGGCCGTGTCTTCTCCACGTTCTTCTTCTTCTGCGTCGCCGCAATCATCACCGGCTACTTTATGTATCACACGAAACTGGGCATTGGCGGCGGCTCCATCATCGGCATTGTGCTCCTCCTTCTCGCCTTCTGGATTGGTGATATGCTTCCCATCGCCGCGAGCAAGGACGTGTGGTTCCTGGTGATCTTTGTCTACATTGTCATCGCCTCGGCATTGCCGGTTAACTTCCTCTTGCAGCCGCGCGACTACCTGAACTCGTTCCTGCTGTATTTTGGTCTTATCGTCGGCGGTCTCGCGGCCATCATCGCGGTAAAAGGCTTTGACTCGCTGCCTGCCACGACCAGCTTCAGCGCGGTCGTCATCGGTGGCAAGCCCACTCCCTTCTGGCCCGCGGTGCCGCTCGTCATCGCGTGCGGAGCGCTTTCCGGTTTCCACGCCCTTGTCGCTTCGGGCACAAGCTCCAAGCAGCTGCGCGAGGAAAAGGACGCGCTGTTTATCGGTTACGGAGCAATGCTCACCGAAGGTTTCCTTTCCACGATCGTCGTCGTTTCGATCGCTGCCTTTGGTATCGCCGCCATGGGCGAAGGCAATGTGCTCAAAACCCCCGCGCTCAACCGCTTCGTACTGTCCTATGGAACGATGGTCAACACGGCGATGCCCTTCTTTTCCCAAAGCTTCATGAAGCTGTTCGCCGCCGTATGGGTTTCCTCATTCGCGCTCACGACCCTGGACACCACGAACCGTCTGGGACGCTATCTCGTGCAGGAAATGATCACTCCTGTAAAGGAAAAGAAGCCAGGTTTATATAAGACCTTCAACAATAGGTGGGTTGCGTCACTCATTATCGCGTTCTTCGGCGTTATCCTTGCGTGGACCGGCAACTACACGGTGCTGTGGCCGGCATTCTCCGGAGCCAACCAGCTGATCGCATCCATTGTTATGCTCACCGTCGCCGTATGGGTCAAGAAGAAACTCAATCCGTCGTATACCATGGTCGTGCTTATCCCAGCCATCTTGCTGTGGGTTACGGTCACCGCAGGTATCATCTGGTACGAAATCGCCATTATACCGACATTCTTTGTCGCCACTGCAAATGCCGTAGCACAGACGAAAAACATCATCACGGGCGTGGTGGTCGGCGCAATCAACATCTTCATGCTCGTGCTGAACTTCATCATGATTTCCGCGTTTATGAAGAACTGGAAGACCAAACAGGCAGACTAAAATCGCGCTTCTGAATAAACAATTTTTGAGGCTGCCCTGAAATCGGGGCAGCCTTTTTTGGGCGCTTTCTAATATTTAAAAACGATGATAAAATAATGTCATGAATGAAAAGATGAAGCTTTTGCACCTCCTTCGCAGGGGAGCAAAAACACTTGTACAAGTGCAACGTGAAAAAGCGACGAGTATGCTCGATTTCGAACTCAAAGAACTCGAGAATATTTTTGCGCTGCTCCTTCTGGGAGGATTTGTCGGCATACCATCTCCTCCGTCGCCCATTGCAATCGAACTTTTACCCTATCTTGAGCGAGAGCTTGTTGTCATGTTTGCACGCACGGATATGTCGGTCGATCCAATCGGCTCCCTTGTGGGTATGCTCGAAATCGACTAGGAGTCTTCAATGGTCTCCCCTGTTTCACATAAAACGGCATTCTTTCTTGGAAAAGGCGGCGTCGGCAAGACAACGCTTTCGGCATCATTCGCCCTCACGCTCGCCCGCTCGGGACAAAAAGTACTGGTCGCATCGCTCGACCCTGCGCACAATCTCGGCGACGCACTGGGATCCGCGTTAAAAAACGAGCCTCTGACTGTGGAACCCAACCTTGATGCGATGGAAATAGACCTCGAAACCTGGATCAACACATACCTTGAAGAGAGCCGCTCCCAGCTCAAATCAACGTATTCATACAATGTAACGCTCAACCTTGATTCGTTATTCAAAATATTGAAATATTCACCCGGAACCGAAGAATACGCAGTGCTGTGGGCCATTGAAGACATTCATTGCAGATTGTCCCCCCTGTACGATATCGTCGTACTCGATACCCCCCCAACTGCTCTCTCGCTGCGCTTTCTCTCTATGCCAACCATTTCGGGTCTTTGGGTCAAAGAGCTTTCAAAATTGCGCGAGACCATTTTGGAAAAGCGCAGCACCCTCGTGCGTCTTAACCCCGAATCGCCCGTCAAAGAGAGCTGCCTCGACAAAGATGACGACAAGGTCTACGGCAAGCTCAGCACAATTCGCCAGCGGCTCTCCATGCTCGAGCATCTCTTCCAGAAGGAAAGCTTCATCAATGTCATTGTGAACCCTGACGAACTATCGGTCACGGAGGCCTTGCGCATCAAAGACGAGCTTGACCGGCTGGAGATTCCAATCTCGACAATTTGTCTCAACAAAAAGGGCGTATTGAACAACGAGTGGCACATCCACCAATCGCTCGCCGCGATACCGATGTTCAGCTTTGACTTTGAGTCGAGCGGCATCCGCACACGGGACCAGCTCATTCAACTTGGAACACAGCATCTTGTCGATACTTTTCTCGACAAAAGGAGTATTCCTGCATGAACATGAATCCTTTTTTATTTACCGGTCTTGTGGCGCTTGGCGTTGGAGCGACCATTACATACTACCTCGGCGTCAAAAAGAACCGCTGGCTGGGAAAGCATCTTTCCGCCCAGACAGAAGAAATCCTTGCGCCAACCGATACAAATTACGTAAATATTGGCGGAGCAATTGGTTATAATTTCAGCTATAAACTGAAAGGTGACTGGAAAGAAGCGAAGGGCACCTTTACCTTTATCCCCAGGCATTCGCTTTTATATATGCCAATTTCGTTCCTGATTCGCGGTGGAGACCATTTCTATCTGAATCTTTTTACCGACAGACGGCTGCCGGGCGAAGGGCATCTGATTCTCGCGTCGCATCTCAGAAAAGCGAAGATCGATGATATAGAAGCGATGTCGCGCAAGGAAGTCGAGCTTGGCGGCAAAAAATTTGTGCTATTGTGGCGCGAAAACCGCATTCTCGACAAACTGGAAAGAATTGCACTCAGCTTCCCCGATCCGCAGAGTCTCATGCATTTTTGCTGCTACGCGGACAACAAGACACTCTTTTTGCATCTGGCTCCCAAAAAAGGAATTATCGGAGATAATCTGAGCTATTTTGTAAAGAATGCGCAGGTTTTTCTTGAAAAATAGCCCGTTTGTTTCGATATTCTTAATGCAAGGATATGTCTGGACGTCCCATTACAATCGTCAGCGTCCATGCGGAGGCCTATTATGGATCCAGAGATGCAAAAAAAAATCGACGAGACTTTTGTCCAAGTAAAAGAACCGCAGTCTGATGTACCAATTGTCGATCTTGGTCTTGTAGAAAAAGTGACGTATAGCGCAAAAGAAAAAATCCTGCTCATTCACCTGGCTATAGGTACACCCCGATGGCAGTGTCCCGCGTGCTCGGCAATCAACGGGGTCGTCAAGGAAGGTATCGTGCGCCGCGCGAAGGAAGCTTTCGAAAAAGCATTTCCGGAATTGAGCATCATCGTTGAATAACGGCCAAAGAAGTCCTGAGACCCATCAGCGATGTCAGCCTCTCGGATGCTGCACTTCATCCATGATTTGGCAAACACAGAAGGAGCCTTTGAGATGAGTAATATTCGGATTTTGATGGTTGAGGACAGTATTAGCCAGGCAATGCACCTCCGGTATGTACTCGAGGCCGAGGGCTTCGGTATCGATGTTGCATCGAATGGTATCGATGCGCTCAGCTTCCTCGAGCACAACACCCCCGACCTTATCATCAGCGATACTATGATGCCCACGATGAACGGTTACGAATTGTGCAAGAAAATCCGCGAAAACCCACGATTAAAAGAAATCCCGCTTATGCTCGTTACAGCATTGTCCGATCCTACGGATCTAATTCGCGCGCTCGAAGCAGGCGCAGACAACCTCATAACAAAACCCTATAATGAGCAGGCACTGATTTCGCGCATACGCTATATCCTTGTAAATGCGGAAATACGCAGTCAGAGCGGCTCAGAAACTGGCATCGAAGTATTCTTCGCTGGCAAGAAATATTCTATCAATTCGACGCGCATTCAGATGATCGACTTTTTGCTCTCGATGTACGAAAGTGCCACCCAGAAAAACCAAGAACTCCTTCTCTCAAACAATAAACTCAAAGAAGCTCTCGACAATATCATTACTCTGCAACGAAATTACCGCCAGTTGCTTGAGACAGACCAGGATGCCATCTTCGTCTACGACAAGGACAAGGTGATTCGCTACGCAAATCCTGCCGCGCATTCGCTCTTTTCGCGCGAGGGGAAAGGACTCATTGGAGCTCATCTGCCAATCGACGAAGACATCTCAAGCCAGAAGGAAATTGAGATGAAAGACCCTTATGGCAATACGGCATTCCTCGACGTGCGTTCGGTTTCCAGCGACTGGGATGGAGAAATGATGACTCTTTCAGTGTTCCGCAATATCACTGAAGCAACTCAGCTTAGAAAAGAGCTCGAACAGATGAGTCTCACCGATGACCTGACAGGGATCTACAACAGACGCGGCTTCAAGCTTCTCTCAGAGCGCATGGTCAAGCTTGCACGCAGGCTGCAATCGCAAATGTTCATCCTCTTTGCCGATATGGACGGACTCAAATCCATCAACGACACGCTCGGCTATCTTGAGGGAGACAGAGCAATTCACACCATGGCAATTTTTTTCAAGAACGCATTCAGGGAATCTGACCTTGTGGCACGCATGGGAGGCGATGAATTCGCAGTCATGGGGCTTATCAACGAAAATTTCATCCCAAGCCGACTGATCGACCGCATGAACGAACTCGTCCAAGGCTTCAATGCAAAAGGCGAGTCCCGATTCAAGCTATCCTTAAGCATGGGTATCGAAAACATACCCTATGATTCACAGGCCCCCATCGAAGAGTTTTTGAACTCCGCCGATGCAAAAATGCGTGAGGAAAAACAAAAACAGAAAAAAAAATTCTTCAATAATTCTTGACTTGAAGAATAATGCCATTTAAAGTCTTTCTGTTGTGCAAAATTCTAAATCAGGGAGAGGATGCATGAAGAGATTCGTTCTATTCGGGTTTTTGGCGGTTTTGCTGGTTGCGGGATGCGAGCTGTTCCCGAATATCACATGGGAAGACATCAAGGGAGAATGGGATTTCCCCGACACCACATTCAACGACAGCACGATAAAATCGATTCACCTTTCGCTGATGGATCCGGGCGAGGGGGAGAGCGAATACAGAATTGATCTGAGCTGGGAGAATGGGGATAACTATCTTCTGCATTATGGTGAAGGATCGATGGACAAGAACGTGTTCTCCGGCACCTACAATTTGGGCGGCGATTACACTGACTCAACAACATACTCTGTAACCGTCACCTTTACGCTGAACAACGATCAGCTCAAGGCAGTCTTTACCGGCACTGGCCCCCTCAACGGTCTCGTCCTCGAGCATGGGACTCTGAATGCCGGATAACCACCATTCAATCCTATCTGGCGCCCTCCGCTTTTTTCTTTCCGTATAGAAAGCGCTTGATCTTTTGCGTCGGCGTCTTTTCAAAAGGTTCTCTGTGGATTTTTACGTGCTGAATGCGCGAGAAGGCTGCGAGCTTGGAATTGGCTTCCTTACGGATGTTTTCAAGGAGGCGCTCCAGGGCCTTTTCAGCGTCGACAACGGCATGGTTGACGGTGCCTGCCATCGACTTTTCAACATTGACAATTGCCTGGCCGACGCGCGAGCCTAAATCGCCGGCCGCATCTATGCTGTCCTGCAACCGGGCTTCAAGGTTTTCAAGCTCCTCACTCTTCAGATAGACAAGCGCGGTGAGCCCTTCTTCATCTTCCACAACAAGAGATTCCGCGACTTCCGGTGCCTGGTTGATAATCGACTCGATCTCCTCGGGGTAGATGTTCTCGCCCGAGGCTCCGAGAATCATGGTCTTCAGCCGTCCGCGTATAAAAAGGCGGCTCTTTTTGTCGAGGTAGCCAAGATCACCAGTACGGAACCAGCCATCACTGCTGAATGCTTCACGCGTGCGCGCCTCATCGCGCCAGTAGCCCTTGAAAATATTGGGACCTTTGGCCTGGATTTCGCCTTCGCCGGTGTCGGGGCGAGGTTCTGCGATGCGCAGATCTACTCCCTTGAGCGCGGGGCCCGTAGAGCGCAGGAAAGTAGAGCGCGGACTGCAGCCTGCCAGGAGAGGGGCAGTCTCCGTAAGCCCATAGCCAATGGCATAGGGAAAATGTGCTTTCTTCAGAAACTCTTCCACATCGGCAGCCAGTGGAGCTCCGCCTACCCCAAAAAAGCGTATCCGCCCGCCAAAGGTTTTTTTCAGCTTCATGCCCGCGAAGAGGAGAATAAGGGGCCGAAAGAACTTGTTCTTATACAACTTCATGCCATCGAGCGTGGGTTTGATGCTGCTTCGATAGATTTTTTCAATGACAAGAGGAACCGACAGCATAATCGTAGGCCGCACCGCCTGCAGCGCAGGGATAAGGACGGTCGCCGACGGTGGTCTGTCGAGATAATGAATATGGGACCCAGACAAGAGAGCAATGACTGTACCGATTGTGAATTCGTAGGTATGCGCGAGCGGAAGAATCGATAAAAGCCGGTCGGTCCGGTACAGGGTGATGATGCTCTTGCACGCGGTCGCGTTCGACAAGATGTTGCGGTGCGTGAGCATGACGCCTTTCGAAAGCCCTGTCGTTCCGGAAGTGTAGACAATCATCGCAAGGTCGTCTGCCGCAACAGCCGGAAGCGCAGCCGGAGATGGCGACGGCACATAAGATTGCTTGATCTCCCGTATCGCCGTTTCCTTCGGCAGCTCGGAAAGCTTTGCACGCAATTTTTCGGACGTGAACACGATGCGTGCCTCCGCGTGCTGGATAATGTTGCATATCTGGACTGGTATAAAATCGGTCAGAATCGGCACCACAATCGCGCCTGCCCTCAGAATCCCGAAATATGTCATCACCCAATGCGGTGAATTCTCCGCGAGCAGCGCGATGCGGTCTCCTTTTTTGACACCATCAGCAATTAAAGACTCTGCAACGCCTCTGCTGATTCGTTCAAAATCGCGATATGTATAGACCGCTCCACCCACCATCGAGAGCGCGGGGCGCAAACCAAAACGGGCCCCGCTCAATTGGGGCACTTCTGCCAAGGTATAATCTTTAAGTGTAATCATACATCACCTTTACCCAACGCAATATAAGTCGAGAAAAGTGTAAACCTAAAATCAAAATTGCAACAGAGGGAACAACTTATGCATTTACACGGCGCCAGGCTGCCGCGCTCTCTCTGTCTGACCGAGCTCAAATGCCTGTTCGGAGATAATTCTGTCTTTCACTTCAAGAAGTGCCTTGACAACGTCACCGATAGAGACAATGCCCGCAACCTTATTGTTTTCGAGGACCGGCAAATGCCGTATGCGATGCACAGTCATCAAATTCATGCACTCTTCGAGACTGGTTTCAGGCTGCACAAAGATTACTTTCCTCGTCATGACAGTTTCGACATTCTCATTCTCGCAGCTGTGACCTTTCACTATGATTTTTCGGGCAAAATCACGCTCCGAAAAAATGCCATGGACCATCCCGCGCTCATCCATCACCAGCACTGCGCCAATATTCTTTTCAGCCATGATTTCAAGGGCTTTTAAAACCTTTTCCTGTGGCGCAACGCTTGCGGCCTCATGTCCCTTCGTCTTGAGAATGTCGCCTACGGTCTTCATACCTCTATGCCTCCTGTTCAATTTGTTGACTATAATTTAATTCCATTATCGAATTTTTGCAAATTTTATATATTAGAATTATTCAATATAACTTCTGAAAAATATGAGGACAGCAGTGATACCAAGCTCGATATGACGCTTTTACATTGATTTATAGAACTCTTCACCGAGCGGGGGCTTGACGAAGAGGACGGGGCACCGGGCATTTTTCAAAACTTCGTGGTTGGAATCGGCGATGGCGTCACGATAGAGGGCGTCGGCGGGCGCGCCTCCGAGGATGATGGCGTCGGCATTGAGTTCGATGGAATATTTGACGATTTCTCCGGAGACAGACCCTTTGCGGACGCAGGTCTCGATGGCGAGCTGCTTCTGACGCGCAAGGTCGGTACAAAAATTGAGGTAGCGCTGGCCGGAATTCTCCAGATTGCGCTCATACTCCTCACTCTCTTCCGGCACAAAGATTCTGGACAGGGCGAGTTGACGTATCGTCGCGGTATCGACGACATAGCAGGCGACAATTCTCGAGCCGAAGGCCTTCTTGAGGGCCAGCGCGTATTTAAAAGCACAGATGGAGGCATCGGAACCATTAATCGCCACAAGTACGGTTTCCAGTATCTTCTTCATGATCAATCCTGTTCAGACAACCGCTGCTTCAGCATCTTCACCGCAAACAGCGATTCGCGTTCCCGCTCGTCGAGCGAACTATCGATAAATTTCACGATCTCTCGCGAACGGGGGATCACCATTTTGTCCAGGGCGTTCACTCTGCGCTGTGTCTTTCGGACTTCCCGCGCAAGGCGCCACACGATGGACCTCATGCCCGCCGCTGTCGAAAGCTTATCCAGAAGCTCTGTAAACTCTATCACGGTTTCATCGCAAACGGCAAATGAATTCATAAAAGAATAATGGAGGACCGGGGCGCTCGCGCGGACATCGAGCGTCGGCAGATGCATGCCGCTCACGTTGATGTACGAGGCGCTGAGCGTAATATCGCGCACTGGCAGCGACGAGATCGAGAGGGCGCGCTCCCGGCCAACCGAGAGCAGCATTTTGCGAAGCGCAGCGTAGGCGTCGTCAGTCATCTTGGCGATCTCCTGCTCGAGCAACTCGAGGGCATCCATGCGCTTCATGAGCTCGATGACGAGAATTTCGCGCTTCTTTTCGAGCAAGTCGTAGCCCTGCAGCGCCAGCTGGAGATTGCGCTTCTCCTTGATGAGATTGGTCTTGGTCGGCGCGGGCATTGGCTCAGCCATAGAGAATCACTCCTTTGCCTCCGGCTCCGCAGCGCGCGGCAGGTACTTTTCGATGAGCTTGGGCGGAATCCTCACAAGTTCCGATTCGGGGAGAATCGAAAGCATCTTCCACCCCAAATCGAGCGTCTGTTCGATGCTGCGATTCTCGAATTCGCCCTGTGCCAGGAATTCGCGCTCAAAGCGATCGCCGAACCCCAGGAATACCTTGTCCCTGTCGGAGAGCTCTTCCTCGCCTATGATCGCGGCCAGGTCGCGGACCGACCGTACATAGGCGTACGCGGAAAAAAGCTGGGCGGCGAGATCGCGGTGATCTTCGCGCGTCATGCCTTCGCCGATGCCGTCCTTCATGAGGCGCGAAAGGCTTGGAAGGCCGGCGATAGGCGGATAGATGCCGCGCTGCGAAAGGTCCCGCTCCAACACGATCTGTCCTTCGGTGATGTAACCGGTGAGATCGGGGATGGGGTGCGAAATGTCGTCGTTGGGCATGGAGAGAATGGGCAGCTGCGTGATGGAGCCCTCGCAGCCCTCGATCTTGCCCGCGCGTTCGTAGAGCGACGCGAGGTCCGAATAGAGATAGCCGGGGTAGCCTTTCCGCGAAGGCACTTCGTTCCGCGCAGCGGAGACTTCGCGGAGAGCTTCGCAGTAATTCGTCATGTCCGTCATCACGACGAGCACGTGCATGTTCTTTTCGTATGCCAGATACTCCGCGGCGGTCAGCGCGGTGCGCGGCGTCACGAGGCGCTCTATCGAGGGGCTGTCCGCGAGCGAGAGGAACATGACGACACGGGCGAGGACGCCCGACTTCTCGAATGAATCGATGAAAAAGCGCGCCACGTCGTACTTGATGCCCATGCCCGCGAACACGATGGCAAACTGGCTTTCGCCGCTCAAGACCTTCGCCTGGCGCACAATCTGCGCTGCGAGTCTGTTGTGCGGAAGACCGTTGCCCGAAAAGATCGGCAGTTTCTGTCCGCGGATCAGGGTGTTCATGCCGTCGATGGCGGATATGCCGGTCTGGATGAAGTCGCGCGGGTAGACGCGGGCGCTTGGGTTGATGGGACTGCCGTTGATATCGCGCAGATCGGAAGACATGATGGGTGGATATCCATCGATTGGCTCACCCAGGCCATTGAAGATTCTTCCGACGATGCCATCGCCGACACGAAAAGTCAACGGCTTTTCGAGATACTCGATCCAGGACCCATCGATAGAAATGCCCGTATTCTCTGAAAAAAGCTGAACCGCGATCGCCTGCTCGGAGATATCGACTACTTTTCCCAAGCGATCTTCGCCGGTACGGTCCCTGAGGCTCACAAGTTCGGAGAAACCGACATTTTCCCGGTGTTCCGCAATGACAATAGGACCATCAGCCCTTAAAATACCATGATATTCCAGACCTCTCATGCTGAAACCGCTCCTTGTGCCGCGCCAAGCCGTGCAAATGCCGTCCGAATTTCCTGAATCACCGCTTGTCCTTCCTGTACCTTCTCATTCTCAAGCGAACTCTTCAATCGAATGAGTTTTTCGCGGATGGGAAGCGCAGAAATCTTGAGAAGCGGCGAACCGCTCTTTATCGCGTTCTCAGCCAACTCATGGAAGGTGAGAATGCAGGTGAGGAGCAGTGTCTGCTTGGGTGGTGCACAGTACATATCAACTTTATCGAAACTGCTCTGCTGAAGGAAGCCATTTTTGATCATATCGGCGGTGAGCAGAATGAGGCGCTGTTCATCGGGCAGGGCGTCCGGGCCAATAAGTCTCACGATATCCGCCAGCCGCCGCTCTTTTTTGAGGATTTCCATCGTCCTCGATCTGAGCGTATCCCAGGAAGGATCGATGGCATCCCAGTAAGCGATAAGGTCTTCGGTATATTCACTGTAGGAATCATTCCAGGAAATCGCAGGGTAATGCCGCGCGTTCGCGAGATCCCTGTCGAGCGCCCAGAAGCATCGGACAAACCGTTTGGTATGCTGGGTCACGGGCTCGGAAAAATCACCGCCGGGGGGCGACACCGCACCGATGATGGTGACCGAGCCCTTTTTGCTCTCCAGAGTGGTCACCATACCTCCGCGTTCATAGAATTCCGCAAGACGGGTCGGCAAGTAGGCGGGGAAGCCTTCCTCCGCAGGCATTTCTTCGAGACGGCCGGAGAGTTCGCGCAGGGCCTCGGCCCACCTCGACGTGGAATCGGCCATGACCGCCACGTGATAGCCCATGTCACGATAATATTCAGCGATTGTAATTCCTGTATATATCGAGACTTCGCGCGCAGCGACCGGCATGTTCGATGTGTTCGCGATGAGGACCGTGCGCTCCATGAGCGAACGGCCCGTGCGGGGATCGATGAGCGTCGGAAATTCGGTGAGCACTTCGGTCATCTCGTTGCCGCGCTCGCCGCACCCGATGTAGACAATGATGTCGGCGTCGCACCACTTGGCGATGGCGTGCTGGGTCATCGTCTTGCCGGTGCCGAATCCGCCGGGCACCGCCGCACTGCCGCCTTTTGCGATGGGAAACAGCACATCGATGACCCTCAAGCCCGTCACGAGCGGCTCGTGCGTCACCTGCTTTTCCTTGAATGTGCGCGGCGTACGGACCGGCCAATAGGACATGGCGGTATACTCTTTGCCATCGCTGGATTTGACAAGGGTGGCGGAAATGGTATAGTCCCCTTCGGGCGCCACAGTGGCTGCCGTGCACGCCGGCACCAAGGAGTCGAATATAAGTCGGTGCACGATGGAGTCCGTTTCCTTGATGATGCCGAAGGCGGTGCCGGGGGCGATGGGGTCGCCTTCTTTGATCGCAGGCACGAAGTGCCACTTTTTCTGGGTATCAAGGGGCTCGCCGGCAAGCCCAGGCGCCAAAAACGCCCCAGAAAGGCTTTTCAGCACCGGCAGCGGCCTCTGTATGCCATCGTAGATCGAACCGATCAGCCCGGGGCCCAGCGCCACCGACAGAGGTCTGTGCAGACATTCTACCGGCTCGCTCACGCGCATCAGCGTGTTGTCCTCGTAGATCTGAATGGTGGCCAAGTCACCCTTGAGTTTTATGATTTCGCCTATAAGACCGGCCTTCCCTACTTTGACTACATCGTAGAGACCAGCATCTTCCAGACCCTGAGCATAGATGACAGGACCTGAAATCCTGGTGATTGATCCCGCGCTCATAGTGTACTCCCTTCCTGGGCCGGAGGCTCCGCGCGATCTGGGGTGGCGGACTTTTCCACGTGGGCATTGCTCCCAAACAGCGCAGCCCCAAGCTCGCCGCGTTTTTCATCGAGGAGCCATGCCACAAGCTCGTGTTCGGTAATCGAAATATGATAACTGTTATCTGCGGGTTCTACCGACAAACCGCGGACTTTCATCGAGGGCACCTCTTCTATTGAAACAGAGGAAGCACCACTGAACAGTTCCCTGATCTCCTGCATCGTCGATGTATCAAGACCATGCACCATAATTTTTGCCTGAGAACTCCGAATCAGTTCGGCCCCTCGCCTGAGCTGTCGCACGCACCAGGCCCCCAAAAAGCGGGGATCCATCGCAGCAAGTGCCTCCTGCAGGGCTTTTCGCAACATTGCATCGCGATACTCTATCTCAAGCCTCATTTTTTCGAGCGGAAGGCGCGAACGCGCCTCACGCTCCGCGGTCTCTTGTCTGGCTTGATATTCCTGCGTAAGCGCATCGACAGCTTCTTTTATTTTCTGGTCAGTCTGCGCTTGCATTATTTTGGCATCATCGTCAGCCTTGCGTATGATTCGATCGGCACGCTTCCGCGCGTCGTCCAAAATTTCCTGCTCCAGCGCCTCTGTGCCTCTGATTTCTTCCATGCTCTTTTCCTGTCATTCTGTCCTATTGAATCTTGATTCCGATTGCCTGTCGCACCGCGTCGACGATACGCGTATGCTGCGCCGACGAACCTGATAGCGGAGGGATCTCGACGACAAGCGGGAATGCGCCGCTCAATTGCCATTCGGAGAGCTCTTCACCGATCATATCCGAAACGTCCTCGCTCAAGATGAGCATCTTGCAATCGGAAAGCTCCACAGTTCCGCCGTCAATCGTACAGGTTTTATTCTGCACAATGCTCCGGAATGTGGCGATCGCGTCTTCGCGGCCCGTTACAGCCTTGCCCTTTATGCCGATCATCCCGAACCCAATGAGAATTTCTTCTTCAGCCAACGCAAAGATTTCTGCCACAATATCCTCTCGAGCCCGTACCGGGGCTCACCTGCACGTACTGGCGAACCTTTATACAAGGGACGCCCTCGCGATCGCAAATCGCTTACCGAAACAGGATAAGGACAGCGACCAAAAATCCCCACAGACAGATGCCTTCNNGCCGCCGCACCGATTTTCGCCACTGCATAGCCTCCGCCGAGCGCAGCCGCACCAACTGCGATAGCCGCGCCCAGATACTTTGCCACCTGCCCTGAAGCGGACACTGTCGCCACCGCCGACTGTGTCTGGGCAAATGCCGCGGCCGAAGATACAAATGTCATGATACCGACCAGCAGTTTTTTCTTCATGTTGCAACTCCTTTATATATACTAATATAGTTCATAGCACGATTCCATTCATCCTGGGAAACTGACCGGTTTGAACGTTTTGCCTGTCCGAGTGAAAAACTTGGAGAAAAATTCATAATATTGAAGCCTTATGACCTGAATGGTCACAATAAGCCCCTCAAGCCCGATGATGATCGCGTTGCCGATCAGATAAATAAGAATCTCAAAGACCAAACCTGATGCCGAGCCTCCGCGCACTACGCCGCCCATTGTAAAAATCACAAAAGACAGCACCGCATGCGCAAGGGCAAAAGCTCCGACACGCAAGAAACTCAGGCTGTTTGAGGCAAAATAAATGACAACCTCCAGCAATCCCACGGCTCCGCCTATAAGCGCATCAGACAACGAGAGTTCCTGCTCGGGGACTTTCCCTTGCGCACGGTCTATCTTCGCCTTCAAAGGCTCGGCAAGAAACAGCGCCAAAAGCGGAATCCCCAGCCCTGGCACGTCAATCAGTCCAAGCTTCCCTCCAAGAATCAGCCTCAGCACTATGCCTATCGCCCACCAAAACAAAAGCGAACCGGCCAGACCTGTTTTCGAAAAAATGGCTTCGCCGTATTCCTTCCGCCGGACGAGATTGATCATGTTGATGACAAGACCGGTCGAGTTGATGATTACCCCAACAGCCAACGTGAAACCAAAGAAGTAAAACATCGCAGTAATATTGTCCTGGGGCATTATCTGCAAAAAACGATCCTTCGGGGTTCCCAAAAAGAAACCTGTGAGCGTGCGCTCCAAGGGGATCAGAATCGAATCATTCGTAAAGAAAGATCCAACAAGGAGCCCCATTACCATTGAGCCGAGTCCCGCTGATATAAAAGCAATCGCATACTTTGTATAACGGGCAAGAAGGCCTTTTTTTGCCTTAAGTATCGCAAAACCAAGTGCCACAATCACCAGCCCCTGTCCCAAGTCGCCAAACATGATCGAGAACAGTAACGTGAAAAAGAACGCGACAAATGGTGTCGGATCGGTATCTCCATAGAGGGGCGTACCATACGAAAGCACAATACCCTGGAAAGCAGAGACGAACGCATTGTGCTTGAGAAGGACCGGCACTTCTTCGCTGACCTTTCCCCCTTTTTTATTTATTTGCTCTTGAGGGTCAAAAATGCGAATCGAAATGCGGTTCCCCAGCATGGAGAGAAGGTCCTTGTTCATGCGACCGATGCGGTCGGCGGGAACCCAGCCCGAGAGGCGATATACCCATTTTGTACTCTCGAGCTTGTGTTCGACAAGAACCAAAGATTGCTTAAGCCGTACCGAAGATGTCATCTTCTGCCAAAGTTCGCCATATTGCTCAGCAAGCCCCTTCTTTTCATTGAGGAGGGCCCCGAGGCGAAGTTTTTCAGCGTTGTAGGCGCGCTCGAGCGCGGATATCGCTTCCGCCGGCACACCTTGCACACCCGCTGGCGGGCTTTTCTTTTCAAACCCGACCTTGGACAGTTCAGTCTCAAGCGCAAAGCGCCCTTTGCGGCTCGATGCCGCAAGAATGGTCCCTTCATCGTCGAGTGGCACGATGACGGCCCTTGTGCCGAGCGCTTTCACGAGCGGATCGATTTTTTCCTTTGAAACTTTGCCTACTTGAATCGATACATAAGAAAATTTCTCAAATTCATCAAAGGGGCGCGAGAGCCCCGCAAAGGCCTTCGCCTCGTGAATCGATTCCGCGAGTTGATCGACTTTTGCCTCCTGTTCCTCAAAGCGTTTTTTTTCTGTTGCGCAGCGCTCATAGAGGATATCGATTTTCGAGAGCATCTCATCGTCGGGGAGATGTACATCTTCCACAATATTCTGAGGAGCGGCCATGCCGAAAAACGTGCCGATAAAGTCCAATTTGCGCTGAGCTTCGTCGAGCTGCCCTACCAGAGCCTTCTCCTGGTCGGGCTCCGCGACACCAGCCAGCTTTTCATGCGCGATCCGCTCAAGCTCATCGGGATAAATGATCTGGAAACATTGCTGGTTCCCAAGATATTTCAATACCGCGTCAATGTCGGATTTAAGGAGCAGCAGTTCCACCCTTCTCATGCTGACACTGCTCATGCTGTTTCTCCTCCGGGAATCCACATATATTTCGCTTTTTCATCAGGAGATACTCCAAGCCTTACACTCTCGATCACCGCCAGAAGCAGCGACGTCTCATATTCCAAAAGCTTGAAGTAGCAATAAATCGGCGTATAGCTGAATGGATGCAAATGCAGATTCCGACGAACCATCGAGAAAAGATCTTCCTGCGTACGAATTTCCATAACCGGCACATCGAGGCCTGGACCTGTCTGATTGGATAGCAGTTTCTTAAGCGGCCAGCGATCGAAGGTTTCGAGTTTATCAATGTCAAAGTGAAAGGTCTGTATTGCAAGCGAAACCGTATCGATACCCTTCACCTCGACAAACATTCCGACCGCATCCTGTTCGGTCATGCCGTAATAGCGCCGTACCCTCAGCGCCCATACGACATTCTGGTAAATGATTTCCCAGCGGATCAGATCGAGCATGGCACCGATTTTCCGCGCCGGGATTTTATTCGCCGCGTTCCATAGATCGAGATAGTATTGCTGGTCGAGACGGTTTTCCGCGATGGCAATATTGTCGAGCCAGTGGCTATCCAGCCAGGAATAGGGCGTTCTATAGAACATGTCTGCGATCCTCGGCCAATTGGCAAGGGCTTGCTCGATTACAGGCGAGGTATACGAGACTTCTTCGGGCTTTGATTCGCCCGACCGGAGCCTGAAGAGCATGGATTTTATCGCGCTGATTTCATATTTCGAAATCAGAACATGTATGAGATCGCTCGATTCCGAAAATGGCTTAGCGAGGCGTAAAAATGCGTCAATCGACCGCTCTATTATTTTGCGTTCTGCTTCAAAAAGGAGCTTGGCTTCAGGGAGGCTCGGCGGTTCTTCATCGAATAATTGTCTCCAGAGCGCCATAATGCCACCTGAGTTTTGCATAAGCCCGCGCGCCGTCTCACCCAACTGCATTTTTGAAAAGGCTCCGCAGACGCGCGCATAAAGATAGGCGAATTCGAGAGATTCTGCCATATCACGCTTCCGTATTCAAAAACCCTTTGAGCGTCTCGGCGAGGGCGGAATGGTTCAGAGGAATGGTTGTAAGGCTCTTCTTATAATCGCCGATTTCTTTTTGGCTTTGTTTTTGAAGGGTATTAAGGAAGACTGTATAATCAGCGTCGAGTTTTTTGCGTTCTTCGGCAATCTTCTGGTTTTGTAATGTCTCGGCTTTGGTTTTCGCATCAAGCTGCGCTCTGGAAGCTTTTTCTTCGGCATCGTGGATGATGTCCGCTGCCTGACGCTCGATCTCAACCAATCTGTCGATGCTGTCGACCGAATCCATGGTACACCCCCTTCTCTATACTTCTTTAATGTACAGAAAAGTGCGGTCCCATCGACTTTTTCAAGCCTTATGGTGGAATCACACAAAAATCAAGCATGCATGTGACGCGCCCCACTTTTTATAGAGCTTTCATCACATTGCCCCTATGCTCTCTTCAAATCCGCGAATCAAGGAATACACTTTCTCGGGCGTCGCTGCCTTCATCAAATTCTCAAGCAGGAGCGAGTCCTGAATCAGAAGCGCAATCTGTTTCAGGGCATCGAGATGAATCTCCGCTTCACTCGGGGGAGACACCAGCAGAAACACGAGATAGACAGGATTGCCGTCCAGCGACTCATACTCAATTCCCTTTTTTGATATGCCGAGCACACCGCGAAGGCTATCAATCCCGTCCACAGTCGCATGAGGAACCGCGACTCCTTTATAAATGCCGGTGGACATCTTTTCTTCCCGTGCCCACAGAGCTTTCAGTACACTTTCGCGAGGGAAAACCATTCCTCCTGGATAGTTCTTTGCGAGCACGTCGATCAATTCTTCAAGAAGCTCATCCTTATCTTCGCTTTCAAGTCCAATTTTAATCGTTGCCGGTTTGAACGCATTCTGCAGTATCATTGCAGCATCCCCTCTCCCGCATCAAAAAATGCTCGGTGCGGGCTGATCATAGGTAATAGTATCCAGAAATCAGTAAAAATGACAAGGTATGGCCGGAGTGACGGAAAATGGGCCTTTTTTCGGATATTATTTATAAGTATTGCGAAGTGTCTTCAAATGCTGTAGAAATTGACAAGCGGCGGCGCACACGCAGGGGAGGCATGCAATGCTCATTATCCAGTCGGTTATCCTCGGTCTTGTACAGGGGCTTGCTGAATTCATTCCTATTTCGAGTTCTGCGCATCTTGTCATCATCCCCTGGCTTTTCGGGTGGAACAACCCTGCCCTTACAAGCTTGACCTTCGATGTCGCGCTGCATCTCGGGACCTTGCTCGCGGTCATCGTGTTCTTCGCTTCCGACTGGGGCCGCCTCATCTCGGCGTGGTGCAAGAGCATCGTTCAGTTCAAAATCGGCGACGATCCCGATCGCCGCATGGCATGGTTCATTGTTCTCGCATGCATCCCCGGCGGAATTTCGGGCCTGCTCCTTGAATCGAAAATCAGTGAAGCGTTTCATTCGGACCCGATACCACAGAGTTCGATGCTCATTATGGCCGGCGCGATCGCCGCGCTGGCGCTCCTGCTCTGGGTCGCCGACAAATTCGCGCGCCATCAGCGGAACTTCGGCCAAATAAAAGCCCGCGACGCCCTCTATATCGGCGTTGCGCAGGCGTTCGCGGTCATCCCGGGCGTGTCGCGCTCAGGCGCGACAATCACCGCGGGCCTTGCGCTCGGCCTGGAGCGGGAGACGGCGGCGCGCTTTTCGTTCCTGCTCTCCGCGCCGATTATTGCAGGAGCGGGCCTGAAAAGCCTCTATGATCTGTGGAAGCAAATCAATGCAGGAACTGTGGCCGGCACAGAGCTCACAATTTTTCCCATTGGATTTATCGTCGCCGCGGTCAGCGGCTTCCTCTGCATCAAATACCTGCTCGCCTATCTCAAAAAGCACTCTACAGCCGTCTTTGTGTGGTATCGCTTCGCGCTTGCGGCGCTCGTGTTGATTGTGGCGCTGGTTCGGGGATAAGCCCGCCTTTTCTACTGCCTTTTCAAATTGCAACAATTGACAGAGGGAGGAGGAAGGGCATACTCTCATATGCGAAGGAAACTATAAATATCATGAACGTTTCTTCAGTTTCCCCTTCCTTTTTAAGCCGTGGAGGCACCTATGAAATTCTGCACCCATAACCAGCGTAAAGCATTTTCTTTCATGTTGTCCGGATTATTCTTCATTGGAGCGGTGGCTGCCCAGACGGGAAATCCTGGCTATGAGATCATGAAACGAGCAAATGACCGCCCCGCAGGCAATGACATGACAGCCAAGGTGCTCATGAAAATCGTCTCGAAGAGCGGCACAATCAAAACGCGGGAGTTCATGATGTATCAGCTTCACCAAAAGGATGGAGCTTCTTCGACTTTGATACAATTTTTGCAGCCGGCGGATGTCAAGGGCACAAGTTTTCTGACCGCTGAAAGTGCCAAAGGTGAAAAAAGCCAATACATCTACCTGCCCAGCCTCAAGAAGGCCACCCGCATTTCGGCGTCGGACAAGAACAAGCCATTCATGGGCAGCGATCTCACCTACGATGATTTTGGCAGCCGCGATATTGAAGACTATACATTTGCGATGCTGGGAGAAGAAAGCATGGCGGGGCGGGCTTGCTGGAAGGTCGAATCTGTCCCAAAGGACAAAAGTGGCGGCACAAGCAAGATCGTCTCGCTCGTGGACAAAGAGAGTCTCTTAATAGTGAAGGCTGATTTTTATGACAAGTCTGGCGCGCTCTACAAGCAGATGACCGCTTCCCAATCCGAGAGGATTTCCGGAATATGGACCATCGTGGATCTGGAAATGAAGAATCTCACGACGGGCGGCGCCACATCCCTTCGCTTTGATGCAGTGAAATATGACACGGGGTTGTCCCCATCCCTGTTTTCCAAAGAGGCATTGGGCAAATAATCTTCCAGACTTGAAACACATAAGGAGCGTTGTGGTATGAACGACAAGTTGAAAAATAGCCAAACCATACGGAATGGTAAGTCCTTTTTCTCAATCGCGTTGATGTTCTTTATTGTCGGCGCGGTCCCTCTCTCGGCGCAGGCGAGTCTGTCCGGCGAAGTCACGGCATTCAGTGGAATATTCTTTCAAGCATCCGGCACCGCAAAGGCAGGCGATTATTTCCAGCCGTCGACGAGCCTGAAGCTCGCCCCTTCCTATACATCGGGCCCTCTCACGATAAGGGCTGAACTGACCGGGGCAATTTCCCTCGCCGACAGCGGCGGTTACGATGTCGCCATGAAGCTCGGCGAAACGTACGCCACACTCGATATCGCCGACGGGCTCTCGGTAACCGCCGGATCCAAGGTCATCTCCTGGGGAACGGCCCTCGCCTCAAATCCGGAAGGATTTATCAACCCCATCGATTCGCTCAGCCAGCTCGTATCCGAAAACCGTTCGGATTGGCTTTTGCCCGTGATGCTGATATCAGGGAAATATATCAGGGGCCCGTTCAGCATCGAGGCGGTGGCGCTGCCCTTTTTCAGGCCGAACACGATCCCCGCGAAGAGTTCGCGGTGGTATCCGGCAAGCCTCGCGGCACTGGACGCTCTCAACGGAGCCTTCATTTCTCCGGCCCTTTTTGCCGTCGACACGACACCTTCCGACCT
>DJVZ01000011.1:52085-87765 GCA_002441395.1 Spirochaetaceae bacterium UBA6243 | reverse complement strand
TGCTTTCGTATTTCATGCTGGGGGAGCAGATACCTGTGGGCAAAATCCCATGGATCGTGCTTATGACGGCATCCTTGGCATATGCGGGTTTTGTGGGACAGGAATCTTCACAACATTTCAAAGCCGATGCGTTTTGGATTGCGTTTCTCATTCCGGCATGTTTTGCGATGCTCATGCTGCTTGCGAGCCGGCGCATGCGTCCTAAGCAGGTTGGGATATTCCTCGGAAGTGCGGCGGGGGCTCTAGGCGGGTTCCAGCTGCTTGCGCTGGAAGCACTGCGAATCACTCATGGTGCGGACTTTTTAAGCTGGATTCTTTCACCTTATCTCTATGTGTATATTTTTTGTGGCATTGCATCTTTCTTTATCAAGCAGGTTGCCTTTGGGCGCGGGAAGATGACGGCTGTCGCGCCCTCATTTTACGGGTTGCTCGTGCTGTATCCTTCCATAGCGACGTATTTTGTGTCGGAAGTGCCGCTTCACGTCCCGCAGCTCTTCGCTTTTGTGGGCATCAGCCTGTCGATTGTCTTGATTTCGCTTTGAAGGAAACTGTTCCCAGGCGATGTCTCAGGCTGACCGATTCGAGAGCTTTCAAGAAACAAGACGGGGCTATCTGCGGACCAGCAGCACTGCCGCCTGTGCTTCAATCGCCTCGCCTCGGCCAGTGGCATCAAAGCCTTCTTTTGTCTTTGCTTTAAATGAGACGGCGCCTGACGGGAGTCCAAGGATTTCTGCAATAGAGGCGCATATCTGTTCCCGATAGGGGCTGAGCTTTGGCGTTTCACACACTACGGTACAATCAAGGTTTACAATTACCCAACCTTGCTTTTTGACCATTTTGAGAGCTCTGCGCGCCAGCTCGGTCGAGTCGGCGTTTTCCCAGGCAGGTTCGTCAGGGGGAAAATGGGTGCCAATATCCCCAAGCGCCGCCGCGCCGAGCACTGCGTCGATGATCGCGTGCCAGAGTACATCGCCATCGGAATAGCCTGCTTCGCCGCGCCTGTTCTCAATGCGTACTCCGGCGAGAAGGAGCGGCCGGCCTTCAACCAGCGGATGGATGTCGTATCCGATGCCTGTACGCAGTTCCGAACCGTTCATAATGTCTTCCTTGAAGGTGATCTTCCGATTCTGTCGCTCACCCTCGACCCAGAAGACCGGGCCGACATAATGGTCCCATATCATCGCGTCGTCGGTGGCGCTGTACTTTTCCTGAAGTGCCAGCTCGTGGGCGGCCAAAATTTCAGGAAATGAAAAAGCCTGTGGGGTCTGCGCCGTCATCATGTGGGTTCTCGCGGGGTGAGTGTGGATGTACTCTCCCTCGACTATTTTGGGAGTTTCGGTGAGGGGTATGAGGGGGAGGCTTGCACCGCGGGCCTGCGCGCATTCGAGAGTCTTCAGGATGAGCTCGCGCGAAATCCAGGGGCGCGCGCCGTCATGAATGAGCACGATATCGGGTGCACAGCCGAGAGCAGCGAGCGCGCGCAGTCCGAGCCGTACGGATTCCTGGCGCGCTGCGCCGCCTTCCACAATCGCAAACCCCGCGTTGAGGCGTGACAGAGATGGCATCAGCGTCGATTTTGTAAAGAAGGCCTCAAATTCAGGTTTGGCACCAATCGGACAGGTGACGACGATTCCCGTGCAGAATTCTATAAAAGGCTCGATTGCGCGCTCGAGGACAGTGATGTCATCGAGGATTTCGAATTCTTTTTTGGTCCCGCCGTAGCGTGTGCTCAAGCCAGCCGCGGTGACGAGAGCAAAAGCTCGTCTCCCGATGGGCAATGTCGGAGCGCGGACCGGTCTTGGAGCTGAAGGGCTCATTTGTCCAGGTTTTCGCGAATAATCGCGACGATTTCTTCCTTGGGGCGGCCCAGCGCAAAGGCAATCTCGTCCTGCAGCAGATTGAGTGCCGATTCGTAGAGTTTGCGCTCGAGGATTGGCAGTTCCTTGATTTTCGAACGCTGGTAGAGCGAGCGGACGACCGCCGCGATATCCATGATCGAACCTTTTTTCAGCAGGTCGAGATTCATCTGATACCTCAGTTTCCAATCGGAAGGAATTGTGGAGGCCGCCTGAGAAATGTAATTGAGCGCTGTTTCCGCCTCTTCCCTGGAGACAAGGGGGCGAATTCCAAGCGCATCGACTTTATCCACGGGTACCATGACGGTCATATCGGAAAATTCAAGATAGATTATGTAGTAGAGAGTTTTTTGGCCATTGAAAATTTTTTCCCGAATTTCCATAATGCGGCCGACACCCTGGCTAGGGTAGACAACGCGCTGGTCGACTAGAAAGGTTACAGTCTGGTCATTTGGCATAGATAAATTATCATAGCAGAAAATTCGAAGATAGTCAAAAGCTCTGCATGAAGGCACAAAAATCTTTTTAAGATTGTTTTGCTGCACAATAAATTGGGTTTTGCTGGCGGTTGCATGACCCGAACTTGCTGGCTTGTGCAGAGAGCATTGGGCACGCTATGGTAATGCCGAGTATGGAAGAGGCAAAGAAGGACGGAGAGCGGGAGCCGCTTACCCTGGGGAGTCTCGCATTTCCAATCCTCCTTGTTGTGCTTGTCATTGCAGGTTTTTTGCTGAAAGACAAACTGGCTCCTCTTTTGTCCAAAAGGGAAACGATGAGGACTTGGGTGCTTTCCTTTGGCGCCTTTGGCTGGCTTGTATTCGTATCGCTGCAAATTCTTCAGGTAGTAATATTTGTCATTCCAGGCGAAGTGATGCAAATTTCGGGCGGCTTTATTTTTGGGTTCTGGGGAGGGCTAGGGCTTACCACACTGGGCATTACGATTGGTTCTGCGCTTAATTTTCTCTTGGGTAGGCTTTTGGGGCCGCGCTTCCTGATGACGATTTTGAAACGGGGACAATATGAAAAACTCCGGCAATCTGCCGATGACGCAAGAACTTTTGCAGGGCTTATTCTTTTATTTGTGATTCCTGGCATTCCGAAAGATGTGCTGTGTTATTTTGCGGGGACGGGGTCGCGCTCATTCTTGCCTTTTCTGATCGCTTCGATGATTGCGCGCATGCCGGGCATCATCGGAACTACCCTTGCGGGAAGTGCAGTCTATAGGGAGAAGTTTGGACTGGTGATCACACTCGCAGTGTTCACGGTAATTCTTATGATTGTGCTTATCGCGTTTCGAAGCCAAATCGAGGCCATCATCAAAAAGCACATGCAGGGGGAAAAGCCATGAAGCGGCGGGAGAGGGCGCTGCACAGACGCTATTGGATTGTAGGAATTCTGTGTTCGCTTATCTTTCATGGACTTGTGATTTTTTTGCCTCTGCGGTTTAGCTCTGGTCGGGATGCTCTGCCCCGATCGCTCAACATCGGGCTGATTGGGCAGATTGCCCCTGAATCGAGGCTCGAGACTCAACAGGTGCCAAGGAATCTGAAAAAAGCCGAGACGGAAAGTCCGGCGCAGAAAGGTGCTTCGCAGCAAAAGCCGAACCCAGAGAGTAGCGTGAACGGCACTACTGCAGATAGAAAAGTTGTCCCGGAGAGCGTCGCAGAAGAGGGTCCGAAAGAGGCTCCACAAACACCTCATGTGGCTTCTGTGCTACCGGCCGGGCCTGCAAGTGTGGCTGACGTCCATGTGGCCGAAGTTGAGCCCCCGGCGGGGGCTCAGGCGTCGCTGCCGGTTTCTGCACCAGTGACCCAAGAGCCTGTTAATATGCAAAGTCTTTACGAGGAAAGTGCAGTCCTGAGGGAATTGGGCAGCATTGCTGAGGTGCCTCTCGCCGGACAGGATAGCGCTGACTCCTCCGATCGCATGCCTAAGGACGCGCTTTCAAAGGAAGCTTCCAATTCAGCGCCACCGCCTGTCGCTGCGCGCGCGGAAGAGGCGAAGAAAGAGGTGTCGCCTCATGATACGGCAGTTCCAGCGCCCATCCACCTGGAAGAGACCGCGAAGTTAGTAGAGACGAACACCCCGGCGGCAAGTCGGGCCCCGGCCGCTGCACTGGCTAGTGCATCCAGAGAATACTTTGCCCCGTCGGGTGACTTGTTTGTGCAGGCGCGGAATTTGTCGGGTTCCTCTCCGTCAAAGGTGAGCGTAGCTGACAGCACAAGCTCACCCCGATCCGATTCAGCCGAAGCGCAGGCAGCTTTGCATGAAACTGTTCCTTTGCAGTCCGAGCAGATGGCCGAGCTGGCGGCAGAGCGAATAGATGCTTATCATACAATAAGATATCAGGAGAGGGCGGTCTCTGGGATCTCGCAGGTTCAGTCGCCGCAGCAAAATGCAGGGCCACGCGATCCGGCGCGGCACGAACTGACGAGTCAAGATCAATCGGAGAGGGAGGTCGAACGCCTCGCAGAAATTTCCCCCGCGGTTCCGCCTGAAGAAAATTCCGCTCCTTTCGAGATTGCCGCTCCGGCAGCGCAGACAGCGCTGCGGCCAGATGCGGAAATGATGCCTCCGGCGGTATCGCCCGTGGTTCCGCCGAGTGCAACCGCCCTCGGCGGAACTCCACCGGGCGAGAGGCCACTCAGCGACGCGGTGTCGGATCAAAGCACCCCAGCCCAGCCGCCGGCCAGGCAGGACACCGCATCTTCTGTTGCCCAGCTCAGCCTGGCCGATTCAAATCCACCGCATTTTGACACTGCGGAGACGCTTTCGCGGCGAATTATTGCCGCATTGTCGGCGCAGAAAGAATATCCTGTCGCGGCGCTCAAACGCAAAACCGAGGGTACTGTGAGGCTTTCCCTCGATGTGGCCCCGAACGGCAGCCTCGTTATGGCGAAAATTCAAACCCGTTCAGGGAGCGCAATCCTGGACGAGGCCGCTCTGAAGCTTGTGCGGGGCATTTTCCCTTTGAGTGTCAGGTTGGCCTCTGCGGTGTCGCTGGTGGTTCCGGTCGAGTATCGGATTCCGAAGTAGCGTTTATCATTCTCTGACAGCGACGTTGGTGATCATCTCGCCGCTCTTGCCGACAGAGATTGCGGTGACCTCGCCTTTGGAGCTGACTCTGTATACCGTCTGTGCCCCGTCCGGCACATAGGAGTATCCATCGTACATGTTCACGTCGAGCGATCCGAAGGACTCTCCTTGGCTATTCTTTATTTCAGTGAGCCGGCCTGAATCGCCGGCGGACTTTGTCAGGTCGATGATCCATGTCCCGCCATAATTCGTTCCGATGAGGTGTGCCGTGTCGAACGCGGCGAGCCTGCCCACCGAGAAATCCGTTTGAACACTGGTGATGTCGGAGCTGCCCGAAGCATCGAGTGGAATAAAGTCTATCGACCCGGGAAGGGCATTCCAGCTTGCGTCATAGCCGCCCGTATTGGCGACGAATATGCCCGCGTCCTCGCTCCCGTTGTTGTCCCAGTCATATTCACCGGACAGGAGCCCCGTCGTGCCGCCCGCGCTCGTTGTGAACGTAAGTTCGACTGCGGTACCCGCTGCGTTGAGCCGGTACACCTTGCCGTTGCCATTGTCCGTCACAAACACGCGGCCGTCCCCGCCATCAGACACATAAGCGATGTCCTGGGGGTGAAATCCCGAGTCGAAGCCCGTGACCTCGCCGCCCAGTGCCGCCGAGGGATTACTCGGGTCAAAGCTGTACACGGTATTGGAATAGGTCCCCATGTAGTCGGATGAGCTTACATACCCCTTTGTATCTGATACGATGCAGATGTATTGGGCGCTCAGTTTGTCTCCGATCAGCTCCGTCGTAGGATTTGAGCTTGAAAGATCGAACCAGTAGAGCCCCGGGCTTGTATTGCTGTAGCTTCCCACTGCGATGAATGCCTTTGTACCGCGTATGATCATCTCGCCGGTCGAATTCTGTTGCGTGCTGACGAGAGCCACTGAAGCACTTTGTGCATTGTCCGTGTCGATTTCATAGACGCTTCCGTTTTTGCTATCCACCGCGAACACATCCGCGGTGGAACCTTGCGTCGGCAACAGCAGATTGCATCCCGTCAGCGTAACCAGAACAAGCATGAGACCGACAGCAAAAATTGAACGCTGTTCTTTTGACAAGAACTTTTTCATAAAACCTCCTATATGTATTGATCTTGTGATTCGTTATTTCATTGCACAGGTGCTTTTTGTCCCTGGATATGCATGGTGAATTTTGCCGAGACCGAAAAGCCGGGCATGGGATAGCCCTGTACGATCTCATATCGCTCGTCGAAAAAATTCTGGAACGAAAGTTCGAAATCAGTGCGGGGGCTGAGCGCCCATTGGAGCTTGGCATTGGCGATGAGCGTTGCCGGCAGATATGCTAGATTGCCTGTGGTGGTGTACCTGAGGCTTTTATAGGTGAACATGAACGCGCTCTTGAAATTTCTGCTCGACCGCACTGCGCTGAGAGATGCCGAGTGGACGGGCACATACGGCACCCGCTTGTCATCCGCAAGGGTGAGGTTCCCTGAGAGGACAAAACTGTAGAGAAACGTATAATTCCCGCTGATCTGCCAGGTACCAATATTTGATGAAGCTTCTGCCTCGATTCCCGGATAAAGCGCATTTCCGTAATTTGTTGGTTTCCAGGTACCCGACGCATCGGGTTGCCACAGAATGACGTCCTGGACATACCGCCCGAATGCGCCTATGGACCATGTTTTTTGCTCGTCGCGGTGTGCGACTGAAAGATCGCCTGAAAACGCGGTTTCGGGCTCAAGGTCGGGGTCGCCTTCCGTGCCGCCCGACGCGGGCCAGTACAGATCATCGAAGGATGGTGCCCTGTATGCGCTCGAGATTGAGCTTCGAACCACGGTATCCTTCGCTAGGTCATAGAGGAGGCCGAGACTGGCCGAGACCCCAGAGGGGAAATCACTTGTCGCGTCATAGCGGAGCGCGGGAATCGCTGTCCATTTGCCGATTTCAAAGTGGGGCTCGACAAAAGTTCCGGCCGAGAAGCGCTGAGGCGGGCCCCCGTCGCTCGCTTTTACGACGCTCGATTCGAGCCGGTCATAGCGGAATGAAGCGCCCCCCTTGAGCTCGCCCTGCCACGGCGGCAGCCAGGAGAATGAACTCTCTGCGCCGGCCCGATATGAATGATGTGTGTCTGTGCCTGAAGTATCCGATTCGCGATACTGAATGCCCCCGACCTGCGCATAAGGGTTCACGTCGAGGGCGAGTGCGCCGGCAAAAAGGGCGTCCGTGCTGAAATGAGTCGAGAGATTGGCGTTCCAATCCTCTTGGCGGGCCTCAGGCGTCGGCGAATCTTCCGTGCCCGCCACTCCCATGGAGCGATAATTCACTCTCGCTGTTGTCGACAGCTCTCCAATCGAGAGAGGAAAGGAGCCCTGAAAGCCCCCGGCGGTGGCGAGCAAACTCGCATTCGTTCTTTGGCGTCGCTGTCCGTTTGTGTCATAATAGGGGTAGCCATTTGTAGCGCGCTCTGCCTTTGCCCAGGCAGAGAGATTTTTCATGTTTGCAGAGATATCGACAGACTGCCCATCGACGAGCGCGGAGCCCACAAAAGGAACCGTGGTTGCGGCAAAGCCGCTGCCGACCGTTACGGAAGAAGGAAGGAACGCATTGTTCTGTATCGATATATCGATCGATGGGGCCGCTGTTTTCTTTTTCGTATGAATGTGAATGACACCGCCGACCGCGTCCGCGCCGTATTGCGCGGACAGGGCTCCGCGCTGTATTTCGATGCGTTCGATTTGGTCGAGCGGTATATCGAGGCGGGACAAGTCGGTCTGGCCCGTCGCGGGGTCGGTGACGCGTACGCCATCGACGAGGACGAGCACCTGATTCGAGGTAGAACCCCTCAAAGAGATCGTCGATTGTGCGCCATCCGCGCCGGTAGGAGAAATTATGACGCCTGATATCGAAGAGAGAAGGGTGGTGAGGTCCGGTGCGGCAGACGCTTCAATCGCGGCGTGATCGATGCTCGTCGTACCCGCGGAAGGCGCAAGATCGCTCATTGGCAGCACACCTTCCACAATGACGGATGGCAGTTCGACCGTCTGGGAAAATGCTGCAGGGAAACAGAGATTAAAAAGACAAAGAGCCAATAAAGCCCTGGTCGGGCGCGACGGCTGCATAGTGAGCCTCCTCCTTGCGATGCAAATGAATTCGAGGAAGGAGGCTTGCGTTGTGTCTGCAAAAATGAAGCGTTTTTGCAGCGTCGAATTGGCGGAAAATGCAACTCAAGAATGGGATAGGGGCGCTCGAGCCGGAATTGCTGCGCATCCAGAGTTCCTCAGACCTCGAAGTTCTGCCCGAAACCATATCGGGCTCGCCCCAGAGCGGTATCCTGGCTTCCGGATCATCTGCACGCACAGCGCCTTCTCACGGCAATAGCCGCAATGGCCGCAAAGGATTTTGTACCTTTGCCTGCTGGGACATCCCCGGTTACAGTGGCGGGACCGCTGCGGATTTGCACCGCATTCCTCAGGCCCCTGGAGCTTTTTCAGAATATAAGACGTGAGGCGCTGGCGTCAAGTGCTCGTAAAGTAGTTTTCACGACATTCTGAGTGCGCGCGTTTGCATCGCGCCGGTTCGAAATATTTTCGTGCCGCGCCTATCCCTTCAGCCACGCAAAAACCGGATCGAGCCAGCCCGACAACCACGCTACAACGGCCACTACGATTATCAGTATTACGATATAGAGCGCCCAAGGTTTTTTCTTTGGTGCGTAGGGATCATTCAGCATTCGGATTGAATTGGGCGGCAAGTTTCCGAGATGGCTCAGCGCTGCGCCGAAGATAAGATTCAATTTTAGCCGGCCATTTATGGCCCAGCCTTCCGCGTTCAGAATCGGGCTCAGGTCTCTCTTCCTGAGCTTGATTGCGGCAAGGATCATCGATGGGCCGGAAATGAGCAAAAAGACGACGAGAATACCAATGGGCATCCACACCCCCATGCCGATGAAGAGACTCAGGATGCTCGTAATCATCACACCAATGCTTCCCAATGCAACGCCGATTGCCGCAACAGTCCCAACATCGATTTTCTTGGGCGCAATCTGTTCTGCAGCCTGGGGGGCCTTCGTGGGCTGTTCAACTGCTTTTTGGGCAAACTCCTTGAGCTGGCTCTGCCGCCCGGCTTCGGCTGTACCCGCCCGCTTGGCCGTAAATTCTTCGATCGTTCGCGCGAGCCATTTGTAAGGGCTGAGAAAGGCTTCGCGGATACTGATGGGCTGAATCACCACTTTTGTGATCGTGGCGTTCCAGTCCAGTCCGTCGTTGTCGAAATAAATGCCGTTCCGTCCGACGTAGATTCGATCGGCGTCCCCCGCGGTGAGTGCGGCGACGACTGAGCCTTTTTCGCCTGTTGTACGGGTTATGTCACAGTAGATGAGATACATTCCGGCAAGTCCCGCCATGGAGGAGTGTGCGGTTGAATTTCGGACATCCAGGCAGAGCTCAAGCTCGCGTCCGTCGATGAAGAGTCTGCCGCTCTGGAAGATGCCTTCGCGGCTGCCGTAGAATTCGTCCATCGTGACAAAATTGCGGAGTATTTTTAAAAGGTCTTTTTTCAATACTAAAATATTGTGCAATTCATGAAGCGCCTCTGCGTGTGCTGCTTCTGCGAGGTCCCGGGTTATGAGGGTCCGGATTGCATCCAGCGAGCCGCCATTGAGAATATCCGAGAGCATCGACGGGTCAATTGACTCTGCGCCGACAGGTGGCTTGCTGTCGGTCCACGCTGCATACATTCTACAGTCAGCGGCGATCCGGCTCCAGGCGGTTTTGTCGAGCTCCTTTTCAAGCCCGTATGGGGTTTTCACTGCATCGAGGAATGATTTAACTTCGGTTTCATACAAAGGATTGTATGCGGCATCGAGGGCGAGAAGCCCATCGGCCCGCGGCAGCGCCAGTGGCAATGCCTGCAATGCT
Source organism: Spirochaetaceae bacterium UBA6243 (assembly GCA_002441395.1). Lineage (GTDB taxonomy): Bacteria > Spirochaetota > Spirochaetia > Treponematales > Rectinemataceae > Rectinema. The sequence continues at coordinate 77,951 of DJVZ01000011.1, read as the reverse complement.
TCAGCGTTATTCCCAAGCGGAGTACTGAGCGCTGCCGCCATCTGTGTCTCAAGATTTTTGAGGGCATCAGGCGTTCCTGCGAGATCGAGCACCGCGCATCTTCTGAAGTAATCATCCATAACATCGGAAATTGTGCGAAAGGCCGGGAGTATCGCATCGAAGGGGAGGTCGGGCAGCGTCCTTCGTATTGATTCGCCTTTCGCATTCCATTCGAGTACGATGTTTGCGTCATGAGCAAATGCATCGAGCGCCACATTGTCCACACCGTTCTTCCCCGAGCTGTCGATTGCCTGATAGCCTGAGGCGATGAGTGTTTCGATGATGCCGGCGGTATGAGGGTCTTTTGCCGATTCCGGCACGACGACGCCATCGCCATTGAAAGTGCGCTCATTGTACAGCGAGATCGCCTTCTCTACGACAGCAGCATCAACCCCTTCCACTTCTGCTCCTGCGATGTGTGCCGCATTGACACAGGCTTCGCGCAAGTGCCCGTCCTTTAGTCGATCTAAGGAAATCGCGCTGTTCTCGTCAAAGAGAATGTCGAGCGTGGTGAATGCCATTCGGAATTTTTCAACCGCATGCAGAATTTCTGGCACGCGAACTCTGCCATCATGATCCTCATCGAGAAGAGACAGGGCCTCTTTGCAGCGGTGCTGCGAAGTTGGCATTGCAAGGGCAGCCCAGAGCTTAGGGTCCAATTCGGAAAGGGCAGCGATGTCTTCTCCAGTCTTCAGGACGACCTGATCCATGCCGCCAATACGCCTAAAGCGCCATACGTGCATTTTGTCTGCCATGACGTCCCCTTTCGCATGTTAGATTATTCTTTTTCTGAATTGATTGTAATGCAGATATCAGGAGAATGGAAGCAAAAAAAGCCGACTTCATCGAGTCAGCCGCCGGGCAGACTGTCGAGGTCATCTATAAAGTTGAGCCTAAACGTGATATTCTGAGACAGACGATACAGGTATCGCCCGAGGAGAAATAGTGAGACCTAATCAATATAGCAGCGAAAAGCGACGGAAGGAATTAGAGAAAAAAAAGAAAAAGGAGGAGAAGGCGGCACGACGCTCTGCGCTTAAAAAAGAGAAAGGAAGCGATCCTTCTCAAGGAACATGACATACCACAGGGAAGAGATATGTATTAATAATGCAGGACTGGTGCTCTGTAACCCGTTTCTGCCAAGACTCTTTTCGCTACTGCAACTTACCGGCGAAAACGGCTTCAAAGACCGAAGCAGCACCGAACGGGCAGTACTTTTATTGCAATACATGCTATTCGAAAGTACAGATACCAACGAACATGAACCGATGCTGAACAAACTATTATGCGGACTTGAAGTGGTGAGCCGATCCGGTCTTTTATGAGTTTGATGAAAACTTACAAGGAGGACCGAATGACCCCCCAGGATGAGAGTAGCATTCTTGAGGACGTGTTGAAAGTGCTGACGTTGCGGGAACCGGAAGGGCTCAAGGTTCTCTTGAATGCGGCGATGAAAATCGAAAGGGGATACAGAGTGAACGCGCGCTCAAACTGGCGATCGCGGAGATGTAGGTCAAAGGCGTCTCTATCCGCAAGGTTTCCGACATCGTCGAACAGCTCTGTGGAACCGCCATTTCATCGACCCAGGTGAGTGCGGCGGCCGCGGCGCTTGACGAGGAGATCACCGCATGCGGAACCGGCTGCTGGGGAAGTATCACCACCTCACCGGGGTGGCGCCTGGGGCCTACTGATTTTTTCTCCAACGGGGCAGAATTTACACTTACCAATCATTGGAAGGAAGATATGAAAATAAAGCTGACAATTATTGAAAGTAAATGCAGATCACATCTTCATAAAGTAGGTGATGAGTATATAGTGGGAAATCTTTGCCCTCCAATATGTCATGAATTGTGGCAATGTATTTATCCTAGTGTATATGCATTATTAAATGGTGGCGATCTTGATTGTGGTGATAAAAGAACAAAACAGTTTTGTATGAAATGTCCAGATCAAGGACGTGTAATCATAAAAGGAGAATTAATTAAAACTTGAGGCTCTTGCAAAAGTCAAGAGATGAGCGAATTTTAATGAAAAAAGGGGGTACAAATCCTGTATGATGGAGTTGTCTAAACAACCAAAAACAGGAAGGAGCTCCCGCGATGAAAAGTATAACCGAAATCCCAGGAGGCATGCAAATACTTCGGGGTTCCTGAAGAACTCCGTTTTCTCTCTTTTAGGCAGTCAAAGGCTGCCAGATTCGCTTCCTAATAATCTGTTATTTTAAAAGCTTTTATCTCTTTTCCATGAGCCTCTAGACAGGGTTACTATACATCATTGCTACTACAAACTGTTCTGGAGGAGGTGCTACACGGTGCCCGTACGGGGCAGATCTTTCGGGGTGAAACCCCCTGCCTAGTGATAATCGCTCGGGAAGACAGGCTCCAAAAAGGGGGATGATGTAATTCACGATATGCGACTGCCTGAGCAGAAGGCTCTCTTTTGTCATGCCGCGGCCTTTCTTCAGGCGGTCGGTGTACCATTCGCCTTTTTCGTCATAGAAGCCCTTGGCATAGTCCTTGATTTACAAGGACTTATTTCATAAATTCTAGCCCCTAGGGGAATCGAACCCCTCTTTAAAGATTGAGAATCTTTTGTCCTAACCGATAGACGAAGGGGCCTCGGTATTGGAAACAGTCGAGGTTTTCAACCTCCATTGGCCTGGGGATTTGCCTCAGGTATCGAAACAAAAATAAAATTCCCCAGGGAGGATTCGAACCCCCACAAGCAGATCCAGAGTCTGCCGTGCTACCATTACACAACCGGGGAATAATGGGTGTACCATAGCGATTTTTGCTGCTTTGGTCAAGAGCTGTTTCGCATTACTCGGTGCGATGAATGTCATAGAGTTCAAGCTGCGGCCGTTCCTCACCATTCCAGTAATTTGTGGTGACTTTGTAGAGGATGTCGACCTTGTCGTTATTGCGGAATGAAAAATCTCGCTCGAGGCGTTCGGCGCCATCCCAGAGCATGGCCGGCCATTTATATGTCCCAAAATTGAGGGTGAGCTTGAGGTGGTTTTTGCCATTTTTGCCGACCACCTGCGCATCGACCATCGGGACCTTCTTTGAGCAGAATACCAGTGGATCGTTCTCCTCTCCAAAGGGTTCGAAGTGGTGGCAGAGATGAAGGAGGTCCGGCGTCACATAGGCGTGGGGGAGCTCGGCGTCGATGGATATCTCGGGCTCTTCAGTACTGAATTCCGTGCGATACATGAACTCGTAAAGCCGGTCCAGGAAGACCTGCCATTGGTCTGCCTTAAGAGTAAAACCCGCAGCGGAATCGTGTCCTCCATAGTCTAAAAAGAGGTCCGCGCAATATGCCAGGAGGCGAGTGAGAGGAAAGGCAGCGCCACCTCGTATCGAGCCGGTGCATGTCCCGTTCGCCTTAAAAACCGCCACAATCACCGGCACTTTCATCATGTTTGCCGCACGCGAGGCAAGCAGTCCCGTGATGCCGGATTTTATTTCTGCGCTTCCTGCCACTGCGAATTTTCCGCTGCTCTTTTCAAGACTTTCGTTGAGCCTGTCGCGGATAATTTCCCAGCCTTCGGTCCCGAGGCGCCTGCGTTCATTGTTGGCCTGAACGAGCTTCGATGCCGCTTCGATGGCGTGCTCGATCGTGTCGGCCTGTAAAAGGTTGAGTGCAAGGCTGGGGGTACCCAGCCGCCCCGCCGCATTGATGGTTGGCGTAATCTGCCATGCGATTTCGGTAGCCCCAAGCGGCCTTGCGAGGTTCAGGCTCAGTTTGAGCTCACGAATGCCATCTGTTGGCGCCGTGTTGATGCCCTCCATGCCTCTGCGCACGATGAGCCTGTTTTCATCTTTAAGCGGCATGAGGTCGGCGATCGTCCCGAGGGCGGCGAGCTGGAACATGCGTCCGGTGAGCAGTCCCTGAGTCTGAAGGGCCTGGAGAACATAGGCATTAAAAATATTTTTTAATGTATCGGCGGCAGTGTGGACTCCACGGGCGTATTTTTTCAGTCTCGATGCCTGGGCGAGTTCTGCAAAAGAGCTCTTTGCCATGCCGGGCCAGAAGGTGCTTGCAAGCTGGCTGAGGTCCATGACATCCAGATCGGCCGAACCATTGAACTGATTTCTGAAAAAATCATTTATTTCTTTTTTATTCCATGAAATGATGACACGTCCCCGCAGGAATTTTTCGAGTTTTTCGAGGGTGTCCGCCGGGAAGGAACCTTCAGAGTCAGAGAGGAGCCGCAGCCGAGAAGTTTCAATGAGGTTGTCGAGTTTGACAGCTTCCAAAACAAGCGAACTGGCTGATTTTGTTTCTGAAGCGCCATTTTCGGCGGGGGAATTTGTTTCGGCCTCCGCTGTTTTGCCCGCATAGAGAAGCGCGAGAGGTTCTTTGTACATGCCAAGCCGCGCAATTGCAAGCGCATGCGCGAGCTTGAGTGAAACGCCGCAGCCCGACAAATCCCTGAATGGATAGCCACAGTCAGGGAGCTTCGGATCAAGCACGGCGATGGCCTCTGGTGGAGTTTGCGCCTGGAGGTGATGATGGTCCGCAATTATGACGTCGATGCCTTGTTGCTGCGCATAGACAACTTCTTCGTGGTTCGAGATACCGCAATCGACCGTAATGATGAGGCTTATGCCATTTTCTTCAGCAGAATCGACCGCGGCTTTCGAGAGGCCGTAGGGCTCCTCGCCTTCGGGCACTTTCTGAAATACTTCGAGCCCGAAATTCTTGAGTGCGTCCGTCATCAGCACTGTCGAGGTAATGCCATCGGTATCGGAATCGCCAAAAACAAGAACTTTTTCTTCTTCTTCGCGCGCCATAATGAGACGGTCGATCGCATCTTCCATCGATGTAAAGAGAAATGGGTTGTGGAGCAACTGAAGGTCGTCTTCGAGATAAAACTGAATTTGCTCCGGTTCGATCAAGTTTCTCCGTACGAAAATCGAAGCCGTCAGCGCATCGACCTGATAGCGGTGCGCTATTGTGCGGACCAGGGCTGGATCTATTTCTTTTTTTGTCCACTTCATTGGGCTGTGATTTCCTCAAGGATGAGCGGCGACGAGCCCGGGGCAGTGTCCGATATCGATATGGCACCCGAAGCAAGGAGCAGGGCCGGGTCAAGGCTTTCGACGTCTTTGCCGTATGCAACAGCTATAAGCTCACCTTTTTTGACGTGAGCGCCCCGCTTCTTTTCAAAAATGAAGCCCGCGGTGGGGCTGACACTGTCTTCAGTGCGATTTCTCCCTACTCCGAGATAGACGCCCGCCAGACCAATTTTGAGCGCATCGATCGATTCGATAAATCCTTCCCCTTCCGCACGAATTTCACGCGAGAATTCAGAACGCCAGGCTCCTCTGCGCGCAAGCATTTCACCAATGCTGCCGCCCTGCCGTACGATATTGCGATAAAAGAGATCGAGGGCCGCCCCCGAATCGATCGCCTCTGCGCACCGGGCCCGTCCCTCATCAATATCTTTGGCTGCACCCCCAAGCATCAGCATCCACGCCCCCAAACGGTAGGTAAGCTCCATAACGTCCTCAGGGCCTTTGCCTTCGAGGCAATCGATAGTCTCTTCTATTTCGAGAAAATTGCCGACTTTGTAACCAAGCGGCTGCGACATATCGGTCAAAACAGCGACAACGCGTTTACCCATGGCTGTACCGGTCGCCACAAGGCTTTTTGCGAGCGCTTTTGCGTCGTCAAATGTTTTCATGAAGGCCCCTGAACCACATTTGACATCGAACACAAGACCCTCGGCGCCTTCCGCCACCTTTTTGGAGAGAATAGAGGCAGTGATGAGCGGTATGGATTCTACGGTCCCCGTCACATCCCGAAGCGCGTAGAGTTTTTTGTCCGCAGGAACCACGCGCGCGGTTTGGCCTGTCATGGCAAAGCCGTCCTCGATGAGACCCTTTCGAAAGGCCGCGAGCTCAAGGCTTGTGAAGTAGCCGGGTATGGATTCAAGCTTGTCGAGCGTTCCTCCCGTGTGACCCAGGGCCCGGCCGGACATCATGGGCACTTTTATGCCACAGGCGGCGACCATCGGCGCGAGCGGCAGGGAAATCTTGTCACCCACCCCTCCTGTCGAGTGCTTGTCCACGAATGGACCTGAAATACCGGAAAGGTCCATCCGGTCGCCCGAGTCGAGCATCACTTCAGTGAGTTTCGCAGTTTCTTCCGGCGTCATGCCACGAAAAAATATTGCCATCAAAAGGGCAGAGATTTGATAATCCGGAATTTCGCCTTTTACATAACCTTCGATAATAAAACGTATTTCTTCATCATTCAGGGGATCTCCAGAACGTTTTTTCATAATGACATCGACAGCTCTCATTGGCCCATTCTCCTGATTTTACTGCATCACAAATATATCGTCGTAAAGCTATATTTTACTTCAAATTTTGGCAATATAAAAGTACTAGTGAAAAAGCCGAAGGCTCTGCAGCGGCCCTTCCCCAGCGGATTCTGCGAGCGATTCTATAATTGCCATAACATTGGAAGACGGTCGGGTTGAGCCCATCAGATGAGCAGCCTCACCATACGGAAGCTGCAGGACAGCGTGCAGACAGCCAAGGGTCTCTGCATCGAAAGAGATCATTGCCGAAGCCGGAAAACCCTGTTGCCTGCGTTCTTCGGCGCAACCCGCACACAAGAAACTGCGGTCGCCCATCAGAAGTCGGCCGGGCAGGGCCCCCTTTCCTGTAAAGGACCTGCCACAGCGTTCGCATGTGGAGATATCGGGCGCAAGGCCCAGAGGCATAAGCGCTTTCCATAAAAAGACATGAAGCGCAAGCACGGCATGTCTCTCATCAATTTTTGAAAGTTCGCGGAGCAAGGCGGTCATCATAGTGAGAGCCTGCCCGTACTCACCGCCAAATGCGGATGTGTGCAGTACAAACTCTGCCGCCCCGCTCGCGGTCTGCATGTGCGAAAAGCTTTTTTGGATGCCTTCGTAGGTTTCGAGAATGTTGACGCCGGTCAGCTTTATGAATTCGCTGCGTTTGTCGCGGTATGCCTCGATCTCGGCGGACACGAAAGGCATCGCTGCAGATCGCAGCGAACTCTTGGGCCCTCCGAACACAAAGAGCGACAGGAGCCCTTCGTTGCAAAGAAAAGTCACGATTCTGTCGCCCCGGGCTGTATCCTTCGCGTGAAGGAACATACCCCTGTAGCGTTCATTTCTCTCAGCCATGTGTCAATTGTCGTCAACAATCCACCAGTTGAAACCATCCGAGGCACCCGAGGGATTTCTTCTTCGCCATTTGTGAATGTGCTCAAGTTCTTTTCTTTTATACATTCTTGCCCAGATATATGCGCTCAAAAATCCGCCGATGTGCGCGAAATATGCGGTGCCGCCGTCCTGGAGGCTCGTCAGGCCTGAAAGCCCGCCGAGCACCTGCAAAAAGAACCAGAAGCCGATCACCAGCCATGCTGACAGTCTGGTGGGTATGAAATAGAAGAGGAGGACGACGACTTTGTTGCCGGGGAAGAGGGCGAGGTATGCGGCGAGCACGCCGGAGATCGCCGCGGAGGCTCCCACGAGCGGCATCTGGAGTGCGGCACCGCCCGCGATGGCGGCGAAGAAAATCTGCAACAGTATCCCTATCGTGCCAGAAATCAGATAGAGGAGGGTATACCGCAGTTTGCCGATGCGACATTCGACATTGTCGCCGAAGACGCCGAGAAACAGCATGTTGCCGATGATGTGCATGAACCCTGCATGCGTGAATTGGCTTGTGATGAGAGTAAAGAGCCTATGCCCCGACAGAATCTCTTCGGGAATCGCCGCGAGCGCCAGTGTCGCGTAGTCGTCGAGCGCGAATTTCTGCAGAAAGACAAAAACGAGGATGTTGAGCCCAATAAGAATCCAGGTCACGACAGGCTTTCCCCGTCGTCCGGAATTATCATCTCCAATCGGAATCATGAACTACTCCCATTATTAAGTTTACCTATTTAGAATACCATAGCTTGGCCGCAGCGGCTAGTTCGGCTCCTTCAGCTTGCCCCTAGAGGCCAATCCGTGATATTACAATACACAAATGATATGTGCTCTCCTCTTTGACCTTGACAATACCCTTTATTCCGAAGCGTCCGGGCTCGAGACCGGCGTTGCCCAGCGCATGAACCAGTTCATCGCCAATATGTTCGATCTCCCTGTCCCCGAAGCCATTAAATTCCGCCGAGAACACGCGAAGCCCTATGGCACGACGCTCGAATGGCTTATGCGCGAAAGGGGCTTTCATGAGCCCGAAAGGTATTTTCAATATATTCATCCTGAAGGCGAAGAGGACTGCCTCGAGCCGGATCATGTGCTGAGGCTCATGCTCAATGAAATTCATCTGCCGAAGGCGGTGCTGACCAATGCTCCTCTCGAGCATGCGCAGCGCGTATTGAAGAGACTCGACATTGCCGATTGCTTTACGGGTGTCTATGACATCCGGTTCAATAATCTTGTTGGAAAACCAAATCCCGATGCCTATCTCCGTGTCTTGAGAGCCACCGGTTTTTCGCTGAAAGAGACACTCTTCGTCGATGATCTGCCGAAATATGTAAAAGGCTACATCGATCTCGGCGGCCAGGCGGTATTGAAAGATGAGATGAACCGCTTTGCCGATTTTCCCTGTCGCCGGATAAAGACAGTATACGAGATTGCAGCAGTACTGGAGCAATTGGGATTGCCCGTATAGGAGACTGCGCCGTTCTAGCGTTTGTTGCCCGACGCGATCAGCGAGACGAGCGTGACCGCGTAGGGCAGAGCGAGCACAAGCAGGGGCGGAATCGAAGAAAAACCTTGAATATAGTTGGAGAGACTCTCGGAGAGCGCAAAAAGCAAGCACGATGCGGCAATCCAGAGAGGTTTTTTCCGTCCAAGATAGATGGCGACAAGAGCGATCCATCCTCTTCCTGAGACAATATTCGGTACAAAGGCCGAAACCGATACTCCCAGGGCGAATCCGCCGAGACCGCTGCCGACTCCTGACCAGACCAAGGCCGCCATGCGCGCACGATCTGGCGAATACCCAAGGGACGACACCGCCTGAGCATTCATGCCGGTGGCCTGAATCCGGATACCGTGCCGGGAGTTTTTAATGATAAAGGCGGCAACGATAGCCCAAAGCCACGCGCTTACAGTGAGCACGGAATGGGAGAAGAGCACTGGCCCGACAAAGGGAATCTGCGAGAGCGCTGCGGGAAATGCGGGAACGGGAGGAGGCAGAGTAAACGCAACAACCGCCTTCGTGTGATACCACCACTGCGACAACACCGCCGTAATGCCTCCCGCGAGCAAATTGATTGCGAGCCCCGTAATGAAGAGATTCGCTTTGAATTTGATCGTCACGGTGCCCATCAGCAGAGAACCGGCGACCGCAGACCCAATCGCGGCGAGCATTCCAATGAATACATTGCCGGTGAGTCCCGCGGCGGCCATGCCGAAAAATGCGCCGATGCCCATGAGGCCCTCGAGCGCGATATTGAGCATCCCGGCGAGTTCGGAGAAAAGGCCTCCTATCGAAGCAAACAGAAGAGGGGTGGCCGCGACGATCGTATATTTCAAAATATCGGCGAGAACTGCTGCTGTGCCGCTCATGACTGTCCTCGCTTTTTCCATATTCGCGGCAGCGACCGCGCCGTGATGAAGAACATTGCGACGGCTTGCAGTATCGAGACGATCTCGGAGGGAATTCCTGATCCTATCATGATATGATCCGAACCCGTCCCAAGGAAGGCAATAAAAAGCGCGGCCGGTACTATACCCGCCCCGCTCCCCTGTGCGAGCAGAGCCACCGAGATTGCGCTCCACCCCAGACCGCTTGAAAAACCGCGCATTACACGCCCCTGGGGACCAATGACAAGGAGTGCGCCTGCGAGCCCGTACATGCCCCCCGAAATCGCCATCGCTGCAATCTGGTAGGCGGCGACCGGAATGCCGCAATACCTCGCGAATTCTTCATTTTCTCCGCAGATTTTAAGTTCGAACCCGATTTTTGTGCGCTTGTCCACAATCATGAACGCCACGATGAGCACAAGCGCAAGGCCTATGGAAATATCGAGTTTCGAAGGCGCGAGAATCCTGGGGAGGAGGAATTTCGGGGCAAGCTGGCGTGTGGTCTGGAAATTGCTGGCGGGGTCCTGCAGTGGGCCTGTAATAAAAAAGTCGCTCACGTTGATGACGATGGCGGAGACAAGAAACGAGGAGATCATCTCGGAAACATGCCGGACTGCTTTGAGCAAGCCTGAGAGCGCCCCGATCGCGGCGCCGGTGAGTACGCCCGTGAGAGCAGCCAAGAACCAGACTGCAAAGGGGGCAGTTCCCGCGGGCAAACGCAGCGCGAGCACTCCTGCCGCGAGGGCGCTGGCGTAGAGCTGGCCTTCGCCTCCCAGATTGAAGTTTTTCGAACGGAAAGCGATCAGAACCCCAAGGCCCGCGATCATGAGGGGGACGGCATCTGCAAGATAATTGCCCAAAAAATAGCGGTTTGAAAATGGCTCGAGAAAGAACTGTTCGAGCGCGCTGCCGAGATCTTTGCTGAACAACGCCAGCACGACCGCGGAGAGAGCAATCGAGACGCCCACCGCCAGCATGACCCTGGCAGGGCTGTGCAATTCTCTTTCTGCCGGCATCATGCGCTCCGTGTACCAAGAAGATACTCGCCGATGAGCGCACGATTCAGATACCCTGAATTTTCCCGGGTGAGAACTTGCTTTCCCCGGTAGAGCACCATCACGCGATCGGAAAGAGTGAGGATTTCATCGACATCGGAGGACAAGAGAAGTACTGCCGATCCGGCATTTTGGACTTCCCGGATCCTACTGTGGACTTGCTCTGTCGACCGGATGTCGAGGCCCCATGTCGGCTCACAAAGAATAAAAAGTTCAGGCTGTTCTTTTGAAAAAAGCCGCGCGATGGCCAGTTTTTGTATATTGCCTCCCGAAAGCTCCGCGGTCATCTGTTCGGGCTGAGCGGAGATGTCGAATGCATGAATGGCCTCTTGCGTGGCACGCCTGGCGAGCGTTGACCGAATCCACCCTCTGGAGAAATAATTGCGCCGGGAAAGAGCGATAAAATTGTCCCTGACCGGCAGCGAAAGAGCCGCAGCGCGGCGCATTCTGTCGGAGGGCAGATACGAAATTTTGCCTTCTTTTAAAAATCGCCGATATTCGTGAACTTTCCGTACATCGAAATGAAGACCACCGAAAGCACATCTTCCCGCAGAAGGCACGAGAAATCCGGCCAGCACGTCTTCGAGTTCGTCCAAACCGTTGCTGCTCAAGGCACAAATGCCAAGCACTTCTCCCGCATGAACGTCGAAGGCAATCTCTGAAAGTCCTACCCCTCCACGATGATGGCGATGAGTACACAGGCCTTCAATGCGCATCACCGAAGCCCCCTTGATAGCATGTTCTTTATGGATTTGGATTTCTTCGCTCGGGACCCCGCCCATAATGATGGAGGCAAGCTCATTCGCGGAGGTCGAAGCGACACTGTACGTTCCGATCGTCTTCCCTTCCCGCATGACCGTTACCTTATCTGCGATCTGCATCACTTCATCGATCTTATGCGTCACGAGAAGGATCGTGCGGCCCATGTGCCGTATTTCCGCAAGTTTTTCGAAAAGCGCTTCGGTCTCCTGCTCGGTGAGCACGGAAGTGGGTTCATCGAGAATGAGAATCCGCATCTCGCGGGCAAGCTGGCGCAGTATCTCAACCTGTTGACGGGTGCTGATGCTCAGTGCTCCAACGGGGGCCGAAGGGTCGATCGAAAATCCATATTCATTGGCCAAGCTCTTCGCTTTTTCATTAAGACCGGAGGAATCAATGATACCCAGCAGCCTCAAGAGCCGGGGCTTTTGCACAGGTTCGAGCCCGAAAAAAATGTTTTCCGCCGCGCTCAGCTCGTCGAACATCAGGAAATGCTGATGTACCATCCCGATTCCCAGTGCGCGCGCATGGGCAGGAGACGATATATGCGTAGGCTCGCCGTTGATCTCGATGTCACCAGAATCGGGCAGCTCAAGGCCGGCAAGAACCTTCATGAGCGTCGTCTTGCCGGCGCCGTTTTCTCCTACAATTGCGTGGATGCTGCCTTGTTCCACTTCCAGCTCTGCGCCGTCGTTGGCGAGGACGCCGGAGGGCAGGTAACGCTTCGAAATTTCGCGCATCCGGACAGCGGTCATGGGCTGCATCTTACAGTGAAGGCACCTGAAATGTAAGCTGACCGGATTTGATCGATTGAATTACCGCATCGACCTTTTTGCGGATGGATTCCGGCACGTTCCTGATGTATGAAGGATTCTTGTTCAAGAATTCGATATAGCCTTCTTTCATGCCCACGACATCGGCTTTGCCGAACGGCAGCGTGCCTTCGAGGGCCGCCTTGAGGCTTCGGTACGCCAGTTCTTCCTGATGCAGCACCGCGCAGCCGAGGATGTTTTCCGGTGCGCGGGCAAATTCGTCATCGTCGAAGAAAACGAGGTACTTGCCGGTTTCCTGTGCGACTTTGACCGAGCCCTGGCTGGCTGAGCCGCAGATCGGCAGTATGATGTCGGCACCTCCCGCGTACAGACTGCGGCTCAAGTCGGCGGTTTTTGCCGCGTCATACCAATTTCCGAGCACCCGGACATCGAGCTGAAAGGCGGAATCGACCGCTTTCAATCCTTGCGCAAAGCCGGGGATAATCATCTTATCCATCACCGGATAGTTTTGGCCGATGATCATGCCTATCTTCTTGTCCGGATTGGTGCCCTTCATGCCGGAAATCGAGACGAGCCCTGAAAGATAGCCGCTCACGTAGCCTTGTTCAAGCTGGTTGTAGAGTGCGCTGTAGACATTGGGATTGCCTGAAAGATAGCCGTCGAGACAGATGAATTTCTGCTTGGGAAAGCTTTTTGAAATATTGTTCACGAGTTCGGGCATGGAAGGGTTCGAGGTGATGACAATGTCGAATTTCCCCGAGGCGACGAATGAAGTGAGTTTTTCTTCCCATTCGGCCTGATTGAAGCCAGCCTCGATGACCCTGACGCTCGCGCCGGGAATTTCCGAGGCGAGGCGCTCGGCGCCTTTGGCCAGATTATCGTAAATGGGGCTTCCTTCACGGGCGCCCGGAACGAAGACACCGATGCGGGGGGCTTGTGCCCAAAGTGCAGTACCCGCCACAATAGTGATAATACATGCGATGATATACCGACGCATAATACCCTCCTGGGACAAAAGCGGTGGCAGGGAAGCACAGTGAACGATACCAAGTTGGCAAAACGACATCCGCAGAGCAGGGCGCTGCGTGCGACGCCGAATGCGAAAAGGTCGCTCGGTCTAAAACTTAACCTGCCATGAAAGTTGACGTGAGATTTAATTTCACGTAAGATTTAGTATAGTTCTTTTTTGCATTTATTCAAGAGGTGCCGACATTGACCGACCAGCTTTTGAAAATCGGTGAGCTCGCCTCGCTTTTCGGCGTGACGGCCCGAACGATCCGCTATTATGAAGAACTTGGCCTCATTGAAGCGTCGAATCGCACGGAGGGACTGCATCGGCGCTATCCTTCCGATGTCATCATACGGCTCAAGCGCATCGGGGAGCTGAAAAGCCTTGGACTCACTCTTGGACAGATCCGCGAATTTTTCATACTCTGCGCCGAGGACCCGAGCGGAGAACGATGCCGGCTCCTCCTCCTGCAGATCTACGAAGATCAGAAAGAGGAAGAAATGGCAAAGATTCGCGAGGCCCAGCAGCATATCGCGCGGATCGAGAAGAACATTGTCGCAACAAAAGAAAAAAAGTCTTTCTTTTCCTGCCCCGGTGAAGAATGTGAAACGTGCGATCTCGATGGATTCTGCCTCGATTCGGTGTATAATCATGACAAGGAATAATCGGCAATGAAAGCGGCAGTCCTGATCGCTCCCGGCAAGTTCAATATTGAAGAGAGACCAATCCCCGAGCCAAAAGAAAATGAGGTGTTGATCAAGGTTGAAGCGTGCGGCATCTGCACACTTGAACAGCGGCTCTTCAGTGGCGCAATGCGCCTGCCTCTGCCGCTTGTGCCCGGCCATGAGGCTTCGGGGCGCATCGAAGCGATTGGTTCGAAGGTTGTCGAAGAACTGGTTCCCGGCCAGCGTGTCGCGCTGGATTTGGTCGAGCGCTGCGGAGAGTGTTATTACTGCCGTATTGGAAAGTCGAATCTATGCCTGAACCGGTACAAGGATGCCGCCCGCATGCTCGGCGGCTTCTCCGAGTACATTGTCGTGCGGCCAAACCAGATATTTTCTGTTTCCGATTCTGTAAGCTATGAAGAGGCCAGTTTTGCCGAACCCCTCGCATGCTGCATTCACTCCCTCAAGCGCCTCAAGGTCGCGATGACCGAAGATCTGCTCATAGTCGGGGCTGGCACAATGGGGCTCCTGCACCTTTTGGCAGGGCGCTCCATGGGGCTGCGCATTACGGTGAGCGAGCCGAACTCCGCGCGCAGGGAAATGGCGGCGGCGCTTGGGGCCGATTTTGTCATCGATCCAAAAGCCACCGATATTTCGGGTTTTGGCCGTGACATCACCGACGGCATAGGCTTCTCGAGCTGCGTCGTGACAAGCCCCTCGCCGTCCGCGCTCGAGCCCGCGATCCTCGCGATGGCAAAAGCCGCCCGCATCAACATTTATACCGCCTATGAAGATGTCATGCACATTCCACTCGACCTCAACACGATTCATCGCAACGAGCTTTTGATCACCGGCACCGAAGGCCGTGGTCAGGAAGATTTTTTCCAGGCAGTGAGGCTTTTATCGTTCGGCAAAATCGATGTGAACCCGCTCATCTCGGCGCGGACTTCGTTTTCCGGGCTGGGGGAGGGTTTCCGCATCGCGCTCTCCGGAGACGCGTACCGGGTTTTGCTGATGCACAGCATGCTTTAGAGGGAGTTCAGCTTTGATTCTTGCAGTTGATATTGGCACCACACGCGTCAAGGCGTCGCTTTTCGATCCCGAAGGCAGGTGCGCGGGGCTCGCTGCGGTAGAGCTGACGGAGAGTACCTCGAATAGCTACAACGAGGTCGATGCGCGGCTCTGGCTCCGGGCACTTTCAGATATATCCTCCCAGCTCCTTTCTGAGAGCGTCAGAAGAGAGCTCAATGCCATTGTCGTGAGCGGGAACGGTCCGACGATTCTGCCCATCGATGCGCGCGGGGAACCGCTTGCGAACGCGATCACCTGGCTCGACCGGCGCGCGCAGGAAGAGGCCAAAGAGGCGTCTGTTGCCTTGAGCTATCCTCTCGACGCGGCCTTCAATCTTCCAAAAATTCTTTGGCTGCGCCGCCATTCGCCGCAGGTCTATGCGTCTTCGCGCTTTTTTGTCTCCTGCCCCGAGTTTGTCATCGGGCATCTTACGGGCGAATGGACGACCTGTCTTCCGAACGAGGGCTATACCCGCATCATCTGGGATGCGGTCGCGCTCGAAGCGCTCTCGCTCGAGACTGAGAAATTTCCCCCTTTTGCCGGTATCGGCGAAATTGTCGGGCGTGTGCGCGCCAGCGCGGCGGATGAATTTGGGCTTCCGCAAGGCCTGCCCGTGGTGATGGGGGGGCCCGACTTCATCGCTTCACTCTTGGGAACGGCGACAGTCCGGCCCGGCCGCACCTGCGACAAGGGCGGGACCTCCGAGGGCATCAATCTCTGTTCCGAAAAAGACACGGGAGACGCGGGCGCTCTCCTCGTAATGCCGCATGTCGTGAAGCCGTATTTCAACATCTCGGGCGTGATTTCGACGAGCGGGAAGGCCCTCTCATGGTTCAAAAGCCGTTTCTCGCCCGCGGAAGATTTTGATGCGACGTACCGGCGGGTCGCCGCGACGAAGCCCGGCGCGGGAGGACTGGTGTTCTTGCCCTATCTCGCCGGCGAGCGTTCGCCTCACTGGGATCCCGATGCACGGGGGGTGTTTCTCGGACTTGGGCTTCACCATGATCTCGGCATGATGGAGCGTGCGGTGCTTGAAGGGACCGCGTTTGCGATGCGCGAGGTGCTGGATGTGATGGAGACCGCGGGGGCCCGCGTCGAGGACATGCGCGCCACGGGCATGCCCTCCCTTTCGCCTGTGTGGAACCAGATAAAGGCCGACATTACCGGCAAGAGAGTGATGGTGTCTGATTTTTCCGAGCCTGAGCTGGCCGGTTGCCTCGCAATTGGCCGCTTTGCGCTGGGCGAAGAATCGAGTCTCGCTGCCGCGGCGGAGAGGGTTTTTGTGCCTGCGCATATCTTCGAGCCGCATAAAGAGATGGCACCTATGTATGATGATCTATTTGCTATCTATCTCGAGAGCTATCGGCGGCTTGCGGGTCTCTTCCCCGCGGTTTCGAAGCTGCAAAGGCAAATGGAAGTGCCTGTGCGGCATGTTGAGGAGGTAGAGCCGTGAATGAAGGGGCAACGCTTCGCCTGCGCCATATTTTTTCGGAAGGCGGACGTGCGGTCGTCGTGGCCGCGGATCACGGGGCGATCGCCGGGCCGCTCCGGGGCATCGAGTCGCCTCTGGAACTCGTCCGTCTCTGCGCGCAGGGGGGCGCGGATGCGATACTTGCCCATAAAGGCTTCGTGCGCGCTGGTCTTGAGGGTTGGGGCAGGGGCGTGGGCCTCATTTTACGGATGAGCGGCGGCTTTACGACGCTGGGCGGCCGCTTTGAAGAAGAGCTTTTGTACGACGTCGACGATGCGCTCCTGTGGGGAGCGGATGCCGCAGCCATCACGGTCAAGTTCGGGCATGCCCGCGAAGGCGAGTTCATTAAGGCCGCCGCGCGCCTCGTGTCGGGCTGCGAGCGCCGTGGCGTGCCAGTCATGATCGAGGCGATGGCTTTTGAGGAAGGGCGCCAGTCGCTGCGCGCGGACGCGCTTGCAGTGGCGCTGCGCGCCGCCGAGGAGATCGGGGCCTCGTTCATCAAAGCGCCCATGCCGGAAAACATCGAAGATTTCGCGCGCGTGGCGCGCGGCTCACACGTGCCGATTTTGCTGCTCGGCGGCGAACAGCGCGATTCGCTCCAGGCGCTGTTCGAGAATGTCGCGCGGGCGCTCGAGCTCGGCGCGGCCGGCGTCGCGATGGGACGCAATATCTGGGGGCAGCCTGATGCGCTGGGAGTGCTGGAAGCCGTGGTGGGGCTGGTTCATCGGGGTTGGGGCGTGGAAAAGGCGCTCGCGCGCGTCCGGAACATAGCGTAAGGGCGCCCGGCGAGCCGTCCCGGAATCCTTTTGTCCTTGCGATAAAAGTCCTTCTGCGGTAAGATACATCCGCAGTAAGATAGTGTCCCTTGTTCAAAGTGGCAGCATATCGGCAAGCATTCCTATGTGTGCATACCGGGAGGACCTCATGCCTGAAACCAAAGTGATTGTGAATCTCTCAAACCGCCATATTCATGTGTCTCACGATGATCTCGAGACGCTGTTCGGAAAAGGCTATCAGCTCACGAAGACGAAAGATCTCATACAGCCAGGCCAGTTTGCCTGCGCTGAGACCGTCACCATCAAAGGCCCGAAGGGCCAGTTGGAGGGTGTGCGCATTCTTGGCCCCGAGCGCAAGGAGACGCAGTGTGAAATTCTCGCCAGCGATGTGTTCAAGCTCGGCGTGCCGGGATGTCCGGTGCGCGAATCTGGGCAGCTCGAAGGCAGTTTTCCTTTTGAGGTCATCGGTCCCAAAGGTTCGATCAAAAAGGAGCGCGGCCTCATCATCGCCATGCGCCACGTCCATTTCGATCCGGAAGCGGCGGTGCGTTTTGGCGTTGTCGATAAGCAGATTGTGGCCCTCAAAGTAGGGACCGAGCGTGGCGCGATATTCTTGAATGTGGTGTGTCGTGTAAATGCTATATATGCCCTCGAGTGTCATCTCGATTTTGACGAAGGCAACGCAGTCGGCATTTCCAGTGGCGTGATGGGTGAAATCGTGCAGGTGTGAGTCGGCCCGCGATTCGGAGCAATGCGTGAGCAAAGTCATTCTGAAAGCTGAAGATCTTGACGGGTATCTCAATGCAGGCGATCTTGAGTACTTGTCGCGAATGGAAACTCTGTACCGGCATGCAATGGTTTCGTTCAATATTCTATCGACCAGCACGTCAGTTTCGCAAAAGCGCCATGAGGAGCAGACCCTCATCGATCTCTACAATCGGATGGGCTTGCTCATGCAGGAAATCTGCGCTTCGGAGCCGCGCATTCAGGTATATTCTTTCGTCTCTCCGCAGGAGACCCACGGCGAGGTCTCGCGCCTCATCGCGAAGCTGCGCGATGTGGACACTGGCCGGCAGGAATTTGTCTATTATATTCAGCGCGCATTCGAGCTTTTGTTCACACTCGCATTCGGCGGATCTGACAAAGCGAGTAAGAATTATCTCATTGTGCGGACGCCAGTTACAATTCCAGTGCAGAATTTCGCGGTGCACAAGATCCCGAATGTCGACGAGGCCGTCCGCGATACGGTCATGTGCGTGATGCTGAGAGGAGCGCTCCTTCCCTCGATGATTCTTTCAAAAGAGATTCAGGAGTATTCCTCGTCAGGCTATCTTACTCCCTTTGCGTTGTTCAAAATAAAACGCGATGACACGAAGAGCGAAACCACGATGGAATATGTGCTGGACCTGGATCATTCCTACTTCGATTTGGCCCAGCTCGATGGCAAACATCTCCTCTTTGCCGACCCGATGAATGCGACGGGCGGATCGCTCGTGACTGTCGTCAAATATCTGCTCGACCAGGGAGTCAGGCCGGCCTCCGTCAAATTTTTCAACGTGATAAGCGCGCTCAAGGGCAGCCTCCGCGTGGTACGGGCCATTGACAACATCACGATTTACACGTTGTGGATGGACCCAAGCCTCAATGAGCGCGCCTATATCATGCCGGGCCTCGGCGATGCCGGCGACCGCATCAACGGCACGGATGAGGATGTTTATCCGCGGGATATGTTGAGGCTGGTCGCCGATTATGGCACAAACATCGCGGGGTTATACCGCTCCCAGCTCCGCATTATCGAAGAGACTGTCCTAAGGCATCGGTGATGACCTCTCTTCCTCGGCGATTCGCGGTTTTTCAGGGACAGGACTGTCTTATGCCACGGCACATTGCCGGACACCTGCAATCCAGTGCGGACGGGTCTGCGGTATCGTCGCTTTTGCCGGAGACGGTTTCCTGGCCGGCCTCCGAAATTCCGCTTGAGCTCTTTTCCGGCATGCCCGAGGGTTATTCTTATTCTGCATTTGCTTTTGAGAATATCGTGTATGGTGCGGTTCTTCTTAAGGACGATGATGCGCACTTCGTGGAGTCTGCCGGCCTGAAGAATGGCGTGAGATTCCCCGTCCGGAATCTGGCGCTCAATTTTTCTTCGCGGTTTGGCCGCTTTGTGCTCTTCGCCAAAGCGCATGCGCAGTGGGCCTCGGTGTCGCGCTTCTGTGGAGCGTGCGGCAGTCCTCTCGTCGATGCCAATGGCAATGACGAGGTTCGGGAACCGCTCGACGATCATGCGCATGGCGCCCGCTTTTGCCCTCGCTGCAAAAGAATATTTTTTCCCCGCATGTCGCCCGCGGTCATTGTGCTGGTGCGCAAGGACAATGCGATTCTCCTGGAACACAATGTGCGTTTTCCCGGCAATCGACACAGTCTTATAGCCGGTTTTGTCGAAATAGGGGAGACGCTTGAGGAGGCGGCGGTGCGCGAAATCCGTGAAGAGGCGGGGATCGAAGTAAAAAATCTCCAGTATGTGCGTTCCCAGCCCTGGCCGTTTCCTGATTCGCTCATGCTGGGCTTTATCGCGGACTGGGCGAGTGGCGAAGCGCGTCCCGACGGGGTGGAAATCGACCATCTCGACTGGTATACGGCCAATAATTTACCGGAAATGCCAATGAGGGGGAGCATCGCGCGATACATAATCGACACTTTTGCAGCGGGCGGGTTTTCGGCCACTTGATTTTCATAAGTCATAAGTACACAAGAGGCCTCTCTGTGGCGACCTCTACCGAGCCCGCAAGCGCACGCCTGCAATGAGCCCGGCAAAGTGCTCTCTACGGGAATACGGCGAAAAAGATTGCAGAGTGCCAGCTTGGCGATATCAGGGTCATTCATATATTGGTGCCTGTTGCGTTCTTGTACAAACAATTTTACACTACGTCTCAAGGAGCGCCCCATGGACTTTAGCTGGAAAATTATCATCGACGCAGGGATCATCTCTGCCGGCCTTGTGCTCGCGACTTTCTTGAGGTCGAAAATCAAATTCTTGCAGAAGTATCTTGTTCCCAATGCATTGACAGCGGGTTTTCTGCTACTGCCCGTATACAACTATCTGCTGCCGCCCATGGGCTATGCGACAAACAGGCTCGGTGACCTCGTCTATCACCTGCTGAATATCTCTTTCATAAGCATGTCGCTTCGGTCCTCCCCACCCAAGATCAAAGGTTCCCGGTCGAATGGCGGCGTGCTTGGCATGTCGGCCGTGATTCTTTTCGGGTATGCATCGCAGGCGATTTTGGGACTTCTGCTCACCCTGCTCTTCCTTCCCAAAATCCATCCGGCCTTCGGTCTGCATCTGCCGCTGGGGTTCGCGCTCGGGCCAGGACAGGCATATGCCATTGGCAAAGGCTGGGAATCGATGGGCTTTGAGGGTGGCTCTACGGTCGGGCTGACGTTTGCCGCCATCGGGTATTTGTGGGCGTGTTTTGGAGGCATGCTTCTTATTCACAAAGGCATACGCAAGGGCTGGATGAAGCCCGAACAGATCAGCATCATGACTGACAAGGCTTTGCTGACTGGGCTCATCCCCCGGGACCGTGAGAAGCCCAGCGCTGGCCGCCTCACCACTGATTCCGAAGCAATCGATTCCTTCAGTTTTCATGCCGCGTTTGTCATCTTCGTCTACTTATTGAGTTATTTGTTCTTGAAAGCAGTTACTTTTTTCCTGGGCTTTGCGGGCAAGACAGGCATGGAACTCGCAACAAATCTATGGGGCATCAATTTTATCTTTTCGGCGATCATTGCCATAATAGTGCGCAAAATTGTGGATGCGCTCAAACTGGGATATATGATCGACGATGATTCTCTGACACGGATTTCAGGCATATCGGTTGATTATATGGTGGCGGGCGCCCTTGGAGCAATTTCACTTGTCTTTGTAGGGAAGTATTGGTTGCCGATATTGCTCATGTCCACATTGTGCGGTCTCATGGTCTACTACACGATCCCCTGGGTGAGTTCGAGAATTTTTCGCGATTTCCGATTCGAACGAATGCTCATGCTCTATGGTGTCTCAACGGGAACGCTCTCCACGGGGCTCGCGCTTCTGAGGGTCATGGACCCGGAATTCAAGACGAAGGTGTCCTCGGATTATATGCTGTCGGCAGGGCTTACTTTTGTATTGGCGCTGCCCTTTATTCTCGCGATCAATCTGCCTGCGAAGGCATATACGACTGGATCCATGACTCCATTCTGGATGTTTGTCTTGCTCGCCGTGGGCTATTTAATTTTTGTAAGTGTCATTTACTGGATTCTCGCGAGAAAACGCCGTTTTGCCACGCCAGGAGAAAACTTCTACCGTCCAGGCAAATGACCGCTTAAAATTCCGCGCAGGGCCCCGATGGCATCGGCATACTTTCTGCCCGATGCCATCGGGTTTTCAAATGCAACGCGGTAGACATTCATCCCCTGATAGAATTCGAAGAAATTCCACTTGAGCACACCCTCACCTTCGATACTCTCGATAGGGAAGGTGACTGGTTCCGTCTCAGCGTCCTGTGCGCTACGAAACTCAAGCCGGTCGGCATAGAGTTCGACACGCCCGCGCAGCATCATTTTCATGGAGTCGATGCGCTTTCCCCGTTTCAGCCTTATGTGCTCGTCAAAGAAGATTGGTTCCGTGCGGCCGGCATGTGCCCATTCTGAAAGCTCTTTGGACAAAAAGGCACTCTGAGAATTATCCCACACCGCGATGGAGTCAAGAAAAGGTAGTGCATCATAGGGGGAGATGAGAGCTCTTTGAGGTTCTTCCGGATTCAGCGCAAATGATCCGTCGGCCTGGTATTCGACAGAAAAACCGCAGCGGTCACAGGCAAACACATTTCCTCTGCCGTGCATGGTCGCCTTGCCTCCGCAGCTTGGGCAGATATAGAGCGCAAGCTCTAGGTTTTCCGCACCCCTCGAACTTTTGTACTGAATACCTTTCTGCCTGCACCAGGCAGTATCGTCATAGGAAAGCGCGTTGTTAAGCGCGACGTCGATTTCCACAAGAGGCATTTTGTGCAGTTGCTCAGGCGTGAACAATACGGAAAAGGAGATTTCGACTTTCCCGGGACGGCGCACATGCGACCACCTGGGCTTTGTGAGATAGCCTCCATTCGTCTTTGCCAGCACGACGGGCACGCGCAAGAGGCGCAAAAGCTTGGCGCTTGAGAAAAAAGCGGGGAATGGTGTGCCCGTCCACGAACTCTGGCCTTCTGGATACATCCCGACAACGCTACGTTTACGTCTGATTATATCGACAATCCAGTTGACGGTTTCGATGTCAGGAATCGCCTTCGATTTAGGGATGCTGCCGACCAGCTTCAGGAGCAAAAAGCGCATAATGGGGTTCCGCATGTTTCCATCGCTTGCCACCCAGTGGATGGGAAAAGGCACAAACGAGTTGGCGATAAAAGGATCGAGAAGGGTCGTATGGTTGCCGACCACAATAAATGGAGGCTTGAGTGTCTTGAATAGTTCGGCATTGATCGCGGTAATCCGATATGTCCACCTGAGCCAGATGCCATACGTATGCCGTAATAGCCAAGTAAAAAACTTGAAGTTTGTCGGATGATATCGGCGCTTAAGAATCATGAGTGGCAGTCCTTGCGATGTATGATAGCCGTGGATTCCTCGCAGAACAAGAAGGCAAGGGCCGCATGTCAGGCCATTTTCTCCTCTTCTCCCGTGAAACAAATTGGTTTTTGTGATATGTATTCGGGCAATATGGACTTTGGAAAAATTTATGAGCAGTGGGAAAAGCAGCAAACTTCCCGCAAAAAATCCTCGGAGCGAGCGCCTGGGGACAAGTCCGGCGCTGAGGCGGGCGCCTTTCGTGAAACTCTTGAACAGTGGCTCGAAGCCCATGAGCCGATCGACAAAGATGCTTCGACGGAGCGTAGAACAGGGAACGACAAATCAGCAAAAATTTCAGCGTATACTCGGTTTAAGCGCCTTCAGCCCCAGGACGAACTCGATCTCCACGGCATGCGGGAAACCGAGGCGCGCCTCGCCGTACAATCCTTTATTGCGCGCTGTGCCGCCAAGGGCTTGGAGAAAGTGAGCATCATACACGGAAAAGGAAATCATTCACGTGAAGAACAAGTGTTGGTGCGTGTCGTGAGGGAAGAGCTTGAACGGAACCCGCATGCAGGGAAATTCGGCTTTGCGGATAATCAGCATGGTGGCAGAGGCGCCACATGGGTTCGTGTCCGGCAGGCTATTTCTCGCGATAAATAATTCGTCCTCGGTTCAGATCATACGGAGAAAGACCGACTTTTACTTTGTCACCTGGCACAATTCGAATGTAGTGCTTACGCATCTTGCCTGACAGATGGGCAAGAATTATGTGTCCGTTCGCTAATTCCACACGAAACATCGTGTTGGGGAGGGCTTCTTTGACTATGCCTTCCACTTCAATAGCTTCTTCTTTAGCCACACATACTCCTAGATAGAAATAATGACTGGGTTTGCACCCGCGCATGAGGCAAAAAGCCCCTCTCTTGCACCCCCTGCGCAGGTGAAATACTATGAGCCAATGCATCGAATGTCAACATGATGGCAAGCCGCCATGCTGTACATCTTGACATTTTTAGCAATGTGATGCATTGTGCCCATCCACTGCATGCTGGTGTTTTGCCAGCAATTGATGAGGGGGAGAGAGATGGAGAATGCCTTCATCGAGAGAATGAAAAATCTCTTGCTCGCGCAAAGACAAGAAATTTTAGATACCATTGCTGAGTCGAATGAGCAGCTCAGAACAGTGCTCTCTGAAACTGATCCCAAGGACTCGGCAGATATCGCATCCGACGATGTCGATCGAATTATGATAGAAGCCCTCAGCTCCCAAGACCTCAAACGCTATCGTGCGATCGAATCGGCACTGTTGCGTATCAATCAGGGGCGTTACGGTCTTTGCGCAAAATGTGGCAAGAAGATTCCTCAGGAACGGCTTGAAGCGATTCCTTATGCGGTGCTCTGTGTTGAGTGCCAAAAAAGCGACGAGCGCAAGAACCGCTAACCAGCCTTTTCAACCTGATCGATAGAGACTTCTTTCCAGAGGCCTGGCGCATCCAGGTACCAGAGGGAAGCAAAGCCCGCATCTCGCGCTGCGCCTGTGGCGACATGTTGGTACGTCCCGATGTGCGATGGAGCATGGGCGTCATCTCCAATGGTTATTCTTATGCCCTTGTCATGCATTCTCTTCAGGATGCGTGCCGAAGGATACGGTTCACGGTGCTTGCCGCGGGCGACCCCGCCGGTATTTATTTCGGCGATCAGGCTTTTCTCCGCGGCGAGGTCTACTGCCTGAAATGCCGCGTCGATATAGGCTGGATCCTCCTCGTCGAACCATCGCCCATCTGCATTATTCTTTTTTACCAGATCAAAGTGACCGATTATATCGAACCCGCCACGTTCAATCATTTCGGCCATATACTGCCAATACCGCCTCCAAATTCTTCGGTAATCGCCATCCGGTGCCCAATGGCGAACTTTAAGGGTAAATTGCTCCTGCGGCTCATCGACGGTGAAGAAGGCTTCCCCGGGAGCGGTAATGTAATGGACCGAGCCAATGCGGTAATCGAGATGGAGAGGTTCATACGCGGGGTTGTCCGGCATCGTTATCCCGGGAGCGTAGTCGGTCTCAAGGCCCAGGAATATCTTCATCCCTCTTGGCGCATATTCCTGGGCGAGCGCGCGCACCGTCGCAACATAGGATTCTGCACGCTCCCACGGCAGATTCCACCGCGTTTTGAACGGAACCGGTGCATGGGCCGAAAAGCCCAGATGCGTATAATGATGTTCGAAAGCGGCATTCGCCATTGTGCCGGCGTCTGCCTTACCATCGCAAAACGCCGTATGGGTGTGAAAACTGAAAGCCATGATGCATACTAGCATTTTCCCGGGGAGCGTTGCTATGTCTCAAGGCCGAGTATTGACGCAACAGAAGCCCTTTTCTACTATGAAGCTATGGATGAGCCAGCCGTAAGGACAATTGCGCTTCTTATTTCCGACCGGGAAAAGAGCGAAAAAATTGCGCGATTTTTAAGCCGGCGGAAAGCTGGTGTCAAAATTTTCGACCAAGAAAGAACTGCAGCCCCGGGCTCCGCGGAATGTGTGATCGCCGAAGCAGCTTTGCTGGATTCAGGGGTCGCCCGCGAGCTTTTGGATGCTTCCGTGGCTCTGATTGTGCTTGGGAATATGGGCAAAAGCCAAAAGCACCTTCAGAATTCTCCACTCTTGCGGATCATGCCGGCCCGCTCATCTTCGACCTCACTGTATGGTGCAATGCTTCAGCTCTGTGCGGTGAGAGACCTCATCTTCGCTTCCCGGACTGTCGTCAATGCCGTCCAAAACCAATTGCGTACGCTTCTTTCTTCTGTGCCGGACATCGTGTACATACTCGATGAGCGGGGCAATTTCATTTATTTGAATGAATCGGCGGTATTGTTGGGGTATGAGCCGTCGGAACTGATCGGCAAGCATTTCAGCATCATCATTCATCCGGAAGACAAGCCCAATATCTCGCGCGACATCGTGGTGGAAAAGATTCGCCAGGCGAATAAATTCCCGGACATTCCTCCCAAATTATTCGATGAGCGCAGATCCGGCCAGCGCATGACGAGAGATCTCGAAG
>DJVZ01000011.1:30564-52017 GCA_002441395.1 Spirochaetaceae bacterium UBA6243 | reverse complement strand
GCGAAAGAGCGGCTTTTGCGCGAAATACATCATCGCGTCAAGACGAATCTGCAGCTTGTGGCGAGCCTGGCCCATCTCAAGCAGACTGATGGTGCTTCCTCTGCCTCTGCTGAGGTACTCAGAGAGCTTGAGGCACAGATTAAAAGTATTGCGCTTGTCCATGAAGCGCTCTATCAGTCTGAGCAGGTAGATCGGGTTTCGGCCCGGGAGTTTTTTGCACAATTCTGTCATGCCGCGGAAGAAGCGCTTGAAACAGTAGGTTCGACAGTGCATTTGCGATTGTCGGCCGATGATTGTTCGCTTGATCCGGATCGCCTTGTACCGCTTTCGCTTGCGCTTCTGGAATTGCTGGGTGGGGCGTATCAGACCGCATATGAGAAGCGGGCGGAAGTCACGGTATTGATTACGTTCAGGTGCGCAGATGGCAAACGCCGCGTGCTGGAAGTGCAAGGTGAAGGCATCATGAGGAAAGCGGATTCCCCAATTATGCGCGCGCTGCTGAAACATGCGAACGCAGATTTTGAAGTGATTGAGGGAAAAAGCCCCCATGAATGCTGCCGGCTGACTATTGAACGGCAATATTAAATATATTAAATTATATATATTGTTTAGTATATATTTTTTGAAGGAGAATATTGATGAGCCAGCTCTATGATTTTGCGATTATCGGCGCGGGGGTAGCGGGTCTTGCCGCTGCTCAGTATGGAGCGCGCGCAAACCTGAACACTCTTGTCATCGAAGAGATGGCCCCGGGAGGACAAGCACTTCTCATCGACAACCTTGAAAATTATCCAGGCATTGCCGAGCCGATCAATGGCTATGATCTCTCCGATCGCATGCGCACTCAGGCCGAACGATTTGGCAGCTCTTTGATGGACGCGAGTGCTTCAAACCTGCGCAAAGAAAATGGGCGTTTTATAATTGAGACGAGCAATGGCCCCGTCGAGAGCCTCAGTGTGTTGGTCGCGACCGGTGCGAAGCACCGCCGACTCGAAATTCCCGGCGAGCAGGAATTCATTGGCAAAGGCGTCTCATACTGTGCCACCTGTGATGGCCCATTCTTCAAAGGCAAACGGATGCTTGTGATCGGGGGCGGCGATACGGCGTGTGATGAGGCGACATATCTTTCAAAACTTTCGGGTCAGATTGTCATGATTCACCGTCGTGACCGCTTTCGGGCCCAAAAAGCGCTCGCGCAGCGCGTCCTTACCAACCCCGCGATAGAAGTCCGGTTCAACACCATTGCAAAAGAAATACGGGGCGACACGAAGCTCCGCTCCACCGTGCTGGAAAATGTGGTGACTCACGAAATTGCCGAAGAGCCCTTTGACGCGGTCTTTGTTTTTGTGGGTTCCATTCCTCAGACCGCATTTCTTGTCGATACGGGAGTTCAGATCGATGAGACAGGGTATATCATCACCGATTGCACCATGCAGTCGAGCATCCCCGGCCTGTTCGCGGCGGGCGATGTGAGGGCGACTCCCTTCCGGCAGCTTATTACGGCAGCAGCCGACGGAGCCATCGCGGCCCATTCGGCCGCGAATTATATCGACGAACAGAGGGGCCAAGCCTACCGCTAAAAGAATGGTCATGCTGTCTTAATTTGAATTGCATCAGTTCGGAGGCGACAGATATGTGGGTCAACGACCGCATTGCTTCTTGTCAAAAGGCAATTCGTCGCTTTCTGCGTGAACGAGAATGCGAATGTGTGCGCGCTTCTGAAGAGCTGCATCGATGCCTATTGAGCCCCGGACAGCAGAGCGTTTTTTCTGTATATATTCATCTTCCGGAAGAGTGCGCGCCTTCTTTCGATCGTGTCGATGGTCTTGCCATACAAGATCCAGATGGAGCAGTCTGTGTCCTTTTGCCGCGTTCCTCCCAGAAGGACTTGGAGCTTGCGGCGCGGCTAAAGCTCCGGGGCAATGTGTACAAAATAGCCGGAATAATGCAAGACGTGAGGCGTCTTGTTTTGGCAGTTGACGAAGGTGAATGGAACAATCAATCGTTCATGCTCATGCGCGCGCGTGGCGAGGACATACCTTTCGGCGTGGCAGAAGAAGCAGGGGGCCCGACACGCGGTTCGCGCGTGGTAATTCGTAACGCCACCATCGAGGACCTCGATGCACTCCTTTCGCTGCACATGGCGTATGAACGTGAAGAACTCAGTCTTGAATCCACCCAAGCGGAAACTGAGATGAGGATGACATCGCTTCTGAGACAGCAAATTGTAGCCATAGCGTTTTGCGGCGACGAGCCCATAGGAAAAATCAACACGAATGCGCGCGGGTATTTTTACGATCAGATCGGTGGTTTCTATGTAAAGCCCGAATGTCGTTCGATGCGGGTTGGGGGAAGCCTTTTCTTCTATCTGTTGCATAAGATCGCGGCTGAGCGGCGGGATCCGGTTCTGTTCGTGCGACATGAAAATGTTCCAGCGATCAGCGTGTATCGGCGGGCAGGCTTTCAGCCGGCCGGTGAATATGGTATGAGTACAATGAGTTCGACAAGGCGGCTATCATGAAAAGATCGACTAATTTTTGTACGCTCGACTCAGTGCTCAGCATTCCTGTTGAGCTTGTGTGCGGCCTGGATGAAGCGGGGCGAGGCCCGCTGGCCGGGCCAGTTACCGCTGCCGCGGTTATTCTGCCGGCGGATTTCCCGATGGCGCTGCTCGACGATTCGAAAAGGATGAGCGCCCGGCGGCGCGAAGATGCCTATGAAGAGATTGTGGAAAGGGCGCTGGACTGGGCGGTTGGCTGGGCCACGATCGAGGAAATCGAGCGCTATAATATTTTAGGGGCAAGCCTGCGCGCGATGGAGAGGGCGTTTGCGGGGCTGACGCAGGCGCCGGCGCTTGTCGTGGTCGATGGCATCTTCGCGCCGAATCTGTGGATGAACGGGACCTGTGTCGAAGCGGCGACGATGGCGAAGGCGGATGGCCTTGTTCCGGCGGTGATGGCCGCTTCAATCCTCGCAAAGGTAGCCCGTGACCATCTCATGGATTGTCTTGATACCCTTATGCCTGAATATGGATTTAGGAGCCACAAGGGGTATCCAACCAAAGCGCACCGGAAAGCCATCGAGCGCTGTGGACCTTCCAGATTTCACCGCCAGGGATTTCAACTCCTGCCTCAGCCGAGTTCTTTGCTTTTCGACTCTTTTGAATCGGAAGATTGAGGTTTTTTCTTTATCACAATGCGGCGCGGTATCCGTGCTGCGCCGCTGTGCGAGTCTTCGCGGGGAGAAGGAGCCTCCGGGCGGGCACGCATCGGCTGATGAGGGGCTGCCTCTGGTTTCGCCCTTGGGCCCGCTTTTTCCATGTAGCCGGCCGCAGTTCTCATCGCCCGCATGAAGCCTTCCATGTTCTCCTGAAACACTACAATGGAGCGCCGATCATACGTCTCGGTTTCGGTCGGTTTACTCTCTACTACGGACAAGAAGATGTCGCCATTTCTATTTTCTTTTACATTGAAAAAATATGTTCTTCCCTCGCAACTGAATCTGGTGGAGAACAGTTCACCGCGAATACCCATCGATACTCCTTTTGAATCGCGCTATCCTACAACATTCTGCGAGTGGGCGACAAGGAGATCGGCCTGGGTTACCAAGTTCGTGTGCCAGCCCCGCAGCCACGCCTCATCCGCGCCGGTGCCGCCTTTGATATCGACGCCGATGCGGAACACGGGCTCGGTTCCCGATGCCCGCATCCAGAGAAATGCGCAGGATGCTCCTTGTTCATCATAAAGAACGATTCTGAGACCCCCATTCTCGGACGCCCCAAAATCGGCGCCTATTTCGTGCTCGCGTGGGCCGATCGTGGCGAAGGCTCTCCATGAAGCGATGCCCAATCGATCTGTCAATTCAGGCAGCATTTGCGGCCATGCCTCAAGGAAAAGACTCTGATAGGCATTTTTAAGGGCAATTTTGTCCTTTGCGGCAATCTTGAGTGCGGCATAGGGCTCGAATGCGCTGGTGGTGGCCCAAGGAGGAAGGCTGGCGATGACATCGTCGAGTCCATAATCTGGCCGGTATCTTTCGGGCGCACCTATTGCCTCGAGCCAGAGACTGAAGCAGGTGTTGCCCTTCTTTGCCTGGCCAAGCCGCAGAAGCCGAATCATTGAACCGATGGTGGAGAGCGGGTCGCGCACCTTCGAAGGATACGTGATATTGCCTCCATTGGAGCCCTCGCCGAGGATGCGCACGACCCAGCCTTCCGAGCGGAGTCTTTCGGCACAGGAAACGACATTTGCTTCGCCCGTTTCGGCGCGGAAAACACGGGCACCAAATGCCCTGGCAATTGCTTCGATGCGCATGCTCGTTGCGTCGTTGACAACGACAGCAATCGGCCGCGTTTCGCCTTTCCAACGCAAATACGCGAGTTCTGACAGGCAGACAAGCGCAAAAACCTGCTGGGCCTCGAGTGGCACTGAGCCCTGCAGAGCGTTGCTGTAATACACGAGGTTGCCGCGGTCGCCATCGCAGTCGGGCACATATCCAAGCGCAAAGGCCGCATTCTCCGCGTGCGCTTCATTCAGCGATTCGCTGCAGTCCTGGAGGGATTCGTTCTCCGGTACGATGCGGTGCGCGAAAACCCCAGGTTCGGCGTTGAGCACCTTGACTTGTATGCCGAGAGCCGAGAGCCAATCGAAATCGATGCTCTGAGTGCGGGCCGATCCGTTGAGCTCTGCGATGACGCCCAATGGACGTTCCGCACATGCGGCTGCGATCTCCGACAACATTTTTTCCTGTGCATCCAGCTCGGATTCATCGGTAAAAACACGGTGCGCAAAGAGCATATATGCCGACTGCGAATAGCGTTTCCAGTGCGCGACATTTCCATAGCATGCCGCAAGTTCGCGGAGGTCGGTTTTTTCTATCGCCGAAAGGGCGAGTTCGGGAGCTTCCGAATTTGCGATAAAAGCTTTGAGCGCTGTGATGAGCGGAGCGATCTGCTCCCCCGTCAACACGCCTCCTCCAATACCGAATTTGAGGCCATTGTGGCCGGGAGGATTATGGCTCGCAGAGATATAGGCGAATCCGTCTGAATGAAACTCGTGTCCTGATGGCAAACTCGTCGTCTGAGCCGAATATGCCATGATCTCAGGCGCTGGCACGATGAAAAGATACCGTACCTCGCAGCCTCCTCCTATCAGCACCCGAGCAAAGACATCTGCGATCGCAGGGCCCGTGGGCCTTGTGTCGACGCCAAGCAGCACGACCGGGCGTCGGCCTTTACACAGTTTCTTCATGAATGCAGAAAAAACGAGTGCCATGCCCGCGACTATCGCGGTATCCGCAGGACTCAAGTCGCGGGAAAGAGAATTTTCGGGGCTATGGTCAAGGTCCCAGGAGGCATATGAGGCCGTCGCGGAAGCATTCGCACATATCGTGCGCCAGCCCGAAGCGGAAAGGATAAGCGAGTGTGCGGCCAGTTGAACCTCTTGCGGAGAAGGAAGTGTCTCTCTGGCAAGAGGAATTTTCGTCGGGTCTCCAACCGCAAGCCCCAGAAGGGGGTGAGTAATAAGTGGCATCCGTCTCTCCTCAATCTATTGTAATGTCTTTTTTGTCTTCTGAGAACGAGCGACATTCAGTTTCGCGGGCATATCGGCTTTTTTCCTCCTTTTTGCCGGATATTTACCCCCACTGTGTTCGGGAGTATATTGAGAGGCAGAATGATAGGTGTTTTTGAGCATGCCCTTTTCCTTCTCCGGGGTGTAAAGACCTACGCGCTCGTAGGATCTTCGGGAACGGGGAAAAGTTTTCGCGCAAAGCTTGTCGCGCAGAAATACGGTGTCGATCTCA
This sequence comes from Spirochaetaceae bacterium UBA6243, assembly GCA_002441395.1. Classification (GTDB taxonomy): domain Bacteria; phylum Spirochaetota; class Spirochaetia; order Treponematales; family Rectinemataceae; genus Rectinema. The sequence goes on along the minus strand of DJVZ01000011.1, from coordinate 46,215 downwards.
TTATCGACGATGGGCTCTTGATTCGGGGTGACCAGATTCTTGCGGGGCGATCTGCAAAGAAAGATCCGACGTATCTTGGGGCGGTGAAAACCGCGCTTTTCGACGATCGCGAGCATCGAGAACAGATGTCGCGTGCCCTTCAGCACGAGCGTTTCCGAAAAATTCTCGTCATCGGGACGAGTGAGCGCATGGTGCAGAAAATCTGCGAGCGCCTGCAATTGCCGCATCCCATCAAAGTCATAAAAATAGAAGAAATTGCGACGAAGGCTGAAATCGAGAAAGCCGTGCAATCGCGCAAGGTCGAAGGCAAGCATGTCATTCCCGTGCCCGCCCTTGAGATAAAGCGCAACTATCCATCGATATTCTATGATAGTGTGCGCGTATTTTTAAAGCGAAGCTTCGGCGTGGGCGCGACCTCTCCAAAGCTGTATGAGAAATCAGTGGTCCGTCCGGAATATGGCAAGCGTGGCAGGGTGGCTATTTCGGAAGCGGCTCTTTCACAGATGGTCGTGCACTGCGTGAATGAGTTCGACCCTAATGTGCGGATTATGCGTCTTGCGATTCGCAATGATACACAGGGCTACCGCATAACCGTCATGCTGGAGGTCCCTTTCGGCACGAGACTCGCCTCGAAAATCTATGCTCTGCAGGAGTATATTGTCGACAGCATAGAAAATTTCACGGGGATTCTGGTGGCCGAAGTGAATATCGTCATTGACAGACTGGCTGCGCGGCCGCAGAAAGAGCAAAAATGGAGTCGGGCTATTGACGCCCATCGGCAGTCTGTGTAGTATTGCGCACATATGCGGCAGTATCTGCAGTAATTCTGCAGTAATCGTTTCCAAGGAGAATAAAGGTGCCCTGTGGTAGAAAGCGAAAGCTCAAGAAAATAGCGACGCACAAGAGAAAAAAGAAAAGAAGACTGAACCGGCATAAAACCCGCAAATAATCGCGCCGCACCAATAGTCCTGAAAGGAGGCTGTCCCTTTGTTGCAAGGGACAGCCTTTTGTTTTCATGGAGGTTTTGGTTCACTTCAACGTACAATTTCGTTTTAATAATTGAAATGGCTTTTCAAAATTTGTAAATTTCCTCTTGCGTTTCTCCATGGTGGTGGTATACTAAAGTTACCATTCTCTCTTCGGGAGCTGCCGCATGCCCTTCATTGTACTTGTGATCAATCCGGGTTCTACAAGCACGAAATTCGCGGTGTTCAGTGGTGATACCTGCATATTCGACCAGAGCTTGAGCCACTCTGTGGCGGATCTTGCAGGTTTTCCGACCGTGGCATCTCAATATGAGTTCAGGGAGAGAGCGATCAGGCACGCTCTTGAGGAGCGGCACTTCGACCTCAAGACCCTGAACGCGGTGGTGGGGCGGGGAGGGCTTCTGCATCCGATCCCCGGAGGCGTCTACCGCGTCACCGAGGCGATGAAGTCGGATCTCCTTTCAGCGCAATATGGTGAGCACGCCTCGAACCTTGGCGGACTCATCGCCGACGCGTTTGCCAGACAGCTCGGTGTCCCCGCGTTTATCGCGGACCCCGTCGTCGTCGACGAGCTTGAAGATGTGGCGCGGGTCTCCGGGCATAGGCTTTTCAAGCGGATCAGCATATTCCATGCGCTCAACCAGAAGGCGGTTGCGCGGCGCTATGCGAAAGAGCACAAATGCCGTTACGAAGATTTGAACCTTGTTGTCGCGCACATGGGCGGAGGAGTTTCGATCGGCCTGCACAGGGGCGGAAGGGTTGTGGATGTCAACCAGGCGCTCAGCGGTGAAGGGCCTTTCTCGCCCGAGCGTTCCGGCACCCTGCCCGCGAGCGATCTCGCGAAGCTCTGCTTTTCGGGCCAGTATTCCCTGCAGGAAGTGCTCAAGATGATCGCGGGCAAGGGCGGCATGGTGAGCTTTCTCGGCACAAACGACATGCGGGAAGTCAGCCGCATGCGCGAGGAAGGAAACAGGGAAGCCGACCTCTATTACAGGGCATTCGTGTACCAGGTGGGCAAGAGCATAGGCGGGGCTGCCGCGGCGGCGCACGGCGTGGTCGATGCCATCATTTTAACCGGGGGCATAGCCTTCTCAAAGGACCTGACGGACCGCATCACCGAGATGGTGTCATTCATCGCCCCGGTGACCGTGTATCCGGGAGAAGGGGAGATTGAGGCGCTGGCCCTGGCCGGCCGGATGGCTCTTTCGGGTGAAACGGAAATTAAGGAGTATCTGCCATGAACCATATTTCTGAGATTATAGAAAAAGCGAAAACGCTCGGCAGACGAAAGCTCGCGGTGGCGTCCGCCCAGGAGGCATCGGTGCTCGAGGCTGTCGCCGATGCATATCGCGAGGGCATCGCTGAATCTATCCTGGTGGGAGATACCGCCGCGATCGCCGCTGCCGCGAGAGAAGCGAACAACGGCAAGGGCGTCGATATTTCGCCCTTCAGGATTGTCGAAGAGTCCAACCCGAATGCCGCGGCGGCCGAGGCTGTCGCGCTGGTGCGTTCGGGTGAAGCCGACTTCCTGATGAAGGGCATCATCGATACGAGTCTTCTCCTCAGGGCTGCGCTCAACAAGGAGACGGGCCTCAACGCGGGCAGGCTGGCGAGCCATGTGGCGGTGATGGAAGTGCCGACATACCACAAGCTCTTTGTCATCACCGATGCCGCACTCAACATCGCGCCTGACCTCCCGGCCTTTGTGGACATCATCAATTCGGCGGTCATGGTTGCGAACGCCCTTGAGGTGAAAACCCCCAAAGTGGCGTTTCTCGCCGCCGTCGAGAAGGTCAACCCCGACAAGATGCCCTGTACGGTGACCGCCTCGATCCTCACCCAGATGAACCGTCGCGGCCAGATCAAGAACTGCATCGTCGACGGTCCCCTCGCGCTCGACAATGCGATCAGCGCCGAAAGCGCGCGCATCAAAAAAATACAGTCGGAGGTCGCGGGCGACGCCGACATTCTTGTCACGCCCGACATAGAAGCGGGCAATATTCTCTATAAATGTCTTCTGGATCTTGCCGGCGCGAAAGGCGCGGCCGTCATCATGGGCGCTTCGGTTCCCATGGTGCTGACAAGCCGCGCCGATACCGCAGAAACCAAATTGGCGTCGATCGCCTTGGCCTCCCTTCTGGGGAGCAAGGGCCTTCGAGCCTGAACATAAGGAGAGACGAATGGCGATAAAAGGGTCTGTCGAGATCGACAGGGAGCGCTGCAAGGGCTGCCAGCTGTGCATCCGCGCCTGTCCGACAAAAGTCCTCGGCGCCGATACCGAGCCGAACTCCTGGGGATATTTCCCCGCAAAAGCGATCGCGGCCGATAAATGTATCGCATGCGGCAACTGTTTTGCCGTGTGCCCGGATGTGGCGATTACCGTCTACAAACTTTGAGGGAGAAGGATATGGCTGAAGAAATCCGCCTTATGAAAGGCAATGAAGCGATCGGTGAAGCGGCGGTCCGTGCCGGATGCCGCGCGTATTTCGGCTATCCTATCACTCCGCAGAACGAGCTGACCGCCTATATGGCGAAGCACATGCTCGCGAAGGGCCGGATATTTATTCAGGCCGAATCGGAGGTCGCGGCGATCAATATGGTGTATGGCGCCTCTTCGACCGGCGCCCGCGCGATGACGAGCTCTTCGAGCCCCGGCGTTTCGCTCAAACAGGAAGGCATCTCGTATCTGTGCGGCGCGGACCTGCCCGCGGTGATTGTCAACGTGGCGCGTTCCGGCCCCGGCCTCGGAGGCATTTCGCCGAGCCAGGGAGATTATTTCCAGGCGACCCGCGGCGGCGGTCATGGCGATTACTATACGATCGTCCTCGCGCCGAAGGGCGTGCAGGATGCCGCCGACCTCACCTACGAGGCGTTTTCAATCTCGGAAAAGTGGCGTGTGCCGGTGCTTGTGCTCGCGGACGGGCTTATCGGTCAGATGATGGAGGGCGTGGTGCTTCCGGAGCCGATCGATCCTGCGACGCTGCCGCGCTGGCAATGGGCCGTTGGCCATTCGGTGGAGATGGGTCGCCCCTATAATCACGTATCGAGCATCAACCTCGTGCCGGACGAGCTCGAAGCTGCCAACCGCAAGCGCTTTGCGCGCTATGGGCAGATTAAAAAAGAGCTGTTGCGCTATGAAGAAATCGAGGTTGAAGACGCGGATGTCGTCTTTGTGGCGTATGGCACTTCGGCGCGTGTTTCGCACGGAGCGCTGGAGATGGCGCGGGCCAAGGGCATGAAGGTTGGGCTTTTCCGCCCGGTCACGCTGTGGCCCTTCCCCTATGCGCGGCTGCTCGAACTCGCCGAAAAAGGCAAGCGCTTCCTCTGCGTCGAGATGAGCATGGGGCAGATGGTCGAGGATGTAAGACTGGCGGTGAATGGAAAAGCGCCGGTGTACTTCTATGGTCGCTGCGGCGGGAACATCCCAAGCCAGGAAGAGGTGTTCGCCGAAGTGGCGCGCCTCATGGGCAAATGAGCAAAGGAGCGGAATATGGAACTTGTATACGGGCATCCCAAAAGCCTGAAACCAATACAGACAAAATATTGCCCCGGCTGCGGCCATGGAGTGATTCACAGAATCATCGCCGAAGTCGTTGACGAGATGGGCCTTCAGACCAAGGCAATTATCACGAACCCGGTCGGCTGCTCGATCTGGGCTGACCTGTATTTCGACTTTGATTCGGTGCAGCCGGCCCATGGCAGAACCCCGGCAGCGGCGACCGGCGTCAAGCGCATGCTTCCCGATCACCTCGTCATCTGCTATCAGGGCGACGGTGACCTTGCGGCGATTGGAACCGCGGAGATTATTCATGCGGCCAACCGCGGCGAAAAATTCACTACTATTTTTGTCAATAACGCGATCTACGGCATGACCGGCGGTCAGATGGCTCCGACAACGCTCGTCGGGCAACACGCGACGACCGCGCCCGAAGGCCGCGACCCCATCGTGGCGGGAATGGGCTATCCGATCCGCGTCTGCGAACTTTTGTCCTCGCTCGAGGGCACGAGATACCTCGCCCGCGGTTCCGTGAACAACATGGTCAACATCCGCAAGACGAAGAATTACATCCGCAAGGCATTTGAGGCGCAGATGCGCGGCGAAGGATTTACGATGGTGGAAATTCTCTCCCAGTGCCCGACGAACTGGCAGATGAATCCTGTAGAGTCTGTCGAGTGGCTCGAGAAGAATATGATTACTTTTTATCCGCTTGGCGAGATCAAAAACACCCTCAGCACGGCCCCCGCCCCCGCGCAGGCACACTGAAAGGAGCATTCCATGACTGAAAAAACATTTATGGCAGGCTTTGGCGGACAGGGCATTATTTCGCTGGGGCAGCTCTGGGTATACAGCGCGATGAAAGAAGGCTTGAAGGTGACCTTTTTCCCCTTCTATGGTGCGGAAAAGCGCGGCGGCATCGCACGCGCGTCAGTAATCGTCTCCGACAGCGAAATCAAGAGTCCCCTTGTTACGAGCGCCGATTCTGTCGTCGTGATGAACCAGGATTCCGTTGAGATCGCGGAAAAAGTGTGTAAGGAAGGAGGCACGATCTTTGTCAATTCGAGCCTCGTCAAGACCGATCCCGCGCGCCCCGACGCGAAAATAGTCCATGTACCCTGCAACGACATCGCGCTCAAACTTGGTGATGTCCGCATCGCCAACATGGTGATGATGGGCGCCCTGGGCAAAGTGACCGGCGCCTTGAAGCTCGACAAGCTCGAAAGCATCCTGAAAGGCTTCTTCCCGGCGAGCAAACATTCCCTTATTTCTCTCAATATCGCCGCGGTGGAAGAAGGCAAAAAAGCGGTTTCGTAAGATGCGAGGCTAAGCGGGGCCAAGAGGAAAGCAGCCTGCCTCTGCATACGCGGCATGTGCCATCTTTACAGTTCGAAGTGACATCGGCCCGGCTGGATTGTCCGCCAGGCTTTTTTTTACATATAATGTCCCCATAGTATGAAGATTCACTCTTCAGCCGGCGGAAAAAACACAGAAAGGCCCAAGCCCAAAAGACCGATAGTGCGTGTTTTGCGTATTGTCCTGCTATCGATACTTATTGTGCACGGTGTATACATAGGTATCACGAGCGCTCTCATTTTCGTCTATAAGTTTGCAAATCCTCCGACAACGGTACTCATGATCTACCGCTCGCTGGTGAGTCATTGGAAAGTTCAGAAGCCGATACCCCTTACGACTGCGCAGATTCCGACCTACGTACGCAGAATGCTTGTTTCGGTCGAAGACGGCAAATTCTATGAGCACCATGGTGTCGATATGGAGGCATTCAAGCGCGCACGGGAGCTGAATCAAAAAATCGGCCAGCCCATGTATGGCGGCAGTACGATCACGATGCAGGTCGCCCGCACGCTTTTTCTCGTGCCGGATAAAAGCTATGTACGCAAATATTTAGAGGTAATTGCAGCGCTGGAGCTTGAGCTCATCCTTTCGAAAAACCGCATTCTCGAATTGTATTTTGGCTACGCCGAGTGGGGGGAAGGCATTTTCGGCATAGAAAGAGCCTCGAGGGTCTACTATGGGAAAGGCATTGCAAGCCTTCAAGTCGATCAGACCGCGAGGCTCATTGCGCTTCTTTCTTCGCCGATAAAATATAAGCCCGATTCTCTCTACCGTTCCCGGATCCTGCGACAGCGGTACGAATTTCTGGTGCAGCGCTACGTTGCGCCAATCGCCGAGACAACGCTTGCGCCCGACAATCCGCCCCCTGGTGGCTTGGAACCGTCTGCCGACATCGAGACCCCCGAGGATGTCTTCTCTTCCGAACCGGCCGAAAATGGTCAGGAAATCCTGCCTGCACCCGAGACATCCACGCAAGAAGTCACACCTCAAGAGACAACACCTCAAGAAGAGATGCCGCAAGACACGGCTCCGCCCGGCGTTTTGCAATAAACGCTTCGTTTGGCGCTGATGTCTTGCCCCGGAGTGATCTCAATCTTGGTCGTTCCGCTTTTTTCCCCGTACCGCGCGCACAACCAGTCGCTCGAGGGCATCGGCGAAATGCTTTGTTTCGGTCTGCGTACGCTGTGAATTTTTCGGACTGGGCGGAGCAAGACCTGCAGAGCGGAGCGAGACCATTGCGTCCCGGAGAGAACGGCGTTCCGCGATATTCTCCGTCGTAAAAGTGTCCCCCCTGTCGTTCATGGCGTGCACTGAACGCCCCACGAGGCGCTCAGCAAAGGGAATATCGCGCGTGACGACAATATCGTATGGCGCGGCATGAGCTTCGATATAGCGGTCGGCGGCGCCTTCTCCGGGTTCCACAAGGACAAGGAACTCGCGGGGGATGTCGGCAGGAGCCCGCGCGGCGACAAACTGCACAAGGACTCTTATGTCCTCATAGTCGCGCCGGGTCCACGCCCGCTTTATCAGAAAAGGCCGAATGTCCTTGGGAAGGGAGTCGGCATCGGCCCAGATGGTGAGCGTATGGCAGCCGTGCGCGTTCTGACCGTCCACAGGATTGTTTTCGGGGGATTTGTCCATGCCGGCGCTCATGATGCTTGCCCGCCGCCTGTGGCGCGCCATACCTTTCCCTGTCCCTCAAGCGTAATCTTCGCGCAGGAACCGGCGACAAAACACGATGTGCGCGCCCGAAGTTCCAGTTCTTCTTCAGCCCGGAGATGAAAGCCCCCTTCGGTGCACAGCAGGATTTCCGGTCCGAAGGGGCTATACGAAATGCCCGTACTCGGCGAATTGGCCTGTACTTCGAGGCATTCGAGGCGGAATTCACTGGCCGGCGTGGCATAGACGGCGCGGCTCCCCCAGTCGAAACGTTCGTACTCAGGCCTGATCAGCGCTGGTTTTGCATGCGGCTTGAGTATGTCGCAGAGAAGATCGACATCGATGTACTTGATGGTGAGGCCGGCCCGGATGACGTTGTCGGAGCATGCCATGATTTCGAGAATGCTCCCTTTGACATACGCGTGAATTACGCCGGCGGGCACAAAAAGGCCTTCCCCCTGCTCCAGGTTCAGTATGTTGAAGAGGAGTGGGCCAAATTGACCCGGATCGTGCGGATACAGAGACTGAAGGTCGAGGACCATGGCAGCAGCCTCGCGCTCTTTCCCCGAATTCGAATGGAGGAGTCCCTCTGAGCGCACCCGGAGCCCCGTCTCATATGTCTGATACGCATCTCCTTTTATGGAAAATACTTGTCGAACAAAACTCCGAAGTTCCTCCGGCTTCTGTCCTTTAAAATTGAAAGCGTCGCAGAGTTCCGGACCGAGCAATGCCGAAATTTCGCCAGGGCTGCGAAAGCCCGCCATCGCCTGAAAGGGCGTGAGTGCCACGGCAAGCTCCGGCTTGTGGTTGGAATCTTTAAAGGTGCGTTCGGGTGCTGAAAGAGGAATACCCGCCCGCTCTTCCTTCGCAAAGCCCTCCCGGGCTTCTCTGAGTGTCGGGTGTACCTGAAGCGAGAGCGGGGAACCCGCGGCGAGCACTTTAAAGAGAAAAGGCAATTCGTGATACTGATCGGCGACGCGGTCCCCGAGCCAGTGCCGTGGAGCCTGCCGGATGAGCTCATCGAGCGGAAGCGAGCCGGCATCAAGCCGCAGCTTCGAAGGGGCGCGTCCGTGGCTGCCCATCCACACCTCGCCTATGGGGTAGCCGGGCCCGGCATGAGCATCGATGAATGGCAGAATTCCCTGTGTATCGCCCCACGCATACTGCTGGACAGCATTTTCAAGATGTGCAAGGCATGGCAAACGCTGATGGTCTTTTTGCATCGATAAATCCTCTCCGTTCATGCTTTCAGCTACCTTTCATCGTCGAGGAATTCTGCCACACTGGTACAAATCTGGTCCAGGGGCCCGGTTTCCAGCCTGCATTTCGGCAGACTTGCGACGAAAAGATTTCCGTATGTTTTTTTTGCGATTCGTACGTCGAGCACCGCGACGACACCTCTGTCGTTCGAATGGCGAATGAGCCTTCCAAACCCTTGTTTGAAAAGAATTACGGCCTCGGGAATGCTCATTTCGACAAAAGAATTGCCACCTCGGGCGTCGATCGCCGCGGCCCTCGAGGATTGAATGGGGTCGGTCGGCACGCGGAAGGGCAGTTTTGTGATGATGACGAGCGAAAGTGTTTCCCCCGGCGCATCGACTCCTTCCCAGAACGACTCCGTCGCAAAGAGCACACTCGAAATATCGTGGATAAAGGTATGCAGGAGTGAGTACCGGTCTTTTTGTCCCTGTCGAAGCGCCAGAATGCCTTCTTTTTCGAGGAGCGGAGCGACCGCGTCGTAGGTATCGCGGAGCACTTTGTGGCTTGTAAACAGCACCAGCGCCCTTCCCCGCGATGCGTGCAGGAGCTTCGTCACCGCGTCATTCAGGTAGGATTGGAATTGAGATGCATCCGGCAGAGGGGCGCTGGTGTCGATGGCCAGCATCGCATGGCGCGAGTAAGGGAAAGGCGAAGGATAGCTTTTTTCAAGTATATGGGTGTTTTGCAAAAGGCTCGGTTCTTCGGACATAGTGTCGGAAAGGTATGTCGCTTCGACATGCTTCCCCGGAAGTCCCGCACGGCTCCGCCACCACCGGAACGAGCCGTTGATCGTCAGTGTCGCGCTGGTGCATATACAGGAACGGATTTTGCTGAACAGCCGCTCGGCGAGGAGGGGGGCCACTTCCAGAGGTGTCGCCGTGCATATGACTATTGTCTCCCTGGGGTTTCTGTGATCGATCTGGAGCCAGAAAATGGTGCCCGGTTCCGCCTCCGGGGTTTTAAACCGAGGGATGAGGGCCGCTGCTTCCTGGAGCGAGCGCATGGTGAGCCTGAGGTCGATCACACTCTCCTCATCCTCGAGTTCGGGGGATATTGCCTCAAAGATTTCGTCGAGGCGCGTCACGAGCATTACAACGTCGCGCTCAAGATTTTGCAGCGCCGAAAGAAAGGCCGTGCGATTCAGGCCATTGAGGCTCCGTACCAGGAGGCTCGATTCCTTTTCCGGAAACGCGGCGATGGCAGCCGCATTGAACGCATCGACGGCCGCGCCTGCTTTTTCAGCTTGCGAGCGCGCCGTGTCGATGAACGCGGGAGGGACATCCGGCAGCCTGTAGAGGGAAGGAAGTATTCCTGCCTGCGCTCGCTTTTTTCGCCGGAAAAGCCGCGCGAGAAGCCTCTGGACAGACCGCTTCGAAAATGTTTCGGAGAAGAGACCGGTCGCGCTGCCCTCCAGCGCGTGAGCTTCATCGAGCACCAGCGCTTGATACGAAGGCAGAATGGTGTTCAGAGCTCCCTCGCGGGTGCGCTTCGCCTCCAAATCCGCGAGCAGTACATGGTGATTGGCTATTATGAGCTGAGCGCTCGCCGCTTCGAGCCTGACCCGCATGATGTGGCATTTGTCGTGGTGTGGACAGCGCGAAGAGAGACAATAGTCGCCCTCGGAACATACGCGGTTCCAGATTGGATCGTCGTCGGGGAGCGACAGATCAGCCTTGTCCCCGCTTCCGCCATTATTGTCCCATTCCAGAATCTGCCTCAATTTGATGGATGAATCTGAAAATAAAGCGTCCTCTTCGATTGCTTCGTAGAGTCGGCGCCTGCAGAGATAGTTTCCCCGTCCCTTGACGACCGCGGCCTTTGCCGGCTTTTTGAAGAGCGAGCTCACAATAGGGAAGTCTTTTTTGAAAATTTGCTGCTGAAGATTGATCGTCGCGGTAGAAATGACGACACGTTCGCTGTTGCCGATGGCCCATGCCAGTGCCGGAATGAGATACGCGAAAGATTTGCCGACACCAGTGCCGGCCTCGGCGACGAGGATGCCGCCATCGGAGATGACTTGCGTGACATCGTGGGCCATGTCGACCTGCGACGCGCGCGCCTCGAATTCGGGCATGACGCGCGAAAGCTTGCCATCTGTATCGAGGACGGCCGCGATTTCCTCCGCATTGAGGGGGCGAATTGTTTTGAAACGGGCAGGCTCGGCAACGACCAGCACCTGCGATACTTCATTGTCTACGATATAACTGCCAATACCCTCGGCTCCCGCTTCCGCGGCGACGGCAATGTCCGCGTCCGAAGGGAAAAGCGTTCCCGAAGGGTGGTTGTGGATAAGCACCTGCGCATGTGTTCTATAGCGAAACGGGGCCGCGACGGCGCCCTCTGTTCCCCGGGCCACAATTTCGAGGTTTTGAACCATGCCGGACGCATCGAGTGCGCCTATCGCAAAGACTTCTCTCCCTTCCATGCCAAGGATGGCGTCACGGAGCTTATCCTGAGTCTCTGATGAAAAGCGTGTTCCTGCGTCGACAACGGCGCCGTGTTTTTTCCCCATGAACCTAGTATACCATAGCCTTTAAAGAAATGAGGTAGTTGCGGATATGGAGCGCTGGGTATATCCTGTAATCTCCCATGAATCAGGAATCTGAACAATACAGCAGCCTTCGGTTTGGAATGGCCCGATACGTACAGCCTTCGTGGCGCTCGATGCCGGCTGAGGATAGCTATAGGCATTCCCGGAATGAAGAAAAAGACAGCTATGTGCGCGCTCTTGCAAAATTGGAACAAGAGGATGAGGAAATTTCCCTGCCGTCCGAGCGCGGTCCGATCGTGTTTCGCGACGGCGTATTCCAGATAGACATGAGCCGCGTCGAAGAAAAGGGCGATATCGATGTTGAGCTGAAAAAGCTTATCGATTCGATTATGGGGAGCAAGGAAGGCACATGACGCAGGAAGAACAACACCCGGAGCGGGCGCATCTCATTCGCGAACGCAATCAGCGTCTTGTGCTCCGTCTGATTTTTCGCCTTGGTTCTCTGTCCCAGAGCAAGGCAGTTCAATGCACAGGCTTAAAAGCGCCTACAGTGTTCCGCATATTTTCCAGTTTGGAACAGCGAGGGCTCATCGAAGCAGTTCCCGTGCCTGATGCGTATGCTTCGAAACACCGCAGAAAAGGGCGTCAACCCGTGTATTACCGGATCCGCGCGAATGCAGCCTATGTAGTCGGTGTAGATTTTTGGGCACGATCCGCGGCTGCCATTATCCAGGATTTTGCGGGGAACCTCATCGCCGAGCGCACCGTGTGCTTTGCATCTCCCCCTTCTGCAGAAGGTGCGCTCGAGCTTATCGCGAATCTGATTCGCGACATGCTCGCGGAATCTGCAATCGAATCGGACAAATTGGTCGGTATTGGCGTTGGGGCGCCTGGTTCCGTGAGAGCGACGACGGGCGTCGTGCAGTATTATGCCCGAATCCCCGGAATGACCGAATTTCCGCTTGCGCAGCGCCTGCGAAAACGTTTTTCAGTGCCCGTAGTGGTCACCAACAATGCTTCGATCGTAGCGCTTGCGGAGCATCGATATGGCCAGGCATATGGTGTCTCTTCGCTTTTTTTGTTTCTTGTCCGGGCTGGTGTGGGAGGAGCGTTTATCCAGAACGGCAAGCTGGTTTCGGACCGCAGCCGCACCGCGTTCGAGGTGGGGCATTTGTCCGTCGACCCCGCAGGACCCGCCTGCTCATGTGGCAATCGGGGATGTCTTGAGCTCTATTTGAATGAAGACACTGTGTGCAGCGCGCTTTCACATATCGGATCCTGCACTGGTATTGAGGACGCAGAGAGAATTCTGTCGGAAAACAGACGCGGGGCCGATGCGGCGCTGGCGCCGATTCTGGAAGCGTCAACACATGCCGTGCGGGACATCCGGCGTCTTCTGGCACCCGAGGCGGTTGTGATTGTCACCCGCTCGAAATGCTTGTCGGAACGCCTCGCCAAGGACGCTTCAGTCGATTTTATGCGCAATGACCAGAGATTCGGTCCTCCAGAAGCGAAAATCATCGCGTCGGAATATAATCCGACCCTGGCGTGCAAAGCTGCCTGCGATCTGATCTATGAAGAATATTTTGCTCATGGTTATGAATTTAGAAATTCCGGAATGACAGCCGAATGACGGAGAACGCGGATGATAAAAAGCTATTCATGGAATGTGAACGGCCTTCGCGCCTGCGCCCAGAAGGGCCTGCTGGAGTGGGTTGAAGCTTCTGATGCCGATTTTATTTGTATGCAAGAAATCAAATTGCAGGAGCCTCAGTTGACCGAAGACCTTCGCCATCCGGTGGCGCGCAGCGGCGTGCGGTATCACAGTTTCTGGGCCTTTGCCGAGCGAAAAGGGTATTCGGGGACAGGTTTCTATGCGTTGCGCGAGCCCGTTTCCGTGTCGGGCCTGGGCATACCTGAATTCGATCTCGAAGGGAGAACGGTGGTCGCCGATTATGGCGGCTTTGTGATCGTGAGCGCATATTTCCCGAACAGCCAGGAGGCGGGGGCGCGCCTCGATTACAAACTGCGCTTCTGTGATGCCATGTTGAAATTCTGCGACCGGCAGCGCGTAAAGGGCAAGCACGTGGTCGTCGCGGGCGATTATAACATCGCGCATACGCCCATCGACCTTGCCCGCCCTGAACAGAACGAAGGAAATGCCGGCTATTTGCCCGAAGAGCGTGCCTGGATGGATCAATTTGTCTCCGAAGGCTACATCGACACATTCCGGTGGTTTTGCAAAGAACCGGGGCATTATTCGTGGTGGAGCTACCGTGCCCCCAAAGCGCGAGAAAAAAATATCGGCTGGCGCCTCGATTACCACTGTGTGGATCCGGAATTCGCGCCCGCGCTCGCGGCGGCGGACATTCACCCTGAAGTCATGGGCTCGGACCATTGTCCGGTGTCGCTCTTTCTCGACATATGATATAAGAGTGCTTTTTGCGGAGGATTTTGCATGCGTATTCGCTATAACGCACCAGTGACGCTGACGTTCACGTTGCTTGCCGCGATTGTGCTCATTCTGAGCCAGACCATCGCGCCCAATATCATCCTTTCTTTTTTTTCAACGCCAGCGCCTTTCCGAACAAATGTATTTATTGATTATATAAAGCTTTTTACCCATGTGCTCGGGCACGAGAACATCCAGCACTTCATTAGCAATTTTACGATGATACTGCTTTTGGGACCGATTCTGGAGAGCGTATACGGTTCGGGCTTTTTGCTTTTGAGTATTCTGATCACCGCGCTTGCGACAGGACTCTCAAATGCCCTTTTGTTTCCGCATGTTGTGCTTCTTGGGGCATCGGGGGTGGTGTTCATGATGATAATGCTCTCTTCGATCACGAATTTTTCAAAAGGCGAAGTACCGCTCACCTTCATTTTGATCATGATCGTGTATCTTGGCGGCCAGGTATGGGACGCGCTCACAAAGCAGGACAACATCTCTCAGTTCTCGCACATCATCGGGGGTCTTGTGGGCAGTGCCCTGGGCTTTTATCACAAAAAATAAATTCGAGGTGACAATATGTATGGAAGATTGAAGGAAGAACTGACACAGAAACTGGATACGATCCGGGCGGACGGAACTTACAAGGACGAGCGTGTGATCGTGACAGCGCAGGGCGCGTCGATCAGGGTCTCGGACGGCAAAGAAGTATTGAATTTCTGTGCGAACAATTATCTCGGTCTGTCGGACGATTCGCGCATTCGCGCGGCGGCTGTCGAAGCGATGCAAAAGTATGGCTATGGCTTGTCTTCGGTGCGCTTTATATGCGGCACGCAAGCTCAGCACAAAGAGCTTGAGCGAAGCGTGGCCGATTTCCTGGGCACGGAGGATGCGATCCTTTTTTCATCGTGTTTCGACGCGAACGGCGCGGTGTTCGAACCCTTGCTCGACGAGGACTCGGCGATTATCACGGACAGTCTTAATCACGCGTCGATTATCGACGGCGTGAGGCTCTGCAAGGCAAAGCGCTGGATATACAAACATGCCGACATGCGCGATGTCGAAGAGACTGACCCGGAGACGGGCAAATCCCTCAAGGGGCTTGAGCGCTGTCTGAAGGAAGCGCGCGGCAGCCATGTGATAATGATCGCGACCGATGGAGTGTTTTCCATGGACGGGGACATCGCCAATCTAAACGCCATTTGCGACTTGGCAGAACACTATGACGCGCTCGTGATGGTGGACGATTCTCACGCGACCGGCTTCATGGGGGCGCACGGGCGGGGCACGTGGGAGCACTGCGGTGTTGCGGGCAGAGTGGATATTATCACCACGACGTTCGGGAAGGCGCTTGGCGGCGCGTCCGGGGGTGTCATCGCTTCGCGAAAAGAAATCGTCGAGTATATGCGGCAAAAGGGTCGCCCCTATCTTTTTTCGAACACGCTCGCGCCGGCGATTGTCGGCGGGACCCTGCGCGCGCTTCGTATTCTTACCGAATCGACGGAATTGCGCGACCGGCTCGAGACGAATACGAAGCTCTTCCGCGGGCTCATGACCGAAGCGGGCTTTGATATCCGGCCCGGGGAACATCCCATCTGTCCCGTGATGCTCTATGATGAAAAGCTTGCCCATCGCATGGCGGATGACCTGCTCGACGAAGGCATCTATGTCATAGGCTTCTCTTTCCCGGTGGTTCCGAAAGGCAAGGCGCGCATTCGCGTGCAGATATCGGCGGCACACTCGGAGACGCAGATCCGTGCGGCCGTCGGGGCTTTCAAGAAAGTCGGCAAGAAACTGGGAGTAATTTGAGCGCGGAAAGGCCCGCTTTTAAAAGTTCGTTGATGCTTCAAAGACGCTTGGTGCGGGCCTTTTCCTTTATCTGCCAAAGGCATCCTCTTTACCTTCGTGATTTTTGTTGGTATTTTTTCTCTATATTCTATTTTTATTTTTTCTC
>DJVZ01000011.1:0-30505 GCA_002441395.1 Spirochaetaceae bacterium UBA6243 | reverse complement strand
CCCAATCTGCATCGACAGGAACGAAAAAGACCAATTCTTCGACCGATAATTCGAGCTCCTCTTCGGGCTCGGCTGACGGGGGGAGTTGTGGCGCCGCAGCTGAGGGTGCATCGGGGAAGGCCGGCTGAGAACAGAATTCAGCCGAGGGCGTTTCTCAGCATGTCCAGAG
Source organism: Spirochaetaceae bacterium UBA6243 (assembly GCA_002441395.1). Lineage (GTDB taxonomy): Bacteria > Spirochaetota > Spirochaetia > Treponematales > Rectinemataceae > Rectinema. Next base: position 30,336 of record DJVZ01000011.1, on the reverse strand, counting down.
GCAATTCAAGCAGTTTGGGATTGGAGAGCATGCGATAGAATGCCGACGCCGCCTCGGCGAAGATATAGCCATCGGCGATGCGTTCGTCGAGCGTAAGTCTCACGTCGATGTACCGCTGTCTTGTCCGGACGCCGCCATGCCAGAGTTCCTTGGAGAACATTTTGCCGATGACCATGAAAATACTTGTATTCCCCCATTCATAGAGGTGATGATAGGGCGCATTGAGGCCGATCGAGCCCAGGTTCGCAAAATAGATGCTCGAATAGAGGGGGTCCATCCTTATGAGGCTCCATGGAGCGATGTTGAAATGCTCGAGAAAGCGATATAGTGCCATTAATATAGCCTTGCCGCCGGGAATCTTATGGAAGATATTCGCAAATCGTTCTCCGTCGCCTTCCCCATGCTCTCGCGCATCGAGAATGGCGGCGTTGATCTTCGAACTCACTGTCTGAAATGAATCATCGGGCTCGAAAAATATCTTGGCATTGACTTCGGGCGCATCAGGATCGAAGCTTTGCTTGACAATAAAAGAGAAGGTCATATGTTTCCGTTGATACAGGGCCCTTCTGTGAATAAAACGGTTGAGGCGGGGATACAGTGCCATGGTTTTCAGCGCCGAGGTGATAATCAGTCCAAAAAGCGTAAAGCGATCCTGATCTGCTTTCTCCTCTTGAGTCATTTTCAGAGCCTTGAGATATGCGAGAGCGTTCTCAATGTTTATTTCTTTTTCGTAATAGACAGCGGATTCATTCCGGCCACGCATCATGTAAGGCATGAGCGCATTGAGTGCGTGCTGACCAGTTACGCGTGTGCCATCACAACGATCTCGGAATAACATAGCGGCTCTACTATATGAGAAAAGACCGAGTGAGTAAACGGGTATCATGCAGGAAAAGCGGCGTCGTTCAATTTCTGGAAGGGCGACCGAGGTGTTTCAAGGGGCCCCAGCCCCGGCCCTTATCTTGCAACTCCTGGCGTCTTCTGCGGTATTCAAGGATAGGGAAGTCCCCCTGAAAGAGATTCTCTCCGATTTTGAGGGCCGAGGCTTTGGGCTCCTGTGTTTGAACGACACGACGGTCTTGGTGTGCCACATAGACATTGAACGGCATTGCCGCGCGCGCAACAAGATTGCCAATAAGAGGTATGCGGGCGAATGCCTGGTAAAACCGGAGGTAGAGGAGGGTGTTTTCATCATCGACAGGCACAAAGGCCGCCAGTACGCGCACTTTGTCGGCAATCCGATTTTCCCAGAGATTAGGATAGAGAAATTCGATCTTATAGCCGCTGGGCGAGGGCACGGACACTTCATTGGGCTTTTTGGGTTTTTGCCCCTGATCGACTTCATTGTACACATACATGAAGAACTTGTGATCGGAAATCCATTCAACCGCGGGGCCGTTTACAAGAGTTCGATTTCCCTTGCCTATTGTATTGTGATGTATAAAGGGCAAGTGCACGCAATCCAGCTGATTTTCAATGACTCGGGAGTAGTGGGCTTTCCAGTGATCTGCGACGGTGGCATATCGGGCCCCGTCAGGAATATCGTCGAAGAACTCGGGAATCTCGGGAACAGGCAGGTCGGTCCCATACCAGACCCAGATAAATCCATGAGCTTCATATACAGGCCAGGATCGTACTTTGAAATTTGAAGGGACGGGCGACGACCTGCCGTTCGCCGGAATCACGGTGCATTTGCCGGAGGGGTCATACTCGAGACCGTGGAAAGGGCACTGAATCTGATCACCATTGCAGACTTTTCCCTTCGAAAGCGCGGCTCCGCGATGGCAGCATCGATCGGAAAGGCAGACAAGAAAACGGCTGGATGTCCGGTAGAGCACAAGCTTTTCCCCAAACCGGGTCATGCCGACAGGCCTAATACTGACCTCATTGGAAGATGCAACAACATACCATTGGTTTGGGATCATAAGAAGGCTCCTGGGGTTTGGCTTCTGACTATGCTTCGGTGACGATGACTGCAATGAGGCGCAGAGGCGCGTTGGTATGATTTTCAATATTATGAATCGCCCCGCCGCCAGTGACGACCACATCGCCGGGCTGTGCCTTTGCGATGGCACCATCATCGTTTACAGTGCCAATTCCTTCCAATATATAAAAATATTCTGTTTCACCACTGTGGGCGTGTGTGCCGATTCCCGCCCCAGGTGGAATGGTGAGTTCGGAGAGAAGGCGCAGATGCGGAGCAAGCGCATCGCCTGGAAGCTGGGCCAAGCTCACCTCGCCCTTTCCCCCTCGCATTTCATGTCTGGTTTCAAATACTCTTTCACTTGCCTTGATGATCATTCTGGTACTCCTTTTCTGGCGGCCGCAATAAGAGCGCGCGCAAGGAAATGCATGGGATCTATGAATGGAATGTCGAAGTCTTTCTGAGAAAGCACCAAAGGCACTTCCGTGCAGCCGGCGACAATCGCCTGGGCTCCCCGGTCAATGAGCAGATGCGCCGCTTTGACGAGGAGGCGCTGTGGTTCGTCGCCGAGGTTGCCTGCCTTGATGCCATGGGTGCCGTAGATCGCTTCCATGACCAGGGAGCGATGATCTTCTTCACTTGGCCAGAGTATGGTCTTATCCGGCATGGTCGTTTCGAAGAGTCTGGCACGCCGCGTACCCATGGTGCCGAGAATGCCCAGGCTTCGAATTGGCGGCGAAAATGCATCGAGGGCTTTGCGGGCTTCTTCGAATGCGGAGAGTATGGGCAGAGTGCAGTTCCGGCGAAGGCGGGGCAGAAAGGCATGCGCTGTCATGCACGGTATTCCCACAATATCTGCGCCTGCCGCGACCAGCCTTCGGGCCGAAGCGAGCATTGCCGGCAGAGGATCTGGCCCACCTTCCAGAAGACATCTGGTTCGATCAGGGATCGATGGGTCGGACTCCACGATAATGTGCACATGGTCTTGATCTGATCCGGCGACGTCAAGCCGCACAAGCATAGAAAAAAAAGCTGCCGTCGCATCCGGCCCCATCCCGCCCAGAACACCAATGACGCCATTTCCCATGGCACTATTATATACCACAACAGGCTCCGTACATATGGTCTCGAGATCTCTCATGTAATAGTCGAGATTTTTGCCCTTGCCGGCGGGTAAAATTGGATTCATACTTTTATCGCTTCACGTGCACTCGTAGAGCAAGGAGGTTCTGCATGGCTGAAAAAAAGAAACGGGGTGCCTTTGATTGGTATTTCAAGACCAATCTGCTGGCGCGGATACTGATCGGCCTTGTATTGGGCGCGATTGTCGGCATCATACTCGGATTTTTTCCTTCCTCGGTAAAGCCTTTTGTCGACAATTCAAGATTCTTTGGGGACCTGTTCATCAGGCTGCTCAAAATGATTGTGGTGCCGGTAGTTCTGTTTTCGCTCATCGCCGGAGCCGCGAGCATCGCGCCCTCGAGGCTGGGAAGAGTAGGCATAAAGATACTGGTCTACTATCTGTTGACCAGCGCCTTTGCGGTGATTATAGGACTGGTTTCTGCCAATATTTTCCAGCCCGGCGCAGGGTTCAACATTATCGGAGATGCTGCGGTGCAAGGAAAACAGGCTGCTCCCCCGACAATCGCCCAGATTCTCCTCAACATTGTGCCTACCAATCCCTTCGAATCCATCATGAAGGGTGATGTGCTGCCGATTATCTTCTTTTCGGTAGTCTTCGGCATTGGTCTTTCCTACATCAAGGATTCGAAACAGCAGGCGCTCGCGAAATCCGGAGCAGTATTGCTCGATTGTGTCAACGCGGCGGCCGAGACAATGTACAAAGTCGTGCGCGGCATCATGCAGTATGCACCGATAGGTGTTTTTGTCCTCATCGCACAAGTGTTCGCCCAGCAAGGGCCAAAAGCGATCGGACCGTTGCTCATGGTGACGCTGGCCGTGTACATAGGACTTATTGTGCACCTCGTGGTCACGTATGGAGGGATTCTATCGGTCTATAAGCTGGGATTCGGCAAATTCCTGAAGGGCGCGAACGAGGCGATGATCACGGCGTTTGTCACTCGTTCATCGAGCGGCACGCTGCCGGTCACCATGCGCTGCAGCGAAGAAAATCTTGGGGTGCCCCGCACGATAGGGTCGTTTACGCTGCCTCTCGGCGCGACCATCAACATGGACGGCACCGCGATCTACCTCGGTGTCTGCGCGATGTTCATCGGTTTTGCGACGAACCAGCCACTTACGCTGAACCAGCAGCTGACGGTTATAATCACCGCGACGCTGGCGAGCATCGGAACCGCGGGAGTCCCCGGTGCTGGCGCGATTATGCTGATCATGGTGCTCGAGTCGATAGGACTCAAGATTACCGAAGGGTCTTCGGTCGCCTCCGCATATGCGATGATCCTCGGCATAGACGCCCTGCTCGACATGGGGCGGACGAGCTTGAATGTCACTGGCGATCTGGTTGGCTCTTCGATTGTCGCCAAGACTGAGAAAGAACTCGACATGTCAAAATGGAAATAGAATAGCTCAGTGTTCTTAGAGTCAATTTTAGCAAGCTGAAATGCGAGGGGCGTCCCTCAGTGGGGCGCCCTTTGCATTCTCAGTGGCAAAAACCAGGACAATGCTTCTAGCCCCCGTATTAATAGAGATTTTATTCAATCTTATCGGTAAGTGAAAATGCTACGACTACACTCCTCGTAGTGCATGGCTGCCGGAAGGAAAGCGGCGAGTCCCCGCAGGACAAAAGAAGCTATGCAAAGGAGAAGTCCATGAAGCGTTCTTTTAGCATCTTTTTAACGGTCTTGGTATGCTGCATTGTATCGGTTGCAGCCGTGAAACCTGCAATGGCGGAACCGGTTTTGAAGCAGATCGGAGAATTCGTCATTTCTGAAGCGAATCAGGGAGTCGGCGTCGACGACAAGTACTTCTACGCAGTCGACAACCAGACAATCGCGAAATACGACAAAAAAACCGGGGCCCTGATTGATAGATGGCAGGGAGAGAAAAATGGTTCCATAATTCATTTGGATGGAGCAACGATTCTCGATGGGAAAATATATTGTCCTCATTCCAACTACAGTCAGTGGCCGATGACGAGCTCCGTCGAGATTTGGGACGCCAATACCATGAAGCACATCGGAAACCACAGCTTCGGAATCAACTGGGGCTCTCTTACCTGGGTCGATTTCTATGACGGCCACTGGTGGGCCACTTTCGCCAATTATGACAAACTCTATGGTCCGGGGAAGACTCCTTATGGATATAAGGCTGCAACCCAAATGGTCAAATTCAGCGCCGATTGGGCCTACGAGGAATCATGGGTCCTGCCTAAATCCATTTTGGACCGATTCGAAGACATGAGCAATTCAGGCGGCTCGTGGGGCCCCGACGGCTATCTCTACCTGTCTGGTCATGATCCAGCCGAGATTTACAAAATGCGTCTGCCGAGTGAGGGTTCTATCCTCGAGTTGGTCGCCGTGTTGCCTATGAACATCCGCGGACAGGGTATTGCCTGGGATAGAAGCGACAGAGGCGTTATCTATGGGATAATTCGTGCCACGTCACAGGAGAAGGCGGCGGGAGGAAACAATAAAGTGACGGTATTCAGGCTTGAGGATCGTGCCAGTAAGTAATTGGTATAAGGGACAAGGTGCCGGGAATTCTTGGCGCGATTACCATGCTGCGATAATGATTCCCGGTCGCCATATTTCAAGACAAAATCGTACCCGGCTTGAGCTGGGCCGCATTGAGTCCGCCTAAACGCGTGCCTTCTCTGACAGCCTTATCAATAGAGCCGCCGCGCTCGAGTGTGCGCGCTACACCTGCTCCGAAGGCATCGCCCGAGCCGATGGGATTCTTGACTGCCACAGGCTGGACCGGCTCTTCGCAGAGCGTCTGCCCATTCCAATAGAGCGTCGGTCTGGCCCCTCGCGTCACCACAAGGTAGGTGCCATACTCTCCGAAAAACCGCTTGCCTGTCTCTGTAACCAGCGCCCGCGCAGGCACTTCGTCGCGCACTTCGGCATAGGGAATGCCAAGCGTCTGGGCGAGTTCCTCGAGGTTCGGTTTTACACACACGGGATGGAACTTGAGGCACTCGAGAAGGTCCTGCTTTTTTATGTCGAGATAGAGGCGGGCGCCGGCCTCGGATGCGAGCCTGGCAAACCGGGCCATGGTGCCCGGGGCGATGCCGGTCGCGACAGTACCGGAGAGAAGGACGGCCGTGGCGGCTTTGACGCGGGATGTGAAGCGGTCGACGAGCGCGTCGCTCGTGCCTGGCGCGACCGGCAGGGATTCCTCCACGAGTTCGGTCGCGTGGCCCTGAGCTTCTTCGATAAGCGTGGTGCAGAAGCGTATGGGGGCCCCGGATTCGACCCATTCGATTGCGATATTGTCTTCAGCGCACATTGAGAGAAACCATTCGCGGGTGGGCCCGCCAAGCTGCGTGAGGTGCAGGGCCTTTTCGCCGAGCTGCGTCAGAATGCGCGTGGGGATAATCCCCTTTCCCGCCGCGTCTATCCGCCAGTTGGCGGTACGGTTGACTTCTCCCGGAGCGATCTCTTTGAATACCAGGGTTTTTTGAATCACCGGGTTGAGGCAGACGCAGAGGAAGCTGGGACTTTTGTCGATTTGGGAGAGACCGTATGAAGTTCCCGTGAATATTTCAGTTCGTGGAATGTCTTTATTTTGAAGCATATAAAGAATGTAGCACAAAAAAGTGGCGTGATGAAGCGCCATCTAAACTCTCCCCAATATGCGGCGGGGTGCATTACATATTCATGCAAAACATGTTGCATAAAAAGGCAAAGAATGCTATATTTATCCGCATGAAGATGCATTTCTTCGCATGGCGTTTTCTGATGTTCCACAAGATTCGCCTCCGTTGACGATGGATGTCGCTCTACCGACGCAGGGCCGATGTGCCTCGCGCTTATATAATTCTATACATATTTATTCATAGGAGAAAGAAATACATGAAGAAAAAAATTGTGCTTGCATATTCCGGCGGACTCGATACCACGGTGATCGTTCCCTGGCTCAAAGAGAATTACGACTGCGATGTCATCGCCGTCTGCGGCGATGTGGGTCAGGAGGCCGACTTCGAGGCGATCGGCAAGCGGGCGCTTGCGTCCGGCGCTTCGAAATTCCTCAGGCTCGATCAGAAGGAAGAGTTTGTCAAAGAGTATCTCTGGGCCCTGGTGAAGGCGGGGACGCCCTATGAGAAGAAGTATCTGCTTGGCACGAGCGCGGCCCGCCCCCTGCTCGCAAAAGGCCTCGCCGAGGTTGCGCTCGCAGAGGGCGCCGATGCGATCGCGCACGGGTGCACGGGGAAAGGCAACGATCAGGTCCGTTTCGAGCTCGGCGTGAAGGCCTTCGCGCCCGAAATGGAAGTGATCGCTCCCTGGCGGATTTGGGACATCCAGAGCCGCGAGGAGGAGATCGCCTACCTCGAGGCCCGCGGCATTCCCGTGCCGATGAAGAAGTCCGACTCCTACAGCCGCGATGACAATCTCTGGCACATCAGCCACGAGGGGCTCGACCTCGAGGACCCGGCGAACGAGCCGCATTTTGAGGGAATGCTCAAGATGTGCGTCACCCCGGAGAAGGCCCCCGACAAGCCCGAATATGTGACCATCGGTTTCGAAAATGGCGTGCCGGTCTCGGTGAACGGGGAAAGACTCGATCCTGTCTCGATCGTGCGCAAACTGAACAAGATCGGCGGGGCGAACGGCATCGGGATCGCCGACCTGGTGGAGAACCGCGTGGTCGGCATGAAATCCCGAGGCGTCTATGAGACTCCGGGAGGCACGATCATCATGGAGGCACATGACAGGCTCGAGCAGCTCTGCCTCGACAAAAAGGCGCTCTCGTTCAAGATGACCGTGGCGCAGCGTTTTGCGGAGATCCTCTATGAGGGCGAATGGTTCAGCCCCCTGTCGAAGGCCCTGTGCGCCTTTGTCGATTCGACCCAGAATGTAGTGGCCGGCCAGGTCACGCTCAAGCTGTACAAGGGCAACCTTATTTTTGCGGGCGCAGCCTCGCCGTACTCGCTGTACGACGCGAGCCTCGCGAGTTTCACCACGGGGCCGCTGTTCTCGCACAAGGATTCGACGGGCTTCATCAACCTGTTCGGTCTGCCCACGAAAGTCCGCGCGCGCCTGGGTGAGCGGCTCAAGAAGTTCGGCATCGCGGCCGGCCCTGATGTCGTAAAGCCGGGGAGCTCGGGATATACTGCTCCCGCGGGAGATTGAAGCCGTATGTCAAGACTCTGGCAGACGGGAGAAGGTGAAGGCCTCGATCCGGCGGTCGAGAAATTTCTTTCGAGCATAGAGGTCGACGCGCGCCTTGTGTTCGAAGATATCGAATGTTCGCAGGCGCACGCGATCATGCTCGGGGAGCAGGGGATCATTCCCGCGCAGGACGCCTCGGCGCTCGTGGACGAGCTCGCGAAGATCCGCAAGGAGCTCGAGACGGGTTCGCTTCAGGTTGACCCGAGCGCCGAAGATGTGCACAGCTTCCTCGAAGACGAGCTGACGCGGCGGCTTGGGGACATTGGGAAAACCATCCATGCCGGCCGCAGCCGCAACGACCAAGTCGCAGCCGCATTCAAGCTGCACGTGCGAGGTGCATGTCGGCGTACGCGCGGCCTTGTGCAAAAGGCAATCGCCGCCTGCCTCGATGTGGCGGAAGAGAACATCGAGACCCTCATGCCTGGCTACACCCATCTGCAGAGGGCACAGCCGGTGACGCTGGCGCATCACCTCCTCGCCTGGTGCGCGGGGCTCGAGCGCGACGCCGGCCGTCTCGCCGACGCGGCGGCCAGGGCCGACGAGAGCCCTTTGGGCGCAGGCGCGCTGGCGGGGAGCGGCCTGTCCGTCGACAGGGAGCGGACGGCGGGGCTCATCGGCTTCGCGCGCGTATCCACGAACACGATGGACGCGGTCGCCGACCGCGACGCGGCGATCGAATACGCTGCGGCATCGGCGACACTCATGGTGCATCTCTCTCGCGCATGCGAGGATATTGTGCTGTGGGCGTCTTCGGAGTATGGCTTTGCAAAGCTTTCTCCGCGCGCGAGCACTGGCTCGAGCATCATGCCACAGAAGCGCAACCCCGACCCGGCGGAGCTCATCCGCGGAAAGGCGGGGAGAATATTCGGCAATCTGCAGGCCCTCCTCGTGATGGAGAAAGGAACGCCCTATGCCTACAACCGAGATCTGCAGGAAGACAAGGCACTGTTTTTCGAAATCGAAGAGACGGTCAACGGCGCGCTCGGCACCTTTTGTGTGCTTGTGAAGAGTCTTGAGCCGGATGTCGCCCGGATGCGGGCCGCGCTCGATGAAGGATATCTCGAAGCGACGGATGTCGCGGAGTTTCTCGTAAAGCGCGGAGTACCCTTCAGAACCGCGTATCAGGCATCAAAGCTGCTGGTCGCGCGCTGTATCGAAGAAAAGAAGAGCCTGCGCGACATTACACAGGCCGATTGTACCGTCCACGAGGCTTTTGGAAGGGCGGGCGTAGGCGCGGCCGAGCTTGTGCAATACCTTGAACCGCAGGCCTGCGTCGCGCGGAGGATGCAGACGGGAGGGCCCGCTCCCCTGCGCGTGCGCGAACAGATCGAGCGCCTGCGGACTTGGTTGGCATCGGCTGGCTGAATCAAAGGAACGGCTCAACACAGGGCCCCGCCTCCGCGCGATAGTCCTAGCCATCCGAGGTCGCCGTTCTCCCAACAGCGCCTTAGCCGCCTGTCTGCGCCCCTAGAGCGCCAGCCTGTAAATCGCCTCGATGTCCTTGGAATGCAGGGGCACAAAGTGGCCCACGCTGTGCGTGTCGCCGTCGGTACACTTGCGCGCCATCTCCGTAAAGCGCGAATCGTCGATGCCGATCTCCGAGAGGCGGACTTTCTGCCCGACGGAGCGCCAGAACGCCTCAAGGCGCGCGATGCCTTCGCGGGCGACGCGCTCGGGGTCGAAATAATTGTCCTCGGCGCCCCAGACGCGCACGGCGTACTGCGCGAAGCGGGCAACATCGTGTTTCAGTGCATATTTCATCCACGCGGGTGTGACGATGGCGAGCCCGGCGCCGTGCGCTATGTCATAGAGCGCGCTCAATTCATGCTCTATGTCGTGCGAGGCCCAGTCCCCCTCGCGCCCGGTATTCAGGAGATTGTTGTGCGCGATCGTGCCGGCCCACATAAGCTCGGCCCAGTCGTCGTATGAGGTCGGGTTCGCGAGCACGCGCGGAGCCGAGGCGATGACGGTGCGAAGCGTCGCCTCGATGAGCCTGTCGGTGAACTCGACCGGTCTGGAGTTCGTGAAGTAGCGCTCCATGAGGTGACACATGATGTCGGTGACGCCGTTGGCGACTTGTGCGGAAGGAAGCGTGGTGGCGCGCTCGGGGTTGAGAATGGAGAATCGCGGGAAAAGGCAGTCGGCGTTGACCGCGCGCTTGAGCAGGCCTTCCTCTTTCGTGATGACGGATCCCGGGCTGGATTCGCTGCCCGCCGCGGGGATGGTGAGGACGGTGCCGATCGGGAGCGCCTTCTCCGGGGCCGCCCTGCCGGTGTAGAAATCCCATACATCGCCTGAGTAGGGCACGCCCGCGGCGATAGCCTTCGCGGAGTCGATGGCGCTTCCGCCGCCCACCGCCAGGATGAGGTCTATTTTATTCTCGCGGCAGAGTTCGATGCCTCTGTACACCAGGCTGAGGCGCGGGTTGGGCTGGACGCCGCCAAGCTCGAAATAGGCCAGGCCCGCGCCGGCGAGCTCCTTTCGTATCAGGGGCAGAAGGCCCGAGCGCTCGGCGCTCTGTCCGCCGAAGTGCACCAGCACGCGCCTGCCGTACTGCGAGGCGATGCGCCCCACCTCGGTCTCGTGGCTCTTCCCAAAATAAATTCTTGTCGGGTTCTGAAATACAAAATCATCCATAGTATTGCTCCTAGCGTATTTTTGCAAATAGAGTGCGCTTTTCTCATATCTCCGGCGCATTCTCGAGAAGATAGTCCTCGGCCTCTTTGCACCAGAGTCCGTCGTGCTGCGCGGTGATCCGGGCCAGCGCGACATAGAGAGGATCAGTTTTTCCTCGCTCGGCAAAATCGGCGATCGCCACGAGATCGAGCTTTTTGTGGGTATAGATGAGCTTCTTGCCACCCGGAATTTTGTCGAGATTGATGGTCGTGTCGGCGACGGCGTTCAGGCCGCCGACATGCGTGATCATCGCTTCGGGGCGCAGAAGCCCCTTCGCCATGAGCGCGAGCGATTCGCGGATATCGTCGGTGTTGCCCCCCGAGGTGCCCACCATGTGGTGCGACTCGTAGTGGACGTTGTAGAAATTGAACATCGCCGAAAAACTCGGGTCGGTCGGACCGGCGAAGAAGTTGAGGCAGCCGTCGTGTCCGAGGAGCTTGTCTGCCATCTCCACGACCGGTTTGACCGGCGCGAACACGAAGACATCGTCGAAGAGCTTCCCGCCGTTGAGATCGCGGAGGGTCGCCACAGGGTCGGCTACGTCCTTTGTGTTGACATAGATGAGCTCGATGCCCTCGGCGCGCGCCGATTCGATGGAGATCAGTTTCTGTGCCCTGTCGAGACGGACCTGGTCGATATCGGTGACGACGATGCGCGCCGGCTTTATTCCTCCGTGGATCGCGTAGTCTATGGCCCCGAGCCCCATGGGCCCTACCGAGGCGAGGAGGGCGAGCGAGCCACCCCCACGGATGCCCATCTCGTGTACGTATGAACCCGGCTTTGTGTGGTACTGCGCGTGATACGCGCCGACGATGCAGGAGACTGGTTCCGAGAGCGAGCCCATGAAGAAGGCGTCGGCCTTGTACTCGAGGAGGCAGTCCATCTCCATGACCTCGTTCGGGATGATGATATAGGTCGCGTCTCCGCCGATATATTGGTACGAATAGCCTGGCGCCCAGAGCGTGCCTTTATAGTTGAGCGCCGGCTGGATCGCGAAGGGCATGCCGGGCGAGAATTTGTACGCCCACTTCTTGCCCACCTCGACTATTTCGCCGCAGAACTCGTGGCCGATGATGACCGGGGTCTGCGCGAGTGGCGCGCGGACGCGCTTGTGCGCGTCTCCTTGCATAGAGAGCTTGTGGGAAGACATGCAGATGGAGTCGCTCACGACGCGGGCGAGGATTTCATCGTCTTTCAGAGGCGGCAGCTCGAATTCCTCGAGCCTCAGATCGTTCACTCCATATAATCGAACCGCTTTGGTTTTCATGCAAAACCTCCTATATAACGTTTAATATACTAAATTAGGGCGCGCCAGGCATCACGGTATGCGTTCAGGGCAGCGGACGGCAGCATTGGCGGCACAAGCGCTTTTTCTATGTGGATAAGCCGGGAGAATTCCATTGGATCGATGCTCTTGAGCGCGGCGAGGGCCGTCATCGCGGCGCCGAAGCTCGTCGCCTCCTGCAGATCGGTGAGATACACCGAGTTATCGGGGAACGCCGAGGCCAGGAGCCTGTTGTAGTCGGTATTATTGCGGAATCCGCCCTCCGTGAGGATGTCCGCGCTTTTTTTGAGTCCGGTTCTGTGAAGGGCAACTTCGGTTTGGAGGACTATTGAAATGTTGAGCACCGCCTGCGCTGTTTTCGGATCGCGCAAAAATGAAGGGATGTTTTTGCCCTGCTCCACATCGGAAAGGGTACATTGCAGGCTGCCTTCGACCGCGCGTGCGGCCGAACCAGGGAACTGTCCCGAGCCGGGCACAATTTCAGGAAGGATGAAGTATTTCCGTTCCTTGAGCACGCGCTCATAATCTTCCTCGGTGGGCTGAAGGAGGTTCTTCGGCGCTTTGGCTTGCAGTACGGCGATGATCTGTATCCAGGTCTCGTATTCCTTGCCGCCGAGGAAAATGGCGGTCTTGATCGGCGTATTCCATGCCGAACGGTTGAAAAAAACGACTTTGCCGAGCTCGTCGGGTTCAAAGCCGTATTTTTCGACCGGATGCATGAGGACGCACCATGTGCCCGTCGAGTTGAGCACGAAGTCGCGACCGCCGCTCGAGGCGAGGTGCGGCAGAATCGAGGCGTTCGAATCGTGGATGCCCAAGGTGACAGGAGTTCCGGGGGACAGGCCCGTGCGCGCGGCTACTTCAGGAGCAATTGTGCCGAGCACATCCCACGCCTGCTGAATGGGGAGTGGCAGTTTGTCCCGGATGCCGAGCGCGTCGGCGACGCTGGAGTAGCTTTCTTGTTGCCAGTCGAAGAGAAAAGTATGGCAGCCAATATAGGTGCCTTCGGCCGAAGGTTTGCCCGTAAGCCGCATGCCCCAGTACTGGGGGTAGGGCAGGATCCAGCGCGCCGAAGCGAATTCCTCGGGATATCGCTCGCGCAGGAAGAGGAGTCCTTTTGCGGAGTTGATGAGTGCGGAAAGATCCGGCGTGCCCGTTCTGGCCTGCAGTTCTTTTCGGTCGCCGGCGAGCGCGAAGAACCGGTCGTGAAATTCGCGACTCGGTTCGTGCGTGTAATAGATGCACGGCGCGACGGGATTGCCTCTTTCGTCGGTACAGACAAAGGTGGCGCCGTGAGTGCTCACCGCAAGAGCCTGAATCGCAAATTCCCGTGAATATTCCCGCAATACCTGTAGGAACCATTCTTCCATGGCGGCGAGGTCGTGTATTTCGAGGCCTTCGCGCACAAGGGGGGGAAATATCCGCCTTTTTTCTGCGATCATCGAAAGCTCGGTGGAATAGAGCACGACTTTTTTATTCGTCATCCCGATATCGAGTACCGCAATCGCATCGGTCATGGTGCCTCCCTTTCGCTTCTGATTATTAATTCAGCATTACCTGTCCACCCGTCACCGGCAGCGCCTGGCCCGTCTCGTAGGCCTGTTCGACGAGGTAATATATCGCCTTGAGGACATCGGGGCCATAGCAGCCCCGTCTCATCGGCACCTTCGCTTCGTAGTAAGCGCGCACGTCTTCTACGGTTTTTGCGCCAGGGACCTTGCCCGAATTGAGGTACTGCACGAAGAGCCCTCTCTGGGGATCGGACCAAAGCGGTCCGTCGAAAAAATTTCCCGGGCAGACCGCGTTGACTTTGATGCGATATTCGACGAGCTCGAGCGCGAAGCTCTGCACGAGCCCTATGCTGCCGAATTTTGAGCCGGCGTACGCGCCATTCTTGTTCGAGCCTTCCAGACCCGATTTGGAGTTTATCTGGATAATGTCGGTATGCCAGTCAGGGGCCCCGAGCCACTGCAGGCGCAGAAGCCGAGCCGCGTGCTGGGCCACATTGAAAAAGCCCGTGTAGTTCACTTCGTTGACGAGCCGAAAATCCCCGACCGGCTGGTCGAGGATGGAACCGGCTTTCAGGATGCCCGCATTCGAAACCACGAGGTCCAGTCCGCCTGTCGTTTGGGCGACTGTTTCAAAGGCGCGCTGGACCGATGTTTCGCTGCTGACGTCGATGTCGACGGCGAATACCGCCGGGCTGTCGGTCTCCGCGGCGAGCTTCTGCGCAAAGCTCCGCGCGGCCGGCAGATTTATGTCCGCGATCCAGACGACCGCGCCCGACTGCGCCAGTCCCCGCGCGATCTCGGCCCCGAACCCCTGTGCTCCTCCCGTGACAAAGGCGATCTTGCCTCTCACCACCGAAGCCCGTGCCGCGCTCGCAAGGAGACTCTCGTCGCCGGGAGCCTGTATCGCCGTACGGTAGCGACGGTCCAGAGGTTCAAGGGGCACGAGGTGGTATTGGGCGATCGTCGCACCATTCGTAGTTACGATGTCGACGCAGGTATCACCGCTGCGGAGCTGGTTGCGGATGTTCTGGGCCTCGTGAGGGGACAAGGCCTTTTTCAGGGCCGCCGCCAGCTCGCCATCATCGATCTCCGCGTTCGGGAGAATGCCGTCGGCCACAAATCTGAGGCTCTCTTTCGGGCAGGGCTGATCTTCGGCACGAACTTTCACCATGCAGGAAAAGGAGGCTTCAGAGAGGATCAGCCCACGCAAAATGGGGGCAATCGAACTTGGAGAAACGGTTGTTTTCATGCATTTTTCTCCTGGAAAAGGGTGCTCGCTCTTTTTTCGAGAGAAGAGGGATCGAAGAAGTCGATTTCCCGTCCCGCACGAGCGAAGATGCCGATTCTCTGCCGTATTGAAAGGTGCGAGAGCGGATTCTCATTCGAGAAAAGTCCGAAGCGGCGGTCGACCGCGCTGAGGGCCTCGTGCGCGACCATCGCCCAGGTCGCGTCGTCGAGGTGTCTGAACTCCGGCTGCAGCAGTTCGGGGCAGTTGAAAGACTGGCGGGGCTGATTGATGTCGACGCCTGAAATCTCCATGAAGCCGTAGCGGCCGCAGAGCTCCTGCAGGCGCAGAAGCTGGGCTACCGTGTTGCGCGGCGGCATGTAGGTGATCGCGGGGAAGCCGATGTCCCTGAGAATCGGCATGAGGTCGTCCAGAATTTCGTCTTCGAACTTTTCAGCTTTCTTGTCACCGGTGGGAGACTCGGCGACGTCCCCGAGGTAGGCGTAGGCCGGAATCGCGCCGACGCGCAGCGCAAACGAGATGGCATCCCTCACATCGACACATTCTTCTTCGGGCTGGATAAATATTTTGTCGAGGAAGCCCGCCTTGAGGGTGCCCAGAAGGTCGTACATGAGATAGGGATTCGCCGGATCGGAGAGCATGCGCCGCTGAGCATTGCTGAGGCGCAGGCCGAGGGTGCCTGCGAGCCAGGTCGGAAGAGCCGGCCCTGGGCCCACGGAGTCGAGGATCGACCGGGACACTGCGGCGAGGAGGTGACGCTCGGTGATGGTGCCGCCCTCCGCGAATTTCGAGGCGGCCACCACATCTTTTTCAAAATCGATGCGCTGAAGGCCGAACGAGGAGAGGAGGCTGTTCGCCCGCTCTACCATGCGCCCGGTACGTTTGAAGCGTGCCAGGCGGACGGGCGCGAGGAAGGTTTCGACTTCCATGCGCGCGGAGGCCGGCACGCCCTGGATTGTCATGTAGATGATGCCCGTGGAGTCGGGGTTGTTGAGTTTGCGCCCGGTCAGAAGTGCGGCGGTTTTTTCGGGAAATTGGCGGGCCGCGGCTTTGAGCGACACTCTGAGTTCAAAGCCGGTGACAGCGCCAATGCCGAGGAGCGCACAGGCGGCGCGCATTTCACCCGCGGCCGCGTACGAGTCGTGGTCCACCGAACCCGCCACGTCGAGGCCGGCCACGCGCGCCGCGAGCGCCGCTCCGGAGGGCGTGTACGGACTGAAGCTGTAGCACGTGTGGATGTGGTTGTTCGATTCGCCCGAGCGCTTTTCGGGCCGGCCCAGTGCCCGCGCCGCCTCGGCCAGCGCCTCAAGACGCCGCTCCGGCGGCCGCCCGGCGTCGGCAACAATCATCTTGGCATCATTCAGATCGTTCATCGCTTGCTGTTTCCTCTCTATCACACTCCCGCCCGATATCGCCGCGCGATCTCCTGCGAGGTCTGCGCGGTCGATGGCGTGTATCCCCGCAACGGCAGAATTCTCTCATGAATTGCGTCGATAATCCACTCGGGCTGCGGGAAGTAGATGCTCTCCATCTCGGCCGCCGGCGTAATCCAGTTGCGCGATCCCACGACCGCGACCGGTGCGTCGAGCCAGTCGAAGGCGAGTCCCTGCACGTTCGATGCGATGGTGTGCAGGAAAGAGCCCCGCTCCACGGCGTCGGAAGCGAGCACGAGCCGCCCTGTTTTCCGCACGCTCTCGACGAGGGGTTCGTAGTCGAAGGGCGCGATGAAGCGCAGATCCATCACTTCGGCCGACACGCCGTATTTTTCTTCGAGAATCTGGGCCGCCTTCAGGGCGCGGTACAAGGTCGCGCCGTAGGTCGCGATGGTGATGTCCTTCCCTGCCTTTCTGACCGCCGGCACGCCTTCTGGAATTTCATAGTAGTCCTGGGGTACGCCGTCTTTTTCAAACTGCTCGCCCATGTCGTACAAGAGCTGGCTCTCGAGGAAGACCACCGGGTCGGTGCCGCTCAAGGCGAGGTGCATCATGCCCTTGGCGTCATAAGGGGTCGCGGGGAAATACACTTTCAGCCCAGGGATATGCGCCACAAGGGCCGACCAGTCCTGGCTGTGCTGGGCCCCGTATTTGTTTCCGATGGACACGCGGATGACGAGTGGCATTTTGAGGAGTCCCGCCGACATGGCCTGCCATTTGGAAGCCTGGTTGAAGATTTCGTCGCCCGCACGACCCAGGAAATCGCAGTACATGAGCTCGACGACAGCCCGCCCTCCGGAGAGCGCGTACCCGACGCCCGAACCGACGATTGCCCCTTCAGAGATCGAGCTGTTGAAGAGGCGAGGGTAGGGCAGGGCCTCGGTGAGGCCGCGATAGACCGCGAAGGCGCCGCCCCAGTCGCGGTTTTCCTCTCCCCAGGCGGCCATGGTCGGATCCTGTTTGAAGTGATAGAGCAAGGCCTCGAAGATGCCGTCGCGGAGCTGGTACACTTTGTTTTTGGGCAAGGGTTTGCCGTCGGCATCCAGCGCAAATCGCGCGCGGCGGGCGATGGACTGCACGCGCGGGTTGTCGTCGCCGGCCTGCAGCATCTCCGATGCCCGGTCTTCGAGTTTGAGTACTTTCTTGTTGGAGTACATGACTGATTCGATGAATCTGCCGTCGGCGCGGGGACAGGCATCCTCGTTCGTCGCGAGCTTGACCGCCTCGAAGAGGGTGCGGTGAATTCCTTCGCGCATGGTCCCGAGTTCTGCTTCGCCGAGGATGCCATTCTCCATGAGGTACTTCGAGAATTCGGCGATCGAATCGTTGTTCTGCCACTCTTCGATCTCTTCTTTCGTGCGGTAGCTCGAGGAGTCGCTGGGCGAGTGGCCGGAGATGCGGTAGGTGATGGTATCGAGAAGGGCGGGACCCTTGCCTTCGAGCAGGATTTTCTTTTTTCTGAGCACGGCATCGGCCACCGCGAGCGGATCGAGGCCGTCCACGCGTTCGGCGTGCATGGCGTCGGGATTGACGCCGGCCCCGACGCGCGCGAGCACGCCGTAGCCCATGGTCTCGCCGTTGGTCTGTCCGCCCATACCGTAGAAGTTGTTGAAGAAGTTGAAGAGGATGGGCGGCGCCCCCCCCGCCGATTCGGGCCAGAGGGTCCGGTACTGATCCATTGAGGCCATCGTCATGGCCTCCCACACGGGACCGCATCCCATGGACGCGTCGCCGATATTCGCGATGACGATGCCGGGTTTTTTGTTGATCCGCTTGAAGAGCGCCGAGCCGAGGGCAATGTCGGCCGAGCCGCCGACTATCGCGTTGTTCGGCATCGACCCGAAGGGCAGGAAGAAGGCGTGCATCGATCCGCCCATGCCCCTGTTGAAGCCGGCCTTGCGCGCGAAGATTTCGGCGAGGGTGCCGAACACGATGAAGTTGCGCGCGAGGGAGAAGGTGTCGCTGTGGGGCATGCGCTTCGCGTAGCCGAAGGTCTCTCCACCGAGCCACGCTTCCATGACCGGGACGAGCTTCGCGTCGTCGAGTTTGCGGGCCGCGGAGAGACACTTCGCGAGGATCTCACCGTGGCTCCGGTGCGAGCCGAATATGAAATCGTCGGGATCGAGGGCCGCGGCCTGGCCCACCACCGCGGCTTCCTGTCCGATGGAGAGGTGTGCCGGTCCCTTGTGGTTGTATTCGATGCCTTCCCATGCTCCCATCGTCTTGAACGTGTTGAGCATCGTCTCGAATTCGCGCACCACGATCATGTCGTGGAGCATCGCGAGCAGACCAGCCTCGCCGAAGCGTTCCTTCTCCTGCTCGAAGTTTCTCCTGTATTGATTGATGGGTATCTCGGCGATTTTCAGTGTTCCTGATTTGCGAACCTCGTTCGGTTCGATTGGCAGTGATTTCGGCATATCTATACTCCTTTTCGAATGTGCGCCGGATTAACGCGCGCTCCATGCGGCTTCGCGGATCACTTCCGACACGGTGGGGTGGGGGAAGACCATGTTCTGCAGCGCGGAAAGCGGCAGTTTGCGTTCGAGCGCAAGCGCCGCGCCCCATATGTGCTCGGAGGCGTACGCGCCGAGCATGTGAACGCCCAAGATTCTCTCGCTTGTTTTTTCCAGGATGATTTTTATGGAGCCGGGCGCGCTGAAGCCGTTTTCGGCGATGAAGCGGCCCGAGACGCCGTAGGGGGTCCGGATGACATCGATGTCGTACCCCTTCGCCTTGGCCTCGTGCTCTGTGTAGCCGACGCCGGCCGCTTCCGGCAGAGAGAAGAGTGCCCACGGAACAGTTTCGGGCACGAACTCCTGGACGCTGCGTTCTCCCCTGCGGGCGGCGAGAATGTCAGCGACCGCGACTTCGGCCATGCGGTACGCGGCGTGGGCGAGCTGGCTCTTGCCCGTGACATCGCCGATGGCCCACAGGCCGGGAAGATTCGTGCGCTGGTGCGCGTCCGTCGCGACCGCGCGGTTTTTTATCTCGAGGCCGGTCTCCTGTGCGCCCCAGCCCTCGATATTGGCTTTTCTCCCCACGGACATGAGGATGGCATCGGCTTCGAGCGAGCCCTTTTCACCGCCATTAGTCTCATAGACGACATTCCGGCCGTCGACGGAGGTCACCTTTGTGCCAAGCATGAACGCGACCTGCTTGAGGGCATTCCTCAACATCATCGCCATCTGCTTGTCCATGACAGGGACGATTTCATCCATCATCTCGATGACGGTGACCTTCGAGCCGAGCGAGGAAAAGAGGCTCGCGAACTCGACGCCGATCACGCCGCCTCCGATGACGCAGAGCCTCTGCGGGATATCCTTCAGCGAGAGCATGCCGGTCGAATCGAGGACCGCCGGATTGCCTTTTACTCCTGGGATGGGCGGGATAATGGGCGAAGAACCCGTCGCGACGATGATGCTGTCGGCGTCGAGGAGAACGGGTTCGGAGGCGCCGTTTTCCACAGCGACGCTGTGTGCGCCCGTGAGTTTCCCCTGGCCGCGCACGATTTCGACTCCTCCCTTTTTCAGGGTGAGTTCCAGCGAGCGGCGGAGGCGGGTGACTACTTCATCCTTCCATGCCACGACCCGCGGCCAGTTGACGCGCACGTCGCCGGTTTCAACGCCGAAGGCCGTCCCCTCGCGGGCGTGGGCATAGAGCTTCGCGCTGTTGAGGAAGGTTTTGGTCGGCACGCAGCCGATGTTGAGACAGGTTCCGCCCACGTCGGTTTTTTCGATGAGGGCGACCTTCAGTTTTTCCGCGGCGAGGCGCTCGGCGGCCAGATAGCCTCCGGGTCCCGCTCCAAGGATGACCACATCATAATGAGCCATGTTGTTTCTCTCCATTAAAAAGACATAAATAGAAAATCGATATCGGCGATGACTTCTCCAAAGCGTTTCAGGAAGCGCGCGGCGTAGGCGCCGTCGATGACCTGGTGGTTCGATGTGAGCGAAAGTCCGATGCGCATGCGCGTTTCGACACCAGCGTCGGTCTGTACAAGGGTCGGCCTCACCGTGCACACGCCCAGAATCGCGGTCTCCGGCGCATTGATTACGGGCGTGAACTGATCGATGCCATAGGCGCCGAGATTCGTCACCGTGAATGTCGAGCCGGAGAGCGAATCGGGGGCGATGGTGCCGTTTTGGCAGGCCTGGGCGAGCCTTTTCACTTCCTTTGAGATGTCGGTGAGCGACAGATTCTGAGCATTTCTCACCACAGGGACCATGAGTCCACGGGGAGTATCGACTGCCACGCCCAAATGGACGGGCTTATAGAGCTTAAGTGTTCCGTCAACGAGATGTGCGTTGAATTCAGGGAATTCAGGCAGCACTTTGACAACCGCGGCCAACACCAGGTCTCCGATCGTGATGCCCGCGACATCCGGGTTCTTCTGCGCCTTGAGCCTGGCACGGAGGGAAAGAAGGCGCTCCGCGTCCGCGGAGCTGTGTTCGGTGTACTGTGCCGTAGTCTGGATGGAGTTGAGCATGCGCGCCGCGATCCGCTTGCGTATGCCGATGAGGGGCACTTCCTCGAACTCCTGGGCCGGTTCGACGAGGGCTTGGCCGGGCCCTTTGTCGGATTGGGGCGCGCTTGCGTACGGAATCGCTTCCTGCTGGGAAGCAGCGACGACATCGCGTTCGAGTATCCTGCCGTTTGGTCCGCTGCCACGTGCGATGTCACCGATGTTCACTCCGAGCTGGGACATCGCCTGCCGTGCGCGGGGGCTGGCATGTTTATCCATAGAAGAACTCATTGTGGCGGAAACTTCCGCCGCCGTAGTCTTCTGTGCATTTGAAGGTGGTGGCGAGGCCGTTGGGGCGCTCTCTCGAGGCTCAGAAGCCGCCGGGATTGCCTGCGTTTCGCCCACCGCGGGATTTTGCGCTGTTTCTGGACCTTCCTGCCAAGTCTCTCCCTGATTTCCAATCACGGCGATGGCCTCGAGGACGGGCACGTCGTCTCCCTCTTTGTGCAAGAGCGCCAGCACTGTGCCTTCTACGCCGGCAGGGACGTCCATCGTCGCCTTGTCGGTCTCGATTTCGCACAAAACAGCATCCTTGTCGATGTGGTCGCCGGGTTTGACTTTCCATGAAAGGATGACACTTGACTCCACCGTATTGCCGAGTTTCGGCATAATGACCTTTGTCGCCATATCTTGTTTTCCTCTCTTTGCTTATGCGAGAAGCACTTCAAGCCCTTCAGCCTGCAGCGCTTCTATCGCTTCTTTGGATAACCCTGTGTCGGAGATGATGCCGTGCACGGCATTGAGCGGCAGCACGCTGACAAAGCCGACTTTGTCGAATTTCGAGGAGTCGGCGATGAGCCACGTGATTTCTGCCCGCTTGCTCATTGCGCGGACAATTTCAGCGCCTTCGGTGAGTTGGGTCGTCATTCCCCTTTTCACGGAAAAACCGTCGGTTCCGACAAATGCGAGGCGCGCGTTGAAACTGCCGAGGCTTTGCACGGCTATGGGACCTACCAGCGATTCTGTCTCGCGCCTGAAAGTGCCTCCCGTGAGAATCAGATTTATGAGTGGATTCATGCGGGAGTATGAAAAAGCCAGCATCGAGTTGGTCACGATCTGCACATCCTTTTTCCCGACAAGGTGTCTTGAGATGAGCGCAGTCGTGGTGCCAGCCTCGATCATGATCCGGTCACTGTCACCGACGAGTTCTGCCGCCTTCTTTGCGATTCGCTGTTTTTCTTCCATGTGCAGCTTCTGGTGCTCCAGAATGCTTCTGTGCATTGAGGGTTCGGCGCCACCCCGGGTTCTCAGGAGATAGCCGCGTTCTTCAAGCGTGGAAAGATCTCCGCGTATTGTCACCTCAGAAACGTCGAGGGCATTCGCCAATTCGGAGACTGAAATGAAACTGCGATCCGCAAGCAGCTCGAGAATG
Organism: Spirochaetaceae bacterium UBA6243; assembly: GCA_002441395.1. GTDB lineage: Bacteria > Spirochaetota > Spirochaetia > Treponematales > Rectinemataceae > Rectinema. The sequence goes on along the minus strand of DJVZ01000011.1, from coordinate 8,056 downwards.
GCTTTTTCCCGATCATTCAGATCAAACAACATGCCTGCCTCCGAAAAACTTCGGAAATTCTTTCATATTATCTTCGATAATGCTTCGATTCACTTTCTTTTAATATAACACTCGGTACAAAAGTATGCAAGGTGTCCGACCTCAGAAATTTATGTAATCGTTTGCATTTTCGCTCTTGACAGAATTAAAAAGTGCCATGAAAATAAATACGTCAAATGTAAACGTATACATGAAAGCGAGGCGAGAGGCGTGGCAGAACCCATCATTGTCGTACGAAACCTCAGTAAGGCTTTTCCCGGTGTTCAGGCTCTTCAGAATGTGCAATTCGACCTTTGTCCCGGCGAAGTGCACACGCTCGTCGGGGAAAACGGTGCCGGAAAGTCAACGCTTATGAAAATTCTCTCCGGCGTCTATCAGCGCGATTCTGGCGAAATTCTCATCGATGGGAAACCGGTTGAGATACACAATCCGCGTGCGGCGCAGAAGCTCGGCATTTCCATCATCCATCAGGAACTCAACCTCATGAATCACCTCACCGCGGCCCAGAACATCTATATCGGGAGAGAGCCGCGATACGCCGGTGGATTCCTTCTTGACGAGAGGACCCTCAATGCGAAGGCGAAGGAGCTTTTTGACATGCTGCACATGGACTTCGATCCAAGAACCAAGGTTGGAGAGCTCACGATCGCCAAGCAGCAGATGGTGGAGATTGTCAAAGCGCTCTCTTTCAATGCGCGCGTGCTGATCATGGATGAACCGACTTCTCCGCTCAATGAGGCCGAAGTAGAGGAACTCTTCGACATCATACGGCATCTGCGTTCCCAGGGCGTGGGCATCATCTATATTTCGCACCGCATGGACGAACTGTTCCGCATTTCCGACAGAATTACCGTGCTGCGCGATGGTCAGTACATGGGTACTTCCCGCGTTTCCGAGACAAATCTTGACCAGATAATTTCTCTTATGGTAGGACGCAAAATCGACGAGACAGCGCGGCGCATACCGAAGGGAAAGCCAGGAGAGGTCGTACTCGATGTCCGCAATCTGAATCGCGGCCGCTTAGTAAAAAATGTGGGCTTTACGGTACGCAAAGGCGAGATTCTCGGGTTTGCGGGACTCATGGGCGCGGGTCGGACAGAAGTGGCACGGGCCGTGTTCGGAGCGGACCCCATAGATTCAGGCGAAGTATATATAAAGGGTAAGAAAATCACCATCCGTCATCCCCGGGATGCGGCAAAACATGGCATTGGCTATCTTTCGGAGGACCGCAAGCGCTATGGTTTGGCGGTCGGCATGCCGGTGCTCGATAACATTTGCATGACCGATTTGCCTGCTTTTATGAACGCGTTTGGCGTGCTGAAACCGAAAAAAATGCAGAAGACCTCTGCGGAGCAGGTAAAGGCGCTCTCTATCAAAACACCGAGCCTTCTGCAGAAGGTAAAATTCCTGTCGGGCGGCAATCAGCAGAAAGTTGTTGTCGCGAAGTGGCTTGTGAAAAACTGTGACGTGCTCTTCTTCGACGAACCGACGCGCGGAATCGATGTCGGCGCAAAACAGGAAATTTACCAGCTTTTGAATGAATTAGCCTCCCTCGGCAAAGCGGTTGTGATGATCTCTTCGGAACTGCCCGAGATTCTGCGTATGAGCGACAGGGTCGTGGTCATGTGCGAGGGGCGCATAACTGGCGAACTCGATGGAGCAACCGCGACGGAAGAAGCGGTCATGAAACTCGCGACACAGCGAGAAACCATGGTGAAGACTGCGTAATGCAGGCTCAAAATAAAAAGGAAAGGAATTGTTATGGCGAATAAACCCGACGACGCGGCCGCTGCCACATCGCTTTCAAGGAAGACGCCCGAAACCAGGGGCATTTCTGCCCGTCAAAAACTGCTGGCATTTTCCAGCCTTGTGCTTCTTATTGTTGTTTTTTCGATCCTTTCACCGAATTTTTTTCAGCCTTATAATCTCATCGCAATAATGCTGGCGACAGCCGTCAATGGCGTGCTGGCGATCGGCGTCACCTTTGTCATCATCACGGGAGGCATCGACCTCTCTGTCGGCACGATGATGACATTTACCGCCGTCATGGCCGCGCAGACCGTCGCGGTGTGGAACCTGCCGGTCTTTGTCGGCGTGCTCATGGCGCTTGTCGCGGGAACGATTTGCGGTTTGGCCTCGGGCATCATGGTGGCAAAACTCAAGATTCCGCCGTTCATCGCCACGCTTGGCATGAGCATGCTCACGAAAGGGCTTTCGCTCATCATCGCAAGATCCAAACCGATTTATTTTACGAATGCGCCTTCATTTTCAAAGATATCGATGGGCACCATGTTTCCGTTCATCAAAGATTTTCAGATTCCCAATGCCGTAATCATTCTTTTCGTGCTCGCCATCCTCGCGAGTTTTGCCCTCAACAAAACCATTTTTGGGCGCTATACCTTCGCCATCGGTTCGAATGAAGAGGCCGCGCGCTTGTCCGGCATCAACACCGACCGATGGAAGATCGCGGTGTATGCGGTCAACGGTCTCATCTGTGGCATTGCCGGTATCTTGATAGCATCGCGGTTAAACTCCGCGCAGCCGGCGCTTGGTCAGGGCTACGAGCTCGACGCGATCGCGGCGGCGGTAATCGGCGGCACTTCGCTGTCGGGCGGCGAAGGAACAATTCTGGGTACCATCATCGGCGCCTTTATCATGAGCACGCTGACCAACGGCCTTCGCATACTGTCGGTGCCCCAGGAATGGCAGATTGTGACGACGGGGATCATCATCATATTTGCGGTGTATATGGATATTCTCCGCAAGAAAAGGTAATTCAGGGAATACCCGATTCCGCACGGAATCGGAATGTATAAGGAGGAGTAACGCCATGAAAAAACGCACGGTCGTTCTCGCACTCGCATTTATGCTCATCGCAGCGAGCTCTCTTGCTGCGCAGCAGTACTACATTCCTCTCATTTCGAAGGGCTTCCAGCATCAGTTCTGGCAGGCTGTGAAGCAGGGAGCAATGCAGGCTGCCAAGGATTTCAATGTGAACATTACCTTTGAAGGTCCTGAGACCGAGGCAATGGTTGACAAGCAGATCGACATGCTCGCCGCGGCGCTCGCGAAAAAGCCAAACGCAATCGGTTTCGCCGCCCTTGACAGCAAGGCAGCGATTCCCTACCTGCAGCAGGCCAAGACCGCGGGAATTCCTGTTATCGCATTCGACTCTGGCGTCGACAGCGACATACCGCTCACCACCTGCGCCACGGACAACGTCGCGGCCGCGGCCTACGCCGCGGACAAGATGGCGGAGCTGATCGGTGGTGCCGGTGAAGTCGCCGTCATCGTCCACGACCAGACAAGCCGAACGGGCATTGACCGCCGCGATGGCTTCGTCAACCGCATCAAATCGAAATATCCAAAGATCACCATCGTAAGCCTGCAGTATGGCGGTGGGGACCAGCTCAAATCGACCGACCTCGCCAAGGCTATCATTCAGTCCCACCCGAACCTCAAGGGTTTCTTCGGAGCGAATGAAGGTTCCGCAATCGGCGTGCTGAACGGCGTAAAGGAAATGGGCAAGGTTGGCAAGATCGTCGTTGTCGGCTATGATTCCGGCGCGCAGCAGATTGCCGCGGTCCGCAGTGGAGAGATGGCGGGTGCAATCACGCAGAACCCCGTCGGCATCGGCTACAAGACTGTCGAGTATGCAATCAAGGCGCTCAAGGGCGAGAAGTTCCCGAAATTCATCGACACCGGCTTCTATTGGTATGACAAGACCAATATCGATGATCCGAAGATTTCGGCCGTTCTGTATCAATGATCCTAATGGCTTGATAATTCCAGGAAGGCGGGCCTTATGCCTGCTTCCCTGGCCCCTTGGAAAAATGAGCGAGTTCGGCAGGATCTGTTCGAATTGCATTAAAACATTGAAGCATTGCATGGTGGAGAAGCACAGAGATGATCGCAGCATGCGGCGAAAGCCTGATCGATATGGTGCCTTCCGAACAGGGGAGGGACCTTTTTGAAGCGTGTCCCGGGGGATGCCCTTATACCAGCGCGATCGCCGCGGCGCGGCTCACTGTCCCAACATGGTTTGTGGGAAAGACATCGAAAGATTTTCTTGGCGACAAGATCGTCTCCAAACTGCAGGATTCGGGCGTCGACACTTCACTGCTCATCCGGAACGATCAGGCGGTCACGCTGGCCTTTGTCGAGCGAGATGCCGCGGGTAACGCAAACTATGCCTTTTACTCGGCGGACGCGGCCGACCGCTTTTTGTCGCCTTCAGATTTGCCGGCAAAGCTGCCGGAACAGGTCGTCTTTCTTCTTGTCGGCTCCATTTCTCTTGTACAGGAACCATCATGCTCAACAATTCTCTCTCTGATTGAACGCGAACATGGTCGAAAACTCATAAGTTTCGACCCGAATGTCAGACCAAGCCTCATTCAGTCGAAATCCGAGTATCGGGCTCGATTTGAATGGATTTGTCAGCGCAGCGCAATTGTAAAAGCGAGCGATTCGGATCTCGAATGGGTATACGGAATGCCCGCCGAAGCAGCGGCGGCGAAGGTGCTGGCATTGGGGCCGGAGCTTGTGGCGCTTACCATGGGGGAGCACGGCTCTCTTTTTTTGACCAGGCGATACCGAATTGAATTCCCGGCGAAGCAAGTGAAGGTCGTCGATACGATTGGCGCGGGCGACAGCTTCCACGCGGGGCTTCTCGCAGGCCTGGGATGGCTCAAAGTGCGCGATCGTGACAGCCTCGCCTCTTTAAGCGAAAACAATCTTAGGACAGTGCTGCGCCTCGCCACGTCGGCGGCCGCACTCGACTGCACAAAGCGCGGTGCCGGGCCGCCCACTCTCCATGAGTTGGCCGTGTTCGATCCGGAAGCGGTGCGTGTCGCCCCCGGATTCATTCCAACATTCAATACAAAGGAGCGCATATGCTGATTGGAATAAAGCCTTGCATTTCTGCGGAATTGCTTTCGGTGCTCTACCGGATGGGGCATGGCGACGAGATCGTGCTTGCCGATGCTTTTTTCGGCGGTGATGCGCTCAATTCGCGCGTGATACGCGCCGATGGCTTACGCATTCCCGATCTCCTCGATGGTATTTTGAGGCTCATCAACCTCGACAGCTATGTCGATGCGCCGGTGATCATGATGCAGCCGTCTAAAGGCGATGCACTTGATCCGGAAGTTGAACGCCGATACCGCCAGGTCATCGATCGCTATTGGCCGGACATACCGCCGATAGCGCGCATGGAGCGTTTTGCCTTTTATGAAAGAACAAAAAAAGCTTTTGCTGTAGTCATGACAGGCGAGACAGTCAAGTATGGCAATATTATCCTGAAGAAAGGAGTTCCGCCCGTCATGGATTGAAAAGGCGCGATCAATTATGGAACAGGCAGCAGGTTCTCTTCTTGCGATAGCGATCCTCATGGTTGCCGGCTATGTGCTTGCGAAGCGTGGCTGGCTGGGAGAGCGCGCTGTCGAAGGACTCAAGAAGCTCATTACGAATCTGACGCTGCCTCTGCTGTTATTCCGTACATTTTTGCAGCTGAGGCCTGATGGCAGGAATGTACTGCTCGCGGCCGGCATCTTCGCGGCATGCGCCGTCATGGGTCTTCTGGGGGCTCTCCTTAGCCGGCTGGCCCATACCCCCAAGCCTGAAACGCGCCTTTTATTTCAGGGCTTTGAGGCGGGGATGCTGGGTTATGCACTCTATGCGGGCTATCACGGAAGCGAACATCTTCCATCGTTTGCCGCCCTCGACATGGGACAGGTCATCTATGTATTCACCGTCCTCATGGTACAGATGAGTATGGGGACCGATGTGCACTCCGGGGAGAACGGTGGAAAGCCGAAATTTCCCTGGCGCGACATCGCGAATTCCAAGGTGCTCTGGGCGATAGGAGGCGGCATACTGCTTTCCCTCCTTGCCCCTGGATTTTCAGAAGTACTGGCGGTTCGGAGCAACCTGACGCGGGCAGTGTTCGATATGGTGGGAGGCCTGACAACCCCCCTCGTGTGCCTTGTGATTGGCTCTTCGCTCAGCGCGGGTATTGTCGTAGACAAGTACTTGGTGCGCGTGGTAGCCGCGCGCGTGGTGGTGGCGGTCGTCATCGGGATGGTCTTCGCGTACCTGATTGTGCCGGCGCTGGGATTTTCAGAGTGGCACATGCGCGCGGCGATGATGCTGTTCATACTGCCGCCGCCTTTTGTCATTCCCGTATATCATAAGGGCAACGCGCAATTTGTCGGCAGCGTGCTTACACTGTCTACGCTCGTCTCTGTGGTGCTGATTGCAGTGCTCGCCATCGCGGGAGTCGCATGATGGCACACAGCACCATAACCATAAGGAATGTCGCGCAGCGGGCAAACGTGTCCACGGCTACGGTATCCCGAGTGCTCAACAACGACCCCCGCGTGCGCGATGCAACGAAGAATGTAGTGCTTGAAGCGATGGAATCGCTTGGTTATAAGATCAACTTCGTGGCGCGCAGTCTGAAGACGAGCCGGACCCACACGATTGGCGTCCTCGCACCGGACCTGTCGGGCGATTTTTTCATGTTCATCGCGGAAAGCATGAACCGAGAGCTGACACTGCGGGGCTATTCTCTTGTCGTGAGTACTTCGAGAGACTCGGAGGAAGAAGAGGCAAAGCGCATCCGGCACCTCGCCGAGCGCCTCGTGGATGGCATCGTCCTCATTCCCATAGGAAGTTCGAGCGCGTATCTCCCACAGATTTCCGCCCTGAACATTCCTATTGTCTTCGTCGACCGTGCACTCAAAGGGTATGAGACGGATCAGGTGCTCGTCGACAATGAGGGAGGGGCGTATGAAGCCGTGAATGCCCTGATACGGGAAGGGCATCGTCGCATTGGTTTCCTTGGCGGAAAACCCGAGGTGACGACCGCAGGAGAGCGCTTTGCCGGATACTGCAGGGCTATGGAGGAGGAGGGTCTTGAGATTGAGCAACAATATGTGCGGTTTGGCCATCCCACGCTTCCCTTTGGTTACCGCACCATGGAAGAGATCATGAAAGACCCGCATTCGCCGGACACCTGGTTTATCGTCAATTTGTTTACGCATTTGGGAGCGACCAATTATCTCGTCTCGGAAGGAGGAGAACGAGCCAGGCAGACCACCTTTGCAGCATTCGATGAGATGCCGTATTCCCCACTTTTGAGGTATTGCAGGTATGCCGTGCAGCAGCCGATCGCCGAGATGGGCAAAGCTGCCGCCAACCTTATCATCGACAGAATTGAAGGGAAAGGACCGTCTGGACCGCAGATACTTCGGTTCAAGACGCGATTGATACAACACACGCCCGCACGATGAGTGTCGGGATGATTCTATCGGAGGAACAGTATGGAACAAGCGAAAGATTTTGCCTTGCAACAGGCTAGGAACAGGCTAAAGGGCATCGCGCCCAAAATTGGAATTCGTCCTGTCATCGATGGCAGGCGCAGAGGTGTCAGAGAGTCGCTGGAAGATGTCACCATGGGCATGGCAAAGGCTGCGGCCAAACTCATCTCTGGAAATCTCCGCCATCCGACAGGAGAAGAAGTCGAGTGCATTATCGCCGATTCCACGATAGGGGGGGTCGCCGAGGCCGCGGCATGCGCCGAGAAATTCGCACGTGAGGGAGTGGCGGTCACACTCACCGTGACGCCTTGCTGGTGCTATGGCTCCGAGACAATGGATACAGATCCGCTCACCGTGAAGGCGGTGTGGGGATTCAATGGCACGGACCGCCCCGGAGCGGTGTATCTGGCTGCCGTGCTCGCCGCCCACTCCCAGATGGGGCTCCCGGCTTTTGGAATCTATGGACACGATGTGCAGGACTTCAAGGATATAGACAACATACCGGCTGACGTCGCGGAGAAAATCCTTCGCTTCGCGCGCGCGGGGATCGCCGCGGCATGGATGCGGGGGAAGAGCTATCTCTCCGTCGGCTCGGTGGCCATGGGCATCGCGGGATCGATCGTCAATCCCGACTTCTTCCGCGAATATCTCGGCATGCGCAACGAATATGTCGACATGAGCGAAATCACCCGTCGCAT
>DJVZ01000051.1 GCA_002441395.1 Spirochaetaceae bacterium UBA6243 | reverse complement strand
TGGATGTCCGCCATTCTGCTTGCATCTTCAGGTCTGGATTTTCTTATCATACTTGTTCCCCTTAAGATATTTTTTCTCGAGCAGCATTGGTATGTGGTCATAAAATTTGGGATCATCCGGATTCTTTTCTCTATAGTAATGGTATAGATACATTATCTTCTTTTCGGGATTACATCTGGGGATGATTATTGGCTCTCCTCCATTTTGATCTTGTATATATCAGGCAAATTCTGCAGTTCTTTATAGAACTCATTGATATTGAGACTAACGGGTGTTCGCGCCAGCACATTTACCTGAACTTTTTCTTTTTGTATCGATTGCACAACATCGATCGACTGGATGCCTATTTTGTAGGCGCTGAGCGCTTTCTTTATTTTTTTCGTGTCGATTCCAGCGCCGTGGAAATAGAGGTGGATGACTTTGACTCTTTCCGGAGGAAATATATATCTTTCCAAGTAATCCAATATTATTAGCGTAAAGAGTATAATCGCCAATATGATAGAACACAACCAAAAAATTTTCTTTCCCGAAATACGCTTCTTCTATTTGGCCCTTTGAGCTGTCTTTTAAAGTGGTCAGTTTTTCCTGTGTTGTCGATCATGCAGCGCTCCCTAGCCAAGGGCTTTTTGCATCCTTATTCTTGTTCTCCTCATCTGCATACTCTTATAGAAAGTCTTTGCTTCTTCATTGAAGTCCCACACATTGAGCTCTATGCTGGTACAGCCTTGTGCCTTCGCCAATTTTTCCAGCTCCTCAAACATCGCCCGTCCGTATCCTTTTCGTTTTTCACGACGCGCTACGCAATAATCATCAATGAAGAATATTTTTTGATTCAATATCAGGGGGTGATCTTTAATTTCCATTACATAGCAAAATGAGTAGCCGATAATTTTGTTGTTGTCTTCCAGGACATACACTTCATGCATCTGCAACTCTTGTGCATATTCTTCTTTTGTGATTGCATTTTGCAGGTTTCTATAGAAATCCGGTTCAGCCTGGACATGCTTTTGATGGACTTCATTTTTCAGAGGAAGAATTGCATCGAAATCTTCAAGGTCTGCCTTTCGGAAGAGAGCCATCATTTTGCTCCTGTCGCGCGTGGGACTGCCCCATGGGGTAGGGGACAATCAATTCTCTTGTTTCAATTCCAATTCTATTTCATCCCTTATGGNNTCGCAGTTTTTCCAATAGTCCAGTTCCTATGCCTTGATATTGTACAAACGCTTCAAGTAAAACAATTTCGCATTCTTCATTTTTAATGTTGTATAGGCATATTCCAACAACTTTTTGTTTATTCTCCGCGATAAATCCTCTTAAATCCCGAGGGGAATATTTGACGCCTCTTGTTGTGATGAAATCGCCTCCCCAGTCCCGCCTCAGTAATTCCGTGATCCACGCATTGTCCGAGTTTTGTTTTTTCCTAATGATGAATTCCATATGAATTTCCCTTGCGTCCGTCCGTTCGGCCTGTCAAGCGCAAATGACTGAGTCAGTGGGAGGCGGTCCCTGCATCCGCGCTTTTTCGTTTCTCCATCCTCCCTATCGCTTTCGCATGTATTCTGTCATGCCAGATTATTCTTCTTGCTATTTTCTTGATTGTCCAACTTTCCTCTTCGTTTTTGTACAGGCGATTTCCTTCCGCGAGATATTTTCTCCTCAGCTGCTCTATGAAGCCGCGCCTGCTGGACAACAGATCGTTTCCGGTTTCTATGCCTGTTCCAATCTGTGCCAGATAGTAATTTTGGACATTGATGATATGTGCAAACTGCTCATTTATCGTCGAATACACGTCGCCATAGAAAGTTTTTCTTACCATATGGGGATCAACAAAATCTTTATATTGACAACTTTTATATAAATTATCGGCCTTAGTCGCCGATACAGAGACTAATTTGCACCAGTACTCAAAATCATCCAGGCTCTTAAAATCGATTTGTTCTGTATCAAACAGGATGTTGCTGTCCGCATCCTCAACCTGTAAATTGCACTCTTGAACGCTCTCCGTATATTCGTCGTCGCTCTCTGTCTTGATCCCAAGCCAGTTCTCATAGTCGGTTATCTCTTGCTCTATTTTTGATCGTGCCTCATCTATAGTCCTCCCGCGAATATAGGCACCGGGCAGATCGACCAGCCAGCCAAGAACCCCCTTCCCGTTTGTCTCATAGACAATTTTCATTCATATACTCCCACGCAAGACATGCCCCTCTGATAGCCGGCCATGGCATTCCCCTGTACGGTTCTTTATTCCCAGTTGTATTCAAAATGTGCGTACTTCTTTATGAACTCTTCCGCCTTTTTCTTGGTCGAGTTGCGGCTGTTCGCCGTCTGTGCCTCAATAAAATCGTATATCTTCTTTTTCGTGCTCTCGTCCCTTATGCCTGGATAGAGGGCCCTCGCTCCCTTGATGATATTTCCATACACTATATTTTTGCATTCCTGGGTGTCGTATTGATACTCCTGTGTCCTCAGGATCTGTTCCAGAATTTCGTTCTGCCTGTCGGATTCTGCCTTCGCTATCTCGAACAACGCCCACACTGCGTGATTCGCCGTGATCATCTTTCCGGTGTTGAGGCACCGATAGAGTCTTGGGAGCAAGGGCGGTATCCCCTGATCCCGGTCGACCGTTATCAATAATCCGAGCAGATCTATGCCCGCCCATTGTATGATGTTGTTCTCGCTATCCAGTAAGGTGACGATCTGCGGCAGATAAGGGTACAGGTCCCGGGGACGTTCTTTACCCGTATTCAGAAGTTCCCTTACAAAACCATATTTTTCTTTCGTGTCGGGCGATGCTAATTTTTCAAAACTGAATACACGCATTTTCGATACTTCCTGTATTTTTCCACGTAAACCCTTCATTTTCATAATTCTGCAATACAGGTTCCAGCCTGTCAAATACCGTGCCAATCTCGTCGCGGGTCCCCCTTGAAAGAGCCGTGAGCCTCAAAGCTCCGTTTTACAGACATCGATCCATTTTTCAGCTCTGCCGATCTCCTCCAATTCTTCGCAGGTCATTTCTATCGCTGAATTGGCGCTGCCGCAGGCAGGATAAACAGTGGCAAACCTTTTCAATGAGACATCCAAATACACCGATACATCTTCGTTGATTCCAAACGGGCATACCCCGCCAATGGCGTGGCCGACATATTTTTCAACCAGATCCTTATCGATCATTCTTGCTTTTGTACCGAAGAGTGTCCGATATTTTTTGTTGTCGATTTTCGTATCTCCCGCGGTTACAATCAGGATGGGACGCGCATCGATCATGAACGCCAATGTTTTGGCGATTCTCGCTTCTTCGATGCCGAGGGCCTGCGCGGCCAATTCCACCGTGGCGCTCGACACATTTAACTCTTTGATTTCTTCACCTTTGTCCCATTTTTGAAGGTGCTCTCTCGCTCTTTCCAAACTCATGGCCTCGAATCTCGCTTTCCGGTTGATTTGAAAATGTCCTGTCTCTTAATCGATACTGCAAAAACAACAAAATACCCGGATCATTTCAATTGGGTGTCCGTTATATGCTTTTCTCTCTAAGGGATTGTTTGGCCGCCGAAACACGCTCAAACAATAAACCGCGAAAGATTATTCTATGGTACAGTGGCTTTTTCTATAAAGCAATATAACTCGAGAGAGGGAACCGCAGACTTCCTGCCCGCTTTCTGGGCACGGATAACGAGAGCGCCAGGTCGCTTTCTGTATTGCCAGTGTTACGCCATCACCAATGGGTAACATTATCTAAGTCCACTACGGGGAAGAGCGGGTCATCGGCAATTTAAATTCCATAGTATCTATCGTAGAGCAACAGCATCATGAATGCTTTTTTCATGAAATCCCCCTAGGGAACTCTGGGGTTCTGCCTAGCATTACCCTCTGGCAGGCTCATCAATTTGGCTTCGGCCCGGCATGCAATCCAGTTCACTGCTGCAACGCCAGAGACATACAACAACCATTATATTTTTATACAATTAGAGTAGTAAAGCGTACAACTATGGCGACAGGGTGCCGCTATGAATCATGCGCTTTATGTTTTCTTCATCGTAGTAGCTGTTTTTCCGTTCCGGCTCCCACTCAGAAAGAAAAACCTTATTGTCCAGCAGATATCTTTGATACAGATGAGCCTCATCCGGCTCGATTGTTCTCATTACGAGCCTTTGTGTTTCATATCGCATAGAACCACACCTCAATTGCGGCGGCTTGAATTAAGAGATCGGTTTGAGAGGAGGGCACGCAGCGCTCGCGCTGTTATCCACTTTGAATCTTTCCCTTATCATTCAATGAATTTCCGATATACTTCTCCTACTTTTTTATGCCTATGTACAGCAAATGCTCGCCACAGGCCCTGCAGGAGGGATCTTCCACAAAGTGCATTGCCAATTCAACGCATGAATCAAACGTGTGTGTATCCGCGCTTTTCAAAAGATTCTCATATGGGCCCAAAATACTCTCCACGGTGAACAGCCCTTTCTTTGTAATATTAAAATTGTTCATGAAGGCATCGATTTTTTTGGGATCCATAAAATATGCTGTGGTAAAACCGGGGTTGTCATCCGACACAATATTCCTTCCGTCCTCAAGATATGCCAGGTATTCTTGAATATTTCCATTCATTTTATCCGGGTAATTTTTGAGGATATCTATGATGGGAGCATATCCGGAGATGAAGGAAGAGATCAGCGATCCCCCCTGCTTCAGGCATGCCAAGGTTTGCCGTATCACGGAGGCCCTGTCCTCTTCCTCGATGAGATGATAGAGAGGCCCCATCAACAAGGCGCAGTCATATGTATCGTTCTCGACATACTGAGAGAGATGGAGTGCGTTGCCAGTGATATGTTCTCGCAGACGCACGTTTGCTCTGTTCGCCATTTTTTGTGCATAGTCAATATTCGCCTGTGCCAGATCAAACAAGGACACATCATAACCCTGCCCCGCGAGCCAGATGGAATATCGGCCGGGGCCGCCGCCGATATCGATGATACGGGCCGGTGGTTGCGGAAGATTGCCGGACAATATTCTCTTTGTAATCTCAAATTCGATGGGATGTCGTTCAAACCGATTCCATTCAGCCTCGACATTGTCGTTGTAATATTTTTCTATAACGGAAAATTGATCCATGATGCCATCCCTCAAAGAATATCAGAGTGTTTTCCTGATGAGCCAGAGCGCGTCATATCCCCGGTTCAGCAAATAGGTCCTGCCCAGCGCCTTCTGGCGCACAAAGCCATAGTCTTCAAATTGCCTCAGGCTCCCGTTGGGATAGTAGCCGCGTTCCCCCACAATCACTTCAAGCTCTCGGATACCCATGTCTTTTATTGTGTCGACGCTTTTCCTCAACAGGTCATACTTGTAGTCATAATCATCGGGATTACTGTAGAAACACAGGATAGCGGCGGTGTGTTGATTCTGGGTAATTCCAGTGAAAGGGCATGCTTCCGATCTCATGATTTCGAGGATCGCCACCGGTACGCTGTTCCTATAGCCAATAAAACCCAGCACATTGTCCCTGTTTTCCATAAACCATTGCTTTTTATTGCAGTGGGGCAGGGCGTTCTTACAGCATACGGAAAGAGAGTCGCCGATGGTGTCTTCCGACAGCGGCATCGTGGCATCCAGCGTCCCGTCAGGGAGGATTGCATCTTCAACCTGAATATGGTTATTGGCGCGGCGAAACAGATCAAGAACATTTGATCTGAAAACAGGAGAACCCGTAATGATGGTCCCGTCGACCGCGGTGTTGAAAGGAAATACTATTGGGCCGTCTGCCCGCGCCTTTTGTTTCTGGATGTCCACGGAAGAAAAAAGCATGTGATGCTGAGCGCAGTATGTCCGGAGGAAGGACTGCGTCGATTCAAACCATGGGCAATAATGCCCGAGATGGAATAATTCGATTCTATTCATGCAGGACCATATTTTAGGCGCCGGTTTTGTCGGAGTCAACAACACTGAAACTTTCGATTATATCCCGGCTTTCATCATTTTGGGGTCTTCCCATATAGCCTTGGCTTTTTGCCAATCATTTTTTGTTGGTTTTATAAGTAATGTTTCTTTGTTCATGTGAACTCTTCTTCAATACAGAGTATATAAGATTTTTTAGTGTTTATGCTGCTTTTACAATCCAACTGATTGTCGAACCCTGTCGCGTATATATTTTACGTCCATAGCGCTTAATGATGCCTGTAAGCCACTCTATATCGGTAAAGTTTTCTTCTTCCATCTCTTCAAGCATATCCTTTCGGCCTTCCGTGGTGAATCTTTTTGTAAGATTTGCTTTCTCAGTCTTGTTTTTATACATAAAATCAGCAATTACGAGGATGCCGTTTGAGGTAAGCACCCTGAACATTTCATCGATTGCCACACTTTTTTCTGTATCATCCAAGTGGTGGAAGGCAAAACAGGTCACTATTTTTGTGAAATACTTTTCAGGATAGGGAATGCTCAGAAAGGAACCTTTCTTGAGTTCGATGGACAGGCCTTTCTCTTGTGCCTTGGCGAGCATACGTTCAGAGATATCGATGCCATAGAAAGAAAGTTTTGTGGTGATTTTTTCTTCAAGAAGTGCCGTACCTATGCCAATATCCAATAATCTGTCACGAGGGTTCAACTCAAGCATATGGAGTGCAGTCTGATGAATTGTAGCATAATTTTCGCGGATATAGTCTGAAGTATCATTTTGACTGTTTTTTACTTGAAGGTCATAGTGTTCTGCCTGGTTATCATGGCATGCAGATTTGATCATTTTTCCCTTATCTTGCCCCCTGCACCAACCTAAGGTGCAAATGAGCCGCGAGGCGAACGTGGCGGGCATTTCGCCTCGCATAAATAATAGCCCTTTTCTTGAATTTTTGTATACCTCTGCCTCCGTTCTTTTTAAACTTCTTCTTAAACTTGGGAAAACGGATGAAGCATGCGTTCAGGTTGAATTTTTATTTATTTATTCTACAATCATTTATCTACAGCCGAGACCCGGAATCGAACCGGGCACCTGCGCATTACGAGTGCGCCGCTCTGCCAGATGAGCTATCTCGGCTTGAAATGAATCGGGCGTACTATAGCAGAAAGGGGGCGCGTAAATCAAGGCCGTGCCGCTTCCCGTCCGAGCTGTGCGGCTCCAAGGATGCCCGCGTCCGCACCAAGCTCGGCGCGCGCGATATATCTGCGAATCGCATCCGCGGAATCGAGTGCCTGTATGTAGCCGCCAAGAAGGCCGTTCATGCGCTCGGCGACCATATCGAGCAGGCCGTCATGCAGGCCTATGCCGCCGCCTACGATGATGCGGTCGGGCGCCACGGTGAGCGCAATATTGGAAAAAGCGAGCGCGAGGTATTCGGCTTCGAGCCGCCAGGCGGGATGATCCGCGGGCAGGTCTTCGGGAGCAATGCCCCAGCGGGCCTTGATGGCCGGTCCGCTCGCGAGTCCTTCGAGGCAGTCACCATGATGAATGCAGACGCCTTTGAATTTTTCGTCTTCGAAACCGGTGTCGGCGAACTGCCCGGAGCCGGCTGACTCACCTCGCCCGCGGAGACTGCTGTGCCCGCCGCTCGCTTTGGCGCCTAAGTCTTTGACGATTTTTGGAACGCGCATGTGGCCCACTTCGGGATGGAAGTGTCCGCGCAGCGGTGCGCCGTCGACAAGGATACCAGCGCCAATTCCTGTTCCTACTGTGACATACACACAGACTTTCGCTCCCCGTCCGGCGCCCCACTTCCATTCGCCGAGCGCTGCGGCGGCGACATCTGTCTCGAGTCTGACGGGGACGCCCAGCTCTCTTTGGAGTCGATATGCGACATCGATATCTGACCAGCGCGGCTTTGGGGTGTTGAGAAGGTAGCCCCAGCGCGGACTGCGCGTGTCGCATTCGACCGGGCCGAACATGCCCAGACCGAGAGCCTCGATATTCAGGCCGCCCCTCACCTTGAGCCCCTGCCGGCTCTCTCTTCTCCCGTCCTGCGCGGCGCGGAAAAAATCCGAGGCGGCCGCGAGCGTCACTTCCGGCCCTTCGGTGGGGATGCGGATTTGTTCGATGATCTCCGGTTTTTTCTCAGCAGAGTCATCGGGATCGAATAACGCGATAGCACAGATGAATTTTGTGCCGCCGCCTTCTATCGCACCGATCAGCATGTTATCCGTTCTCTTCCTGCGTATGGATTTCTTCGAGCGGCGCTGCCGAGGAGAGTGCGTCCTCGAAGGGCTTGGAAATTTTGATGAAGTCGGGCGGATTTCTGAAAATTGCCTTTATGTAAAAGAAGAAATCGTCGTTTTCGCCATAGTAGGCCGCGATGTGGCCGATCTGGCAATAACTCGCGTTTTCAAGCGCATTTTCGCCGAGGCTTTCTTTTTTCACTGACGATATTTCGATTCGGATGACCGCGAATGGGATTTTCTTGAGCAACTCTTCATCGATCATCTCGAAAAGGTGCTGAATGGCAGTGCTCGACCGGTAATCGCGGTCGAGCACGATAAAGCGAATATCGAAGGTAAAATTGCGTCCTGATACCTGATGGATGATGGCGAATGCGACGAGAGTCTTGCCGTCGCGCAGTTCGAGGAGGGTGTAGGGCTGCCCCGGAGCCTGTTGCCAGTCTTTGAGAATTTCGATCATGAGATCAACTTCGACGCCTTTGAAAGCGCCGTTGTTGCTCATGACTGATTCGTATTCTTTGAAGTTGAATGAAGAAAACATTACCCTGCCTTTTTCTCAATATTCGCGAATAAATATAAGGCATGACAGCAATTCTGTAAACCCGTATTTATACACTTGTATAAAAAAGTCCGGAGGTATCCTATGTGTTTGCCTGATGCCACCATGCAATTTGGTACTTCTCTTCTAAACAGAGCGCAAAAAGAAAAAGGTTACAAGATTTTTATTGAAAACAGAATTTGGGGAACCGTGTGTGATTGTTTGTCCCCGGCTGCCCGAGTTTTGAAGAGGGGCCCCGCATTTTTCTTCCCGGATCCATACGCATAAATATTCATAAAATATTGAATTATAAATAATTATCGGATTTCGCATTGACGTATCGAGAATCCCATGGGAATATACAGAGGGAGGAAGAACAGCTATGCCGATGGGCAACAAGTATGGAACGCATCGTGTCCTTGAACCGGCTGGCGCCATGCCGCAGACCGCGCAAAAACTCGATAATGACATGTCGAAACTGTATGACAACGAAATTCTGGTGGATGTCCTGGCGCTGAATATCGACTCGGCCAGTTTTACACAGATCGAAGGTGAGGCCGACGGCGATGAGGAGAAAATCAAGGCCATTATCATGAACATCGTCGCGACGCGCGGCAAGCAGC
The DNA here is from genome assembly GCA_002441395.1 of Spirochaetaceae bacterium UBA6243. Classification (GTDB taxonomy): domain Bacteria; phylum Spirochaetota; class Spirochaetia; order Treponematales; family Rectinemataceae; genus Rectinema. The sequence continues at coordinate 58,101 of DJVZ01000051.1, read as the reverse complement.
AGAACGCCGTCACCGGTTCGGGGGGCATGTTCATCGGCCGCGTGGCGAAGATTGGCCCCGCGCTCGCGCAGCGCGATCTCAGGCCTGGCGACAAGATCGCAAGCCTTGTGTCGCTCTCGCTCACACCGCTTAAAATCAGGCGAATCCTTGCGGTGCACAGAGACATCGACCGCGTGGAAATCGAAGGTCAGGCAATTCTTTTTGAGTCCGGCATCTATGCGAAGCTCCCCGGCGACATGGATGAGCGGCTCGCGCTGGCGGCGCTCGATGTGGCGGGGGCGCCTGCGCAGACGGCAAGGCTCGTAAAGCCCGGCGACAGAGTGCTTGTTCTGGGCGCAGGTGGAAAATCGGGGCTTTTGTGCTGCTATGAGGCCATGAAGCGTGGAGGGCCGACGGGGCATGTCGTGGCGAACATCCATTCGGAGCGTTCGAGGACATATATTCAGGAGATGGGGCTTGCGCATGAAATTGTCGTGGCCGACGCGACAAAGCCTGTGGAATTTCTGGAGAAGGTACTCGCGGCGAACAAGGGCCAGGAATTCGATATCGCCATCAGCTGTGTGAATATTCAGGGTACCGAGATGGCGGCGATCTTGCCGGTGCGCGATGGCGGCACTGTCTATTTTTTCTCGATGGCGACGAGCTTTACGCGCGCGGCGCTCGGTGCGGAGGGCATTGGCAAAGATGTGCTCATGATCATCGGAAATGGCTACACCAGGGATCATGCCGAGATCACTCTGTGGGAGCTGCGCGAAAATCAGAAGCTCAGGAAGTTTTTCGAACAGCAGTATGTGAAGTAGCGAGGAGGCTCGTATGGTGCCGAAAGAATTTCCCAGACTCAAGCTGGACGCATCGATGCGCATGTATGCCGAGGCCAGAGAGGTATGCCCGGGCGGTATCATGGGCATCCGGCGGCCTTACAACTTCGTCGAAGGCGAATACCCCATTTTCCTCGAACGAGGGTATGGCGGGCACATCGTCGACGTGGACGGCAACGATTATATCGACATGCTCTGCGCGTACGGGCCGATCATTCTCGGCTACAACGAGCCTGAAATTACGGAAGCCGTCATCGCCCAGCTTGAAAAAGGATTTTGCTTTTCGCTCGTCCAGCCTATTCAAAATGAACTGGAGCGCAGGCTCGTTTCACTTATTCCCTGCGCGGAACAGGCCATTCTCGTAAAGACAGGCTCGGATGCGACATCGCTCGCGGTGCGCATCGCGCGCGGGTATACCGACCGCAACTATATCCTGCGCTGCGGCTACCACGGCTGGCATGACTGGTGCGTGGAGATCCACGGCGGTATTCCTGAGGAAATTTCAAACCTGACGGTCGAATTCGAGTACGGCCGTCTCGACGATCTTGAGGCAAAGCTCGCCGCACACAGGGGCCGGGTCGCGGGCGTCATCATCACGCCGGTGGGCCATCCGAACGCGAAGCCCGTCATGGCGCCTCCTCCCGGCTACCTCGAGGCGGTCAAGGAACTCGCGCACGCGCATGGGGCGGCGCTCATCTTCGATGAGGTTCGCACTGGTTTCAGAGTGTCGATGGGCGGGGCGCAGTCGAGGTACGGCGTGACGCCGGACCTGGCAACTTTCGGCAAGGCGCTGGCGAACGGCTACGCGATCAGCGCGGTAGTCGGCGCGCGAGAGATCATGCAGGTGGCCGAGAAGAAAGTGTTCGTCTCCTCGACGTTTTTCCCGAACAGCCTCGAAATGGTCGCCGCCATGAAATGCCTCGATATCCTCGAGCGCGAAAGAGTGCCCGACTCGCTCTGGGAGCGCGGGACTAAATTCTTGGGCCGACTTCGCGACATCGCAGCGCGCTCAGGGATGCCTGTCACGGTGTCGGGCATCCCCCCCATGCCATACCTGACCTTCAATCCGCATCCGGCCGACAAAGAGAAAACCTACAGGGCCCGCCGCGAGTACTTCTACACCCAGACCATACGGCGCGGGCTTTTCGTGCAGCCCTATCACCACTGGTACATCGCGCACCGGCACACCGACGCCGACCTCGAAAAAGCCCTGGAAGCCATCGACGAAGCGCTTGAACTCACCGCGCGGCGCTTCCCGGTCGGGAGCTAAAGGAGGCGCTATGGAGAGAAAGATCGTCATCACCTGCGCCTGCACGGGAGCCGAGACTGTAAAAGCCCAGAATCCCGCCCTGCCCGTGACGCCCGAGGAGATCGCCGATGCCGCCTTCGATGCGTGGCGCGCGGGCGCTGCGATTCTGCACCTTCACGTGCGGGATGAAGGGGCCAGGCCGACCATGAGTCCCGCCGTGTTCAAAAAGACAATGGAGCTCGTGCGCCGCAAATGCGGGATCGTCATCGAAATCACGACGGGCGGCGCGGTCGGCGACAGCCCCGAAGCGCGCCTTGCGCCCCTCGTGGAGCTTGAGCCCGAAATGGCGAGCCTGGACTGCGGCACGGTCAATTTCGGCGATGACTACATCGTCAATTCATTGCCGATAATGAGGCATTTTGCCGAGGCGTTCCGCGCGCACAGGGTGCGCCCGACCCTGGAATGCTTCGATCTGGGACATGTGTATGCTTCAAGGATGCTCATAGATGAGGGGCTCGTCGAGGCGCCATTTCATTACGGGGTCGTGCTCAATGTGCCGGGTTCCGTATCCTATTCGATAGAAAACCTTCTCGCGTTCCAGCGCGCGATGCCCAAGGGCGCCTATTTTACGGTGATGGGCATCGGAAGGTCTTCGCTTTTGGCCCAGTATGGAGCGATTGCGGCCGGCGGCTGGATTCGCGTCGGTTTCGAAGACAACGTGTATTATGCAAAGGGACAGCTCGCGCGCTCCAACGCGGAGCTGGTGGAGCGCGCGGCCCGTATCGCAAAAGAGGCGCAGCTTTCGGTCGCATCGAGCGATGAGGTGCGTGCGATGCTCAATCTCAGGAGAGGATGATGCAGGAATTTCCTTCGTTCGACTGGAAACGGATACCATTGTTCAAAGAAGTGACGCCCGACGAGTGGTACGACTGGCGCTGGCAGATGCGCCACAACATTCGCGATATCGACGCGCTCGCCCAGGTGGTTCCGCTCTCCGGACAGGAGCGCCATGACATTGAAGAAGTGCTGAGAATATTCCGCATGGCGATTACCCCATACTATGCCTCGCTCATGGATCCGGCGAATCCGGCCTGTCCGGTGCGCCTGCAGGCCATCCCCCGCATTCAGGAGACCCATTTCCTCGCGTCCGACCAGGCCGATCCCCTGCACGAGGATGTCGATTCGCCGGTGCTGGGGCTCACCCACCGGTATCCCGACAGGGTGCTTCTGCTGGCGACGAACGTCTGTTCCATGAACTGCCGGCACTGCACGCGCCGCCGTTTCGTGAAGCAGGAGGATGCGCACCAGTCGGAGGAGCTCATCGATGCCGCGGTCGAATACATCAGGAAAACTCCCATAATCCGCGATGTCCTGATTTCCGGCGGCGACCCATTTGTCATGTCCACAGAGAGGCTCGAGCGCATCATCGCCAAAGTGCGCGCGATTTCCACAGTGGAAATTATCCGCATTGGCACGCGCACGCCCGTCGTGATGCCGATGCGCGTGACGGATGAGCTCGTGAACATGCTCAAGAAATATCAGCCCATCTATGTGAATACGCACTTCAACCATCCGAAGGAGATCACGGCGGAGGCGAAGGAAGCCTGCGAAAGGCTTGCGGATGCCGGCATTCCGCTCGGCAACCAGAGTGTGCTCTTGCGCGACATAAACGACTGCCCGGTGCTCATGAAAAAACTGGTCCAGGAACTGCTGATGATCCGTGTAAAACCTTACTATATCTATCAATGCGATATGTCGCTCGGCATTTCGCATTTCAGGACGACAGTATCGAAGGGCATCGAGATCATCGAAAATCTGCGGGGGCATACATCGGGGATGGCGGTGCCCACCTTCGTCATCGACGCGCCGGGTGGGGGTGGGAAGATCCCCGTCATGCCGGATTATCTCATCACCTCGAATGAAAAAAGGGTCATTCTGCGTAACTATGAAGGCGTCATCACCTCATACGAAGAGCCGGAATCGTACAAGGAGGATTGCGGGCAATGCCGCATCTGCCGCGACGAGCCCTGGCTCAACCCGACCTGTGGAGTCGCCAGACTTTTGAGCGGCGAGGAGAAGGCGCTGGAGCCGAAGAATCTGGCGCGCCTGAATCGCCACAAGGCTGAGACCGGGGGCTGACATGCCGCTTGACGCATCGTCCTTTATCGGCAACCTGAGCTTTTTCGCTGGATTCTCCGCCGCGAGCGGCAAGACTATGGCGATGAAGGCCGCGCTTGCATGCATTCGTGGTGTGGGCGCGCGGGCGGCAATTCTGTGCGCGGGGCATGAAGGAGAAAGGCCCGGCTCCGGGGCGGGCGGCACGAGTGTCGAAGTGTGGGAGGGAGAGATTTTTTCTACGGCCGCGAGCTTCGCAGGGCGCCTCGATTGCGCACCCGAGATCGTCGCAGGCGAGCTGGGAACGAGCGCGCTCGGACCAATCGTTTTGGTGCGGGCTGGACGACGCGGCAGCGGGATTCTTGTAGGACCTTCGGAGAGTGCCGCGCTCGCCGCTGTTGCCGATGAGGCAATGCGCGCGCAGTATCCCCATCATACCGTGCTCGTCGACGGAGCTCTCGATCGGCTCTCTCCCATATCCGCGCTGCCAAATGCGCAGCTCTTCTGTACGGTGCGGATCGATCGCGCGAATCTTATGCACATGTCACAGAGGATGGCCGATTTGCATCGGCGTTCCCATCTTCCCCTCTGGACTGATGAGCAGTTGAGGCGTGGCGCTCATATTATCCTCGACGGTCCGCTTTCCCGTATGGTTCTGGAAAAGTACGCTGTTCAGGAGCATGCTGCGTTTGTGGTGAAAGACTTTGCGCATATTTTTCTGAGGCCGGAAGAGCTGGCCCTGCTTGCAGCGCAGAACAAATTATTTGTGCAGAAAGAAATAGATTTTCATGGTTTTATTGTTGCCCTCTGCGATGTGGGCCAGGAGGAGTGTGGGGCAAGACTTCCTCCGGAAGTCTTCGCTTCGATTCTGAGCTGGAATCCATATGAGGATGAAAAACATGAACATGGCTTGCCTTGAAGACCAGAAAGAGGGAGATCATGCATGATATCGTACCAATTCCGCCTCATGTAGCTTCTTTTTGCAGACTGAATTCAATGCTGTCCCACATAGCGCCGCTCAGTCCCTATGGAAGAGACCGCGTCGCGGAAATCGGCCTTGTCACTGATGCTGGGATTCTCGAATCGCTCTATGACGACATCGAGGCAGCGGGAGCCTTTCTTGCGAAGCTCGACGAGGTCCGACGAGACAGGCTTTTCTGGCATTTCGGGAAACTTCCCCGTATTCCCCAATTGAACGTCGCGGCACCATGCGGCCTCATGGAGCTCTTTCTCTTCAAGAAATTTCTCCTGCATTACAGGAACATATGCGATCTTGTCAGTGAAGAATTCCGTGATCACTTTGGCATTGTCTTTGAGTCCTCCGACTTGCTCGAGGCACTCTCCGCGGGCAGCCGCGACGCGGAAAGTTTTGCGATTTCCGAGGGTCATGAGCCGGGTCTTGGTCCAATCCGGGCCCGGATAGCCGAGGCGGACCAGACTGTGGCCCAGCGCAGGCAGACTCTCGAAGCGGCATGCCAGGAAGCGTACGGCTTTGATTTTGCCGGCAGGGAATTCATTGTCATATCTGTGGACAGAGCGCTTGCCGCAATAGAAAAAGGGCGCAGGGGCGAGGCCCCCTCTCTTGCGGCCGAGCCATATGATGCCCATTCGATGATCGTGCGCATTATCCCCGATGCCGTCCTCCTCGGGGCGGAGGAAGACCGCCGCCGGGCCCGCGAAGAAGAACGTCTCCTTGAGCAAACGGCAATTGCACGGCTCTCCGGCCTCGTCGCCGCTTCGGGCGGCGCGCTTGCCAGGTATTGCAGCGCCGTAAAGCGCTTTGACTATGCGCTCGCCCAGTGGAAGTTTGTCCGGCAATATCGCCTGGTGCGGCCGGCACTTCTCAAAAACGCCGCCGGGGATGTCCATGCTACGGGGGCCGACCGCAGCGACCGAGCGCCGGCAGGCAACGCGGCTTCCCTCTCCTGCAGAGGCGCGCGCTTTATGCCGCTCGAAGAAGAATGCGTCTCGCGCGGAGTACCCTACGAGCCGCTCGATTTTACCCTGGATAGACCCGTCGGAATACTCAGCGGTTCGAATATGGGCGGCAAAACCTGCGTGCTGCAGACTCTTGTGTTCCTTCAGGTGCTGGCACAATGCGGCATGTTTGTGCCCGCGTCGCACTTTGAAACACCTGTGTTTCAGTGGCTCGATGTCGTCGGTGAAGCGGGCGAGACAGCGGGCAGGGGGCTTTCGGCCTATGGCTTCGAGATCCGCAGGCTCATCGATGTGCTGAAGGCAGCGCGGGACGCCCCGGGCCTTGCGGTCTTCGATGAATTTGCGCGCACGACGAGCGCGGGCGAGGCAGAGGCTCTGATGCAGGCCATCGTCGAGCATTTGGCTTCGTTCTCGGGCACGCTCTGCATTTTTGCGACGCACATTCAATGTTCGCCCGCGCAGGGCAAGGGGCGGGCATTCCGCATGGCCGGGTTCGACGCCGGGCAGGCGCGCGCGACGCTCAACTCAGGAAAAGCGAAGGGTGAAGAGACGCTTGAAGCGCTTCTGGCGCGCATAAATTCGCTCATGCGGTATCGCGTGGTCCCCCGGGATGAATCCGGGGAGGTGTCGGATTCCGATGCCCTGGCGGTGGCGCGCCTGCTTGGCCTCGATGCCACGCTTGTTGACAGGGCAGAGGAACTTTTGAACCTGGGTGCGCGGCGTGACGCGCACGACAAACGAAGAATGGCCCGGAGCAACGAGGAGCATTAGTATATGACGCACAACAAACTCAATTTACCCGGAGAAAAAATCGACAGAGCGCGCGAACTTGCGAAAAATATCTGTGCGCCTGTCCTCGACTTTATCGATGTCCACACCACCGTCACCGTCGAGCGCGCCACCCTGCGGCTGTTGGGCGTTGACGGAGTGTCCTCCGTAGGAGTGCCTGTCCCCAACCTCATCGTCGATGCGCTGAGCGACAAGCTCGGAGAAGGCGCCGCGATCTGGTATTCCAATGCCCTTTTGCAGACCGGCCTCGACCAGAGCGAACTCGACAAGCGCATCGCGCGGGGCTTCAACATCGCGAGCCTGCCGATGGGGGACCGCGCCAGGGCTCAGGAATACGCCACCCGGCTCGCCCAGAGACAATTTGCCCGCATCGACGCGAACCGCGCCTACCGCGAGGCCAGGCTCGAAGAGTACAGAGGCAACAGTCACAGTCCGCTTCTGTATCTCATCGTCGCGACGGGCAACATCTACGAGGACGTGAAGCAGGCGCAGGCGGCCGCGCTCGCCGGAGCGGACGTCATCGCCGTCATACGGACGACCGCGCAGAGCCTTCTCGACTATGTGCCCTTCGGCTCCACGACCGAAGGCTTTGGCGGCACCTATGCCACTCAGGAAAATTTCCGCATCATGCGCCGGGCCCTCGACGAGGTGATGGAGCGCGAGAAGCGCTATATCTATCAGACCAATTACGCCTCAGGGCTCTGCATGCCCGAGATCGCCGCGATGGGAGCCCTCGAACGCCTCGACATGATGCTGAACGATTCGATGTACGGCATCCTCTTCCGTGACATCAACATGTACCGCACCTTCGTCGATCAGCGTTTCAGCCGCATGATCAACGCGTACTCCGGCATCATCATCAACACCGGCGAGGACAATTATCTGACCACGAGCGATGGCTTCGAGAAGGCCTACACCGTGCTCGCCTCGCAGTTTCTGAACGAGCGCTTTGCCTATGCCGCGGGTCTGAGACCATGGCAGATGGGCCTTGGGCACGCCTTCGAGATGGACCCCTCGATAGAGAACGGCGTTCTCTACGAACTTGCACAGGCGCAGATGGCGCGCGAGATTTTCCCCGAGCATCCTCTCAAGTACATGCCGCCCACCAAGCACATGTCCGGGGACATCTTCCGGGGCCTCGTGATGGACAGCATGTTCAATTTCGTGTCCAAGGCGACGGGGCAGGACATTCACCTCCTTGGCATGCTCACGGAAGCCATCCACACCCCCTTCATGATGGACCGGCACATAGCGGTCGAGTCGGCGCTCTACGTGATGAACGGCGTCGCCTCGATCGCGGATGAGATCGAATTCAAGCCCGATGGCCTCATCGTGCGCCGTGCCCACGATGTGTTGGACCGTACCGTGAATTTCATGGAAGAGATCGGGCGCATCGGCCTCATGGAGAGCATCGAGCGCGCCATGTTCGCGGACATTTCGCGCTCGCGCACGGGCGGCAAGGGCTTCGAGGGCCTTGTGGAAAAAGGCGAGAACTACTTCAACCCCGTGGAGTCCACCCTCACGCGCTCGCTCGGCCTCGCATGAGGGAGTGCCAGGCGCGGGGCGCCAAAGCTTGGTCCAAAGGAGTAATTTTTTATGGCAAAAATAATCAAGCCCTATGGCGACGCAATGGACGACGGCAAAGTCCAGCTTTCGTTCACACTGCCTGTGCCGGCAGGTTCGCGCTCGATGGAAGCGGCGAGGCGCATCGCGCTGGCGTGGGGCTTTCATGAGGCTGAAGTCGTCCATATGGCGCCCATGTCCGACGAATTTACATTCTTCGTGGTCTACGCCGCAACCTCGCGCGGCATCGACTGGGACACTGTCGAAGGCGACCGCGACGATGGCGAAAAACCGATGTCCATGGACGAAATCAACGCATTCATCCGTGCCCGGATAGGGCGGAAGATCGTGGTCATCGGTGCGTGCACGGGCTTTGACGCACACACCGTGGGCATCGACGCGATCATGAACATGAAGGGCTACAACCACCACTATGGTCTTGAGCGCTACGAGATGATCGACGCACACAACCTCGGAGCGCAGATACCGAACGAAAAACTCATCGAGTATGCCGAAACGCACCGCGCGGACGCCATCCTCGTCTCTCAGGTAGTCACGCAGAAAGATTCGCACATCCACAATCTCACGGAATTTATGGAACTGCTTGAGGCGAAGGGCGAGCGCGGCCGTTTTATCTGCATTGCGGGCGGCCCGCGCATCTCGAACAAGCTGGCGGCAAAGATAGGGTTTGACGCAGGCTTTGGGCACGGAACCTATGCTGAGGATGTCGCGACATTCATAGTCAAAAAAATGGCGCAGGAGCGCAGAACCTGACAAGGCACCGGCGTGCGCCGGCAGAGGACGACATCAGGCAGGGGAAGGCCAGAGAATATGCGCCAAGGAGGCACCACCCATGATTGAAAAAACCGTAATTCGACCGGCCGAGGCGGCACGGCTCATAAACTCAGGGTCGGTCGTCCATATCGGAGGCTTTTTGGGGTGCGGCGCGCCCGATGGGATTGTCGCCGCGATATGCGAAGCCGGAATCGGGGACCTCACCATCGTCTGCAACGACACGGCGATCTACGACCCGAAGACAGGCCGCACCACCGGCCTCGCTCCGCTCATCCTGAAAGGACTCGTGCGAAAGGTCATCACCTCGCATATCGGCACCAACGCCGAAACGCAGAGGCTGCTGTGCGAGGGGAAAATCGAGGTGGAGCTCGTGCCGCAGGGCACTCTGGCCGAGCGTGTGCGGGCGGCCGGCTACGGGCTCGGCGGCATTCTGACGCCCACGGGGGTGGGCACGGAAGTCGAAGAGGGCAAGCGGAAATTCAGGCTGCACGGGAAAACATACTTGCTCGAGCTTCCCCTGCCCGGCGATGTGGCCATCATCAAGGCGAAGAAGGGCGACAAGGCGGGCAATCTGATCTATGCCAAGACGGCGCGCAATTTCAATCCGCTCATGGCCGGCGCGTGTTCGCTCGTCATCGCGGAAGTCGAAGAGCTTGTCGATATCGGCGGGCTGGACCCCGACCAGATTCACACGCCTTCGATTTTTGTCGATTATCTCGTGGTGGTGTGAGGAGGCCGTCATGCCCGATTATACCGAAAACAAAGAGATCATCGCCCGGAGGATCGCGTGCTTCTTCACCACCGGAGACGTGGTCAACCTCGGCATAGGGCTGCCTACGCTGGTAGGAAACTACATACCGGAGAATGTCACGATCATCCTGCAGTCGGAGAATGGACTCATAGGGCTCGGTCCCGCCCCCGCCGCGGGTCATGAAGACAAGGACCTGACCAATGCCGGCGGCAAGCCTGTGACCATCCTGCCGGGGGGCTGCTTTTTCGACTCGGCGACGAGTTTTGGCATTATTCGCGGCGGGCACGTGGATTACACGGTGCTCGGCGTGCTTGAGGTCGACCAGGAAGGCAATCTCGCCAACTACAAAATTCCCGGCAAGCTGATACCGGGAATGGGCGGGGCCATGGACCTGGTGGCGGGGGCGAAGCATGTGATCGCGGCGACGACTCATTTCGAAAAATCAGGAGCGAGCAAGCTCAGGCGCCGCTGCACGCTGCCATTGACCGCCTCGCACGAAGTCGACTATGTGGTTACCGATGTCGGTTTTTTTGCGGTGAGCGGGCACTCCTTCGCGCTCAAAGAAGCGTTTGTGCCATACACGCCCGAGTGGATAATCAAACATACCGATGCGGATATCGAACTCGCGTTGGACTTCAGGATTTGGAATTCTCCTGAGGCCTGTCGATAGAATCGAGCTGCGAAAGCGCGGCCCTCCAGGCGAGGGCAGCGCACTTGACGCGCACGGGCAGCCGGGCCACGCCCTTGAAGGCGACCGCGTCGCCGAAAGCGTCGAGCTCGTCAACGTCGAGTTCCCCCCGGAGCACCGCCAGGAATGTCTCGATGAGCCGGCGCGCTTCCTCGGGTGTCTTGCCGATGATGTCTTCCGCGAGAATGTCCGCCGAACTCATCGAGATCGAGCAGCCCGAGCCGTCGAAGGCGGCGCCCGCGATGCGGCCGTCGGCGCCCAGGGTTATGGAGACGCGCACCCGGTCGCCGCAGGACGGATTTTCGGCAAAAGGCAGCCCTTCGAGGATGCGCCGGTACTTGGGCTTTTTGTAGTGCTCGTGGATTATCTCCTCGTAGACCGCCGCAAACGGATCGCTCATAGGACTTCTCCTGCCCCCGCCAGCACCGCCACGGCCCTGTCTACGTCTTCGCGGGTATTGTACGCGCCGAAACTCGCCCGCGCCGACGAGACAATGCCAAAGCGGCGCGCCAGGGGGTGCGCGCAGTGGTGCCCCGCCCGCACCGCTATATTGAAGCGGTCAAGGTAGGCCGCCACGTCGTGCGCGTGCGCGCCGCCGAGCGTGAAGGCCACGATGCCGGCCCGCCGGGCCGCGCTGCCGAGGATCCGGATGCCAGGAATGCCCTCTATGCCGTCCATAAAGCGCCGCGCGAGCGCCGACTCGTATTCCCCAAGGGCGGCAATGCCGACGCTGGAAAGCCAGTCCGCCGCCGCTTCCAGGCCGACCGCCTGCGCCACGGGCGGCGTGCCCGCCTCGAATTTGTACGGCAGCTCATTCACCGAAAACCCTTCGAGTCTGACCTCAGAGATCATGTCGCCGCCCCCCATGAAGGGCGGCATCGCATCGAGCATGCGCTCCGTGCCGTACAGCACGCCTATGCCGAAGGGCGCGTACATCTTGTGCCCGGAGAACGCGGCGAAATCCGCCCCGAGCGCCCGTGCGTCGAGGGGCATCGAGGGCGCCGCCTGCGCCACATCGAGGAGCACGGGGACCTTTGCCCCGTGCGCCGCGGCGATGATCTTGTCCACGGGGTTGATCGTGCCGAGCACGTTCGACACCATGGTCACGGCCACGAGCCTGGTCTTCGGACTGAAAAGCTTCTCGTATTCGGCGAGGTCGAGTTCGCCTTCCTCTGTGACAGGAATGAATTTCAGAGAGACCCCGCGCCGCTCGGTGAGCTGCTGCCAGGGGACCATGTTCGCGTGGTGCTCCATGACCGAGAGGATGATTTCGTCGTCGGGCTGGAGGGTTTCGCCAAAGGTGCGCGCGACGAGGTTGATGGACTCGGTGGTGCCGCGCGTAAAGACGATTTCCCTGGGGCGGGCGCCGATGAAGTCCGCCATGCGCCTGCGCGCCTCTTCGTAGCGTGCGGTCGCTTCTTCGCCGATAGCGTGGATGGCGCGGTGCACGTTGGCACAGGATCGCAGGTAGAAATCGCGTTCGGCATCGAGCACGGACAGGGGCTTCTGCGCCGTGGCCGCGTTGTCGAGATAGATGAGTTCCGGCCGTTCGCCAAAGATGGGGAATTCACGCTTGAGCGCGCCTGCGATCGAGGAATTCTCTTCTACGGGTGCGTGCGCGACAAATTGAGCTCTCATGGGCAGCTCCTTTCGTCGCCGATGCCGAGCGAGGATGCCGCGGCACCTTCCATCTCTTCGGCGAGGTCCGCAGGCAGGCGGCTGAATACCGAGCCCAGATGGCCCAGCACGAGCATGTTTTTCGCCGCGTCGCGGTCGAGGCCTCTGCTCATGAGGTAAAACAGCGCTTCCTCGCGGGGCCCGCCGGTCGTGGCGCCGTGGCTGCAGGCGACATCGTCGGTCTCGATTTTGAGCTGAGGCAGGCTCTCGGCCCGCGCACCATCCTCCAGGATCAAATTCCGGTCGGAGAGGTAGGCGTCGGTGCCGCGGGCCGTGGCTTCCACGTGGATGAGCCCTCGGAAGATGAGGTGCGCCGAGTCCTTGAGGGCGGATTTCAGGTTGGTGCGGCTCCTTGTGCGCGGGGCGCTGTGGTGGACGGAGATGATGTGCTCCTGCTCGGTGTTCCGGTGGGCTCCGTAGGCGCCCGCGAGATCGAGTTCACTCTCTGCGCCACTGAGGTCGATGTTCGCCGAGTAAATCCCGTTGTTCTCGTCGAATCCGATCATGGTCCATTCGAGTTTTGCGCCCTCCTGGAGCACCGCGCGGTCGAAGGCTTCGCGAAAGTAGGGCACGGAGAGTTCCGACACGACATAGAGCTTAAGGCGCGAATGCGCGGCGAGGCGAATCTCGAGGGCGGTCGTGAGCAGTATCGGCCGGGGTGGAACCGCGATCCCCGCGGAGCTCCCGGCAAACCGCACGAGGACTTTCGCCTCGGCCCCCTCTCCAAGCTCAATAGTCGCGCGATAGTGCAGAGACTCGCGCGCCGGTGGCGATACCTCAATCTGCACGAGCCGGACTTCATCGCTCTTGTCGCCGGCGGGGAATACGAGGCGCGCCGCCTCGGTGGCATTTCCGCCGCCGAAAACTTCCGGCGCGCCGGGTCGGGCCGCCTCAATGTCGGGCGAGCCCGCTGGCTGGCCGCCACTGGCCGAGCCTGTCAGCAAGCCTTTTGGTCTCTCAAGAGTATGTGTGTCGCTCATCCTACGGAACCCTCCATTTCAAGCTCGATGAGGCGGTTCAGCTCGACCGCGTACTCCATCGGCAGCTCCTTGACCAGCGGGTCGATGAAGCCGTTGACGATCATGATCGCCGCCTCCTCTTCAGTGAGCCCTCGGCTCATGAGGTAGAAGAGCTGTTCCTCGCCGATCTTCGAAACCTTCGCCTCGTGCTCCATGGCCACATGCTCGGAGCGGATGTCCATGACGGGGTAGGTGTTCGATCGGGAGTGCGGATCGAGAATGAGGGCGTCGCATTCGACCTTCGATTTGATGTCCGAGAGCCCGGCCTCCACCTTGACGAACCCCCGGTAGCTCGCGATGCCGCCATCCTTCGAGATGGATTTCGAGGTGATGACGCTGGAGGTGTTTGGAGCGAAGTGGAATATCTTCGCTCCCGCATCCTGTTCCTGGCCTTTCCCGGCAAAGGCGATCGAGAGCACTTCGCCTCTCGCCCCGGGGCCCATCAGGAAGATCGCGGGGTACTTCATGGTCACCTTGGAGCCGATGTTGCCGTCCACCCACTCCATTACGGCGTGGTCGTAGGCGAAGGCCCGCTGGGTGACGAGGTTGTACATGTTGTTAGGCCAGTTCTGCACGGTGGAGTACCGGATGCGCGAGTGCGGCAGGGCGATGATTTCGATCACCCCCGTGTGCAGGCTGTCCTTCGAAAAAACGGGAGCCGTGCACCCTTCGATGTAGTGCACGAAGGACCCCTCGTCGGCGATGATGAGCGTGCGCTCGAACTGCCCGAACGCCTGACTGTTGATCCTGAAGTAGGCCTGGAGGGGAATCTCCACGTGGACATTGGGCGGCACATAGACGAAGGAGCCGCCCGACCAGACCGCGCTGTTGAGGGCCGCGAACTTGTTGTCGTCGGGAGGCACGACGGTGCCGAAGAAGCGCTTGACGATATCGGAGTGCTCGCGCACCGCGGTTTCTATATCGGTGAAGAGAATTCCTTTTTTCTTGAGGTCCTCGCGGATGTTGTGGTAGACCATCTCGGAATCGTACTGCGCTCCGACGCCGGCGAGGAATTTACGCTCCGACTCCGGAACGCCCAGGCGCTCGTAGGTCTTCTTGATGTCGTCCGGCAGCGCATCCCAGGAATCCTGTGCGGTCTCCGTCGGTCTGGAATAATAGGTCATCCTGTCGAAATCGAGCTTGGAGAGATCGGCGCCCCAGGTCGGCATGGGCATGTTCTGGAAGATGTGAAAGGCCCTCAGTCGGAATTTCAGCATCCACTCGGGCTCATCCTTTGCCGCGCTGATGGCGCGCACGGTCTCTTCGGTCAGGCCCACGCCGGTGTTGAAGATTGAGTGCTCGGGCATCGTGAAGCCGAAGCGCTCCGCGTAGCCTTCGCCGATGTTCCTGATTTCCTCTCTCTGGACTGCTGCATCAGTTCTCATAGGCTGCCTCGCGTGTCTTCTGATCCACCACGACGCGGCGAATGCCGTCGTATCCTTCACGCTCAAGGAGTTCGGCCAGCTCGAAACCTCCCGATGCGACAATCCGTCCCTTTTCCAGGATGTGCACCGCGTCGGGCTTCACGAGGTCCAAAAGCCGCCTGTAGTGCGTGATCACGAGCGCCGAGAAGCCGAGGCCCCGCATTTGGTTGATGCCCCCGGCCACCACTTTCAGCGCGTCCACGTCGAGTCCCGAGTCGGTCTCGTCGAAGATCGCGAAGCGCGGCCGCACCGTGAGCAGCTGCAGAATCTCCATGCGTTTTTTCTCGCCGCCCGAGAAGCCGTCGTTGAGGTAGCGGTTCGCGAATGAGGGCTCGATGTCGAGCATCGCAAAATTCGCCTTGAGCTCCGCGAGAAAGGCGGATGTGTTCTTCGGCGGGTCCCGGCGCAGGTCGGCGACGCGCTTTAAGAATTTCGACACCGTCACGCCGGGGATTTCCGCGGGGTACTGGAAGGCGAGGAAGAGTCCTTTCCGCGCGCGTTCCCACACTTCGAGCTCGAGGAGATTGTCGCCGTCCAGACAGGCCTCGCCCGACTCGACAGTGTAGCCGGGGTTTCCCATCAGAATATTGGCGAGCGTGCTCTTGCCGTGCCCGTTGGGACCCATCAGCGCGTGGATCTCGCCGTCCGGGACCTCGAGGTTCAACCCGTCGATGATGCGCTTCGTATCCAAACCGGCCGAAAGGCCGCGAATTACAAGTCCATTTTGCATATCAACCCCCCTCCAAATCTTTGCGGCGGACTCCACGGAGGCGCTTCGACGACGCACGTTTTCCTTCGAGGCTGACAAAGGGCCCTCCCTTTTCACCATATCGGGTACCCCATGTCGAGGCGGACCTCGGCGCTCGCCCTGTCCACGGTCCAGGGCGGGTCCCATACCAGCTTCGTTCTGATGTTGTGGATGCCCGTCGCGTCCCGCAGCGTGCGCACGATATCCCTCTTGAGCTGGTCCTCGAGAGGACAGCCGATGTAGGTCAAAGTGAAGTCGACCTCGATGCCGTCTTCAGTCTGTTCCGCCCTGTATATCAGGCCCAGATCGACGACCGAATATCCGAGTTCGGGGTCTTCGACGCCCTGCAGGATCTCCAGGAGTTCATCCTGGGAAAATTTTTTTGCCATACATTACTAATATAGTCATCTTTTTGATTATATTCTAGTAATCTGGTAGGAATTTAGTCAGATCTTTGGAGTATGCAGGAGAGGATATGAACGCACTCGTGGTGCTGGCGCAGCCCAAAAAACCGAGTTTCAACAGCGCCATCGCGGAGAAAGTAACCGAATCGCTCGAATCGCAGGGCTGTTCGCCGGTGGAGCTGATCGATCTCTACAATGACAACTTTGACCCCGTGATGCCCCAGGAAGAGCTGCCGCGCAAGTTCAGCTTCGACGAGACGACGCTGCGCTATCAGGAGCGGATTCAGGGCGCGGACAGGGTCGTCTTTGTGTATCCCGACTGGTGGGGAGGGCCTCCGGCGATCATGAAAGGATTCCTCGACAGAGTGTTCCGGCCGGGCATCGCCTATGGCTTTCGGGAGACTGATTTCCGGAACGACGATGCTCCGGGCCTGTTCACGGGGAAACGCTTCGATGTGTTCGTGACCACCGACGCGGCCGCGCCGCCGGACGGGGCAATCGATACCTGGCCCCCTGCCTTGGTCTGGAAGAGAAACGTGCTCGCGTTCTGCGGAGTGAGCGATGCGGTGGTCCATGTGTTCTGGAACCTCCGCCACAGCAGCTACGCCCAGCGGAAGGCCTGGCTGGACGGCATTCCGGCTCGGCTGTCTATTCGGCCCAAATCAGCGCAAGATTGACGACCGTCTCCACCGCGAGCGCCATTTCGGACAGCGACGCCCACTCGAATCGGCTGTGATAGTTGTAGCCGCCGGTGAAGAGATTGGGTGTCGGAATTCCCATTTCCGTGAGTCGCGAACCGTCGGTACCGCCCCGGATGGGCTTCATGACGGGCTCGTAGCCGGCCGTTGTGATTGCGCGGTTGAGTTTCTCGAGCACTTCGGGGCGGGCGTCGAGCTTTTGCTTCATGTTGAGGTATTGCCGAGTGATTTCGAGCTTGACGTGACCGGCGGGAAACTGCGACTCGACCGCGCCCGCAAAGGCTTTGAGCGCCGCGATTCTCTCCTGCATGCGTTCGGATGAAAAATCGCGCAAATACACTTCCGTCCACGCGTGGTCGAGGGTGCCGGACACCTCGATGGGGCAGTAATAGCCATACCAGGCGTCCGTGGCTTCGGGGCTTTCGGAGCGCGGCAACATGCCGATGAAACTCGCGGCCATGGCGACAGCGTTCGCGAGCTTTCCCCGGGCGGCGCCGATGTGGATGACCTTGCCGAAAAATTCGGCCTTTACCGCGTACGCGGTAAAGCACTCGGCCTCGACTTCGGGCGCTTTGCCGCCATCGAGGGTGTAACAGGCCACGGCTTTTGCTTTTTGGAGGGGGAATTTATCCATGCCCTTGCCGGTCTCCTCATCGGGCGTAAAGTAAATGTCGATGGGGCCATGCTTCAGTTCCGGATGGCCTATGAGCCAGGCGATCGCGGTCATGGTCTCGGCGAGGCCCGCCTTGTCATCCGCGCCGAGGAGGGTAGAGCCATCGGTGACGATGATCGTGTCGTCGACGTGGTCCGCGAGGTCGGGAAATTCGGCGGGATCGAGGACATACTGGTCGGAGAGCTGCACTGCCTTGCCATCATAATTTTTGATGACGCGGGGGTGTACGCCGCTTCCGGAGACATCGCTCGCCGTATCCATGTGCGCCATGAGCCCGATGCAAGGCGCCTTCTCCGCGCCGGGGCTGGCCGGCAGGTGCGCGATGATATAGCAGTGGTCGTTGAGTTCAACGCTGGGTACACCCAGTTCGCGCAGTTCGCGTTCGAGCTTCCTGGCCAAATCCCACTGGCTTTTCGTGGTCGGTGTTTCTTCGCCGTGACGATTGCTCTGCGTATCGACTTTTACGTAGCTGATGAAGCGGTTCATCAGTTCTTCCGCATAGGGACGAGACAAAAAATCAATTGTTCTACTCATGATAATGAACTATGGCATCGAGAGGCCTCCCGCGCAAGTGGACTCACAGGATTCTTGTCGCAAAAGCCCGGCCGGAGTATCTTAATGCCATGATTATTCCAACATATCCCGAATTCGCACCCCTCGAACTCGATGCTCGAGACAGCCTCTATCCCGGCCTCAACCTTCTCTCTGACGGCATCTCGGAATTCACGTTTGCGGGACTTTACCTCTTTCGTCATGCGTATGGCTATCAGATTTCCCAATTGCCCGGAGGAAGCCTCGTGATTTCCGGGCGCCAAAAAGAGAAGACATTTTTTTACCTGCCCTGCTGCTTCCCTTCTCTTGAACAATTCGACGAGCTTATGCAGCGTTTTGACTACATGCGGCATTTTTCCGAGTCCCAGGCCAGGCAGTACCGCATCGAACTTGAAGCGCGCGGCTATCTTGTCTACGAAGACAGAGACAGTTTTGACTATCTCTACAATCGCGAAGATCTGGCGACCCTCAACGGCCGGGCGTATCACAAGAAGCGCAATCTGGTGAATGGTTTTGTGAGCACGTACGCGTGTGAGCAGCGCCCGCTCAATAATAGCCGCGTGCGCGATGCGATCGCCGTGCTGGATGAGTGGCGCTCCACGAAAGGCGTTGAGGGCGATTATGCCGCCGCACTCGACGCGCTGGAGCACTTCGATGTGCTGGGGCTCCGCGGCGCGGTCTATTACATCGAACAGCAGCCCGTCGGCTGGTGCCTTGGAGAGCCGCTCGCCAAGGGCAAGGCGTTTGCGGTGCACTTCGAAAAAGCCTGCGACAGGTTCAAGGGCATCTACCAGTTCGTCAATCAGGCATTCGCGCAGTCGCTGCCGAAGCATTATCAGTTTATCAACCGCGAACAGGATCTTGGTGATCTTGGGCTGAGGCAGGCGAAAATGACGTATCGGCCTGTCGGGTTCGTAAAAAAATATAGAGTCGTGCATCCCGACAGTGTGGATTTCACCCCCGCACCCCCTGAACCGCCCGCGGAGTGCGGTCCGGGAACGATCCATGAGTGTTCGGATGACTAGCGCCATCCCCCAGCCTCGCTTTGAAATTCTGCCGCTGCCGGAAGTGCCCGCGGATGAACCATTGCGTCGCTCGCTTCTCGCGGCCCTGCCGCCGCTTTCGGGCAGGGATGAGGCTGGCGCAATCTCGATTACCTTCCTCGCAGGGGCGGGGACGCGGTGGAAAACATCCCTTCTCGAGGCAAAGAGAGCGCCGGGCGCATGGCCGGCGGGCGATGTCGCCGAGGCTTTTCCCCTGGAGGCGCCCCGGGGGCTCTTTCCGGTGCCAGATTTCATTCACGGCGAGCAGGGTGAAGGGCGGATCGCCATGGCAGCCTATGCTTTTGATGCGGTGCGCGGTATCGGAAGGCATATCGTCGTGATCCGGGGCTGGGAAGACGAGATCGACGCACAGGGCCTGAAGCCCGCAGGAATCTTGCCGGAACGAAGGATTTTCTTCACTCAGGAGACCGGCCCCGACGGCCAAGTCTCCGGCCACGGCGATGCCACCCTGCAGTGCATGGGGTTGTGGCAGAATGCGCACTATGTGGTGACGAATTTTGCCGGCGACGCGAACTCCTGGCTCACGGTCGAGCTCGCCATGAGGGCCTTCGCGCAGTTCGACGCGCGCGGCATGGAGATCGGCGTCCTCATCCCCGTGGCGCATACCGAGAAGCCGAGCTATCCCGTCTACCTCGATGAGACAGGCCTGCCCGCCGGATTCTGGCACGAGAAGCTCGCCGGCTCACGGCCAAAAGCGGCGCCCACCAGCCTTACGAATGTCGGCATCCGCGTCTACCGCGCCGATTGGCTCAAGCGAGCGCTCCTCGAACTCAGAGCAAAATACTATGTATCGGGCCCAGACAGAGAAGCGGGCTGGCATATCCCCGGCAACGATCCCGCGAAACATGAATGCGCGCTCGACAATGTCGACAATCTCCTCGCCGGAAAAGGACTCGCGAGAGTCATGCCGACATCGTTGCCCCGGGAACTGACTCCCCTCAAGGCTCTTGGCGAATACCCTGCGTTTGTCCGCGCGGTCAAGGAAGTACAGCAGGAGATCAATGCAGCACGCCGAGGAGCATGTTGAGCGCGCCCGCCCCGAGAATCACCCACACGGCGTTGATCTTCGTAAAGGCGGTGATGCCAAAGGCCGCAAACGCGAATATCCAGGGCATGGGAAGACTGGTGTGCGGCAATAGGGTCCAGAGCGTCATGAGAATCATCGCCATGCTGCCAGAACGCAGGCTCTCGTCCGCCAAGTCCTTTTTGAGCGGAATATATTTCGAGAAAGCCAGTGCGAGGCTCATCGCGAGCAGAGGAAAGGCGATGACCGAAAATGTCGCCGCCAGCGCGCCGAGAATTCCCGCCTTCTGCCACCCCACAAGTGTCGCCGCGTTGAGGGCAATAGGGCCGGGCGTCGATTGCGCAATCGCGATGAGCGAATTGAACGCGTCGGCGCTCATCCAGTGCGGTACGATTTCCTGCTTGATAAGTCCGACGACGGACCATCCACCGCCAAACGCGACCACGCCGACCTTTAAGAATGTCAACGATACGTTCAGGATTTCCATACGAGCCTTCCCACATAAAGTACGATGATTCCCCCGATCAGGATGAAGAATGCCGACGAGGGGAAGACCGCCAGCAAGACTGCGAGTGTGACCACTTCAATCACGATGCGGACTGACCATTTTCGGTTTCGCGCGGTTCTCCAGAGTATCGAGCCCACGAGCCCCGGGACCACCGCCCCGGCGCCGTGCAAAAATCGCTTGAATAATTCCGTATCGCCATAGAGGCTGATAAAACCACCTACCAGAATAAGGGCAAAAAATGGCGGGAGCACGACGCCGAACACCGCGGCGACGGCGCCGCGCGCGCCGGCAATTCTGTATGAGCAGAGAAACGAAGTGGTCAAGGCAATAGGACCAGGAAACACCTGCGCTCTCGAAAAAACACGGTAAAATTCTTCTTCCTTGATCCATCCCTGCTTTTCAAACGCATTGCCGATGGCTGGGACGATCGCGTAGCCACCGCCGAGCGTCAGCGAGACTATGCGCGCAAGTGTCAGAAAGATGCGCCATGGTGTCGGTGAAACAGTCTTGGCAATGCCTTCTGCCTTCGCAGGCGTCTTCATGAAAACCTCCTTGGATGCTTCGCCGGACTGGCAAGATCACTGTTTTGTATGGTTATACGAAATTGTGTCGCATATCTGCAAGAGGGTTCCTTCGTGCAGTTCGCTTTTAAGCCAGGCAATTTCGCCAAAATGGAGATATAGCAGACCTGTATGGACTTGTTTTGCCGGAAAGAGCGCGCGCGCCGCGATTCGATAAATACCCAGTTGCAGAGCATATTCATGTGGCGAGAACTGCCGGTCCGTCTTAAGATCCAGTACGATGACCTCATCATGAGATTCGGCCAGCATATCCATTCTGCCCTCTATGGACCAGGGGGGGAGGGCGAGCAGAAACGGAAACTCGAATTTAAGTGTTTTATTATGCAATATGTCGGAAAAAGCCCTGCTCTGAAGAAGGGGCATGAGTTGGCGCGAAGCGAGCTCGATGACGGAGTATGTCGCAGGCTCTCCCGGGGCCCCGCTGCCACCGTCGGATAGCTGAAGTCCGGAACGGATTTCGCGCGCCACCGATGGTGACGCCGCAAAATTCCCGACGGACTTTCCTGCCACGAGGTGTGCGAACATCTCGTGGACAAGTGAGCCATAGGCCGTGGGATCTGAACGCATCTCAAACCCGGAATGGTCAGCGCCCTGGGTGGAGGCCGCGTCCGGTCCGTCGCTGCTTTCATCGGGTCTGGCAGGCTCGAACAGGCGTTCTCGAACAATGTGCGCTGAAAGCCCGCCCGCAGTTGTGGCTGCAAGGCTGTCTTTGGTCGCCATGGCATTGACTGTGCTCGCCGTAAGACGGCGCGGAGGGCGCATGAAATTCCTCTCGTCCGGCTTCAAAGTCTCTATGTCTTCTGCATAGGACTGTTGTGCACGTGCGGTTTTGCCCTTCCTCGCCATCTGCACTTCTTGCTCGGAGGCCAGTGGCTCGAAAAAGAATCGCAGGTGCGAAAGGTGCGGGGGAATTTGAGCCTCTGTCTCGCCCTGCATCGGATGTGCGCGTTCGGTGCTCTGAAAGAGAAGGGCATGGAAGCTGTCCTGATCATACGAGCGTTTTTCGGGGACTGCGTCGAACATGATGAGGTGATCGATCGCGCGCGTGCAGGCGACGTACAGAAGGCGTCTGGTCTCTGCCCGTTCTTTCGCCCTGCGCAAGTCCTGCGCCTGCGTCTGAAGGATGTTCGAGCCGCCCTCGGCCCGGTCGTGGAAGCCGATGTCGACGGTGTAGAATCGTGTCTTGCCCTGAGTCTGCGCCGACTCCAGTACGCCCCAAAGCTCGCTTCCTGAGTTTTTGTTCGGGGCGGTTTCCATCCACGGAATCACCACGATGGGAAACTCGAGGCCCTTCGATTTGTGAATGGTGAGAAGATGTACGCCCCTGGTGTCTTCTTGTGGCACCGCGTTTGCGTCAAAACTGTGTTCCTCGTGTATATAGCCGCGCAGCGCGGCGAGAAATGCCTGAAGGTGGCCGCCCCGCGCTTCGATGTCCGCGGCAATTGCGCGAATGGCATTCCAGTGGTCGAGGTACGGAAGGCGCTGAGGATCAGAGAGGATCGAGAGTTCCAGATGCGCGTGCTCCCAGACATGGGCGACTAGCTCCATGAGCGGCATGTGATCTGAAATCGCTCTTAATTCATTGTAAAACAGTATCATGTTTTGCACTGATTCGTGGTCCGCGGCGCCCAGCGCCTCCGGAATCCTGGTCCGCAGCTCAGCAAGGCTTTTTCCCTCGGCGAGGATCGCCACATATCCGTCATTCGAGATGCGGCACAGGGGGCTCCTCAGGACCGCGGCGGTGGCGAAAAGATCATGCGCATCGAGGAGCAGGCGCAAGAGATAATACAGGTCGTTTACTGGCTCTTCCGAAAAAAGGCTTGCGGTCGTGTCGGTGACGAAGGGAATGGCGAGCATGCGCAGATATTTTTCGAGTTCATATTGGCGGCTGGTCGTGCGCATGAGAATCGCGATGTCGTCATATTCGGCTTTTCTCAGTGCCAGCTCCTGTTTTCCCTCGCCGGATGCGGCCGACTGGGCTTCGGAGCGCACAAAAAGCGGGCTTGGCGATTCGACTGCGCTGCGAATCCAGAGCGCGAGGCGGTAGGCCATCGTTTCCTTTGCCGAGAGCAAGGCGCCTCCAAAATCCCCCGGTGCAACCTCGTTTGTGACGCACCGGTATTCAATGCGCGACATAAAATCTGCCGGTTCGGGCACCGGAGTCGATTCCATGTCCTGATATGCCGCTTCAAAGCGCTGAGGATTTTGGGAATCGGCGGGTTGCATGATCACGTTGAATGCCGCATTGAAAAATGCTATGAGGCGCCGCGCGCTGCGGTAGTTGCGCACAAGAGAAAAACGCGAAGCCTCAAGCTCGCCTGCGAGGGATTTGAAGACGCTGACGTCCGCGCCCCGGAAGAGGTAGATCGACTGTTTTTCATCGCCGACGAAGAACAATTTGCCTCTGCGGACCTTCTCCTCTTCCTTGCTCAGAAGCAGAAGGAGCCGCTTCTGCAGATCATTGTTATCCTGGAATTCATCGATGAGTATGTACTGGAAACGCGATGCCCAGTATCGCCGCACATCTTCCTGCCCGGAAAGAATATCGACCGCGAGTGCCCCTAAGTCATTATAATTCATAATGTTGGCGCGTCGCTTTTCCTGGCATAGGAGGTCGGCATATTCGTCCAGCCGGTCCATTATGTCGTAATAGTCGGGCAGAAACTTCTCGAAATCCACGATCTGCGAGATTTTTTTGAGTCGGGATTCATCGCGGAGCGCTTTGGCAAGATCCTTGATCGCGGACTCCGTTTCATTCTTGCCCACGCTTCTCAGGTTGATGGCATTTTCGGGGCGCTGCATGTAGGCGAAGAAGCCTTCCAGGTCGGAGGAAGCCGAGGCCCCCGATGACGGGAAGGCCTTCGCGGCGCGAATGGCCTGAGCCGTTCCCTCCCTGAAGCCCGAGGGTGGAACATCGTTTTCTCTCTCAAGGATGCGCGCTGCGATTTCACGCGTCTCTTCCGCCAATTGCCAGGCCGTTTTTTTAAATTCTTCTTCGCCGAGGCGCGCTGAAGCCCGGCAGATATGGCGGCCCTTCCAGTGTGGCCCGACATTCGCGCTCCCGAAGGAAGCGAAGAGCTCCCGCACCACGACATCGAAGCCAAAGGCGCCGAGAAGGTTTCTAAGTCCGCCGGATTCGCGATTATCGAGGACATAGCGGTACGCGGCCTTCGCGGCGGTTTGGGCGCAGGCCACCTCATCGATCTGAAAATCGGGCGTATAGCCATATTGAGCCGCCGAGGCCGCGACAATTTCCCGGCAGAATGAATCGAGCGTCTGAATGTGGACGCTTGCAAGGTGGTCCGCAAGGTCCAGGCGCGGACTTTCTGGCGCGCCGAGCGCTTCATGCACGCGCTGGGACATTTCGGCGGCAGCCTTGCGCGTAAAGGTCAATGCCAGGATGTTTTCAGGATCAACGCCCTTTCCCAGGACCAGATAAAGAAAGCGTCCGACAAGGGCGCGTGTTTTTCCTGCACCCGCACCCGCGGTGACGACTGCGGTCTCTTCGGTGCAGGCCGCGTCGCGCTGAAATTCGTCGAGCTTCAAAGCCTCTATAAGATTGTAAGGGGGCATCGCTATAACTCCAGGAAATACCAATACCTGCAGAGCGGTTTGAATGCACAGTCGCTGCAGGCCCCCCTGTCCGGGGCCGGATCGAGCAGTTCGCCGCCTTGCACTGCCGTTGCGGCCCGGGCGAGCATATCCCGGACCGCCGCGCGTACGGGAGCCGTATCTTCTCTCCTGGTATAGGCTGGTCTGATTTGGTGAAGGGACGAAGCAGCCGGCGGCTTGATATAGGCCACGGCTTCAGATTTTTCTATCGACCAATACAGGGCGCCTTCCACGATTCCGCCTGACAACTCAAGCATAAGCGCATAGGAGGGAATCTGGATTTCCCTGACGGTGAGGGCTCCTTCTTCGGTTTCGGATTCGGTTTCGCCTGTGGATTCAAGGTCGTCACGGACGGCATTCTGTGCGCGAAGCTTCATCTCCGAAAGCGATGGGATACGGTTTTTTTTATAATCAACGATGATATAACATTTTACGTTGCCAAGGCTTTCGTCGGTACGGCGAAAGACACAGTCTATTCTTCCATTGAGAATTGCGCCTTCCTCCTCAAATGCGTACGAGACCGGTATCTCAAAGCCCTCGCGCTCATACGCCGAAAATGCTTCGCGCTCGAACTTCCAGAGTTCCCCGAGCCGGTGACGCGCGCGATCGATGAGCGTTACCAGCGTAGGGCGCAAGCCGGGTCCATGCTCTGCAAAGATTTTTTCCAGGGTCGCGCGCAAGGCTATTTCGAACGCCTCGCGAAATCGCGCCGGTGCCTCACTTTCTGAGAGACGCTGAGGAAGATTTTTTATTGTGCGCTGATATGTCGCGTGCAAAAAATCGCCGATAATGCGCGCGGTATCATCGTTCGAGTAGACATCTTCGATGTTGATTCTCTGCGCGAACCACCGGAACGCGCACCGCGCGCGGTCTCTGAGGGAGTATGGGCTGAACACCGCCAGGTTTTTTTCAAAATCGAAGCTTTGGGTCGACCGCAAGAATCGGGCCGATACGGCCGGATCGATGGGGGAGGGATTTGAATAGCAGTGCGCCCGGGGCGCAGAGTCTGAAGCGGTCCCCGCAGAAATCCGGCGCCGTCTTTTTGCCCTTGCTGGCCTTTCCGATGGCGGCGCGAACAGGGGATGCGCCACCTCGTAACCTTCAAAGCCTTCGCGCGCAAAGCTGTACCGGGTGCGCGCGATGCCGTGCATTGCCAGAATCTCTTCGACATTTGCGGCCATTTTCGAGCCCGTAAGCGCCGAAAGTTCTGCGGGGAGGGCACTCTGATGTTCCAACGATGAGGCCAGCCCAGCCCGGGATGCGCCGACGACATACTGTGAAATCGCCGCGAGGCCCGATGCCGTTTTGAAGTCGTACACGTGCACCGCGTTGCCTTCCAGGAGCGGGATGTAGCTTTTCGTGCCCAGAGCCGTCATGTACAGCTCGAACGGCAAAAACGGACCGCGCTGCATTGCATCTTCGCGCTCCATCCACGACTGCAGTTCATCGAGGGCCATGCGCATGGATCGGTCAGTGTGGACATTCGCGCTGAATCGGCTTGTATCGACCCAATGTTCGAGGAATCCCAGCACCTGCGCGTAAAGCTGGGGAAACGATTCGGCCCGGGCAATGCCGGTGATATCCTGCCAGAGTCTTTGGTACATCTGCGCACATGAGGGCGTGCAGAGACCGATCTGTCCCGATTCTTTCCACAGTCGGTGGACATAGGATGCATTCGGCGATGGCGAGGGAATGTGCGCCCGCAACGCGGTGTCCCGGAGCGCGTTCCAACCTTCAGGGTTACGGCTTTTGATGCTTTCAATAGCAGAGAACGCATCGAGCGAGTCGAGGGTCAGGCCTTCGCGGGCCGCATTTTGAATCGCGTGCAGGAGCCGTCCGAACGCAGTCAGCGAAAGCGGCTCGCCCCATCGGATAGAGACAGGTATGCCGACATCCTCTGCGGCCTGTCTGATCCACGCCGCCTTCTGGGCATTGAGTCGGCACACTGAGATCGCGATATCCTCAGGATCAAGGCCCTGTTCGATTTCCTTTGAGATTTCTGTGAATACACTTGCGATCTCCGCAAGAAAAGAATCGAATTCGTGGTATTCATAGGAATTGAAGGCTTTGCCGCGCACATCTCCGTGTGGAACGATGTCCGGAAAGGCGAGCTGAGAATTCTGTGTATCCGCAATGAGGCCAAGTCGCGTAAAGTCTTCCTTGAGGCCATATGCGCGCACCTTCACCTCGGCAGGCAACACGTGCGGCGCCAGATGTCCGTCAAAAAGATGATTTCGGTCCAAATAGTTCCGATAGTTCCTCGCGAGCGACTCGATTTCTTCGAATTCTTCCCGCAAGAAGTCATAAGAGACAGTACGGATGGCGCCTTCGGCCCGCTTCAGTGCCTCGACTTCGTAAAGACCCGGGATAAGGCCCACGAGTCTGGAAAGATGCATTGTCGAGGTCTCTTCGGGTGGCAAGAGCCGCTTCAGGGGCAGGCCCCTTTCGGGATCGCTGGTGCCTGCACGGTTATCGAGCACTTCGAGGGCCCATGCCCACCGGTCGATCTGCTGTACAGTGCGGAAATCTTCATGTTCACGCAGCGTGGCACAGTGTCGTAAAAAATTTTCAAAGCCGAAGAAGCGGTCGAGAGCTACAGCCTTGCAGGCCTCCGATTTCACCAGCGCCTGCGCCCATGAGTCCGCACTATCCTGGGACGGAAAAACGAAGATCGTGTCAGGTTCGCCAAGGTGCTGACGAATGTCGGCGCCGAGAGGAGTCCCGATGAGGGCCGCATAGCGCTCCATATTCACTCGCGCGCGGCAGCCGCTGTATCTTCAAGCATGACATTCGTCATGTAGCCTGCGTCCGCGGCCTGCTCCACAAGCAATTGCGCCAAGGCTTTCCACGATGCCAGTGCTTTCAAATCCATGCGGGGCTCGCTCGGGCCAATCGAGTCGATCCATGCACAGGCAGGCAGCAGCCACGCGAAGGTCTCAAAGCGCTCTTTATGAAAATATTCTATTCCACGATAATGATTTATACCAAGGGCCATGCGCATGAGCGAGTCGGAAAAGGCCCATGCGAGAATTTCGTGTGCGTGAAGCTTCAGGGAAGTTGCGGAGGCGGGCGGCATTTCGAGTTCAGTGAGCTGCTTTTCCTTTCTCAGCGCCCAGGCGATCGCCACTTCGGCGCTCATTGAAGCATCGTAGTCCTTTTCGTCTTCGGGCATTGTGCGGCTCAACTCCACCGCAAATTCTTTGAGTTTTTTCGCGATGCGATATTCGTCGATCATGCGGCCAATTTCTTCCTTCAAACCGTCCGCGGCAAAGGATTTTGCGAGCGCCGCCACGAACGAATAGACCAGCAGAATAAGCCTGTGGCGCGGATTTTCAAACTGTAATGCAAGGCCCTCTGCAGATACGTCGCTTACACCCGTCCTGTACAGCGCCGCAAGCACAGTCCTCAGCCAGGCGATTGCGTTCCGTACTGCTTCACTTCTGTATGCGGCGCCTGTGTCATCGCTGCCCGCTATCGCGCAGAGCCGCGAGAAGAACATCTCGGAGAAGATCGCTGCCCGCTGTATGGCTTCCGCTTTTGAGAGGTCCTGCACCGCTTCGACGCTGCTCAGGCTGCTGATCGCATTGTGGAGCGCACGGAAGAGATCGGGCTGATCCGCCTCGAGCAGCGCGTCGTCGAGGTCGGCGATTCCTTTTGAATCGACAATTTCATAGAGCCTGGCATAGCGGCCTTCCGTATCGAGCACATTCGCAATCTCGAGAAAGACTTTGCTTTGATAACCCTCGAGCGGCACCGAAAGACCGTCTGCGGCAATATCTTCGCTGCGGTAAATGTACCAGAGCCTGGAGCGGATTTCGTGCATTATGACGTAATTGTCAGGCGAGGCCTCTACGCCGAGAGCATTCGCGAGGCTCGTGGTTTCGAGATGCTTCCCGCCCTGGGGGGTCTTTTGCGCGAACGCGCAGGAAGTGTGAATGCGTCCGAAGGTGCGCTCCCAGTGGTTATTGTAGAATACGAGCGTGCGCTGCCCGCCTTGTCCATTAGTGTAGGCAAAGACATTTTCATCGATCGTGGTGTCGCCCCGCATATAATCGAAGAGATAGAAATGTTCTATTTCCGAAAAAAGGGGGCGCAGGCGCAAAAGAGGGAAAATTTCGCGTTCGTGGCGCGCGATAAAATCACGGTCGGGTGTTTCGTCCCAATAGGAACGCTTGAACTCCATGCCATACTTTTCGGTAAAGCCCTCGATTTGGCCATGCGCGATCATCGGCAGACCTGGCGTAGTGGCCAGCATTGTCGCGACGCCAAAGTATTTGTCACCCTTGCCGAATTGCGCGACCGCCGTCTCTTCGTCGGGGTTGCTCATAAAATTGACAAAGCGTTTCAATATGTCGCGGTCGAATTCCTGTGTGTTCTTTATAGTGAGACGGTAGAGCGAGTTCTTTTCGTCCTTGAGCATGTTCATGAAGGCCGAATTGTAGACGCGGTGCATGCCCAGAGTGCGGACGAAATAGCCCTCCATGAGCCAGAAGGCCTCCGCAAGCAAAAGGGTGTCCGGCGCTTTTTCCGCGCACAGATCCACCACTTCGCGCCAGAACTCGTTTGGGATCGCCTTGTCGAAGGCCTCATCACTTATGGCATGCTCGGAGCGCGAAGGGATCGCGCCACCCTCTCCGGGTGCCGGATACCAGAGACGGCGAATGTGCTGTTTCGCGAGCACCATCGCCGCGTCAAAGCGGATGATGCTGAAATGGGATGCGACATGGAGAATTCGCTCTTTGACCGCTTCGCGCGCGGCGGGGTTGAGAAAGTCTATCTGGGCGGTGTCGTTCCAGGGCATGCCCGTGCCGTCATTCCCGTGGTAGATGTAGCGGATTTCTCCAGTATGCCGATCGAGCCTCTTGAACACGACTGCGGCGTCCGTACGATTGAAGTAGTGGTCCTCAAGCCAGATGCCAACCGAAGGATCGCTCGAGAGGTCGGGTCCATTGAAGGTATAGCCAGGGTAGGGACAATAGGGCAGGCTCATGAAGAGCTCTGGCCTTGTTCGCACCCAAAACGAATCGATGCCTGTGTGGTTTGGCACCATGTCGGCCGCCAACCGAATGCCGAACCGCCCGCAGCTCTCCCTGAAGGCGTCGAGGGCCTCCCACCCGCCGAGCTCAGGGCTTATTTCATAGTCGAACAGGGAGTACGCCGATGCCGTGGCCTCCGGATTCCCGCAGAGTTTCTTTATTTTTTCGCTTGCCGGGCTTCGCTGCCAAATGCCAATGAGCCAGAGCCCATTGATGCCGCGCTCCGCCATGGTGATGAGCTCTTCCTCGGGGATCTGGTCGAGCCGGGCAATCTCTTTCCCGTACGTCTTCGACAGCTGATGCAGCCACACGAGCGCATTTTTCGCGAGGAGCACGACCGAAGGCATCCAATTCCTGTCGGTGCTGAATTTCTCATATTCATGCAGACTGCTGCGATATTGATACGCGCGGACAGGACCGGGCCCCGGCGGAAAGCGCGGCGCGGTCTCCTCATTGATCATGTCGATACCGGCCAGAAGCGCGAGCCGAAAATCGCCCAGAAGCTCGCCCCAGTTTTGTATGATCCACTCGAGCTGTGCCTTGAGGGAATGGGGTGCACGCTTGGCCGGTTCCCTTAAAAAGCTTATGAGATCAAGGGTTTTCCCCTTTTCGTGCGAGAGCCCAGGCAGCGTTTTCAGCGCTTCTTCAAGGCGCGCAAAAACTTTTAGATACGGTGTTTTTGCCGAAATTGTGCCCGGGCTGGTGGCTCCGGCAGGCGAAACGCCATCATCGAAAAGTATCCGGTAAGGGCCGCATGCCGGATTCTCGTTGAAAAGCCGGATGAGCACGAATTGCTCTATCGCAAGCTCACGATGGGGCCTGCCGCTGCCTCCTTTGTCAGCAGTGGAGGATTCGAGCCAGTCCCCAGGCTCTGCCAAGCCATCATACATTGGGGCGGGCGGAAATTCGAGGGTGAGTTCTTGCAGCACCTGGAGAAGCGCGGCGCGGTCGCCTGACGCCGTGAGTGCCGGACTCGCGATTTGGTCGAGCGTTTTTGAAAGCCGCTTTCGGTATACATCGATAATGATCCGCGAAGCGTCGTCGATCAGGGATAGGGCCCGCAACTCTCCCGCCGGAAGCTGAAATTTTCGCGCGACAAGGCGCGCGGACACAGCATCAGGTATCGCGACCGCTCCGGAAGGCATCCAGAGGTGTTTAGGAGGTGTATTTTGAGACCTTAATGTTCTGTTTATCTGTAATGCCATTGCTCTGCTCCTGGAGTAACTATACTCGGTATTCTGCCTGCGGGCAACGAACCAAGAGGAAAAATGAGCTGTGTACGAAAAATAAGCTCTATGCTATAATAACATATTAACAGAGGAGGTCATTTTGTCTGGACAAATTGCGCATGAAAAGCGCAAACAGGAAATTCTTGAAAAGGCCCTCGATGTGTTCATCGAAGAAGGCTATGAAGATACCACATTTCAGAAAATTGCCGAACGCTGCGGCATAACCCGCACAATTCTCTATCTGTATTTCGACAATAAAAAACAGATTTTTAACGAAAGCCTCAAGAGGTTTCTCGGTTCGCTCGAATCCGAAATCGCGATTGTCGCTCACGATGAGCACCTGAACAGCGAAGAAAAAATACTCAAGATTGGTGAAATAGTGGTCGAGGCGTGCGAAAAAGAATCGAGACTGCTCTCTATCGTCATGGACTATTTGCTGAGACTCAAGGCCTCCGGAGGGAACCCCGACGAAAAAGTGCGTCGCCGGACCGTGCGCATGCGCCACATCCTCGCGGATATCGTGATCGAGGGCAAGCGGCGTGGCGAATTCAATGAGGCTTCCTCGGTAAAAGGCACCGTGGAAATGTTCTTTGCGCTTGTGGAAGCGGGTGTTTTCCGGCTTGTGGTGCTTGGGCGAAAAGAAGCGACAGGCCTCCGCGAAGCCCTCTCACCTTTTGTACAGAGCATGCGCGGTCCGGCAGGCACGCAAAAAATGTAGCAAAGGCTTCAAATTATAGCGCATTGTTGTTCAGCGCCATGCTGGCCACGAACAAGTTCATGATCTTGCGCTCCATGATCGAGACGTCAGAAATATACTTGAATGTCATGCCCGGAATTCCCTGTTCCGATATTCGCGTAATCCCCGCATTGTACGCCGCGAGCGCGGAAAATTCATCGTCACTCAGATTGAGGTATTCCTCCAGGTGGCTGAGGCCAAGTTTGGCATTGTGATAGGGATCATACATAAGCGTTTCGCTTGTCATGCCAAACACCGACGAATTCAGCTGAAAAAGGCCGCTGTTGAGCGAGCCAGAGCTGTTCTTCGAGCGGGCTTTTGGATTATAGCGGCTCTCGACATAGGCGACCGCGAATGCCAGACTTGGCCTGACATTGTGCTCGACTGAATTGTCGAGAATTGCTTTTGCAACACGTTCGGAATTGGTAATGGCGGAGAAAAATTTTAAAACCTGATTTTTAGTTTTTGCATTGGTATATAACTTCAAAATTGGATCATCATAAATATCTGTATCACCAATATTTATAGAAAATAAGATACTAGAAATGTTTTTCTTTGAATTCCAAAATGCTCTAGTTTCAAATAACGTTGCTGATGATGATATCAAGAAAAAAGAAGCAATACAGAAAGAGGCCGCAATAACAAGCCTTGCTGCCTTATTTCTTGTAATAGAACTAATTTTTTTTTCAGATTGCACTCTGAAAATCCTCCAAAAAATAATAACGTGTTGCAGAAAAAATATACTGCAAATTTATAAGAATAGTAATAATCTCTGAAAAATAGTCAAGAGGTCAGAATATAAATTAGAATTAATACATTAAATAAAAATAATTAAATAATATTAAATAACTTATTATATGTTCTACTGGAAATAGCTCTTGTTTTGTGTTAAAATATGACATCTATGAATCCTGAATCAATCCGCGTGATCGTCACAGGCGGAACTTTTGATAAACATTACGATGAAATAAAAGGCGAATTGACTTTTATTGATACACATCTTCCCGAAATATTGAAGCTGGCGCGCGTTTCCCTTCCCGTGCAGGTTGAACTCAATCAACTCATCGACAGTCTCCGTATGCAGGATGAAAATCGCCGCTCGGTGTTTGAGTCCTGCGCACGGGCTTCCGAAAAGCACATCATTATTACGCACGGGACCGACACCATGGCGGAAACGGCGCGGCTTATTGGCCAAGCGGGGCTGGACAAGACCATTGTGTTGACGGGAGCGATGATCCCCTACAAGATTCTCGATTCCGACGCATTGTTCAATTTTGGGACCGCCTTTTCAGCGGTCCAGCTTTTGCCGCGCGGAGTCTATATCTCCATGAACGGGAGGATTTTCAATTGGGATAAAGTGCGCAAGAATAAGGCGCAGGGCATTTTTGAAGAGATCTAGGACGGGGGGTAACTGGCATGGCTCGGGTGAAGACCATGGAAAAGAGGGCGCTCATTCTGGAGACGGCGAAGCGTCTTTTTGCCACCAGGAATTTCGATGTGTCCATGAGCGCGATCGCTGAGGAGATCGGTATCCCTGTCGGCAGCATCTATACGTATTTTGATTCAAAACAGGCGCTCGTCGAGACAATTATCGAAGAAGGATGGAGCGAATTCCGCACCTGGACAGAAGATGGTCTTAAGGTGAGCAAAACGGCTGAGCGATCCGACGATGCACATGCACAATCACTTAAAGCATTGTCTTTCCTTGTAAATGGCGCGCTTCCAAGGCTCTTCAGCGATGTTGAACTCATCATGCTGTTGCTCGCTGAAGCAGGTTCCACCGCGAAGCTTGAAGAAAAGCTTCAGTATTTGGCTGCCTTGATTGCCGGGCTCGTGTCCGCATGCATGCTGCCCGGTGTTTCCCATGTCGATCCGGAGCAATACGATACGGGCATCACCGTTTTGTTGCTTGGAGCACTCGAGACACTCAGAATCGCCTCAAAAACCGACCTCAAGATCAGCGCTGCCGATATCCAGGCATTCTTTAAACAAACTGTGGAGAACGCACTCGGCCAGCCTTTGCCTGATATGGACTGAGCGAGCGGATCCAGGGTTTTACCGCCCACACCGCAATGCTTCCCAAGGGGCGCACAGCGCGCATGCGCCAGGAGACTTCCGAATAATAATCCTCGATCGTTTTGCTTCTGAAGTGCAGAAGCGATTCTGCAGCATCCGAATCGGTAAACCATCCGCAGTGAAACTTGCCCTTCGCGAAGAGCCCGTCTGGCAGAAATGAAGAGCTCCCCAGACCAAAATAGCGCATGAGCCTGTCCAGATAAGCTCTGTAGGTTGTCCGGCAGCCCGGTCCGCCTCCAATGTTGAAAATGCGGCCGGCAGACTGGGTCGAATCGGAGGCCTTCGCGAAGGCGCGCCCCGCGTCTTCGGTGTGGACCACTTCGAGACGGGTCGCCGGCGGAACATCGTAGAGTTGGGGGGAAAAGGGGAGCCAGTCGCTCGAGACGACATATGAGAGACGCAGGATGACCCATTCGAGGCCGCTCGCGCGCAACAGCGCCTCGCATTCATTTTTGGTGACGCTGTAGGTGTCGTTTGGGGCGACGGGGTCCTGTATGGAAATCCAGGGGTTGGCGAGCCTGTCTCCATAGAGCGCGACGCTCGAGGCGAAGATGACGCGCGGGGGCCGGTCGAGGAGCTTGCAGACCTCAAGCAAGGCCCTGGTGCCTCCCACGTTGACGTGACTGGCCAGTTTCGGTTCCCTATCGGCAAGGGGAGGGATTATTCCGGCCAGATGTATCACCGCGTCCGGGCCCCCGGCGCAGGCCATGGCCTCGGACAGCGCGCCTGCGTCTGTAATGTCTCCATAGAAGATTCTGAGCTTGTCGCGCCCGTCGCGCAGAAGCTCGCGAAGGCGTTTTTGTCGCCTCGACCGGGCAGAAGGGTGCTCGAATATGCAGACATCATGTCCAAAAGAGAGCAATGCCCGGACGGTGCTCATTCCGACATTGCCGAAGCCGCCTGTTACAAAGACACGCATTCTTTTCCTCGCTTTCGGTATTATAATGAATGAATGTTCATTCAGCAACAAAAAAATTTGATTTTTTATCGAGGTTCTTTCAAAAGTCGGACGAGNNGCAACAGACTTTTGAAATTGGCTCATCCAGGAAGAATAAAAACTGAAATGCTTTACTCTGATATCCCGCAGCGATGGCGCGTTGCCGAGCTTTACCGGGACGCTTCGATCATTGACCAGGTACAGGGCTTTCGGTAAACTTGCTCCGCTATGATTACAATCCACGAACTGCGCAGAAAATACATTGAATTTTTCAGGGCCCGCGGACATGCCGAGATCAGCGGCAAATCGCTCATCCCGGAGAACGATCCGACGGTGCTTTTTACGACTGCGGGCATGCATCCGCTCGTCCCCTATCTGCTCGGCGAACCGCATCCGGCCGGCAGGCGCCTCACCGACTACCAGAAGTGCATCCGCACCGGCGATATCGACGCCGTGGGCGATCCGAGCCACCTCACACTCTTCGAGATGCTCGGCAACTGGTCGCTCGGCGACTATTTCAAGAAAGAGGCGATCCGCTGGTCGTACGAATTTTTAACAAGCCCCGACTACCTGGGGATCGATCCTGAGAAACTGTCCGTGACGGTGTTCGCGGGCGAAGCGTCGATACCGCGCGACAGCGAGTCCGCGGAAATCTGGCGGTCCGTCGGCATCCCCGATGAGCGGATCTATTTCCTTCCGCGCGAGGACAACTGGTGGGGACCGGCGGGGGAGACCGGCCCCTGCGGTCCCGATACGGAGATGTTCGTCGATACCGGCCTGCCCGCGTGCGGGCCCGACTGCAAACCCGGCTGTCACTGCGGCAAATACTTCGAGATTTGGAACGATGTGTTCATGCAGTACAACAAGACCTCGGCCGGCGCCTATGAGCCGCTCGCGCACCCCTGCGTGGACACCGGCATGGGCATCGAGCGCACGGTCGCCATGCTCCAGGGCAAGAAATCGGTCTACGAGACCGAGGCTTTTACCCCCATCCTCGCGGTCCTCGAGTCGATCACCGGTAAAAAGTACGCCGCGCCCGACAATGATCCCGAGGTCGACCGCAGCTTCCGCATCGTCGCCGACCACATCCGCGCCGCCACCTTCATTCTCGGCGATCCGAAAGCCGTGCTCCCTTCCAATATCGGCGCCGGCTACGTGCTCCGCCGCCTCATCAGGCGCGCGGTGCGCCACGGCCGCAAGCTCGGCATCGACGGCATTTTCCTCGCCAAACCCGCCCGCGCGGTCATCGATATTTACCGCTCGCCCTATCCCGAACTCGTCGAAAACAGCGCGCGTATCCTCGATGAGCTCGAGCGCGAAGAGCAGAAGTTCCTCGAGACCCTGCAGAAAGGTGAGCACGAATTCGAGAAAATGCTGCCGAACCTCCTTCGGAACCCCGAAAGAATCATGTCTGGCCGCCTCGCGTTCAGACTCTACGACACCTATGGCTTCCCTATCGAGCTCACCGAAGAACTCGCGGCCGAACAAGGGCTCGTCGTGGACCGCGCCGGCTTCGACGAAGCCTTCAAGAAGCACCAGGAGCTTTCGCGCGCGGGCAGCGAGCAGGTGTTCAAGGGCGGGCTGGCGGATCACTCCGAGATCGCGACCAGGTACCACAGCGCGACACACCTCCTGCACAAGGCCCTGCGCATTGTCCTGGGCGATCATGTCGCACAGAAAGGTTCAAACATCACCGCCGAGCGCATGCGCTTCGATTTCTCGCATCCGGCGCCCATGACCAGAGAGCAGATCGCCGAGGTCGAGCGCATTGTCAACGAACAGATCGCGCGCGATCTGCCGGTCACCATGGAGATGATGCCGCTTGAAGACGCGAAGGCTTCCGGTGCCATCGCGCTCTTTGGTGAGAAGTACGAACCGATTGTCAAAGTCTACACTATGGGCGATTTTTCGAAGGAAGTGTGCGGGGGCCCGCATGTCGCGCGCACCGGCGAGCTCGGCAAATTCAAGATCATCAAGGAACAGTCATCGAGCGCCGGCGTGCGGCGAATCTACGCGGTGCTGGAATAAGGATGGTACGGGGCGCCCACCACTCAGGGTGCCTTTTTTAACGCTCTCAGCGCCTGAACCGCGACCTTGTCGTCTTCGAAGACAAGCCGTAAAAACCAAGGCCCCTCACACTCGAGCCTCTGCCACCATATTTCGCGCACGACTTCTTCAAGCATCGCGGCGTATGACGGGCGTGCGGATTTTTCAGTTTCATGCCACGCGTGCCACTGAAAGAAGACATAATCGCCGGCGGCGAGCAAAAACCCGAAGGGTGCACCTCCGGCGCTGTTTTGTCCGCCCATTCCCGCGGGCGAAGGTGTTTCTTGAGCGGCAATTCGATACGCGGCGTCAGGCTCGGGGTTACCCGAAACCCTCGGCCCGTCGCCGGTCATCGTGAAGAAGGCGCTTTTTTGAAATACCAAAAGGCATTCTCCGAATTGCGAAGCCAGTTTTGCAAGCGCTGTTTCATCAAAGTGCGCAGGCTTCTCGATCGGGACATAATGAAGTGCACGATGCAGATGGAGAATCCGGAGAGCGATGTTCATCGGAGTTCAGACATCACCGGATTGATCGAGGCTGCCTCTCCGGATTTCCCGATATTCGCCTGTTTTGGTATTCAGGTCATAGATCGAAAAATTCGTTTCGGGATCAAATCCCGGCAAGCGTACCGCAAAGTTGAGTGAAGCCGAGCCCTCGTCGCCGGATACAATCCGGTGAAACACATGGGTCGGCCACACTACCATGGCGGGCCCTTCGAAGATCACCTTGCCATTGTGCACAATGCGCTCGGGCTCAACCACGAAAGTCTCGACGCGGCGGTGCTCAAGCGTGTAAATATCCACGGTGCGCACGCCATGGAGCACGATGAGGTTGTCTTCCTGGTGCGGGTGCATATACCACGGCCGTTCTACATTGCCGACCGAACCTGGAGACAGTGCCCGTCTCTGGTGAATCACACGATCAATACCTTCGATGTGCGGCAAAAATTGCATGGGCAGAATATCGAATGCCACCCCGGGCGTTCTTCGGAATGGCTTTAGCTTGATGATCTTATAAAATCGCTCGACTTCATCGAGAATGTAGTCCATCTTGGCTCCTCCTCTTTTTTCTGAAGAAATTCTCAAGCCTTTCGGGCAAGTCTGTCAAGATGCAAAAGTTCCACTATTCTGTGCTGGAAATCGTTTTGGATTGATGATACACTGAAGCGTCATGTCATTACTCGATCGAATCTCCGGGCCTGCTGATTTGCAGGGCTTGTCGATATCTGAACTTCATCGTCTGGCAGAGGAAATCCGATTGCGCATTATCGAAACGGTACAGCGCAACGGAGGGCACCTCGCATCGAATCTTGGCGTGGTCGAATTGACCATTGCGCTCCACCGCGTGTTTCGGTCACCGACCGATGCAATCGTGTGGGATGTCGGACATCAGTGCTATCCCCACAAAATTCTCACGGGACGGGCGGTACGTTTTGGCACGCTGCGGAGAAAAGGCGGCATTTCGGGTTTTCCCAAACGTCAGGAGAGCGAGCACGATATTTTTGACACGGGTCACTCATCGACGGCGATTTCCTCGGCGCTCGGCCTTCTGCAGGCCAGAATGTGCACTGGACAGAAGGGCAGGGTAATCGCGGTGGTGGGGGACGGGGCGCTCACTTCAGGCTTGGCCATGGAAGGGCTCAGCAATGCCGGTCAGCTCAGCTTGCCCCTCATCCTCATTCTGAACGACAACCGCATGTCTATTTCCCGTTCTGTGGGATCGATTTCGAGATATCTTTCGAAACTGTCGGCATCGGTGCGATACCAATCCTTCCGCACCCGCGTGGATGCGGCGGTGCTCCGGATTCCACGCATAGGGAATCTCCTCTTCTCGTTGATCAACAGGGGAAAGCGTGCCATAAAGGCCATCTTCTTCAAGGAAAATCTCTTTGTCGACTATGGGTTCGAGTATGTAGGCCCCATCGAGGGGCACAACATCACGGCACTGATCGATGCCTTTTTGCATGTACGCGAGTTAAATCGCCCCGTGGTCGTGCATGTGGTGACCAAGAAAGGCAAGGGCCTCGGAAAAGCTGAAGAGGACCCGGAGAGCTTTCATGGTCTCGGACCATCATGTCCCGACATCCCGGGGCCTGGCACGACAAGCCATGGGGAGAGTTTTACCACATCCTTTGCCGATGCTCTTGTCAGGATAGCGCAGCAGGATCATCGTGTCGTCGCGGTGACCGCGGCGATGGGCTCTGGGACTGGCGTCGCGAAGCTGGCGGAGCGATGGCCGCGAAGGGTCTTTGATGTCGGCATTGCGGAGCAGCACGCGGTGGCATTCGCTGCGGGACTTGCGCAGGGTGGCCTTCGGCCCGTCGTGGCAATCTACTCGACGTTTATGCAGCGGGCGGTGGACCAGGTGTTTCAGGAAGTCGCGCTCGCGAAGTTGCCGGTGCTGTTCGCGCTCGACCGCGCGGGCGCGGTGGGTGAGGATGGAGAGACCCACCAAGGGATTTACGATATAGCGCTTTTCAAGGCGATGCCGAATCTGGTGCTTTTCGCGCCCGCGGATAGTGAGGAGGTGTCGGCATTCATGGATTTTGCCCTGGGTCTCGATGTGCCCTGCATGATGCGCTATCCCAAGGCATATTCGCCATGCCCCTCCCCGCAGCCTATGCTGCCCCTTGAGCTGGGGAAAGGCATTTTCATGCGCAAGTGTGCGGGCGCGAAGGTGCTTGTCCTTGCGGTCGGACCCCTCGCGTATACCGC
Organism: Spirochaetaceae bacterium UBA6243; assembly: GCA_002441395.1. GTDB lineage: Bacteria > Spirochaetota > Spirochaetia > Treponematales > Rectinemataceae > Rectinema. The sequence goes on along the minus strand of DJVZ01000051.1, from coordinate 18,637 downwards.
CGCCGAAGCTTCCGACAGGCTCGAGAAGGCGGGGCTTTCTGTGGATGTCTATAATGTTCGCTTTCTTTCGTCTATTGATGAAAACTACCTTGCGACGCTCTGCGCGCAGTATGAAGGCCTTGTGATAATGGAAGATGGCGTGCGCACCGGCGGTTTTGGAGAATCGGTCGCGGCGATCCTGGCGGAGAGGGGGGTGAATGTGAAAATCACCGCCTGTGGGTTTGAGCGCAATCCGCTCGATCAGGCATCGAGAGACGAGCTTCTCGCAAGAGCAGGGCTCGATGCAAAAGGGATTCAAAAAGTACTCAGCGAGATGCTCCAGAGTCTGGAACCATCGCCGCAGCAGGTCGCGAGCACTCCGGGTGTCGCTCGTATTGGTCCGCGCGCTGTCTCTGGCGAGGTGCAGCATGTCCGGTAGCGCGGGCCCTGCGGCCACAGAAAAGCCTCAGCGCTTACTCAAGCTCCCCCGCGGCCGCACACTGGACTTAGGCGGCCTGCCAGATGATTTGCCCTGCATCATGGGCATCGTCAACGTGAATCAGGATTCTTTTTTTGAAGGGAGCAGAGAGCCAGATACGGGCAGTGCCGTCAAAGCTGCGCTCGACATGGTCGGCCAGGGCGCACACATCATCGATTTCGGGGCTGAGTCGACGAGGCCTGGCTCCACAGAAATCGAGGTGAAGGATGAGCTTGCAAGGATTTTGCCCGTCATAGAAAGCTTTCGTGCTGTAAGCGATGCCGTCATTTCTGTCGATACACGTCATCCGGAAGTTGCGGCGGCCGTGCTCGGTGCGGGAGCGGATATCATCAACGACATTGAGGCCTTGGCGCGGACAGGCATGGCAGAAATCGCCGCGCGTTCGCAGGCGGCCGTCGTGCTCATGCACATGCAGGGTACACCGCAGACCATGCAGTGTGTTCCCTCATACGCAAACTGTCTGGGGGAAGTATTTTCTTTTCTTGAAGGGGCGTCGAACCGCGCTCTCGAGGCAGGAATTGACCGCGAGGCAATCATTCTCGATCCGGGCATAGGCTTTGGCAAGCTCAAAGAACATAATCTTGCCCTGCTGAAGGGTATCGATCGGCTCAAGACTCTCGGCTATCCTGTTTTGGTCGGTGTTTCCCGCAAGCGCCTCATCGGCGAACTGACCGGAAAGGACGTTCAAGAACGCCTCGCGGGCAGCCTCGGTGCGGCGCTTGCTGCGTGGCTCAACGGCGCCGACATTCTCCGCGTGCACGATGTGTCCCAGACCGTCGATGCGCTCCGCGTGTTCCGCGAGGTCAGGCAATGAACGCGTCAAGCTTACTCAATTTTCTGACCACCTATGTGCGTCCTGTCCTCGATGTCGGCATTCTCGCCTTTCTCATCTACCAAGCCTACCAGCTCCTTGTCATGACCGAGGCTGTCTATCTCATCCGCGGGATTCTCATTCTTGTGGTAGTCTATGGTGCGGCTTTCTTCCTCAATCTTTCCACGGTCACTTGGATCATGAACATCCTTGCCCCGGGACTCGTGGTGAGCCTCGCCATCATTCTTCAGCCTGAACTCAGGCGGATTTTTATCCAGCTTGGACGCCAGTCGATCATTCGCAAGAAGAATGCGGCGCGCACTTCCTGGATCGACGCAGCCGTATCTGCCACGGTGTATCTCTCCGGCAAGCGCCGCGGGGCCCTCATCGTCATCGCCCGAAAAGTGGGCCTTTCCTCGTATATCGAAAAAGGCATCCCCCTCGATGCGATCATTTCGACCAGCCTGCTCATATCCGTGTTCGAGCATGACAACCCTCTGCATGATGGCGCCGCGATCATCTCACAGGGAAGACTGGCCGCTGCGGGATGCTTCCTGCCGCTTTCCGATCAGCAGGACATCCGGAAAACCTTCGGTTCCCGCCACCGCGCGGCGCTCGGTATCGCGGAAGAATCCGACGCGGTTGTGCTCATCGCATCCGAAGAGACGGGAGCCCTCTCTCTCTCCTATGATTCAAAGCTGTACTATGACCTTTCGCCGGATGAGGTTCTGGAGCGCCTCCGCACCCTGTTCTCGGAAAACGGGGTGAGCAGTCAGACGGGCGAGGTGGACAATGAACCTTGATTCCAGAATTTCCAAGCTGCTTGAGAACTGGCCTGCGAAGGTCATTTCGCTTGTTGTCGCGATTTTCATCATGTTTCTGTACAATCTGACGCGCCTCGACCAGCGGCTTATCACCGTGCCGCTCAATATTTCGGAAGGGCGCAGCTACGTGCCCGCAACCGAGTATCCGAAAACTGTCCGCGTGACGATTCGTGGCGATCGCGATCAGATATACCGAATTCGCGAAGCTGATATCGTGGCGAGCCTCGATTTGACGCGCTACGAATCGGAAGGCGTTTTTCGCGTTCCTGTAAAACTTGAGCGCCGGGGAGACGCCCGCGACATCGATCCCCTCGAGCTGCGCGCGGATCCGGCGGAAATTCCCATCAGTTTCGAGCGCCTCGCCGCGAAACGCGTGGCGATCAGCCCGACCTTCAAGGGCTTTCTCGAGCAAGGCTACGAGCTGAATTCTTACGAAATTGTTCCGCCGGAGATCGCCATCGAGGGGCCGACGAGTCTCATCAACGGCACAAAGGACATTTCCACCGACGTCATCGAACTGAGCGGCAAAACAGGCGATTTTTCGCTCACTGTGCCGCTCGTCAAGCCGTCGGACCTTATCAATCTCATCGATGTGAACACGGTTCGGTTCACTGCCAGAATTCAAAAGCAGGAGCGCCGCATTACACTCGACAATGTGACAATTCGAGCCGTGAACCTTAATCCGGCTCTGACGCTCGCAGATCTTATCCCCACAGGCAAAATGACGCTTTTGCCGCGCCAGGGACAGGATATGGCAACTGCGACCAACGCTCTCCTCGAGGCTGATTTCAAGGACATCACCAAGCCGGGGCAGTATTCCATTCCACTCACTCCGATACCGCCGGAAGGGTTCGATGTCGAGGCGTATGATCCCCTCGTCATCACTGTGCGCCTCCGGATTGCTCCGGCACCGGCGTCAAACTCCTCAGGTGGGGCCGGCCTTCAGGGGCAGAATCAGGCTCAGGGCTCCACCAGCCAGCCTGTGGTGCCTTGAGGAGACCAATGATGATTTCCGGTATTGGCATCGATATCGTCCATGTCGACCGCATCCGCCGCTGGGTTGAAAATCCGTCGATTCTCGAGCGGTTCTTTCATCCTGCGGAGATCGAGACCGCCCGGTCGCGCAACAAAGGCATGGCCCTCTCCCTCGCCGCGCGCTTCGCCGCCAAAGAAGCCTTCGGCAAAGCCCTTGGCACAGGTCTCGCTCACTTTGCCCTCAGGGAAGTGGCCGTCGTCAACGACAGCCTCGGCCGTCCCCACCTGCAGCTCGAGGGCAGCGCGCGCCGCGAGTTCGAGCGCCACGGCGGCGGCACGATTCATGTTTCGATGACTCACGAAGGGGACAACGCGGTCGCGGTTGTCATTCTGGAAAAGGGGAATTAGGCCGATGCAGAGAGAGTCTTCCGGACGCACACAGCCGCCATCGCAGCGCGAAACTTCGGGGCAGGAACGAGTCTACTCAGAGGACCCGCGTACTTCCAGAGCGCGTGCTGATTTTTCTGCAAAATCTTCAGTCCGCGCAGTCAAACTCGTCCTCGCCTACGACGGCAGCGATTTTTCCGGCTGGCAGCGGCAGAAGAATGGCCGTTCCGTCCAGGAAGAACTCGAAAAGGCGCTTGCGAAGATGCACGGGCACGAAATCCGCGTGACCGGCGCGGGACGCACCGATGCCGGCGTCCACGCGATGGGGCAGGTGGCCGGTTTTTACACCGATATAAAATCGATCGCGGCGGACCGTTTTGTGTTCGCGCTCAACAAACTCATGCCGCGCGATGTGCGCGTGCTGTCTTCTGAAGAAGCGCCGCCTGATTTTCATGCGCGATTCGATGCTTCCCTGCGGCGATACCGCTATTTTTTGCTATGCGGGGGCACGCCGGACCCCTTTGCCCTGCGGTACGCGCATTCCCTTTCCTACTACCCGCGCGTTGCAGTTTTGAATGCGATGGCCGCGGTGGTGCTGGGGGAGCACGATTTTTCGACCTTTGCCTCGGCCCAGGATGCAAGCGAATCGCGATCGCGCCACATCAGCGAATCGATTTTCTTCTTTGAACGCGAGCGATTGGTCTATCAGGTCGCGGGAAATGCGTTTTTGTGGAGGCAGGTACGTTCGCTCGTGGGCACCTTTCTCGAACTCGAGAGAATCGCGGAAAGCTCTGCACATGGCGAAGCGCTCATGCGCGAGATGCTTGAGTCCCGCGATCGTGGCAGGGCAGGAACAACGGCGCCGGCCTGCGGGCTTTTCCTGTGGAACGTCGAGTACGGCGAACGGATTCATGGCCACACGCGCAGGCGCGGCGGGGCGGAGGGCTCGGGCGGCCGTCGTTCGGAATCATCAGAATCGAAAGATACGCGTGCCCGCACTACAGAAGCAGAGCCGAATCCCGCGTCTGGTGGCTCTCGTCTTGTTCCCGGACTCGGATGGATCGATGAAGGCGAATAAAAAGAGGAACGCATCTCCCGAATCTCCTGCCGGGATATCCGCCACCTCATCCCATTCCTTCTGGGAAGGCGTCGCTTCGCCTCCTGAGCCTATGCGCGCCGACAGATATCTCTCCGAAATCCTGAAGCTTATGACACGTTCCCAGCTCAAGGCTCGCAATGCCCGCCTTTTCTGCAATGGCAAAGAAGTAAAACTCTCCCATAAACTCAAGCATGACGACAGCCTTGGCCTCGAATGGACTGAGGAGCCTCCCGAAGAAATCGTGCCGGAGCCCGTACCGCTCAAGATCCTGTATCAGGATGATGGCGTTTTTGTCATCGACAAACCCCAGGGCATGGTAACCCACCCTGCGGCGGGCAATTGGCACGGGACTCTTGCGAACGGCGTGCTGTGGCTCTCGGGCGGGTCGCGTCCCGTTTCTGAGAGTCAGGAACTTCTTGTTCCTCCACATCCTCCGCGCGCGGGCATCGTGCATCGCCTGGATAAAGATACTTCCGGCGTCATCATCGTCGCCCGCACTGCCTCCGCCCACGAGTTTCTGTCCAGACAATTCCGGGACCGTCAGGTCCGCAAAGAATATTTTGCCATTGTCAGAGGCAGGCCGCCCGCCTCTGAGGGCCGCATCGACACCTGGCTCGCGCGCAGCCCCCGCGACCGCAAAAAGTTCGCGGTAAGCCAGCCAGGCCGCGGCAAGCACGCCCTCACTCTGTATAAGATCCGCGCCGTATGGAACCTGTCCGCCGCGAATGCCAACGGCAGCCCTAGCGCCGCGGCCTCAGGCCCGGGCGCCCGCCATCGGGCCTCAGGCTCAAAAGCGTCCGCGAAATCCGCGACATATTCACTCCTCGCCCTCTATCCAAAAACCGGCCGGACCCACCAGCTCCGGGTCCACTGCGCCCACATCGGCTGCCCCATTCTTGGCGACCCTATCTACGCAAAGAAGGATGGCCTTTTCCCCGATGCCACCCTCATGCTCCATGCCCGCCGTCTCAAAATCCGCCTGCCTTCCCGTTCAGAACCCTCGGTTTTCAAAGCTCCCGTCCCGAAACGCTTCAGAGACATGATCACTCTTTTGAACACCGGCATTTGACACACCGCGATGGTGCCGATGATTTCATTGGCGGGCAGGCCCGGCCGAGCAACCGGATTATGAAAGAGTGCCCTTCGGCACATAAAAAAAGCCGGCGCAAGGCGAGCCCTGCACCGGAAGTATTGGCCATCAACTGGCCTTTGTGAAAAAGCCCGCGCCGGCGGCGATGCGCGCAAGCTTTTAGCGGCTTAGTATCTGCGGCCCCTGTACCCGCCGCCGGACTCTTCCCTTTCGTAGCGGGGCTTCTCCTGCGCTTCGTTCACGCGGAGCTGTCGGCCCATGAATTCCTGGCCATTGAGCGCGGCAATCGCGGCATCGGCTGCCTCGGGATTCTCCATTTCGACAAAGCCGAATCCCTTCGCCTTGCCGGTGAACCTGTCGACGATGATGTTCACGGTGGTGACATCACCATACTGTGCAAAAAGATCCTGGAGCTGGCGCTCGGAGGTGTTGTAATTCATGTTACCGACATAAATTTTCTTGGACATTTCGGAAAAACCTCAAATCTTGGCCTCGTCCTCTCGACGTCGGCCGGTTTGATCCGCCTAGGGCGAATCGGAAGCGATAACGAGGAAGCACAATACCGCGCCGACAGTCTTCAGAGGAGAAATTAGGGTACTGTTCTGATTATTGTTGGTCTTTCCGAATGAAAAACGAAGAGGAGAAAAACCGGCGTGTGCGTCAGCCGCCTTCAGCTGGCCGGTGCTACGAAAGGAAAAACAATGCATGAAACAGCCAATTCCAACCTGAAAACTTTTGGAAGGCAGTTGTCCTTCCGCAGTTTTCGCTTATCTTGTTTGATAGTATACCTTTTATGGAGCGCCGTCAAGCGCGTCGCCGCCGCAAAATCGTCAAAATGCCGGAAAAAATCAATATTTATGAAAATGTAGACAAACTTGACAAAGACCCCGTCATCGGTATAATCAAAATGACGGCATTATATTTAAATAGGGAGGGGTTATGACACCTTTCGTGTGGTACATCGTCCTTCCTCTCGCCGGTCTTATTCTAGGATGGATGATCCGCTGGCTATATGCCAGATTTCAACTCTCTTCCGCGGAACGGGAGTCAGAGCGTGTTTTGCAGGATGCAGTAAAAGAGGCGGAGGCCAAGAAAAAAGAGATCCTGGTAGAAGCGAAAGATCAGATCATTCGAGAACGAAACCAGCAAGAGAGGGAAATACGTGACCGGAGAGCCGAGCTGCAGAAATACGAGCGGCGCGTTCTCCTCAAAGAAGAGAATCTCGATGCCAAACTTGCATCGATAGAGCGCATCGAAGCGAATCTTAAAAACAGAGAAAATTCGATAGCGGAAAAAGAAGCCTATCTGGCGGGCCAGGAGGAGCGTTATACCGCCGAGCTCGAGCGCGTGTCGGGCTTTACCGCCGACGAGGCCAAGAAGCTCATTATTCAGAATATGGAGCAGGAAGCTCGCCGCGACGCTCAGGTGCTCATCAACAAAATCGATCAGGAAGCCCAGCTCACCGCGGAGAAGAAGGCCAAGGATGTGCTCATCACGACGATCCAGCGCATCGCGACCGAATCCACCGCGGAATCCACGGTTTCCTCGGTCAGCCTGCCTTCGGACGAGATGAAGGGGCGCATCATCGGGCGGGAAGGGCGCAATATCCGCACTCTTGAAACGCTCACCGGCGTCGATATCATCATCGACGACACGCCGGAAGCGGTCGTCATCTCCTGTTTCGACCCGATCCAGCGCGAAATCGCCAAAATTTCGCTCGAGCGGCTCATCGCGGACGGGCGCATCCACCCGGCGCGCATCGAGGAGATGGTGCAGAAGGTCACGCGCGAGATCAACCAGAAGCTCTACGATGAAGGCGAGAAAGTCGTGTTCGACCTGGGGCTGCACAACATGGCGCCCGAGCTCATCAGGGCCGTGGGGCGGCTCTACTATCGCACGAGCTACGGCCAGAACGTCCTCATGCACTCGAAGGAAGTGGCGGTCATCGCCGGACTTCTGGCCGCCGAACTCGGCCTCAACCGGGAGATCGCCAAGCGCGGCGCCCTCCTGCACGACATCGGCAAGGGCATTGTCACCGACAGCGACAAAAACCATGCCGAGATCGGTACGGAGATCGCCAAAAAATTCGGCGAGGACGCACGCATCATCAACGCCATCGCCTCGCACCACAACGATGTCGAGCCGAACTGCCCGGAGAGCGTCATAGTGCAGATTGCCGACGCCATATCGGCTGCCCGTCCCGGCGCCCGCCGCGAAACGCTGGACAACTACATCAAGCGGCTCGAGGACCTCGAGGCCGTGGCCGAGAGCTTCTCCGGAGTGGAAAAGGCTTTCGCCATCCAGGCTGGGCGCGAGCTCCGGATCATCGTCAACAATGAACAAATCTCCGATGACCAGGCCAAGGAACTCTGCAAGAATATCGCGAAGAAGATTGAATCCGACCTGCGCTATCCCGGCAGGATTAAAGTGACCATCATCAGGGAAACGCGCATAGTGGAATACGCGCGATGAGTGCCGGCACCGCGAATGTACTCATGATCGGCGATGTCGTGGGAGCGCCCGGTCTCCGGGCGCTCTTCACGTTTCTGCCCTCGCTCATAAAAAGGACTGAGGCCGACCTCGTCGTCGCCAACGGCGAAAACGCGCTCAAAGGCTTCGGCATCGGGGCGGATGAGATCGCGGCGATGCGTTCCTACGGCGTCGATGTCATCACGAGCGGCAACCATGTCTGGGAGCACAAAGAGGCTCCCGAACTTCTTGAGGCCGAACAGTCCCTCCTCCGCCCGGCGAATTACCCGAAAGGCTTACCCGGGCGCGGCACAGCGTACATCGAGGGGGGGGGCGCACCAGGACAGCCTGCCCCCACCCGGGCATGCGGCGCGAGCGGTCGCTTCGAGTGGCTTGTGGTCAACCTCCAGGGCCGCCGCGAGCTCTACGACATCGACTGCCCCTTCGTCAAGGCCGACCAGATTCTTGCGACCGCCGCGCGCGAGCATCCCAACGCCCTCATCATTGTAGATTTTCATGCCGAATCCAATGAGGAGAAAGAGGCCCTCGCATGGCATGTGGACGGGCGCGCCGCAGTCCTCGCGGGCACTCATACTCACGTGCCCACTGCCGACGAACGCATCCTTCCCAAAGGCACCGGGTACCTCACCGACCTCGGCATGACAGGTCCTGTCGATTCCGTCATTGGCATGAACGGCGACATCTGCATCCGCCGTTTTCTCACCCAGATTCCCTACAAAATGGAGACTGCCGAAGGCAGCGCCGCCATCATGGGCGCGCTGTTCCGCCTCGACCCCGAAAGCCGCCGTTGCGTGAGCATCGAACATATTTTCGAAAGCTTGTGAGCAAGGCGTGCAAGCCTACATAGCGCGCAACAGCAGTGCTGCGCCCGTCCTGATTGCGCGCCCGAATATCGTTGTGCAAATGATCCGGCCGCCTCTTGACAATGAACCGCGTGCCAGTATATATAAGCCTACAGCGTGCGGCGATGGTGGAATTGGTAGACACGCTAGCTTGAGGTGCTAGTGCCGAGAGGCATGGAAGTTCAAGTCTTCTTCGCCGCAAAGTCTTGTATAATAATTAATTATATTCGGGCGACCGGACAACGGAGTTCGAGCCTTTATACCAACTGTGAGACAGGGGTGTGAGATAAACCCTGTGAGGAGGTGGTTGTGGCGCGGGCTCCGTTTGTGTTTTTTAGGCGTGGCCATAAAGTTTATGTCCAGTTCTGGAATGATGAAAAAGCCGGCTATGGCACAGCGCGCAGCACTGGCATGATGACTGAAAATGAAGCTTTGAAAGTGGTCATGGAATGGATGAAGGCTGGAGGTCCTCCCCTTGCCAGAAGATCCATAAAGAGAAAGTCCGGCTTTCAGATGACCACGTGCGGCTATCTGAGTGATTTCTGGAAGGCTGGCTCACCTTATGTCCTGGGGAAACAAGCCCGTGGCGCGACGCTTCTCGCTTGCCTGTGTGGTTTCCGCCTGGGGGAAGTGCGCGGGCTTCAGTGGGAAGATGTGGACTTCGCAAACAGCACGATCAGGCTCTGCCATAATCTCCCGAATTCGGAAAGAGCCGCGGAAGGTCTGAAATCTCCCAAATGGGGGTCCTCACGAGAAGTCCCGGCACCAGATGAAGTCCTTGATGCTTTACGTGCTCTCACGCCAAAATCTGATGGCTTTGTGTTTACGAATTCGCGCGATGGTGGCCCTATGTTTCCGAAAGCTGCTCAGAAAAGCTTTGAATCCATGCTCAGAAGCATCGGTATCACGGAAGAGATGCAAAAAGCACGACGGATTGTCTTTCACTCTCTGAGGCATACATTTATTTCATTGAGTCGTGGTGCTGGGGTTCCTGATTTCGTTGTTCAAAGAATCGCGGGCCATAAAACGATGAACATGACGAATCGCTACAGTCATGCTTCGGAAGAGGATATTAAAAACGCAAAGCTTCTTATTGAGAAGATGTTTCATGAGGCGAGAGGACAATGCTCTCGCTGATTGAAAGTACTGTTTTGATGATGGTAATTTCATACCATTAAAGGAATAATAGATTATTATTGAAATATTTTTGTTGAACTGTTGAAACTCTATGATAATGTTCCCTGGTGAACTCAATTGAAATGTTCCCTTGGTAGAATAACAGCCAGGAGCGGAACATGGCTGGGGAATTGGCAATGGGAGAGAAAGAACTCATACGGGCGAAGGTAATGGAACAGGTAGTGCAGCAACAGCTGACACTGAAAGAAGCGGAGAAGCTGCGGGAATGCCATGGGATAGAGATTGACCATGAGACCTTGCGGCGGTGGTTGCGAGCAGCGGGGCTTTGGGAGCGGGAGCGGCGCGGGAGTCCCTGTTGCCTGATGAATATGGTGGATGACGCGACAGGAATCACCTTTTCGTTCTTCTGCGAAGAGGAAACCACGTCCGACGCGATGCGGCTTTTGTGGCGTTGGATAGAGCAGTATGGCATTCCGCAGGCGCTCTATTGTGACAAGAAGAATGCCTTTGTGCTGACGCGCGAGCCGACGATAGCAGAGCAATTGGAGCGCAATCATGGGGTCTACCAGGACAGGCTGGTCAAGGAACTGCGGCTTGCGGGCATTTCGACGATTGAGGAAGCAACTCGCTTTCTCAGAGAGGTATATCTTCCGAAGATCAACACGAAGTTCGCGAAGACACCTGCACAGCCTGAGGATGCCCATGTGCCACTCATCCATCCGACCTCGCTTGAGGACATTTTGTGCTATGAAACGCCTCGGGTAGTGAGCAATGACTATGTGGTCAGCTATAAATGCCGACCGTTGCAGATGCAACGGCACAATCGACTGCTGCCCACACCCAAGGCACAGGTCACCGTCAGAGAGCTGCTCGATGGACGCATCAAGCTGCTCTACCACGAGAGAGAACTCGAGTATGTTGAACTCGAGAAACCATTCCGAAAGGAGGAACTCGCCAGCCGCTCTGCTTGAATGAAAAGGGGACATTTTAAAAGAGTTAAGAATGGAGACATTTTAATCGAGTCTTGACATGAGACTGAATTGGGATTGAGAGCAGAAATCATGTGTGCTATTTTATTTTCATAGCCAGCGGGTCGGTGTGCTGACCGGTTTACCGGAAGCCCCGTTAAAGACGCTGGCTCTTTTATTTCTACCGCTTCAACCAAATACAGCCTTGTCCCCTGTTCTTTTCTCAAAAACTCTTTGGTATATTGCTCGTTTATACTCTCGGGGGTTTCTTTCACAAGGTAGTCAACAAAAAAATCGTCTGTCGCCCTTCAATAATCGATCATATAAGAAATTAGGCTCTTCTTCTCAAAGAAGATTAGCAACCCTGAGACTGTTTTTTGTTTTGCTTTGGCCTGCCGCGTCCACGAACAACCCGTATTGCTTCTATTGCATCAGGAGAATAGAGCGCGGCTTGTCCGACATATGATACCGGCAGTATGCCTGCTCTGTGCAGACGGGACTTTGCTGCCTTAGGATGAATTTTGAGTATCTCAGCGATTTCCTTGATGCTATAACGATCCATATACTTATTTTATATCGTTTTAATTATAGAGTCAAGAAAATGAATCAATAGCGCACCTTTTCTATTGACATAATTGATGCTATAGTGCATCATTATTATATCAAACGCCGGGAACCAGCAAAAGGAGAGAGAAGAAATGACAGATTCACAAGTGCTTATGGCGTCTCGGACGGTCGATCCTCGCAGGCTTGAATTCGATGAAGAGGACTTTATTGCCTTTGCAGCACCATTTCTGCGCCATGGATGGAGGCTGGCCGCAGGCCATAATAGTTATAACCATTATCTAAGAGTAGGAGAGAAGCCATACTACAGTCACGCGGTCCTTCTATTTCGAATGAACTATGGTGTGGTGCAATACAGAATACTCGATGACGATCAGAATGGCGCTAATTCTATACCGAAAAAAATCACAATTCAGACCAGGGACGAACGCGACAAGTATTATAATGGCTACAGCTGCGGCTACCTGTTCGCTCATTTTGCGACGGTATTTCCCGGTGTTAAGCCAGTGAAGGGCGAACAGCAACTCTATGGCATCGAACCGGATGGTAAAGGCGAGAAGTGGCCGGAGGATGATGTAAGTGAGGAAACAATTACAAAAGTCATAGCAGGGGGGAGAAAGTATGCCGAAAGTAACTTCGAAGCCTGAGAAGGGATTAGATGTAAATTTCTTTGCTGCATTTGACGAGCTTAGTAAGATGTACGGGGATGATGTTGCTTTTAAGCCCCTGCAGGATGCCGTTGCGATTATCCGTACAAGGCGTGAAAAAGGTGAAGAACCGACAGAGGAAGAACGGGAAAGGGTCCGGTATCTCATAGGTATTGCATTCAGAAACAGCCTGCCTTTACGGGCAGGCACATAAAATACCAAGAAAGGCCCTCTCGAAGGAAAAATAAAAGAGCTTGAAACCCATCAGACTATCGCCGAATCCGAAGATTCAAGGCCGCATAGAGGGCTCAAGCTCTTTTATAAAAGATATTTAAGGAAGACTGCCCTGTCAAGCCAGATTTCGTCTCAGAGGTCGGAAGTGTCGGTGTATCTTTTTTCAATATCCCAGGCCTTGACTGAATATTATCATTTTTGATAATATTCGGGTGTGAAGGGGAAACTGTGAACTATGTCGTCAGGATCAGCAAACAGGCCGATAAGACAATCGCAAAGGCCCCACGGGCGATACAGCAGAAATTTGCCTTGTTGATCGATGATCTCGAAAAATATGGCCCCATACGAAAAGACTGGCCGAATTTTTCTCCCCTGGGGAATAATCTTTACCACTGCCACGTGTCATATTCATGGGTGGCGGTCTGGAGAAACGAGAAGGGCACAGTCCTTGTGGAGGTTGAATATGCCGGTAGCAGAGAAAAAGCGCCATATTAAGAGCCAGCGGAAGCTCATTTCCGTGTCCGCGAAGGAAGCCTCGACGATTCTCGCATACGCGAAGAAGAAGGATCCACAGGCCCATATTGTCGTGAGTGAGCGTAATGCCACTGATGCAGTTCTCCCCGCCGATTCGAAATGGTATCAGGAAGTGAAGGCATCCTGGCATCCTGGTGTGACGCTTCGTATCAGGCGCGAGAACGCGGGCCTCACCCAGGCACAGCTTGCGGATATGACGGGGATTGCTATTGCGAATATCTCCGCCTACGAGAACGGGCGTCGTACCATGGGACTCTCCGTGGCGAAGCGTCTTGCCGAGGCCCTGAAGCGACCGGTGTCGGAGTTCGTCGAACCGGAAAGTACGAAAGCATAAAGAGCTGCCTGGAGGCGTTACAAGAGGGAGACCTTATGGCGTTCAAGGTAATGATCGAGGACAACAATCATTTAGGTTTCAACGATGATGAGAACCACCCCTACAGCGCCGGAGTATTCACTGCTGAAGCCGAGGCTATCACAATATGTGAGGCGATTGTAAACGACTTCTTAACCAAGAGCCTCTACCCTGGAGAGAGGGCCAAGGAGCTTGTAAAACAGTACTATACCTATGGAGAAGATCCCTACATAGCCGGGACCGAAGGCGACAAGGTGAAGCAAGGTTTCAGTGGTTGGGGGTTCGCGGAAGAGCGGTCGGTGATTCTCTGTACGAAAGATAATCCGAATAACCTTCGCAGGGTTGAGGTGACTAAAACACCCTGAGATTCATAGTGCGTCAGGTGTGAGACAAAACTGTGAGATTAACTATTGACAATGTGCACCAACAAAGATTATACAGCGCTAAAGGCTCGAACAATAAATATTTGTGGTCTGTTAAGATAGATTAAATCAAGTTAATTCATTATAATTTAATGAATTGCTTGAGGTGCTAGTGCCGAGAGGCATGGAAGTTCAAGTCTTCTTCGCCGCATTAAGTAAAAGGCTGCCTGCAGAGGCGGCTTTTTTTATTGCGCACGCTTCATTGAAACGCGGCGCCGCATGCACTATGATGACATCGAAATAATCATAAGGAATCGGAAATGAGATTATCTGAAAGACTGCTGAGAAAAAATCTGTGGCAGGAGGCGATTTTTCTCAGTCTCTTCTTTTTGAGTATTCTGGCGACAGCGGCGCCGCAGGACCTCTCCATGCACCTCGCGGGGAACTATTCCACCGAGACACCCAATCCCCTGTTTGCGGACGGATCGCTTGGGATATCCTATCACAATGGACCGTTTGGCCTTACCTGGGATATTACCGCGGACAACAGGGGCACTTATGTGCCTATCGCGTCCAGCGTATCGAATCCCTTCTCTCTTGATATCAGGAATGCGGGCTTTACCTATGATGCCGGATCCCTCTCGCTTTTTCTCGGCAAGCTTCCTGTCAAGGATGAAATCGAGAGCCCCTATTCGCTTTTCCTGTCGGGGGCCTCTCCTTCGCTGATGACCGGAGGCTTCCGCTATCATTCGGGGGTGTTTTCGTTCTCCGACCGCTGGATCGGCCTCAACCGGAACATCCGAAGCGGCCTCTATCAGACAAGCATCCAGAATATCTACAGAGACCGGGGCGCCGTACTCAAATCCTATACCTTCGACGCCGGCCCTGTCCGCATAGGCTATCAGGATGCGACGATTTTCCCCGGATCGTATTTCGATGTCGATATCTTTGCCAACCCGGTGCAGTCAACGCTCGTGCAGGCGGTGCTCACGGCGGCGGGGCAACCTTCGTCGCGCTCTGGCAACTACAACAGCCTCATGGGCTTCTTCGGCGAATATCGGGGAGAAGGCTGGAATATGTTCGGCCAGCTCATGATCGACGATTTCAATCTCAACCGGTTCCTCAACCCCACATCCTATCAGAACCCCGACAAACTCGCGTGGTCGCTTGGCTGCAATGTCGCGCTGGATCGCGGAAAGCTGGGCATCTATACCGCGGGTGCGACACGGTACACCTTCGAATCCACCTCATGGGAGTTCTATTCGTATACCCTGTATCCTGGATCTGCCATCATCTCCGGAGGCGAGCCTATCGCCATTCCCCTTCAGGATCAAATGCTCGGCTATATCAATGGCGAGAACAACCTGGCCTTCATGGCGACATGGAGCATGCCCATAAAGCAGATGAATCTGGAGACAGGCCTTGAATGTGTGCTGTCGGGCTCAAAGTCTCCCACGAACCCCTGGCACAACGGCGAAGCCTGGGCATCGTTGGGAACGCAGCTTCTCAATGACCCTGTCCTCAATATCAAACTGCTCTTCAATGCGCGCATTTCGCGCACATGGGGAGACATGACGCTCCTGGTGCGGACGACAGGCGGGTATGTCTTCAATCGCCTCAATCCGGTATACCCCGGCGATCCGGGGAGCCCGTTTACGGTGATCACCGATGATGGTGGCAAGGAGATGCTCGAACCTGTCTTTGTGCCTGCCGCAGGCGATTCCGGATTTGTCGTAGAGGTAAGCGTAGGGGGAATCTGGAATATCGGTGATTGAGGGTGGTTTCAGAGAGTATGCCGCGCCTTGGCGTGAGGCATCCTGAGAACCCGATTATTTTTGCCCATAATACGCATCTTTTCCATGTTTGCGCTCGAAATGGCGGGCCAAAAGGCTCTGCTGCATCGGAGGCGGCGCGTCTTTCGACGCCATACACGCCATGCGCGAAAGGATCGCTATTTTCGCGACTTCCTCAAGGACCGCGGCATTATGTACGGCGTCCAGCGCGGAGCTGCCCCAGATGAAGGGACCGTGCGAGTGCACGAGCACCGCGGGGACTGAAGCTGGATCGATGTTCCGGTTTCTGAATGTTTCGGCGATCACATTGCCCGTCTCGCGCTCATAGTCACCGGCGATTTCGGCGTCGCTGAGACATCGAGTGCAGGGTACCGGACCGTAGAAGTGATCGGCATGGGTCGTGCCTTCCGCGGACAGATCGAGGCCCGCCTGTGCCCAGGCTGTGGCATGTGTCGAGTGCGTATGGACAATCCCCGCGGCGAGGGGGAAGGCTTTATACAGCACCAGGTGCGTCGGAAGGTCGGAGGAGGGCTTCAGTGCGCCGTCTACGTGTCGTCCTTCGAGATCGACGACCACCATGTCCTCCGGCCTCATCGTGTCATAGGGGACGCCGCTCGGTTTGATGACGACGAGCCCGCGCTCCCTGTCTATGGCGCTCGCATTTCCCCAGGTGAAGAGTGCAAGGCCAAGGCGGAACAGTTCCAGATTGGCCGCGAGCACATCTCTGCGTAAGTTTTCGAGTTCACGTGCAGTTTCGGACATGGCGATCTCCTTCTCCATCATCGTATTATCGTTGAAATTGAAGGCGGGCCCGCTCAAGCTGCCGGCGCATCTCCGGGACGGAGGTCTGTCTTCCAATCACAAGGCACTCGATGCCCGCCATTCTCGCCCAATCTTCGAGCATTTCGGTGGTGACCGCATACGAAAAACTGGTATGGTGTGCTCCCCCCGCGATCAGCCAGAGCTCGAGCGCGCCCTTGAAGTCGGGCTGGGGCTTCCACAGCGCGCGCGCGACCGGTAGTTTGGGCATGGAGTGGGGCAGCGGCACGGCTTCGACTTCGTTTGCCACAAGCCTGAAGGAATCGCCGAGATCGAGCACGGTCGCGGCGACGGCCATCCCGGGTTGCGCGTCGAACACGAGTCGCGCCGGATCATCTTTTCCCCCGATCGAGAGGGGATGTACTTCGATGCGCGGTCGAGCCGCCGCGATCGAGGGGCACACCTCGAGCATATGGGCGCCCAGCACCATCTCGTTTTCCGGTTCAAGATGATAGGTGTAATCCTCCATGAAAGAAGTGCCGCCCGGAAGCCCCCTGCCCATCACCTTCATCGCTCTCACCAGAGCGGCCGTCTTCCAGTCGCCCTCGGCGCCAAACCCGAAACCATCTTCCATCAGGCGCTGCACAGCCAGCCCCGGCAGCTGCGGAAGGCCTTCAAGATCCTCGAATGTGGTGGTGAAGGCTCCCGCACCCGTGTCGGCAAGGAAGCGTCGCAGCGCAAGCTCGATGGCTGCCTGCTCCCGTACTTTCCGCATCGCGCCCTCGTTTTCGCGGACTTCCTCAGCGATATCGTAGCGCGCCTCGTATTCCCGAATCACTGAGTCGACTTCTTTTTGTGTCACCGAAGACAGGCGTTTCGCGACCTCGTACACTCCATAGCCATTCACCTGCCAGCCGAACTGAATCTGGGCCGACACCTTGTTCCCGTCGGTGACCGCGACCTCGCGCATGTTGTCGCCCAGGCGCGCCACGCGCATCGCTTTGCCATCCGCAAAGGCCACCGCCGCCCGCATCCACGCGCCGATCCGCGCCAGAACCTCGGGATCCTGCCAGTAGCCGACGACGACCTTCCGCGCGGTTCCAAGGCGCGCATGAATAAAGCCGTGCTCCCTGTCCCCGTGTGCCGACTGATTCAAGTTCATGAAATCCATATCGATCGAATCCCAGGGGATGTCACGGTTGAACTGAGTATGGAGGTGCAAGAGGGGCCTTGTATTTTCCACGAGCCCCTGGACCCACATTTTGGAAGGTGAAAATGTGTGCATCCAGGTGATGATCCCCGCGCATTCCGGATCGGCGTTGGCCTTTCTGAACAGTGCGACGATATCCTCCGGCGATGTCGCGATGCCGGGCTGTATCACAGGCGCCGGAACAGCATCGCTCTGGTTGAAAAAATCCGTCATGATTTTTGCGTGTGCCCTGACCTGCTCGAGCACTTCAGGGCCGTACATCAACTGGCTGCCTACAATGAACCAAAATTTGTGCGATGTGTATGTCTTCATGTCAACTCCCTTTCGATGAACGCGCCCAGCTTTTGGTAATCCTGATAGAGTCGGTTATAGACTTCAACATGTCCTGGCTCCGGCGGTATTACTGCTTCGATCGCGGGACGCATCGCGGCCTGCGCTTCGGGGACAGAGGCGTAGATGTCCGCCACTACCGCGGCGAACATCGCGGCCCCCAGGGCTACCGACTGATCGCTCGCCACGATTTCGATAGGCTTTCCAAGCACATCGGCGACGATCTGCATGACAAGAGGCGACTTGCGCGCAACTCCGCCGATGGCGCGAATTTTTTTTATGTCGATATTTTCCTGAACAAAACGCTCCACAATGGCGCGGGCGCCGAAGGCGGTCGCCTCTATGAGCGAGCGATAGATCATCGGAGCCGTGGTCCCGAGGGTGAGCCCGATAATCGCGCCTTTCAGCTTCTGGTTGGCATCCGGCGTGCGCCTGCCGTTGAGCCAGTCGAGGGCAAGGGGCCCCGAAACTCCCGGTTCTATGCTGCTCGCCGCCTTTTCGAGCGCAGGCATAAGCGCGCGCGCTGTTTCTTCCCGGGCACTCACGGGGAGCGAGTCGTTTGACATGACGTGTTCGAGCGGCCACATGAGGAGATCTTTGAACCACGCGTAGACATCGCCGAACGCGCTCTGGCCAGCCTCGTATCCGAGCATCCCCGGGATGATCGAACCATCGACCTGCCCGCAGATACCTTTCACCAAGTGCTCTGTCCCTGCGGAACCGGGACCGACAATCATGTCGCAGGTCGATG
>DJVZ01000055.1:40845-61145 GCA_002441395.1 Spirochaetaceae bacterium UBA6243 | reverse complement strand
GTGGATATGACGCGCATTGCCGATGCGAACAATATTTCATCATCGACGATCCGGGTTGGAGACCGGCTCTTCATCCCCAACGCGAAACTCGATGCGTCGGTACTGCGCAATTTCTATGGTGAAACCTTCGTTTGGCCGGTCCGCGGTCCAATCTCTTCGCCCTTTGGCTATCGTATAAACCCATTCAGTGGCCAGCGGACATTTCATGCGGCGATCGATATCGTGGTCAATAAAGGCACCTCTGTCAAAGCCACCCGTGAAGGCAAAGTCGCCGATACAGGCTACAACGCGGTATTCGGCAATTATGTGATAATACGACACGCCGATGGCTACCAGTCGCTCTACGCCCATCTCAATACGGTGCTCACCCATAAAGGAGCGGGTGTGAATCAGGGAGAAGTGATTGGTCGATCCGGCAATACCGGCCAGAGCACGGGGCCCCACCTTCACTTTAGCATTTTCCGCAACGGCCAGGCGGTTGATCCGCGGAAATATCTCAAGTAAGGTCTACACGACTGTCTTATTTTGTAGACTTTCCTTTTTGAAAAAGTTGTTTTTTATCATACACTTGGGTGCCATATCGACTCCCAGGGCACATTACTGTTTGACAGCCGATTGAAATAATTCTATGAATTGTATAAGCATATAGAATTATTTTAAGAAAAATCTCATTTTGGCACATGGCTTGCTTGCTATTCTTTCGAGAACTATCTTGGGAGGAAAATCATGGCCATTGCCGACAGTGACGAAAGTCTCTCGCTCTATTTTGATTCAATTCGTAAAATCCCCCTCGTGAGTCGACAAGAGGAATCGATATTGGCCGGAAAAATCGCGAAAGGGGACAAAAAGGCCCTCAAGCGTCTCGTGGAAGGCAATTTGCGTCTTGTGGTCCGCATCGCAAAATCCATGTGGACTCCGCCGCATTCCCTTTTGGACCTGATTCAGGAAGGCAATATAGGACTTGTGAAAGCCGCCGAGCGCTTTGATGCCGGCAAAAACGTCAAATTTTCGACATACGCCGTCTGGTGGATTCGCCAGGCCATCTCGCGCTCCCTGGTGAACACGGGCCGTCAGATTCGCCTGCCGCACAGAAAAGAAGACGCACTGCGGCGGATCAATGCCATCCAGATGCGCAAGAGCCTCGAAATATCGCGGGCACCTACCGGGAAAGAGCTCGCATCGGAGATGGGCTGCAGCGAGTCTGAAGTCTCCGCCATTCTTCATATGGGAGACCAGCCCGTGGCGCTGGAACAGGCTGGCGAAGACGAGCTTTCAATCCTCGAGGTCTATGAAGACTGGCGCTATAATCCGGAGCGAGAGATCGAAAAAGCAAGCATCGCATGGGAGAGCACGTGGCTTTTATCCACTCTTTCTGCGCGGGAACGCGAGGTGGTGTCGCGGCGATTTGGACTTGGCAGCGGGCGCGAACAATCGCTGAAAGCAGTTGGCTCAGTTGTCGGCTGTTCGGCGGAAACGGTACGGCACATTGAAAAAAAAGCATTGCAGTCGCTGTGGCAAGCAGCGGCGAGTGTGGGCTTGACCGCATAGCACATTTAAGCAACATTCTTTTTGCAGCGGCGTGGTGGCCTATCCTAACTATTGCGCCGCGCGATTTTTGTACACAATCGCCTTGATGAACGCTTTTGTTCAAGATACCATAGCCTCGTGAGAAAAAAACATGTTCACCGGGGTTTTTCGTATGCACTCATCCTGGCGAGTGCCGCTCTCGCGGCATTCGCGGCCTCTGCAATCATAAATTCCTGTACACCCAAAGAATCGTCGCAAAAAACCCAAAAAAGCCCCTATGGCACACCAGAGTATGTGATTGAACTCCCTCCAGGATATGAAGACCTGAAAGTGATTCCCCAGAGCGGGCAAGGACAAAAGACCCAGCCGCTCTCAGGTTCTGCGCCCACCAATGAATCGCAGTCGACTCCTCAAGGTGACGGCACGGCCGTGGCCCGGCTCGCGCGGCCTCAAGGCCCTCAGGAGGAAGCTCCGAGAGTCACCGGGCACCCCACCCTCATCATCGTGATCGACGACGTAGGCTACAACAATGGCGAGCTCAAGCCTTTTCTGAAGCTGCCTTTCCCGATCACCTTCGCGGTACTTCCCCAGCTTCCCCACAGCACCGATTCAGTGCTCGCCATCCGTGACGCGGGCAAGGAATTCATCCTCCATCAGCCTATGGAGGCCTTGGGAGGCAACGATCCCGGTCCCCACGCGGTATATCTTGCGATGGACGACGCGACGATTGAAAAAACGGTGGCTGAGAACATCGACAGCTTCCCCTATCCTCCTGCGGGAATGAACAACCACATGGGATCTGCGGTGACCCGGGACGAGAAGGCGATGGAGCCTATCCTGAAACTTGTCAAAGAACGTGGCATGTATTATCTTGATTCTCTTACGGCGCCGGGAACTGTCACTGTGCGGCTCTGCCAGGAAATGGGGACGCCATATATGGAGCGAAATGTGTTTCTTGACAACAATACTGATCGTGAATCAATCCTCGCGGCAATCGACGAGGGCAAGCGCATAGCGCGGAAGAACAGCGCCGCGGTGATGATCGGGCACGTCTGGTCGTCCAATCTCGCCGCCACCCTGATGAATATCTATCCGGAATTGGTCGAAGAAGGATACTCGCTTTCGACCATCAGTGAATACATGCGGATGCAAGCCGAAGAGAATACCGGACATGCGGATTCTGGGCATTGAAACCTCATGCGATGAGTGTGCAGCCGCGGTTGTGGAAGACGGGAGCCGCATCCTTTCGAATGTCATCATGACGCAAATTCCCCTCCACGAGCGGTATCAGGGCGTCGTGCCGGAAGTGGCGAGCCGCGCTCACATCGAGTGGATTATGGGGGCGGTGAAGCGCGCCCTCTCCGAAGCGGGGATAGGGGTGGCGTCGATCGACGGCATCGCGGCGACCGCAAAGCCGGGCCTTATCGGCTCGCTGGCAGTGGGACTTTCATTTGCCAAAGCCCTTGCGTGGTCGCGCAATTTGCCTTTCAAGGGCGTAAACCACATGCTCGCGCACCTGTACGCGCCTCAGCTCGCAAGCCACATCGAATATCCGTTTTTGGGGCTCCTTGTGTCGGGAGGACATACGATCATCTGCCGGGCCGATGATTTCGACAAAATCACGGTTCTGGGCACGACAATCGACGACGCGGCGGGAGAAGCCTTCGACAAGGTGGCAAAGCACTACGGATTCGGGTATCCGGGAGGGCTCGTCATCGATCAGCTGGCGGAACGGGGGGACGAGCGCGCGTTCAAGTTCCCCCTACCCTCCCTGCACAAGGGCGAGCACCGCTACGACGTGTCCTACTCGGGCTTGAAGACCGCGGTGATACACCATCTGCCGTCATATATGCGGCCGGGTGCCACAGCCACCCCCGAAAACATCGCCGCGAGCTTTCGCAAGACAGCGATAGACATACTGCTTTCGCGCCTGTACAGGGCCGTGCGCGACACGGGCATCCAGACTGTCGTGGCCGGTGGCGGCGTCGCCGCCAACGCGTACCTCCGGCGCGAACTCGGGAAAAACGACGATCTCCGAGTGTTTTTCCCGCCCCTGGCCCTGTGCGGGGACAACGGGGCGATGGTCGCCGGGATCGCGTGGCATTATTTCAGCCGCGGAGAGACCGACGGCTGGGACATAGCCCCCAGCTCCCGGGTCGTGGATTTCAAGCGGCGATAGGAGCGGAACAGTGCACTCTCTTTCCGAAACTGCGCATATCGCGCTCTCCCAGTGTCTCGAGCTTAAAAAAAACGAGAAGATCCTCATCGTCACGAACCCCGACACCGAGCAGGCCGAGATCGCCGCGGCGTTGTATGAACAGGCCAGAGCGATGGGAGCTCAGGCAGGGCTTCTCTACCAGCCGGTAAAAACGCAGGCGGATTTCGCCGAGGACGAAGTCCTGCGCGCGATCGAGGCGCGCCCCGACGTCATTCTGTCCATCTCGACGGAAAAGCTGGGAAAGGACAAAGCGCGGCTCGCCGCACCGCTCGCCGGGGCCGACGGCCGCTCGTACGACCACATCTTCAACTATCTCCTGCACGGCATACAGACGATTCGGGCCGTCTGGACGCCCGGCATCACCAAAGACATCTTCGTCCGCGCCGTTCCCGTCGATTACGCAGCCATGCGGGACACCGCGGACAGGCTGGAGGCTCTGCTGGACGAGGCCTCCGCCGTGATGGTGAGAAGTCCGCGCGGCACCGACATTACATTCAGCGTGTCTGGCAGAAAGGCGATGCGCGACGATGGCGATTTTCGCAACGCCGGCGCAGGCGGCAACCTTCCCGCCGGTGAAGTATTCATTTCTCCGGCAATCAAATCCGCCGAGGGAACTATCGTATTCGACGGCTCGATCTCCGACATCGCTGGCGATATCGTGATCCGGACACCCATCGCCTGTACGGTGAGAGGCGGCTATGTGATGGGCATCGAAGGCGGAGAAGAAGCGCGGAGGCTCGAAAAGGCCTTGATGCACGGTCTCAATATGGCGGCAACCCTCGTGCGCGACCAGGGGATGGCACCAGAGCTCGCGCTCTCATATGGCACGAATGCGCGGCACCTGGGAGAATTCGGCATCGGCCTCAATCCGGCGGCGCGCATCGGCGGGAACATGCTCGAGGACGAGAAGGTCATGGGCACCATCCATTTCGCGATAGGGGCGAACTACGATGAGGATGCGCCCGCCCTCATCCACCTTGACGGACTCGTGAAGTCGCCCACAGTCGTGCTCCTCATGCCGACCGGAGAGGAAGTCGCGGTGATGGAAGGCGGCGCGCTGGCCGTCTGAGGACAAACGCGACGGGAACCCGGCTACGGGGCTGGTCTTGCCTTAGGCCACCGCTCTTTGTCTCGCTATTTCACAAACGCATAAAAATCGCTATACTCGCGAAATATGGAACAGAAGAAGACTATTCACTGGGCTGACCAGACGGCCGAAAAAATCGTTCAGACATGGGGAGAAAAAGACCTCTACACCTGCGCCTCCGGCATCACTCCCTCCGGGACCGTGCACGTCGGCAATTTCCGCGAGATGATCTCCGTCGAACTCGTGGTGCGCGCCCTGCGAAACCTCGGCAAAAACGTCCGTTTTATCTATAGCTGGGACGACTACGATGTGTTCCGAAAAGTGCCTCTCAACATGCCCAATCCGGAGCTGTTGGAGAAATATCTGAGATTCCCCATCACGATGGTGCCCGACCCCTGGGGCCGCGACGAGTCCTACGCCCGCCACCACGAAGTCGATGTCGAAAAAATTCTGCCGGAAGTCGGCATTCACCCTGAATTCCTGTATCAGGCGAACAAATACCGCGCGGGAACCTACGCCAAGGGCATACGCCGCGCCCTTGAAATGCGAGGGCACCTCAAGACCATTCTCGACAAGTACCGGGACGAGGACCACAAGATTGAAGGTGAATGGTGGCCTGTCTCGGTGTTCTGCTCGAACTGCGACCGCGACACGACCCAGATCGACGGCTGGGACGGCGACTGGGGCCTCTCCTACCACTGCGAGTCATGCGGCCACTCGGAGACGGGCGACATCCGCACGCTCAAAGGCGTCAAGCTCGTCTGGCGAGTCGACTGGCCAATGCGCTGGGAATACGAAAAAGTGGACTTCGAGCCAGCCGGCAAGGATCATCATTCGCAGGGAGGCTCATTCGACACCTCGAAGCATGTCGTGGAAGATGTCTACGGACGAAAGCCACCCGTCACCTTCCGCTACGACTTCATAGGCATCAAGGGCTCGCCGGGGAAAATGTCCTCATCGAAGGGCAAGGTCGTCGACCTGTACGACCTCCTCCGCGTATATCAGCCCGAAATCGTGCGCTACCTCTTCGCGGGAACCCGGCCCAACACCGAGTTCGTCATCAGCTTCGACCTCGATGTCATCAAAATCTATGAGGACTATGACCGCACCGAGCGCATCTACTGGGGCGCCGAAAAAGCGAAAAACGAAGACGTGGAGGCCCTGGAACGCCGCATCTATGAGTTCTCGCAGGTGGGAGAAGTCCCTGAGGACATGCCCTATCAGATACCGTTCAGGCACCTCTGCAACCTTCTGCAGATACACCTCGGCAATATCGACAAAGTAATCTCCATTCTGCCCGATCTGAAGCCCTCGCAGGAGCCCCGCGTCCGGCGGAGAGCCCAGTGCGCGTGGTACTGGATCACCGAATGCGCGCCCGAAGACTTCATGTTCTCTCTGCGCCAGCCTGGGGAACGCGCCGAACTCTCCGCCATTGAGATCGGCGCCCTGCAAAGCCTGAGAGACGATGTCGTCGCGAAGCTTGAAACCTACGGCGGCGAAAACGAAGTGGCGGAAGCCATCTACGCGGTAGCCCAGGCGAGCGGCATAGAGCCCAAAAAGCTTTTCCGCGCGTCCTATCAGGCGCTGATCGGCAAGGATCAGGGGCCGCGGCTCGCAGGTTTCCTGAACGCGATAGGCAAAGAGAAGGTGATGGCACTCCTGCGTCAGTACTGAACAGTGGCGCGCCCCTGCGCTTCCAGAAATGCCACCTCGGGTTCAAAGGCCATCATCGCGCCCTTCCAGAATTCGGGCGTCTCGACATCGAAGCCCGCCCGGCGCGCCACCTCGACCGCGGGCAGGGAGCCCGTCGCGCGCAGAAGCTCGCGGTAGCGGGCGGCGAACGAAGGCCCTTCCTTTTTGTAGAGGCTGTACAACCCCATGCCGAAGAGCTGCCCAAAGGCATAGGGGAAGTTGTAGAACGACAGGCCCGGAATATAGTAATGCCTCTTCACGGCCCACATGTAGGGATGACGCTCGTCTTCCCGCATCGCGTCACCGTAGGTCCGCGCCTGCGCGTCGAGCATGAGCGCGCACAGGCGATCGGGCGTCAGTTCGCCTTCATCGCGCTCCTTGAACACCGCGCGCTCGAAGTAGAAGCGCGAGAGGATGTCGACGATGACCTGACAGGCGTCCTGCAGGTGCAGTTCGACGAGTGGCATGCGGGATCCGGCCTCGATTTCGGCCATCGCCGCGTTCGACACGAGGGTCTCCGAAAAGATCGAGGCGGTTTCGGCCAGCGTCATCGGATACTGCGAGAGCAGCTGTGGTCTGTCCTTGATCGTCTCGTAGTGCCAGGCGTGGCCCAGTTCGTGCGCGATGGTGATGAGCGAAGAATAGGTGCCGTCGAAACTGCAGAGGACACGAGGCTGTTTTGCCGCCGGGAAGTGAGTGCAGAACGCTCCGCCCACCTTGCCCTCGCGGGGGCGCGCGTCGATCCACCGGTGCTCGAACGCGTGCTTCGCGAATCGCGCCATATCGGCGTCGAAGGTCCCGAACTGCCTGACGATGAAGTCCTTCGCCTCCTCCCAGCCGAAAGTCGGTATCTCCGATCCTGTCTGCTGCAGTGGCGCGAAGATATCGAAAAATGAGAGCCGCTCGCGGCCGAGAAGCCGAGCTTTGGCGCGCAGATATCGCCGCCACATCGGGAGAGACTCTTCCATGACGCCGATGAGGGCATCAAGCGTTGCCTTCGATATCCGTGCCTGAGCCAGAGAAGTATCGAGCGCGCTCTCCCAGCCCCGCCTCTTGTTCAGCGTGGAGACCGTCCCTTTGACGCCGTTGAGGGCCGCCGCGACGGGAATCTCGTATGTTTTCCAGATGCCGAGCTCGAGTCTGTATGCTTTTTCGCGCACCGCGCGGTCGGGATCGTACGCGAGGTTCCGAAGCTCGACCATGGTTTTGCGCGCGCCGCTCGCCTCATCCCAGGGCGCGCTCGCGTTGGCCAAGATCGATTCCTGGAGGCGCGACCATGCCTCCGCTCCCGAGCGGCTCAGGTCCGCGGCCAGATCCTCAAGCTCCGTCGCCATCTGATGTTTCTGGAACATCAGCGCTTCCTCGAGGATAAAGGCGTACTCTCCAAAGCGCCTGTCATCCTTGATGGCTTTTCTCACCGTATCTTCATGCCTGGCGAGAAGATTCCGGAAGAGCACCTGCACGGTGGTCGCGGGGACTAAAAGCTCCTCGATCTTGTTGAGTTCGGCGAGCACGGAGGGGCTCTTCGTCTCGGTGCTGAAGCGCGCGTAGGCGTAAGCCGACAGCGTATCCGCGAGCATCTCGAGGCGGTTGAGCTTATCTAAAAGTTCACAGAGCCAGTCGGAAAAATCCGCCCCGCCCTCCGGCGGCGAGGACTCCAGGAGAAAGCGCCGCATAGTCTCGAGCGATGTCCGCACTTCTTCCTTTGCCTGCCGGTATTCCAGGGAGTCGAATCCGGGGAACACTTCTTCGAGGCTCCATTCAGGGATGGCTGTTTGGCCTGTCATACATCATCCTCCCTCGCTGATTGATTTTTTTGCAGTGATATCATCAGATCCAGTCTTTATTCCCGTCGGACCAGCAGACGAGCTCTTCAGGCTTGAAAAAAAGCCCGATCTCCCTGGTCGCCGCCTCCGGAGAATCCGAGGCGTGGATAATGTTGATGTTCGTGTGCATGGCGTAATCGCCGCGGATAGTGCCGGGAAGCGCCTCCTCGGGCTTGGTGGAGCCGCACATGAGCCTCAGCATTTTCACCGCCTGTTCTCCCTCAAGCACCATCGCGATGACCGGTCCCGAGGTGATGTAGTCCACGAGTTCGCCAAAAAATGGTTTGTCTTTATGCTCGGCATAGTGTTTTTCTGCCAGCTCGCGCGGAATGCGCATGATCTTGAATCCGATAATGTCAAATCCCTTCCGTTCGATCCGCGAAATGATTTCGCCCGCGATGCGCCGGGACAGCACTCCGGGTTTAAGCATCGCATAGGTACGCTCGAGCGCCATGTACGTGACCTCCACGTTGGTCTTTATCTTTATATGAGATGAAGGTACGATACCACGATTTTTGGGCATGTGCCACCACGCCCCGGCCTCCATGGATTCAGAGCCGGCAAACGTTCATGATGGTAGCGGTGCATGATGAACTCGTCATTGCGAGCGATTATGTGATATATATGGAATGAAGCGGTGCTCGCATACAGAAAGGCATTTGAAGACTTGATACACAAGAAAAGGATCCGCATCGTATGAAATTTTTCCTGCAGAACAACAAAACAGGCTCCACAAAACCCATTATGAAGCTCGGGGCGCTTGGCGCACTGTCAGCGGTATTTTTTTTGGCAATCTCCTGCGCGTCGGTGCCGCGGGAAGTCGCCCTCTCAGGGCTCTTTGATCATTTTGAAAAAGCACCTCAAGTGCTTGTCAAAACTGAAAATAATTTCTTGCGCGATATGGCGGCCTCCTTCAACGATTCCACGATTGAGGCTCTTATGTCGGTTGCCTCCGATCAAAAAGATGCGGTCCACAAACCAATCGACAGGGATCGTCTCGATAAAACACTTATGAGGGCCGACATGGCCGGCATCGGAATATCCTGGGATGGCAATACAAGTCCGGCAATCGAGGTGGTCTTGGCTGGCAACTTTCCAAGCCTTTTAACCTCACTGTCCTTCAGCTTTGATAACAATTGGGAAAGAATTGTTGGCGGTTATGCAGCGAAAAACGGGAAGCTCTACCTCCGCAAACCCTCTGGAGGACAATTGCATTTTGCGACATGGGCACCTGAAGATCCACCGGCCTTTTCCGGCGCAGCCGGTTCAATGGCCAGGAGCAGCGGCATGCTCAGCAGCGATGCCGATTTAACAATATACCTCGATGCCAAATCGGCTCTTGTCACGCAACTGCCAATACTCGACGGCGTTACGCTTCCTTTTGATGGCATAATGCTGAGCGCCACGCGCGACGCGGCAAGCCCCGCCAAAGGAAGCCCCGATGCGCGCTACAGTACGGTGTTTCAAATTCAGATGAAAGATGAGCAGGCCGCCCGCACCTACAAACCTATCATCAAATTCATGTGGGTCCTGATCTCAAACAAGCTGAGTTCTTATGGCGTTCCCCTTTCGTCTGAAAACTCCATCGAACAGCGAGGCTCGCTTTTTGTGAGTCAGCCTATCACAATGAGCGCACAACAGATGATCGACGCGATGCTTGAGCTTTCAAACCTCGATGGCAACACGACAGACAAGATCATTGCGAACAGATAACTGCGCGAGGAGCTCTTCAAATATTTTCCATTCAGCTATTGTAAGCTCCATGGCAACAAACCTTGAGGCGCGGGCTGCGCCTTGGCATAGGAAGCGAGCAAATCCGCCAGGAGCGCAGGTAATTTAAACGATGGATCCGTGAAGGCAGCATAGTTCTCATCCTCATTGTGCACTTCCTTGAGTACATAATTCATATCTGGCACAATGCGTATGCCCGCCTGCGGCTTCGCCGCAGCGAGCTTTGAGAATTCTTCCCGGCTCACCTGCATGTCGCGTTCGCCGTAGACGAAGAGAACCGGCGTTTCGACTTTTTTCAGCGTATCGACTGGGTCGAATGCGAGCCATGTCGCAAGCCAATCCTTTCTGTTGGGCGAGAAGAAGTTGGCGAGATCCTCCGGTACATCGATCAATGTCCCTGTATCAATAAGCTTTTGCGCGGCTTCAAGAGCCTTCTCGCGGCTTTCCGGATCGAGGCTCTCGATGGATTGTCGCAGCGTTTCCATCGGGCTCTGTCCGCTCGCGTCGAGCACAACAAGACCATCGACAGGAGATTCTCCTCCCACGATATTCAATGCCGCCATAGCCATCCACGCCCCTTCGTTCATGCCGGCGACAATCAGCCTTCCACGGCGCGGCAAAGCCTCGGCGGCCCTTATGACCGCAGCGAGGTCCAGAATGTGCCGGGAAAAGCTCGTCATGTGCCCAGGCGCTTCGAGCTTGTAGGCCTCCCCTGTGCCTCTTCGGTCGTACCGCAGACTCCCCACATTGCGCGCCTTGAGCATCGCCGCCATCTGCTTCAGAGAATCGGTTTTGCCCGGCACATCGACATTATTGCCATCCCTGTCGGTTTTTCCTGCACCGGCGACTAGAATGACCAAAGGGAAGCCCGCCGGCGCATTTGCATCGAGGACGGCCCTGGTACGGACAGGAAAGGTGAGCGTCGCGGGGAGAGTGCCGCCATCGACAGGCACATCGATGTATAGTTCTCCTTGAGGTGACGCGGCCTTTTCCTTTTGTACATAGAATGAGCCATTCCATGTGCGGCCCCGGACCGTGCCGACTATGCCTCCCTTTTGAGTGCCACCTTGAGGAACAAACGAGCTTGAAAAGTTGCCGGAAAAAGTAAGCCCTTCGTCGGCACCCATGGCGTCGAGCACAAAACTGAACCGGCCTGCATCGATGGAATATCGGTCGATGGGATATGAAAACATGCCCTGCTCAGGGATGTCGACGAGAATGCCCCGGTTTTCCGCGAGGATGCGGACGACAAGCTCGAAGCTGAAGCTCGATGGAGCGGATTGGCTCTGCGGCCCTCCTTGAGTCTCCTGAACCGACCGCAGAACCAATTTGCCAGCCCATCTGCCAGGCGCAATTGGCGCTGCCTGGGTATCGTTGTGCGAAGGCTGCTCCGTGGCTGAAGCCTCCTGCGCAGCGAGCATGTTCCCAAATGGAATGAAAAGCAGGAGGTCCAGCAAGGTCACACTAAAAAACAGAAAAAAAGCCGCTCGCTTCGATGATACAGCACCGGATGTGCTCATTTTTTCAGAAAGCGCCCTATTGCAGAGAGAAATGTGTTGTAGACGGTCTCAGCGTCAGGACTGCCATCGATGGTAAGAAGAAGCCTTTTTTTCGTGTAATACCCGATGAGGGGTTCCGTTTCTTCGTGGTAGGCACTGAGTCGGGCCTTGACAGTCTCTTCCTTGTCGTCGTTGCGAGTGTAGAGCTCCCCACCGCAGAGATCGCAGATGCCTTCGGCTTTCGGAGGTTTTGTCACGGCATGGTAAATCGCACCGCATGTCTTGCATACGCGCCTTCCCGTAAGCCTGAACAGGATGAGGTCATCCCTGACCTCAAAGTCGACCGCCGCGTCGAGCGACGAAAATGCGGCAAGCGCTTCCGCCTGAGGAATGGTCCGCGGAAATCCATCCAGGATGTAGCTCTGCCGCACATCCGGCCACGACAGCCTCTCTTTGACAATGGCGATCGTGAGCTCGTCGGGCACGAGCCCTCCGGCTGCCAAGATCGACTGCACCTTGAGCCCAAGCTCGGTCTTCTCTTTTACCGCGGCGCGGAACATGTCCCCCGTACTTATCTGCGGGACTCCAAGCCTCTCGGCGACCATTTTGGAGATCGTGCCCTTGCCGGCTCCCGGGGGCCCCAGAAATATAAGTTTCATCGACTGTATGTTCATATTCTCTATATACACTATTCCTGATCGGATGACCAGCTTCTATGCATGTGGTAACGGAAAATTATTTCCATTTTGTCGCGTATGGACGGTGTCGGCAGCACAATCGTAAATGCCTGTTTTGTACGGAAATCGGTGCTTGAGGGAGTGGCGACGATGCTGGGATCCAGGATAGCACTGGCCCCCTCATTTTTAATTGCATCAAAATATGATGCATCGATGGCATCTTCGCCCCGCCGCACCACATGAGTGCTGTGCAGGTAGTGTACGCCTGATTCCTGCGCTTCTTTTCTCCATATCGACAGGTCCTCAGCAATAAAACGCGCGGCAACCGGCAGGACGTCCGATCCTATGAGGTGCGTCAGTTCGAGCGTGAGCCCGCTGTGCATGGCAATGAATCTTCTCGCTATTTCGATCGTATCTGCCTGCATGCCGAGATCAAGTACTTTGATGAAGGGGTCGAAAATACCCTCAATCTGCATTTTCGCAATGGAAAGGCGAAAGGCGTAGTCAGTCTTGAGCGGTTTGGCAGGATCGGGAGATCCTTCGGGCACCACAACGACAAAGTCGGAGCTGCTCAATTCCGAGGCGAGGAAACGAACCGCTACCGCGAGATGCGTGAGCTGGAAGGGATCAAAAGAGCCGATATATATGCAGGCGCGCACTTTTCCCCTGTCGGCGCGAATGATCTTGGGATATTCCGACAATTCCACGGGTTTGAGCGATCCGCTCTTCATTTTGCGGTCTATTCCCTCCAGCCCCTCAATGAGAAGATTTTCGTAATACGAATAGTCGCGGATTTCCTCGCACGAGAAGTATTCCGTGCTGGCATTCTGATCGAAGATGCGCTTCAGCTTGCGGCCTACGGCTTCAACACTCGGATGAGAAAAGTGCAAAGGCCATTTGGGACGGGAGCAAGGCACGCCAGCCCAATCGGACGAATCCATATGTTTCCAGTATTAAATAAAATTGATGATAACGCAATGCTTATTTTTTAGATAAATTTTTATCCATAAAAAATCCTATATCCCCTCTTTATTATATAAAAATTCAATGATATAATTTTATAGATAAATTTTTCTTGACAAATAGAGGAATTGATACGAAAATGTCGATAACCGGGTTGAAGGAGGCAGTATGCCAAAGGCCATATCAAATGTAAAATCACAGAGTCTCGATAGCATCATCGACTCGTGGAAGGGAAGAAACGGCAACGTGCTCGGCGCTTTGGAGCAGGCACAGCAGAATGATCCCAAAAAATATCTCTCGGAAATAACCCTCAGGGAGATTTCACAAAAGCTCAACGTGCCACTTTCTCGGGTATATTCAGTGGCAACCTTCTATTCCTTTTTCAGTCTGAAGCCCCAGGGAGAACATGTCATTGTCGTGTGCCGGGGTACCGCCTGTCACACAAGAGGTTCGCAGGTGCTGCTCAATGAAGCCCTCGCCCGGCTCGGCATAAAGGAATTCAAAGAAGAAGAGGAGAATTCGGTCACCAGCAGCGACAGCTTCGCGACAATCCGCACCGTGGCATGCTTTGGCCAGTGCGCGCTCGCTCCTGTCATCATGGTCGACGGCAAGGTAATTTCGCGAATGACAATCAGCAAGCTCGTCTCGCTTTTGGAAAAACTCAAGAAAGGAGGCGAGGTATGACAAACACCCTCGATCTCGGTTTTCTCGCGAAGGAAGGCATGGCGCATTTCTATGGAGATACGCCGTGGATTTCGGTGGGAATGGGCACCTGCGGCATTGGTTCGGGCGCGGACAAGGTATGGGAAGCCATCACCGAGAAAGCGGAGAACAATCCTGTCCGGGTGCGTCGTGTCGGCTGCTTCGGCTTCTGTGCCGCAGAGCCGGTGGTCATGTCCTGGCGGCCAGGGAAGCCCGTTCTCTTCTTTACGGATGTCGACGCTCAAAAAGCCACACGCATTGTAAAGGGCCTCTCCGATGACGCTTCGTACGACAAGATCGCAAAACTCGCCGAGGCGAGAATAGAAGAGTGGGATTTCAGGACATCGAAGCTCGAATTCGGCCGGGGTTACGAGCATCTTCCTACATGGAAAGAGCTGAATTTTTTCAAGGATCAGGAAAAAATCGTCCTGCGCGACGCGGGGATGATCGATCCCGAAAGCATCGAAGAATACATTGCGGTTGGGGGGTATCGAAGCCTCGTGCGGGCGCTCACCTCAATGCCGCCTGAATCCATCATTGAAGAGGTGAAAAAGTCAGGCCTCCGGGGCCGCGGGGGCGCGGGTTTCCCCACCTGGAGGAAGTGGTCGCTGATGCGCCAGTCGCTCATCGACAATCCGGGAGAAGGCTACATCATCTGCAATGCCGATGAAGGCGATCCCGGCGCGTACATGAACCGGAACGAGATCGAGTCCGACCCGCACATGCTCATCGAAGGCATGATTCTCGGCGCCTACGCCATGGGCGCGAACCGCGGAATCGTCTATGTCAGGGCGGAATACCCCCTCGCGGTGTACAGACTCACCAAAGCGATCGAAGACGCGCGCGAACATGGCCTTCTGGGAAAGAACATCCTCGGGACAAAGTTCTCGTTCGACATAGACATGGTGACCGGAGCCGGAGCCTTTGTCTGCGGCGAGGAAACCGCGCTCATCTCTTCCATAGAAGGAAACGCGGGACGGCCGAGACCGCGCCCGCCCTTCCCCGCCCAGAAAGGCATCTATGGCCGGCCCACGTCCATAAACAACGTCGAAACATGGTGCAACATTCCCGTCATCATCGCGCGGGGCGGCGAATGGTTCGCGGGCATAGGCACTTCCACGAGCACGGGCACAAAAGTATTCAGTTTTGTCGGCAAAGTGCGCAATACCGGCCTTGTGGAGCTTCCCCTTGGCAGCACCCTCGACAGCGTGATCTACGGCATCTGCGGAGGCATGGGCCCAAAGAAAAAAATCAAGGCCGTACAATGCGGCGGCCCATCCGGCGGCTGTGTGCCCGCAAGTCTCTTCAAAACCCCCATCGACTATGAACATCTGACAGAATTGGGTGCGATCATGGGCTCGGGCGGCATGGTCGTCATGGATCAGGACAACTGCATGGTCGATGTCGCGCGGTACTTTACCAGTTTTGTCGTGAGCGAATCCTGCGGAAAATGCACACCATGCCGCGAAGGCACTTCCCAAATGCTGCACATCCTGCAAAAAGTATCGGACGGCGAGGCCGCGGAGGAAGACCTCGACACGCTCCAGGAACTCGCCCTCACCGTCAAGGATTCTTCGCTCTGCGGTCTGGGACAGACTTCCGCGAACCCCGTGCTCACCACGCTGCGGTATTTCCGCGATGAATATATTCAGCACATAAAAGGGAAAAGGTGCCCGGCGGGCATCTGCGAAAACCTCTTTATTGCCCTCTGCGAATCCTCCTGCCCGCTGCACATGAACATCCCAGGATACCTGCAGCTCCTGAAAGAAAACCGCATCGAGGACGCCTTCGAGCTCACCCTGAGGGAAAACCCCTTGCCCGGAACCATCGGGCGCATCTGCCACTTCCACTGCCGGATGAGATGCCGGCGCGATATGCTGGATGAGCCGGTTTCTCAGGGCGAAATCCACCGCTACCTTGCCGACACAATGTATAAGATGGGTCGCGAAAAGCAGATATATGCCAAAATAATCAAAGAGAAACTTCCATCGAGCGGCAAGCGCGTCGCCATCATCGGCGCAGGGCCCGCAGGACTTACGGCCGCTTCCTACCTGGTCCGTCTGGGCCATGAGGTGACGATCTATGAAGCGAGCAATGAAGCCGGCGGCGTGCTGCGGTGGGGCATTCCTGCCTATCGGCTTCCGAAGGACGTCCTCAAAAAAGAAGTCGGCTTCATCGAAAAACTCGGCGTGCGGTTTGTCTACAACACCCGCATTTCGGAACCGGAGCAGTGGCAGCGGCTTGCCGACTCGTGCGACGCGATCATCGTCGCTGCCGGAGCCGCTTCTGAACTCACGCTTGGTGTGCCCGGCGAGGACGCTCATGGCGTCTACAAGGCATGCGATTTCCTGAACACGCTCGCGAGAAAGGAAAAGGTTCGCACGGGTGGCGAAGTGGTGGTGATAGGCGGCGGCAATTCCGCGATCGACGCAGCCCGTTCGGCCATGCGCCTTGGTTCTACAGTGACGGTCGTCTACAGGCGCTCCAAAACCGATATGCCCGCCAATGAGGAAGAGCTGAAAGGCGCACTTGAGGAAGGCATCGACCTTATATGCATGGCTTCGCCGGTTGAAATATTGACAAGGCAAAAGGATGGCAAACACTTTGCAAAGGCCGTCCGCATTCAGCGCATGAAAGCGGGCCCCGTGGATTCTTCGGGCCGCCCTACGCCCATTCCCACCGACAAGGTCGAAGATATTTCCTGTTCCACCGTCATTGTGGCAATCGGCGAAAAGGTTGAAATCCCCGGCATCGACTCCATCGGCGTCGAACGCTCGAAAAATGGCCGCATCAAGGTCGACCCATTCTCGCTGGTCACCTCGAATCCAAAAGTATACGCCATCGGCGACGCCACGCTTGGCCCGGCGACCGCCGCAGAAGCCATGGGTCAGGCAAAAACCGTCGCGGAGATCGTCGATCAAAGCTTGAGCGGGAAAAAGCGCTTCGACACCCTGTTCCGCCGCTTCGGCTACAGGATGGAAATTCCGCTCAATATCAGCAAGGAAAAGATGACCCGCGCCGCAATGCTTCCCATCAATGCGCGCAAGAGCAATTTCATGGAAATCAATCTCGGGTATACCGGCGAACAGGCGCGCATTGAAGCGAATCGCTGTCTGCGCTGCGATGTCCGTGAACACAAGCGGGAGCCGCGCGGAACCCTCGTCAGCGAATAAAGGAGGCGGACCATGGAAAACTTGATAGAAGTTACAATAGACAGTCAGACAGTGAAGGTTGATCCATCCGAGAACATCGTGGAAGCATGCGCTCGCGCCGGCGTAAAGATTCCCACGCTGTGTTATCTCAAAGGCATCTCTCAAAATGCGTCGTGTGGCGTATGCGTCGTCGAAGTCGAAGGGGCAAAATCGCTCGTGCGCTCGTGCGTCCAAAAGCCGACGCCCGGCATGAAAATACAAACAGCCAGTCCCCGGGTGTTGCGGGCGCGCAAGACCGCGATCGAACTGCTCCTGGCGAATCACCCCAGCGATTGTCTCTCCTGCGTCAGGGCCGACACGTGCGAACTGCACACGATGGCCAACCTTCTGGAAGTCCGCGCGGACCGCTTCCCCGCGTACAGAAAATACCCTCTCCCCGACACCACGTCGGAGGGCATCGTGCGCGACGACAAGAAATGTATCCTCTGCGGCCGCTGTGTGTCGGTGTGCGAAGAGACGCAGGGAGTCAACGCCATCGCATTCACGGGCCGTGGCGCCCGCACGCGGGTCGCGACATTCATGGACAGGGGACTGGCGCAGAGCGCCTGCGTGCAGTGCGGCCAGTGCTCAGTCGTGTGCCCGACCGGCGCGATCACCGAAAAGGATGAGTCAAGAGACGTGTTCGACGCGCTGCGGGATTCCAAACTCAGCGTCGTGGTGCAGACTGCGCCCGCAATCAGGGCATCACTGGGAGAAGCGCTTGGACTTCCCGCGGGAAGCTTGGTGACAGGTCAGATGGTCGCCGCGCTCCGGCGGCTGGGCTTCGCGAAAGTGTTCGACACGCAGTTCACCGCAGACCTGACCATCATGGAAGAAGGCAGCGAACTATTAGAGCGCCTGTCACACGGCGGCACGACCCCCATGATCACATCGTGCTCGCCCGGGTGGATCAACTTCATCGAGGGCTTCTACCCCGACCTCCTCGGGCATGTCTCGACCTGCAAAAGCCCCCAGCAGATGTTCGGGGCGGTCGCGAAGACATACTACGCGCAGGCTGCCGGAATCGCACCCGACAAAATGCGCGTCGTCTCGATAATGCCTTGCACCGCAAAGAAATATGAGGCGAGGCGCAAGGAGATGGACTCAGCCTGGGGCTGGTGGAGAGAGAAAGACGCCAAGCTCGCTGGTCCGCGTTCGTTCTTCGATGTCGATTGGGCGCTCACCACGAGAGAGCTGGCCCGCATGATAAAACTCGCCGGCATCGAGATCGGACACCTGCCTGAAGAAGACTTCGACGACCCTCTGGGCCGCTCGACAGGAGCCGCGACCATATTCGGCACGACGGGCGGTGTCATGGAGGCGGCGCTCCGCACCGTCTACGAAATAGTCGAGAAAAAGCCCCTCGAAAACATCGAATTTACCCAGGTGCGCGGCTTTGAATCGATCAAGAGCGCCGAAGTCGTGCTCGGCGGCAGCCCTGTCCGCGTCGCCGTGGCGCACGGGCTTTCGAACGCCCGCATACTCCTCGATGAGATCCGCGCGGGAAAGAGCCCCTATCAGTTCATCGAGATCATGTCCTGCCCCGGCGGATGCATTGGCGGCGGCGGACAACCCGTGCTCGCCGACATCGAGAAAAAACTTGCCCGAAGCAAGGCCCTCTATACAGAGGATCGCATACTGCCGATACGCAAATCGCATGAGAATCCTGCCGTGAACACCTTGTACAAAGATTTTCTTGGAAAACCGCTCGGGCACCTCTCCCATGAGCTTCTGCATACGAGCTACAGGGCGCGGGTTTTCTAAGAACGAGGATTTTGCGCGATGCTTTCTGATAATAGAAAAGCGCACCGCGCCTTCAGGCCTGTTGGTCAGGATGAGCAGAATTTCAAAATCGCCGCCTTGTGCCTAGGCAGTGGTGGACAGGAGTTCTGCTCCTCCTGTATACATTCTATATGCAGCAAAAAATCGGTATTCGGGCCGTGGTGTTCGATGTCGATGGCACGCTCTACCCCGCTTCTTCGCTCTATATGCGATGCATCGACATGTTCATCGCACATCCCCGGATTGTCCTGGAATTTTCGGCAGCGAGAAAAGAACTGCGATCCCTTCAGATGCAGCACGGTTATATTCCTCAAAACAAAGAAGACCTTCATCGACTACAAGCTTCACTCATGGCTCAGCACCTTCATATCGACCAACCGCATGCGCAAACTGCCAATCGCGCACGCGAACTCATGGAACAACTCTTCTACCTCGAGCTTCCAAAACGCTTTGCCTCGATCCGCCCCTATCCGGAAGTGAGGGCCACGATCGAAAAAATCCGCGGCAGCGGCATACGCGTCGCGGCGCTCTCCGATCTGCCGCCCCAGGAAAAAATATACGCACTCGGCCTGTCAGATCTTTTTGAGCGTTCGTTCTGCACAGAGGACTTTGGAGTATTGAAGCCGCATCCCCGGGCTTTCGAAGGCATGGCTGAGGCACTGGGCATAGATTTTTCCGAAATCCTCTACGTCGGCAACAACATCCAATACGACATCGAAGGGCCGAAACGGGTGGGCATGCGGGCTGCCCGGCGGGGGAGGCGGTGCCCTGGCGCGGACCTTTCCTTTTCACGGTGGAGGGAGCTGGCCGACTGGCTGCTCACGGACAAGGGGTGAGCCGCTCCCAAGCAATGGAGACGACCCGCAATGGATATGACCGAAAGAGAAATAAGTGAGCATAGGCTGTATAATCAGTTCATAACGAACAGAAGAGACCAGGATCATGTCGTCCAAAACCTCTGCGGTTTGCAGGCGCAATACGAAAAAGAGGCATTGCGCTCACTCTTGCTGCGCATCACTGAAAAGTCGATTGAGTACGCTTCTCTTGTCAAATGCTGGACCCTCCGGGGCACGATACACATGATCCATGAGACGGACTTGCCCGTATTTCTCCATACCGGCTCATTGAGCAAATACGCGGAAGAGCAGTGGAGAGCGTGCTCGTCCATTCCGATGAACCGAAAAATTTTCTTTGCCGACCTCATACTGGAAGCGCTTCAGGAAGGGAACTGTACCCGCGATGCGCTGAAAAAAAGGTGCAGCGAAAAAGGGATGGACGAGACCGAATCCAGAGCCTATTTTTTCAACCCCTGGGGCGGAATCATCCGATACCTTGTAGAGACGGGCAGAATATGCTACCTGGTCGGAAACAGAAGCCCGACCTATGCGCTTGCGCCTCCTTTTGT